>NZ_JACJPV010000003.1 GCF_014696225.1 Anabaena sp. FACHB-1237 | reverse complement strand
ATATACATAGTAATAAAACCAGGAGTAAAGAAAGAACCATCTTTATAACCATTAATTTTCTCAAAGATTAAACCTAATACAGCAGCATTAATTAACCTTTTATTTTCTTCCTGAATTTCTTCCCCAGCGTCACTACCAAAATTGTAAGCATTGAGAAAAGCAAACAGATATTCTAAAGTATTAATTTCTCCAGTAAGTTTTTTACCATTGTTATCTTTTAAAATCGTACCTGTAAAAATCGGTAATTTCTCATTTTCTAAGTTACTAATCACAATAGTTTCTTGTTCAAGTTCTGTAGGTTCAAATAAAGAACTATTCAAATAAGGAACATAAGCAAATCTTTCTTGTAATTTCTGACTTCTTTCCTGTGGTTTACGCGCTAAAACACTAAAAAATAGACTATTGAGATCATCATAATTTGCAACTTTTTCTAAATTCAAAAATCCCCAAGACAAATCATTTTTATGATATCTAATTAATTGAGATTCCAATAATTTTAAAAATAAGATTCTATTCATCCAAGTAATCGCTAATTGTAAACCTATATTAAAAAGTTGTTCTTGATAAGTTTCTCCAAATTGTTCTGGTTTTTCTAAACGAGAAATTTTATCTAAACTATCAATTTGAGAAATAGCATTTTCTATTAATGAACCAATACTTCTATCATGTTCTTTTTTGCGCTGAATTAACTTTTTACCACCTTCCTTAGTTTCTACCAAACCGATAATATGTAATAATTCACTGTAAAAACCCTTATCAAGAGTATTACTATCATTAGTAAAAGGTAATTTTAATAAATGTTCTGGAGAAAATAGTTTAAACAGGGAAATTAACTTATGTTCATCTGGATGTTTACCAGGTTGTAAATATTCCTGATAGTCTCTAATATCAAAATGGGTAAATATAATTTTATCGGTAATTTCAGTAATAGCAGGTTGGGCAATTTCTTTATAGAAAAATTCAGTTTTTTTACTAGTTAATCTTCCTTCTTCAAAATCATTAAATTGTTTAAGAAAAGACTTATTTTCAACAAATAACTTTTCAAACATCTGAGCGTCAAAAATAAACCATTCATAAATATTAGTAGCAATTAAATATTTAATTTCTAAATTTTTCTCTAGGATACGTTCTCTCAGAAAATACAAAACTAATTCCTGAAATGCTTTAGTATTGAGATTGTCCTCCTTTAACATTTCACCTTTATTATTTGGCTTTTTAAATTCTAAAATTACCCCTACATTACTTTTAGCATCTTTACCATTATGAATAACTAAATCATTTTTACCCTTAGTATTAATAAAATGATTGGCACCATAAAAAGTATGCTTTAAAAAATCAGAAATGAGATTTTTATGAAATTCCTCAGATTCTGCTTCATTTATTCTATTAAGTAGATTTTGTAGATGAGTTTTAAAATTTTCAATGTCATTTCTAAAGGGGTTAATTTTCAGAAATGCTTTATTTAAAGCTACTCTAGGCTGTAATTTTAGTAAATTCATTTTTTGTACACCTTGATATTGATTATATTTTGATTACATTTAGTTTAGCACAGTGTATGATACAAGTCAAAAGCTCGATAGTTATAGATAAACATTCTTTCAGGAAAGTCTTTATCATATTGACTTTGTACTTCAATATGAATTAAAATCCAAACTACTTGATTATCTAATAACCAAACTTGAAATAGTGTATCTGCATGGCGTTTTTTGGTTTTTGCAGATGCAGTATCTCAAGATAGAAAATGCCAGGAATGGCTGAAAATAGTCTGCTATAACCTCTTTTCAAGTTTCATGATAATTAGCAGTTAATTCCGTCTTTAAAAAGTTTTATATTACTTCGTCTCCATCCAATTATCCCCCGCACGTACATCCACCACTAAAGGAACACTTAAACTTACTGCATTTTCCATCACAGACTTAATTTGTACCTGCAATTCTTCACACTCATTTTTCGGAACTTCCAACACCAATTCATCATGTACTTGTAACAACAACCGCGCTTGATATTGCTGTAAAACCTTCGCTAATTGTACCATTGCTACCTTAATAATATCCGCACTAGAACCCTGAATTGGTGCATTAGCAGCAGCACGTAATAAACCCGCATCATACACACCTAAATTTTTCAAACTACTCAAATCAATATCATCAATATCTCTACCTTTTAACTCCCTTAACTTATTATTTGTAAACTCAAAATAACGTCTTCTTCCTAAAATTGTTTCCACATAACCTTGAGAAATAGCTTGTTTTTTCACCTTCTCCAAATATTCAAAAACCTTAGCATATCTTTGATTAAATCTCTCAATAAATAACTTCGCTTCCTTCTGTTCTATACCAGTTTCCCGTGCGAATTTTTGCGCTCCCATACCATAAATTACCCCAAAATTAATCGTCTTAGCAAATCTTCTTTCTTCTGCGGTAACTTCCTCCTTTTCAAACACTAACCTAGCTGTAACTTTATGAATATCCTCATTTTGTTGATAAGCAGAAATTAACACAGGTTCTTGACTCAAATGTGCTAAAATCCTTAATTCAATCTGAGAATAATCAGCAGCTATCATTAACCAATTAGACTCAGGTAAAAATGCCTTTCTAATTTGCCGACTAAAAGCGGTTTTAATGGGAATATTTTGCAAATTAGGATGGGAAGAAGATAACCTTCCGGTAGAAGTTGCAGTTTGATTAAAATCAGTATGTAATCTGTGACTTACAGGATGTACTAACGCTGGTAGAGCATCCACATAAGTAGATTTTAACTTGGCTAAAGTACGATATTCAATAATTGCATTGACAAACCCAGTATTATCCACTTCTTGTAATTTTTCTAAAGTTGCTGCATCGGTAGAAAAACCACTTTGAATTTTTCGAGAATATTTGGTACTTAAACCCAATTTATCAAACAAAATATAACTCAATTGTTTAGGAGAACCTAAATTAAATTTTTCTCCTGCTAAACTAATTGCAGTATCTTCTAACTTAGCTAAATCTATTTCTAACTGTTGCGAAAGTTCTTTTAAATAATCAGAATTTATTCGCACTCCAGTATATTCCATTTCTGCTAAAACAGCTTCTAATGGTTGTTCAACTTCTAACAGTAATTTATATAATTCTGGAGTTTTTTGTAACTTACTTTGTAATTTTTCCACTAACCCATAAGTTGTATAAACATCCATACCACAATAATCAGCAACAGATATAATATCTATATCCGCAATGGTTTTACCTTTGGGAACTAAATCTGTATAACTTTTAGCAGTTAATCCTAATTCTCTCATCCCTAAATCTGTTAAATTATGACTATGATCAGGATTAATCACATAACTAGCTAACATCGTATCCAACACAACTCCATTTAAATTAATTCCCTGACATTTGAAAATTAATCTATCAAACTTAGCATTTTGTAAAACTTTGGGATATTCCGCACTCTCTAAAATTGGTCGCAGTTTTGTTAATACTAAATCTTTGCTTAAATTACCTCCCATTTTATGCCCAACAGGAATATAAGCCACATCTTCCGGTTTTTTTCCCCAACAACAACCAATTCCTACTAATTCCGCGTTTCTGGGTTCTAAGTCTGTTGTTTCTGTATCCCATGCTGTGGGTTTTTTGGGGTTAGTTAATGTTTGTAATAATGCAACTAATTCAATTAATTTCTCTTCTGTATTAATGATATTTGGGTTAATTGGTGAATTTAATCTTTCTGATTTTTTAAAGTTGCGAGTTTCTTCCGCACTCCAAAACCAGGTATCTTCATTATTATCAACATCTTCTATTTTTGCAGTAATGACATTTTCTACAACTTCATCATTAATTTCACCATTAAATTTTCTTTGGATATCTTGAATTTGTTCAATAAATTTCTTAAATTCTAACTTCTCAAAAATAGGAATAATGGCATTATTATCAAATCCTTTTAATTCGCAATCTGCTAAATTAATTTCTAAAGGTACATCTACCACTATTGTGGCTAAATAACGTGATTTATAAGCATCTTCCTTACCTGCAATTAATTTTTTTTGTACCGCAGGTTTAATTTTATCCAATTGTTGATAAATATTATCTAAATTTTTATAAGTTGTTAATAGTTCTAAAGCTGTCTTTTCTCCTATGCCTTTAACTCCTGGAATATTATCGGATTTATCACCACATAATGATTTAAAATCTACTACTTGTGTGGGTAAAATGCCAAATTTTTCTAATACTTTCTCGCTATTAAATTCAGTAATACTATAATTAGAACTTTTCCAAGCATGGGGACTAAAATTTAATACAGAAATTCGCTTTTCTGCATCTATTAACTGTAATAAATCTCTATCTCCTGAAAAAATCTTTACTTGATATCCCGCAGCCGAGGCTTGTTGCGCTAAACTCCCTAAAATGTCATCTGCTTCATATCCTGGTACTGTAATAATCGGTAAATTTAAAACTTGCAATAATTCCTGTAAATTCGCTAAATCGGGAATAAAATCTTCCGGTGTCTCTGCCCGACCTGCTTTATAATTTTCATCAGCTTCATGGCGAAAAGTTGGTTCACCTAAATCAAATGCTATGGCGATCGCTTGAGGATTTTCCGTAGTTATTAGTTCCAACAAGCATTTCAGAAAACCGAAACAGATACTAGTAGGAATACCCGTTTTTGTACGCAAACCGCCATCTCTACCTTTAGCAAAAGCAAAGAAAGAACGGAAAGCTAAAGAATGTCCATCAATTAAGATGAATGTAGGATTTGTGGTAATTTCAGAAAGACTGCTCAAATTATTAACCGCAATAGGAAACTGATCTATTGTACCAATCATAGTTCGTAGTTGAGCTTTAGCTCCAAAAAACGAGAAATATACCAGTGGTTGAGCTTTAGCTCCAATAAATTATACAATCAATTATAAATGTGCTAATTATGTGCGACACTTACGTAAGTTATATTTTTGATGAAAAATGTACTTTTACCACAGGATATTTCTATGAACGTTAATGATATTAAACTTTTAGTATTAGATATAGATGGAACAATATCAGGAAAATCTAATACTGTTAGTGCTAAGGTCAGAAAAACTATTGATGCAGTACAAAACAAAGGAATTAAAGTCGCTATAGCAACAGGGAGAATGTATAGTTCAGCTTTGCGGTTTCATCAAGACATAGGTTCTACAATGCCATTAATAGCTTATCAGGGCGCGTGGATTCAAGATCCTCATACACAGGAAATTCATCGTCATTTACCTGTTTCTAGGGAAATTGCCCATCAACTACTAGATTACTTTGAACAGCAACATTTGCGATTCCTACGGAGCGCTTCCCTATCGCTCCTCTCTATCCATTTTTATATCAATGATCAACTTTTTGTCAGAGAAATGACAGAAGATACCAAAAGTTATGGAGAGCGTTGTCAAGTAACACCTATTCCTATTGGCGATTTACGACAAATATTAAATGATGAAAATACTCATGAACCTACAAAAGTTTTAGCTTTATCTAATGATGCTAAATTAATTCAACAACTTTTAGGACAGTTAAGATTAAAATACAAACCATCAGAATTATATATGACCACTTCCGTACCTACATTTTTAGAAGCGACTAATCCTCTTGCTAATAAAGGTACAGCAGTGCGTTACCTAGCAGAAGAAATGTTAGGTTTGCAAAGTCACAATGTGATGGCTATTGGTGATAATTTTAATGATGTGGAAATGTTAAAATATGTTGGTATTGGTGTGGCTATGGGTAATGCACCAGAACCAGTGCAGGCACTAGCTAATTGGGTAGCTCCTGATGTAGAGTTAGATGGAGCAGCTATAGCTATGGAAAAATTTTTACTATCTTAATTTAATTTTCACTTGAGGATTTCGTGGTATTAAATGCCTAGACATCAGAAAGGACACCGACGACTGGCCGTGTTTCGTCTCGGTGTCCTTACTGGTTCGCTCCTCACACTGTTGTAAATATAATTCAAGAGTTGGATTATGTCAATAGGGGAATTGTTAATTAAAGATTAAGAATTTGAATCTCTTGATTGATCAAGTTTTTCTTTTATATAGTATGTGTTGTTGGTAGGAGCAGATTCAAGCAAACGTTATGAAGCCAATTCGTTTTACTAAACACGCTTTATTGCAATGTTTAGAGCGTGGTACGAATGAATTAGAAGTCACTGAAGCAATTCTTAATGGCAATCAAAAGCCAGCCAAGCAAGGTAGACTTGAATATCGTTACGATTTTCAGTTTAATGGAGAATGGCAAGGGCGTTCCTATTCTATTAAACGAGTTTCGCCAATCATTGCCGAAAATGATACAGAGATTGTAGTAATTACTGTATATACATTTTATTTTTGAGGAAAATGACACTATGAAAATTAGTTATGACCAAGAAACTGATTCACTTTATATTCGCCTAGTTGATGGATATCATGAATGTCGTACTTTGCGTTTAAGCGAAGAAATAGCACTAAATATTGGTGCTAGTGAAGTTTTAGTTGGTATAGAAATTCTGGATGCAAAAGAGGTACTGGGATCAGGTCAGTTACCAAAAATTGTGCTAGAGAATATCCCATTTCAGGTTATATCAACAGCAGCTTGAAGCCATAGAAATAGCTTTTGTGACTTAACTACCAGAATATTATCTAATGGTTAAGCTCCTGTTATTGAAAATTGAGATCGGAAGTTAACAAAAGAATATTTATACCTAAAATGGTAGCAGATTGAGCTAATTTCTCATCTGCTGTTACCAGAGAAAAATTATTAATGCTACACACTGCTAAATGTAAAGCATCCAAAGTCCTTAAAGGGAGATCAAACCTGGATATCCAATCTCTAGCTAAACTGTAATGTTGATTTTCCAATAAAACAAGACGATATAAACCTTCATTAAGATGATTTGCAAATAATTCCCTAATTCGTTTAGCGTCATTTTGGGAAACTTCGCCCATTCTTACCCTACGAGATAAAGCAGAAAATAATTCTACCTCAACTAATTGACTAATGATTGGTTGATCTTCTTGTTTTTGTAATAATTGTTCAACAACACTACTTAATTTTTCAGGTACATAATAAGGAACAATGGCACTAGTATCTAAATAAATCAATATCTTTCGTTCTCTCTTTCTTCTAATATTGTGGTACTCATTGTACTCCCTTTTAAAACTATAGATTTTCTAAAAGAGTTTAAACTAGGAAATGCTTTTCTTACCTGCTGAGGAGGAAGAAGACGAGCTACTTCTTTACCTTCTTTCATCAGAACAAATTGCTCACCTTTAGCTACTTGCTCTAGAATATTAGATAAATTTTTAGTAGCTTCTTCAATTGTAATCTGAGTCATAACTATTTTAATATTTTACAAATGTACTCGAATTATATAACAGAGATAGATTTTTTGTAAATTTTATTATACTAATTTCCGTTTAAGTGAGGTACAACAAGAAACGATTAAACGCAGATAAACGCAAATAATTTTGTATTTCATTAGACATTTCCGGTAATTAATGTAGAGACGTTCTATATAACGTCTCTACAAGGGTTTTGGAAAACGCATATTTAATTTTCGGACAGGTCTATTAGACTAGGAAATGCTATAAATTTGAGGATATTTGATTGGTGTTTTTTCCTAAAACCCAGTAAGTATCAAATTAATTAATAGTTAATCCCCTAGTCATTAGGATATAAACCTCCATTGAGAAATTTTTCTTTAAGAACAACTTTTCCATTTTTAGTGATAGTTAAAACTTTGTTAGTAACAGTATAAGTGTATTTACCATTGCGGAATATATATTTTTCTCCTGGTTTAATCTCAGTACCTTTCACTGCAATACGACTACCATCCCTTTTATCTGTTCCAAAATAATATGTGCGTGACTTACTACCACAAATAAAGATTGAGTAGTGCGTTGTTTCTCATCCAAAACCCGCATAGCCTCCGGTTTGTTGCACTTTACCACAAACATCTTTTTGCTGAATAGCTAATGTGGTGTTAGGAGAATTAAGAATTAATCCAGTCGCTAAACATAAGCTCAAAATTGCCACACTACCAATTGTAGATAACTGTTTTTTGATTTTCATACTTAATGAGTCCAATTGTTGATGACTATGCAATAATATATAGACTAAATACCATACATAGGAACAGTATTACCAGATTATTATGAACCACAAAACAAGTCCACAAGTGGTAGAATTAATGGTCAAATTAGTAATCAGGAACTACGAATTTTTCTACGTTTGAGATAAATATTTATTTTAAAAGAGCGATCGCTATCGCTATTCATAGAGATCGCTATTCCAGCATTAGGTTGAGTTGTAGGTATCGGATCAATCTACAGATTAATCTGTTAAACGGAATGTAAAGTTGCGAGCACCACCTGTGTTTACTTCAACAAAACCCATTAAACCTTGATTAGGAGGAAAGCAGTTGTTACGGGTTTTATCAGTTTGTTCCCTTTTAAATCTTCGGCGAAACTGCACCCAATAATTGCAGAAATTGATATCGTCCCCCCATGTGTTACCATCATAGTCTTGTGCATGAACATAATAAGTTCTGTTGCGTAGTTCATGGGGATATACTTCTTGACAAGTTTCCGCAGATACGACGTACCATCCCTGGCTGTACCATTTTCCGCCTTCTGGATATCCAAAGGCAACATGAGCATCTTGCCCTGTATCATTACAAACTCGAAACCAAGCTTTTGCTTCTTGAGGTTTAGCTAATAAAAATCCCACAGCTAAAAGCGGTATGCTGAATGCAGAAAGCAACTTACGCATAAATGAATCCTCCCTAAAAGTAATCAAAAATCAAATTTGCACAAAAACCGCAATCATCGCTAAAAATCAGGCTTGAATCCCTGAAAGCGATACGCCATATTTGGCATTTCCCGTTAATCCACTAAGTCCTAAAATCCTAATAATTGTTTATAAAGAAGATGATATAGCTTTGTATAAAAATTAAAGGTCAGAAAAAGGTCTGATCTTTTTGGTAAGCAAATTTACGTAAACCTTGGTTAAAACAACAAAAAGATTAATGATACTCAAAACACATTTTTCTACGTTTGAGATAAATATTTATTTTAAAAGAGCGATCGCTATCGCTATTCATAGAGATCGCTATTCCAGCGTTAGATTGAGTTGTAGATTAACTAACCTGTTTTCAACCCCACTTATTTATATGATGAATCCTCCCTAAAAGTCATCAAAAATCAAATTCCCACAAAAAAAGATTCCAAAAATTGGACACAGACAATTTTACGCTTGACAGACCACTAGTGATTGCTACTTAGTAAAATATGTAACTTTGGAAAGTCTTGTATTTACTTGATTTCGGTCAATACGAGAACAATTCTAGGATTAGAAGGATCGCCTGTTGGTAGTACGCCAATCAAAACCCATCTATTACCATCTTTACGAAATGTACCAAAACGAGTTGTCGGCTCGTTATTGGGGTTATAGAAAACTAACTTCAATATCCCAGTGATCTTCATTTTGGTTGTAATAACCAGTAATTGTGCCATCTTCATTCAAGCGGATTGAATTTGCAATAGTTGTCCCATTGTCACGTCCAAAACGCCATTTTCTTGATGTTAAAAACGAACGTCTCAATGTACGTTGAGCTAACAGTGTTGGGGTAGTATTTTGAGATGTTTGATTTGTTACTTTAGGCGTTTCAGCTTTAAGATTCTGGGAATTAAACCCAGTTGTTAGTAAAGCAACAACTAAAACTGGCACAGCCGACACAGAAAGCAACTTACCCATGATCAATCTTCCATAATTGTTTATAAAGAAGATGATATAGCTTTGTATAAAAATTAAAGGTCAGAAAAAGGTCAGAAAAGGTCTGATCTTTTTGGTAAGTAAATTTACGTAACCCTTGGTTAAAACAACAAAAAGATTCATGATATTCAAAATTGCTTTATGATTTAATTATATAGATAGGGGTTTAGCACTGATTATTTACTACTGCAATACTTAATTCCATAAACAAAAGTTTTGTGATGATTATAAACTATGGTTTTTCTGATAATTTCCTTAACCCTGTAAAAATTCATCAACCATACAAGAGAATGAGAATAAAATATTAACTTATCTCCATTAGTTATTTGTGGCATTTGTAATAAACTATTAAAAGTCAAAAAATCTAAATCCTGCATCATTTTAATCACAATTTCATTAATACTCATAGTATATATATTTTTCCCCCTAATTATCGCATCCTGACATGATTCATAAAATAACATTTTTCCCAAACCCATACCCCTATACTCTTCCATCACAAATAATGCAGCTATCTTATACCAATTTGCATCAAAATCATAATTTAAACAAGCTCCTACCATCTTACCATGTTCATCTTCCGCAACTATAATATATTCGGCTGATATCCATTCCTTTAATGAATAACCCATAATATTAGGTGTTAGTTTTATTTCTCTAACAAGTAACTCCGCTTCTGCTTTGGTAACTTTTCTTTTGGATATTTTAAACATAAATCAAAGGGTTTAGTGAAAATTTTTCTATTGGCATTATATAACAGTATGCACTTAAATGAGATAGAGAATTTAACTAAAAAACCATACAGGATTTTCAACTCTGTTCCCTGTTCCCTGCTATATCAAGTAGACCATTTGAAATAAGACGTAAACATAAAATAGATAATTTTTAAAATATATATTATACAAATTATCCAAAAGAAAAAATTTGATACAAGAATTTTCTTTAATAAATTTAAAGGATTATACTTTTTTTCAATTTCACTGAAATCACAGTTTAAATTAAATAAAACTTCGTTAGTTTGATCTAATATTTTATTGTATCCTAATAATCCCCATAGAATCAATGTACTTATAGGGGGAACTAAGCTAAATGTAAAAAATAATTGTGTCCATGTATAGGCACTTTTTGAAAAATTACTTGTATTCAATGTAGAAATAGCAATTTGAATCCCTAAAAATAGATTAAGATGCGGTTGAGTTTTTTGAATAAACTCTAAATATATTTGCTTTAATTGCTGAATAATTCTCTGATTAATCACAACAATATCCTCAGCAGTATATTTTTCTGAATCCTTACTAATTTCTCGCAGATAGGTTTTATATTCTTGCATTTTTAAACCAATCCATTTACAATCTTCTATGACAATATTGATACTCAAATTGGCTACAACAGAACCTATACAAATAAAGTTAATTAAGGAATATGGCAAATAACATATATAGGGTAGTAGATAATGATAAAAATATTCATTGTTGCTAACTTGATTATTTCCCAATAATTCATGAGGACCATACCACAAGTGATGAAATAGGACAATAGTTAAAAATATTAAGGCTATAGCAAACATTACCTTGCGTCTGAAAACAAACTTTTTATCCAAAATCAAATGAATGACATCTTGCTTAAATTCATAACCTACTAAATACACTTCTAACATTAATAAAAAACAAGTACGAATAAATTCATATATCACTCCCATCCCATTTTTATTAAATGCAAGCTGCCAAGGTTTACTGTCAATTATCATATATGAAAAAGCTAGTGATGTGACACTAATTACAGCTAGAATAATTCCTATAGTTGCTAATACACCATAACTTAAAAATTTGTTTAAAAATTTGATATTTTTTGCATTAGTATTTATCTCCGATGATGCAGATGTTGACTTGATAAATAATTGCTTATCAATCCAATCTTCATTAAAAACTTTTTCATATATGGGGTTATAAACACTCATTTTCCCTTGTTGATTAACCACTAATCCTGATAATCTTAATGCCATTTTTTCAGGGTTATCATCAGTATCTATACTGTAATTTCTCAATATTTGCCGATAAATTTCCAATCTTGTATAAATCAATTCTTTCTCAGTAACCAGACGATTTCTAATAGTTCTTAAATGTTCCGGTTCATCTTGAAATTCCCAATTTTCAATAATATAATTTTGCACTAAATTATTAATATTAGGTTTTCGGGTTTCAGATTTTTCAATAATTAATTTGCATAATTTTTGAGTGAGAAATGGTTGTCCTCCAGTCCAATATAATATCTGTTCTAAAACTATTTTGGGATCATCTACTTTTTCCAGCAGTCCTTGAGATAAAGATGGAATCACTTCTTGTATTTTGAAACCAGTTAACTCAATTGTTCTACCAATATTAAAAGGTGTACCTGTTTTATCTTTTAAATCTGATGGTGTTACTACTCCCAGTAAACAAAAAGTAACTCGTTTATATTCTGTTTTTTCTGCACGTTGATTATAACAAGCACGAATAAATTCTAAAAATTCATCTTTAGTTTCTCTGTTGATTAAGTTATCAATTTCGTCAATAAAAATTACAATATTTTCGGGTAATGTGGTTAACAAAACCTTGTCAATAAACTGACTTAATCGCTGTACTGGTGACAAAAATTTATGGTTTTCCCACCATTGAGAAAAAGTATATGAATCATCAAAAAAACCAGACCACAATTCAAAGGTTATATCAGCATAAAACTTTTCAGCAGTGGATTCACAACTACCTATACTTGTCATATCAATAGAAGTACATTTTATTCCTGTACATTCAAGTTTTTTTCTGGTTTGTACCCGCAAGCTAGATTTTCCCATTTGTCGGGAATTGAACACACAACAAAAATCTCCATTTTTTAAACCTTGATACAGTTCTTCGTCTGCTTGTCGTTTTACATAGCTGGGAATATCAGATGGTAAACTACCCCCAACTTTGTAATAATTAAAATGGCGTTGCATATTATAGATGTACAGGATTTAAACTGGTATTTTATCACCAATTACTAATTACTAATTACTAATTACCAATCTCAACTAGATGATTAGCAACTTGCATAATTAATATATCACTTTGAGATGGTCAATTTTCTAACCTTTCTCGAAAATACTGTCGGTACAATTCACAGCGAGGTATAACTTGATTATGTTGCCATTTAATTAGCCCGATGCTGTACAATTGATATGCCAGAATAGAATCTAATTGCGCTGGTTCACTACTGTTAATAACCCTGGTAAATGCTGCTGCTAGTTTGGTATTTTCCCTCAGCATTCCTAAAAGTCGACGTAAGTGCTGAGTATAAATTCCGGCATCGGTAGGCGCGTCTTGTAATAACCGTTTGATATTTCCCCACTTTCCGGGAGCAGGTTGAGCGAGGTGATAAAATGCTAATCGCACTAAGTATGGATGACCTCCTATCATAGTCATCAATTGTTGCACTAAACTATGATTCCAATTCAGTTGATGACGCTGTGCTAAATCTTGTACTTGTTCTGCGGTAAACTCAGTTAATTCTACTGGTTCTCCCACATTAAAAGGTGAATGGTTAATATCTAATAATCCATAATTTTCTGTGGAATGTACTACAACTAAGCGCATTTGTTTCCATATATCTCGATTATTAGCTTCTTCATGACAACTTCGCAACAGTCCAAAAAAATCTTGAGCAATTTGAGGGTAGTTAAAAACTCGATCTACTTCATCACAAGCTAACACTAAAGGAGTATTAATTTCTTTAAGAATGTAATTTTGCAGATAAGTTTTACAACTAATTTTACTACCAATTGGCTGCTTCCAAAAATCATCAACACGATCTGTAATACCTAATTCTAGGCTAATGTATGTACAAAACCAACGTAAAAAATTATCTAGGTTGCTAAAGTTTGATTCATCTACATCTTGTATATTTAAGCGTACTGTTAGATAATCATATTTACGTGATTGAGCTAAAATTCTGTCCAGTAGTGAGGTTTTTCCCATTTGTCTTGGTGCTTTGATGCGGATAAGTGCAGCAGGTTGAGCGATCGCTTGATAACATAAAGATTCAATGGTATAATTTTGAGATTCAATAGAGTATCGCTCTACATAAAAAGGAGAATTTAGGGATACTGGGTTATGAGGAAGTTCCAGTCTGTTCATAGATAAGACTATTTGTGGCGTTTTTCGTTTTTCTCTTTCCCGATACAGTGCTTGACGAAAATTACTTTTACTCACTGGTTCTCCTATAATATCTGTGAGCTTTTTCCATAATTTAGCACCAACATCATTTTGAATATATGTAGTAGTTAAATGTAGTTCTGTAGCAATATCTTCATACTTTTTCCCTTCCCAACTTCCTTTGAGTACCTGTACTTCCACATCGGTTAGATGTTTATCAGTATATTTCCAGACAACTTCATCCACAAATTCTTGAATTTGCTCCCAAGATATATCTACTTTGAATGACATAAATAATATACATAAAATCAATGTTTATAATTTTACCGTAATTTGATTATTGGATCAAGCAATTATCCTAATTTATGGCTCATATCCCTGACTTCTTTAAGAAATCGGGGATTTTCTGATTCTACCTTACTTTTCCCTACTTTTTAACTAATCAATATAACTCCCACTTATTTTTTACTACTTATTTTAGTTTAAATTGGTCCTAAACTTAGATAAATATTCCCTATTTTTTAGTGTTTGAATTTTATCTAAATCCACGCATAATAAAAACATCAAATCAAAAGATATGAAACAAGAAACTTAAACAGCGAAATGGGTACCCTCGCTTCTTCTTGATTTATTCATCAATTAATCTTAATGGAGAAACGAGCCATGATATTTACATTATCAATATTATCAATCATAGGAAACAGAATTAATGGTGATGATGAGGATGATGATCCAATCGTTCCGCCCAATTAATATATCAAATATATCAAACAAAAAAACACAGCGATTATCCTAATTATATACCTTTTAAATCGCTGTTTCCATAATATTTCTCATAGCATCAAGTTTCCAAATTTCTAATTCTGGTAAATGAGATCGAACACTTTTTAATTTTTGCTCTTGGGCATAAGATTCCAGGAATTTTCTCCAGAATATTATAGAATTTTCTTTATCTCCTACTGCTGCTTGAACTTGTGCTAATAAGCAATAAGCTGGAGGGTAATCATTTTCCAATTCTAAAGATATGAATAAATGCTGTTTTGCTAGTTCATAAAAAGTTTGCTGAAAATAAGCCCAACCAAGGTTTTTATGTAATGCAGCTTTAACTGTGTGATCTTTAACTTTGGATAAAATTGGCGCAATCATTTCTACAGCAGCAGCACTATTTCCTTGTAAAATTTCCAACCTAGCTAAATTATTAATTGCCGCTTCTCCAGCGCGATTTTGATATCGCATAGCAACTTTATAATGTTCACAAGCTGGAATCCAATGATCTATTTTTTCGTAGGTTGCGCCCAAATTATAATGAGCAGATGCGAAATCATGTTTAAATTCAATTGCCAATTTTAAATAGGATAAAGCTATATTAAAATCACTGTTTAAATAATGTTCATATCCAATTTTATTCAGAGATTTAGCAATTTGTTTTTTCTCCTGTTCATTGCAATTAAAACGTAGGATAAATTTATTAAATTCTTCGTTTATGGGATGATTAACTGATAGCAATTGTAAGATAAAATCGCAGATATTATGATCATTTTTATCGGTTATTGCTTCTATTTGATGTGTAAATTTAAGCTGGTATTCAGTTAATAAATCAGGCTTATATTTAGCAACTAATGTTACTAAGTCTGAGCGTTTATGGCGACGAATATCAGAATTTTCATTACTCAATCCAAATTTTTCACATATTCTTTCAATATGTTTTCTGACTGTAGGTTCTCCAATTTCCATAGCTGCTGCTATATCTGCATCTGTTTCTCCTGCGAGTATCCTTTGCAACACTTCCTTCAGTCTGGTTGTCAGTTTTTCAAATATGAGTTCAAACTGTTCTTGGTTCATTTTGTCATTAGACTCAGTTGATTATATCAGTATCTTATCACGGATGTGACTATTTTTTAGAATTATTTAGAATTATTCTCAACTTCCATCTGTGCCTAAAACAAAGGAAAATCATATAATATTGTACGTATCTTTCTTGAGTAAAAATGCTGATTTTTTCTAATTTGACCAAATATCAGCCATAAATTTGCTATTTTTTAACTTTAGTGCAATTGTACTTATAGAAAAATTTATAAAAAAATTACAAAATTGACTTTGATGCGTTGATAAAAACTTGACAAAAACAAGCATTTATGTCACGATTGTGAATAAATCTGATATGTCACAAACCAAATTGCAATTACAACTGAGTGAAATTATGCACTCCGTATAATACAGCAATCAAATCACCCTTGTCATACTAACTTTACTTAAACTTTACTTAATTTTTATAAAAGAGTAAATGATGGTTGAAGAAGAGATGCTTACAGTTAGTGAAGCGATAGCACTAGTTGAGCAACTATTAAAGCGAGGACGCTTAACAACAATTCAAGAAATTGTATTCAGTCAGTCTTGGAAAGGAGAGACGTACTTCAACATAGCTATAAAGTATGATTACGATCCAGGGTATATTAAAGACGTTGGTTCGCAATTATGGAGATCGCTTTCCCGCGTTTTAGAGGAAAAAATCACCAAAAATAACATAAACAAAGTATTAACAAAAATAGCACAACGACAAAAAAATGAAAAACAAAATATCAAATGTACAGAACTTATAGCAGAATTAAAATTTGAAAAAGATGTGATTATTATTAGTCAAATTTTACGGGAAGATAGCATACAAGAATCAATATTTTATGAGCATATTTTACAAAAAGGTGAAAAACAACAATGTATAAAATGGATTATCATGTTGATAAATTATCGTTTTCAAGAAATTAATTTATCTATCATAGAACAGATACAATTATTACCTTTAAACAAGTTAGAACTGTTAAGAGAGATAATATTTGAGTTTTCCATTTTAGCAGATTTAGAAATTTGGTTAACAGAACAAAAAGAATGAATACTAATATCTGACAACTAACTTCACAATTCCAACGGCGCAACAACCCCTAATCTCCTTTCTAACAAAGACTTTAAAACTAGATGCGTCACAATTAATAATCCTAATCTACTTTGACTTAATTCCACAGTATCAGTTTTTACTTCTCCCCAAATACGACAACTACTCCAAAATTTCTCCCAAGCCTGGCATAACTTATAACCTGCTTCTAACCAATTCATAGATTTATAGTGTTTACAATCATTATCAAATAAAATATCTACCATTTTAATTAATTGATGTAAGAGAAAACGCTCATCATGGTGATGTAAATATAATTGATTATTGCCATTTAACCAAGGTAAGGATTCAGCACTAAGGACATTGCCACTATTAGTATATATTAACTTAATTAAATTTTCTCTGTCTGCTGTGCGTAACAAAGACACACAACGAGCATGAACATATTGAATTTTAAAAATAACTGACAAATCTTGTTCACGAGAAAAATCTAACTCAGGAACATCAAAACCATCAAGAGTAACAGTTTGCAACCAAGCCGCCAAAGTAAAATCAGTTAAGTGTATGTGAATCCAACCAGGGGGAACTACCACAACATTAAGTAAATTATCACAATTGTGAGATAAATGGCCAGCGATCGCTTGAGCCACTTCCATCACAGAAGAATTATGAGACAGTGACATCGCCAATACTACCCCAGAAATATACAAAACTTGATAATTATATCTACCCTGATATAGAGGAACTTTTTTAACTTCTATGGGTCTAATTTCTCCATGTATAGTGCAAACACTGACACTAGAGGCTAAAAATCTATATACAAAGTCCCTAATTGCTATTTTTTCCCGGAAAAGTAGTAACAGATTCACGTATAATTTTGTAAATATATTGATGGACAGAGTTATTTTATCCTGTTCCATCTACCTGTGGATAGAAGGTTAGTCTAGGTAAAGAAAAATGAGAGTAGGATAAAATTTGATGAATAATCAAGAAAAAAATGAGTAAACTTTACTACCTTCGTTGTACAGTAGGAAGTATAAGAAAAAAAGTAGAAAGCAAATTTGCTTTTTACACCATCGGACAGCCAACGCCCACAGGCGTTTCCCTACCCTCATCATACAAAGACACTCCTTGCACTTTCGATTCACTTTTTCTGCTAAGTCTTTGTTTTCAACCACAAAATTGAGTTTATAAATTATGCAATCTCCATCTTCCTTTTCCGAAGCATCACGTCCATTTCTCACCTGGCAGCGTATCCTGGACTGGGCGCAAGAACACTACCGTTGCCGCACCTTCAGCAAAGACGAACGTATTCCTGCTAGACCTGGTTTGCTATATTTAGTGCAAAGAGGTGCTATCCGCATGGTTGGTACAGCCCAAGTTAGTGCTACCGCCAGTCAATTAACCTCTCGGAGAATTAACCGTACTCCAGAGGAAGCATTTTTAGGTTTTGTTGGTGCTGGACAACCCTTTGAAATAGTCGCCCAGTCGCCATTTACGCTACAATCCTACGCTCACGTTGATCAAACTGCGGTATTGTGGATGTACTGGCATGATTTGGACAATTGGCCTCACTTCCGCCGTGAAGTTATGGATGCCTTTAGATATCAACACCAGCGTAAACTCCTGTGGCTAAGTGCTTTAGGGCAACGCCGCACTATTGACAGACTCTTGGGTTTTTTAACACTCCTAGTAGAAGAATATGGTGAACCTGCCATGAGTGAAACTGACCCCGATGTAATTCGCGGTTATTGCCTACCTTTCCCCCTTACTCACGCGCAAATTGGTAGTGCTATTGGTTCAACCCGTGTCACAGTGACTCGGTTAATGGGTAAATTACGTCAACGTGGATTAATTCTTACCCAGGGTGATAATCTTATCTGCTTACCTGCAGAATCTATTAATAGAGCAAGCTAATAATTCCAGCTGAAGCGAGGAGGTTAAAAAAATCTGATGATCAATAGTTTTAGCAATGTTAGCTTGAAAAAAACCTGTTTTAAGCACATTAATACTATAAATCAGCAGATTTTCACACCTTAATGTTTAGTCACATATTTTGGGTAATTGGGTTTGTTTAATGGCTATTAGCCGTCAGCTTTCAGGAGTCCACACTCCTTACTCCTTTACATCTAGAATTTTTTATTAATTGTGGATAAGTGGGGCTTGATGAATAAACTAAAAATCCAGATAAATCAAAGGTTTCGGGCTGCTAAAAAAGAAAATAGGTGTAAGGGTTTTGAGGGGTATGGTACCAAAACAAAGGATTTTCAGTCTGGGAAATCAAAATTTTTAAATACAAAAAACTCCTTGAACTCCTGTACGGGCGAACAGTCGTTCGTCCCTACTGACTCCTGGATAGCGAAGTGCCCGTCATTAGCCATTCTCCTTAACCTCAACGAAAGGACTGTTTCAGCCGAAATTCTGCACTTATAAAAGCACTTATAAAATATGTATTTTACCCAAGTTGCGGGTAATGAAATGCTTTCTTGTGTGTAGAGATTGAATTGCAAAGCAGAAATTCCAGCTATTCAAAATATTACTCAATTTCTCAGTAATTTGTTAAGTTTATAACCTGAATAATACCTTATAATAACCAAAATCTTGGGGAATTAAGCGTAAGTCCTAAATATTACAGCACTTGCCACGGAAGAACAAATACCAGAAGTTCTGATGATGGTTAAAAAGATGAAAATAAAAAAAAGCAAAAACTCCTCAACGTCAAGGTTCAGGTAAATCAATTCTAAGTCATGTTGGTAAGTGGCAAGGTGATGATATTAAAGTTTGTTTACAGGTAGTGTATGATTGATTCACGTGGTTTAGCTGAATTTTAATGATACAGCACATTCCATCTACATGAGGTACACTATGAACACAGCAAGATGCCTGTGTTACAAGGGTTTTATCATTAACATCTGTACCTCATAATAACGGAAACTGCTGTATATTAACTCATATATTTACTTATGGATTGCCAGTAGTCTTGCTAGGTGTGTCCCACTCAAGGGTTTCAAATCACCTGTCGGCAGACAGGCAGGGGGACATTGAATTAGCACCAGATATCTATTAAAAGAGAAGGTGGCTAAGAATAATTAGGTTATTATGATGAGTCAGGAGATCGAAGAGTCAGGAGTGAGAATAAAGAATTTTGTCTCCACTCACTTTACTCTGCACCCCACACTCCCTACTCACCGAGTCACTGAGTCAGAATATATGATAAGCTGACTTGCAGCACTTACTGTATAACTAAAAAACCCTAAAACTACAGTAGTATCAGCATCTTGCTTGCATTCATTATCTAAATTGAAAGCACAACAGCTTATCAAAACACATAAAACTCCTTAATATCCTGACTCCTCGATATCCTAACTCCCTAAAACTTAAAATGGCTGTTGAATACAACCCATGATAAATCAACTTAACAATGGTTTTACATTATTTCTTAGTTTGCTAGTGGAAGCAATACCTTTTTTACTGCTAGGGGTATTTTTCTCCAGTTTGCTACTGTTTTTCGTGGATGAAGGAAAATTAGTAGAGAAAATGCCGAGAAATCCCTTGCTAGGAGCTTTATTTGGTAGTATGATCGGGTTCTTGTTCCCAGTGTGCGAATGTGGTAATGTGCCGGTGGCAAGACGTTTATTAATGCAGGGAGTACCTACACCTGTAGCAATTGGGTTTCTATTAGCAGCACCAACAATTAACCCCATAGTAATTTGGTCAACATGGACTGCATTTCGTGATCAACCAGAAATAGTAGTTTTAAGAGTGCTGTTTTCCCTGATCATTGCTACTACTGTAGGTTTTATCTTTAGTTTTCAACCAGACTTAATTCCGTTTTTACAACCAGCGATCGCTCGATATCTCAAGTTTAACCCCCCAGGGAAACAAGATAGTAAACGTCGTGGTAAAATTTCCACTACTAGAAATACTAATACTGGTAACGCATCTGTCTTATTGCAGTCGGGAAACTACTTTTTAGGTACAGGAGGAATACAACGCATAGACGCTACTGTGAGTGACAGCACAGCTAATAGTAAGGAACCCTTGGCACAAAAACTACAATCTTTATTAGATAACATTATTCAGGAGTTGCGGGAATTAGGGGCAGTGATGGTGATAGGAAGTGCAATCGCTGCTACCATACAAATTTTAGCGCCTCGGGAACTGATTCTAGGTTTAGGAGCAGGACCAATTAGTTCCATTATAGCTATGTTAATACTAGCCGCAGTGGTTTCTATTTGTTCCACAGTGGACTCATTTTTTGCCCTATCCTTTGCTTCTACCTTTACCAGTGGTTCCTTACTAGCATTCCTAGTATTTGGACCAATGATAGACATTAAGGGGGTAGGTTTGATGTTATCAATTTTCAAACCCAAAGCCCTGATTTATTTATTTATCCTAGCAGCGCAATTAGCGTTTTTGTTCACTCTCATAGTCAATTTACACTTCCTATAAGCTATCAGCGGATAATAAAAAACTGACTCTTTGAGATCCTGACTCCTAACTCGGTGACTTTTACATTTTAATTACCCATGGCCACTAATAACCGTAGCAAAAAAGCCAATAATATTGCACCTTGGATAGATGTCCTAGCTATCACAGCTTGGGGTGTACTGATGTTGAAATACTGGTTAACGAGTAAATTATATTTGTTAATTCACCCTGATTATTTTTGGTTAGCTATATCCGGTGGGGTAGCCTTATTAATAATTGGATGTATAAAAGGTGGACAACTGTGGCAACAACGTCGCCGTCCGCCAGTGGTGAATAATCAAGAACATATTACTGTATTTCCACCTGGTTGGGGAAGTTCTTTATTCTTGGCAGCAGCAATTATAGGATTTCTGATTACACCTAAACCCTTTAGTAGTCAAACAGCCTTAAATCGCGGAGTAACGGAGTTAGTTAGTACAACTCGCGCCCAACCCCAATCATTTCGCGCTACAGTGCGCCCAGAGGACAGAAGTTTGGTGGACTGGGTAAGAACATTAAATGTTTATCCAGAACCGGATGCATACACAGGGCAAAAAGTCAGGGTACAAGGCTTTGTGATTTATCCTCCTGATGTCACAGAAGAATATTTGTTTTTAGCAAGGTTTGTCCTAACTTGCTGCGCGGCTGATGCCTATCCTATTGGTTTACCTGTACAACTAAGCGGATCAATAAAAGAATATCCGCCTGATACGTGGTTAGAAATAGAAGGAGAAATGACAACACAAAATATTGCACAGACAAGACAGCTAACAATTAAAGCTAGTAGTGTGAAGAAAATTTCGCAGCCGAAAAATCCTTACAGTTATTAGCTTTCAGTCGTCAGCTATCAGGACTCCCGACTTCCTGTACGAGTTTAGCAGAGCTAAACTCTCACTGACTCCTTGATATCCTAACTTATGACCAAAACCTACAAATTTATTCAACCATTAGATCGAGTAGCGATCGCCTTCATGCTAATACTCAGTGTATTAATTGGTATAATTATCTGGCAAGGAGACGCAGTAAAACCTACCATCCGTAATTTTAGCTGGGAAAATAAGCAAATTGGCGCAGATGATGTTTCTTTTACCCTCACCTTTAGTCGTCCCATGGACAGAAAAAGCGTAGAAGAAAACCTGAAAATAGAACCACCCCTGGCAGGGAAAATTAGCTGGGCAGGTAGAAGGATGGTTTATACATTACTTACACCTGCGCCCTACGGCACAAACTACCAAATAAAGATAGAAAACGGTAAAGATAAATTTTCTCAAGCTGAGGGCAAAAACCGCTTCATGGATCCCTTTACAGCCCAATTTGCCACTCGTAACCGTGTACTGCTTTATATAGGTGCAGATCCTCAAACCCTGGGACAACTAGTCCTTTACAACCTCACTGCGGGTAAAATTCAAGTGCTGACCCCTAAAGACTTGATCGTGATGGACTTTGAACCATTTCCCAATGGTGAAAAAATCGTCTTTACTGCCCGTTCTGCCAAAAATTCCGATCTCCTGTCTGCCCAAGTATATACTGTTACCACTGGCATTCCCAGTCAGCTAGATGAACCTACAGAACCAGCGGGCAAGGTAGACCTCATTTTAGATAATAAAGAATATCAAAACCTGAAATTTGATTTGGCGGCCAATGGTAAAACCCTGGTTATTCAAAGGGGAAAAAGAGATAATCCTGGAGATTTTGCCCTGTGGACATTAACACCTAGTTTAGATATTAAAGGGGAAAAACCCACTCCTCAACGTTTAGAAGGTCAACCTGCTGGAGATTTCGTTCTTACACCTGATAGTAAGGCCGTTGCTGTCGCCCAAGGACAAGGAACAGCAATATTATCCTTAGAAGGCAATAGCAATAAACCCCTGGACTTTTTACCTCAATTTGGTCTAGTTCAAGCCTTCTCTAAAGATGGTTCACAAGCGGCAATGGTCAAGTTTAATACAGACTATACCAGAGATTTATTTTTAGTTACTAATCAAGGTGTTCAGAAACAGTTATTAAAAACTACTGGTTCAATTCTTAGCTGTCAATTTGATTTAGCTTCACCTACTCTGTATTGTTTAGTCACAGAACTAATTTCTCAGGAACAATATTTAGAACGACCTTATTTAGTAGCTATTAATTTGAAAACAGCAGAACAAAAACCGCTTTTACTATTACCACCAGGACAACGCAACGTACAAACTAGTTTATCACCAGATGGACTTGGTTTTCTATTTGATCAAGTTGTTCCCATAACTAATACTACAGTACCATTTCCTGCAAATACTTTAAAAACAGATGATGGCGAACCCATCGCTACTAGTAGTTTATGGTTAATGCCGCTTTTGCCTGTGCCAGATGGTACAAATAATGAAATTAAACCGGAGAAGTTGCCATTAATTGGTTATAGCCCTCAATGGTTGCCTTAATCATTTAAGTTACACAGATGGAACATTGGTAGAGTGCGTCAGACTGCATAAATCTCGCAAATAATCGCAAATAAACAGCTTCTTGATGTTTGACGCTTGAAAGGGCGAAAAAGGAGCTAAAGAGGTTGCTGGATAAGCATTACAGCCCTCATACCCTGCCGATAAAATGGCATCTTATTGGGACCAGATGCCATCATTTCCAAAACCAATTCTTGACCGAAAATAATGGGATACAAGCCCCGTCCTTCTAGGACGGCTTTTCTTGATTTTTGATATATTCCTTTAATATTTCTAACTAATTCTTGACCGCCTGAAGATCATAACATAATCAACTATCAACTATCAACTGTCCACTGTCCACTGTCCACTGTCATCATGTAGATGGAATGTGCTGTAAATAATAATTTATAGTATTATACATATCTTGCTTAGTAGAATTACACAAATTAAATACAACAAGACTGATATGTATTTTTACAAACTTTTTTACAAACTATTTATCTTGCAGAATTTGCAATTAAAATTTCCATAATTGATCTAATTCACCTCCAACTAAAAATAAAGTGTTAGAATCAAATATAGACTTCTGGAAATAGATTGTAATATCTCTGCATCGTGTCAGAAGTCAAAAATGCTAGGGGTGCTTGGAAAACCAAGCTGAGATCACACCCTTAACACCTGACTCTGGATAATACCAGCGAAGGGAAGCCGTTTATTGAGGAATTAAATATGCGAACTGAGTGGATAGCGGAACGACGTGGGCAAGAAAATGTTAGTCAAATGCACTACGCCCGCCAAGGTGTAATTACTGAAGAAATGTACTATGTGGCCAAGCAGGAAAACCTAGAGCCTGAACTAATTAGGGCTGAAGTGGCGCGGGGTAGAATGATTATTCCTGCGAATATTAATCACACGAATTTAGAACCGATGGCCATTGGTATTGCTTCTAGGTGTAAGGTAAATGCTAATTTAGGTGCTTCTCCTAACTCTTCTAATGTTGAAGAGGAATTAGATAAACTCAGGCTTTCCATTAAATATGGTGCTGATACTGTGATGGATTTATCCACAGGTGGTGGTAATTTAGACGAAATTCGTACCGCCATTATTAAAGCATCACCAGTACCTATCGGTACAGTACCAGTTTACCAAGCATTAGAGAGCGTCCATGGAAGAATGGAAAATCTCACTGCTGACGACTTTCTGCATATCATCGAAAAGCACGCCCAGCAAGGGGTAGACTATCAAACTATTCATGCAGGTTTGTTACTGGAGCATTTACCCTTAGTTAAGACTCGTATTACTGGAATTGTGTCACGTGGTGGTGGAATTTTAGCGAAGTGGATGTTACACCATCGTAAACAGAACCCACTTTATACGCATTTTAACGACATCATTGAGATTTTTAAGAAATATGATGTTACCTTCAGTTTAGGTGACTCCCTGCGCCCTGGATGTACCCATGATGCGACGGATGCAGCCCAGTTAGCGGAGTTGAAAACCTTGGGACAACTGACTCGTAGAGCGTGGGAACATGATGTACAGGTAATGGTGGAAGGTCCTGGTCATGTGCCGATGGATCAAATTGAGTTTAATGTCCGCAAGCAAATGGAGGAATGTTCAGAAGCTCCATTTTATGTGCTTGGTCCTTTGGTGACAGATATTGCTCCTGGTTATGACCATATTACTTCTGCTATTGGTGCTGCGATGGCGGGATGGTATGGTACAGCGATGTTATGTTATGTTACACCTAAAGAGCATTTAGGTTTACCTAATCCTGAAGATGTGCGTAATGGCTTGATTGCGTACAAGATAGCGGCTCATGCGGCGGATATAGCGAGACATCGGCCAGGTGCCAGAGATCGGGATGATGAATTGTCAAGAGCGCGGTATAATTTTGACTGGAATCGTCAATTTGAGTTATCTTTAGATCCGGAGCGGGCTAAGGAATATCATGATGAAACTTTGCCAGAAGATGTTTATAAAAAGGCGGAGTTTTGTTCTATGTGTGGTCCTAAATTCTGTCCCATGCAAAGTAAAATTGATGCCGAGGCTTTGATTGATTTAGAGCAGTTTTTGGCGAAAGAACCTGTTGCTCACGTTTAATTAGTAAATAATCAGATCCCCGACTTCTTCAAGAAGTCGGGGATCTGAAAACACCAAATATTAAACAAATATTAAAACTTAAAAATCTATGAGTGAACAAGTTAAATGGACTGCGGAAGCGGAAGCAAAGGTGAAAGATATTCCTTTTTTTGTGCGTCCTTTTGCACGAAAGAAGATTGAAAATTATGCGTATGAGAAGGATATATTTTTAATTACTATTGAGGTTTATGAAGAGCCTACCTACGTAGGCTAATTTTATGAATAATTTTTATCAAGTTTTATCAAGTTAATCTTTAAAATATCGGGCTTTGATTTCTGGATGTTCTGCTAAGAAACGTTCTATTTCTAAATATGACCATTTTTCTACTTCAATACCAGTTTTATCTCTTAAATCATCTAATTTATCATGTAAAGTTGCATCAATTATACTGCTAGTCATAATACAAAAACCCTTAGCTTCTTTTGCTAGTAGCATATCAAGTATATCAGTAACTTGTGAACTTCCAAGAGATCGCTTATCACTTTTTAATTTACATTGAGCTATCCATTTAATAGGTTTTTTATTAATATCTACACCTTTATAAAATACAATATCTCTACCACCATCACGAGAGCGAGAGTTACCAATTTTATCTATATTAGTCAATTTTAAATTATGTTCTTTCAGAAGAATATCGTAACAAAGTTTTTCAAATTGTTCATCATTAATTTGATTCCAAGAACATGATATATCATCAAACATTGTAAATTTTGCTCCTTCTGTTTTAGATTTTGTTAAGTCTACTCCATGTAAATTTATATATCGTAAATCAGCATTAGTAAACTGTGCTCCTGTTAAATCAGCACCTATTAAAATTGCATATCGTAAATCAGCATTGCTTAAATCTGCTCCTTGAAGATTAGCTCCTATAAAATTAGCATATCGTAAATCAGCATTTTGGAAATTTACACCTCTTAAATTTGCATCATGAAAGTTTGCACAGTATAAGTTAGTATTTGTGAAATTAGCATTTTCACAATCAGCACGATAAAAAATAGAAAAACTTAAATTTGAACCTATAAAGTCTAAATGCTGAAGATAAGAATTACTTAAATCTTTACCTACATATTGATTATGATCAAATGAATTATTCAGTAGATTAAATAAAGAAAGTTGATAATATCTTTTTATTACATTATCTGATTCTCCATTAACAATTTTCCATACAAAATACCACTTATCATCTATTTTTGTCTTATCATCAATTATTGTACCACTTAAATCAGCATTTTCTAAATTAGCTCCACTTAAATTAGTACCACTTAAATCAGCATTTTCTAAATTAGCTCCACTTAAATTAGTACCACTTAAATTAGTACCACTTAAATCAGCATTTTCTAAATTAGCTCCACTTAAATTAGTACCACTTAAATCAGCATTTTCTAAATTAGCTCCACTTAAATTAGTACCACTCAAATCAGAATTACTGAAGTTAGTTCCACTTAAGTTTGCACTACTTAAATTAATAAAGTATAATTTAGCACAACTCAAGTCCGCATTACTTAAATTAATATCACCAACAGTTAAATCTATACCATTAATAACTAAATTAATATCATGATCTTCTAAATCTGTATCATCATAAGTTAAATTTATATCAAAAATATTGAATTTTGAATTAATAAGTTTCCATACACAATACCATTTATAATGTAATTTTGTTTCGCTATCAATTATTGCACCACTTAAATCAGCATTATTTAAGTTAGCGTTACTCAAATCAGCACCACTTAAATAAGCATCAGTTAAATAAGCATCAGTTAAATTAGCATCAGTTAAATTAGCATCAGTTAAATAAGCATGACTTAAATCAACATTATTTAAGTTAGCGTTACTCAAATCAGCATCAGTTAAATAAGCATGACTTAAATCAACATTATTTAAGTTAGCGTTACTCAAATCAGCATCAGTTAAATAAGCATGACTTAAATCAACATTATTTAAGTTAGCGTTACTCAAATCAGCATCAGTTAAATAAGCATGACTTAAATCAACATTATTTAAGTTAGCGTTACTCAAATCAGCATCAGTTAAATAAGCATGACTTAAATCAACATTATTTAAGTTAGCGTTACTCAAATCAGCATCAGCTAAATAAGCATGACTTAAATCAGCATCTCTTAAATAAACATGACTTAAATCTATATTTTCCAAATCTAAACCCTGAAAATCTCTTTTTCCTTCTTCATAAAGTGCTAAAAGTTCCTCAGCATCCATAGTATTTTATCCTTCTATGCGGTATAGTTTGTTTCCAATTACCTTGATATTCTAACAAATTTAGAACCTTGCAAGAGGTTTATTGTGATTTTTATACATAGGTTTTATATTTTAAGTCAGCTTGAATAAGATGAGGGATCTGATAAATCAGTGCTTGTAGGATGATTTTGGGAGTGCGATAGCGAAGCGCACCGTAGTAATCGCACTTATCATTGATATAGGTTGACAAAATTTCCTTATCAAGCTCATATTATGATATTTCTATATCTAGGAAAAAAGTTATGACTGCTGTAGTACAAGAACTTCTGAACACATTCGACCGTTTGAAAGACTCAGAACAGTTAGATTTAGCATTAGAGATTTTAAAACGCACAGTTGATTTAGATTTTTCGCCCTTATCTGATGAAGATTTAGTGATGAATGCTGAGGGACTTTTTCTGGATTTAGATTAGGAAGAAGCGGAGAAGGTATCGCTATAAAATAAAAAGATAAAATAGAATTATCCCCATTCTTTATATCAAAACGAGGCACAAATGAATTATTTAGAACTACATCAAAAAATTGAAAAACAGATATCCCATCTACCACCAGAACAACTTTCCTTAGTTAGTGATTTTCTGGACTCTATCCAGGAAAAAATCACCATAAATCAACGCTTATTACGTCGTATTTCCCCATTAAGCGAGGTAAAAAAGCAGGTGATTTACTACATTATGCTGAAACTTGGCAAGGTAATGATCTGGAAGATTGTCTGCGTTTAGTTAAAGAAACCCCTTCTCAAACGCAGTTTTAACTTTTGTTACTCTGATTACCGTTGTTTATTGAATTAGCAAGGATGGATGACATTGAACAATTCTAATAGTACATTAAAAATAATACAACATTTCCTAGATTTTGAACTTGTAGAATCACCAAAAATAGAACATAATTTAGAACCTTTAACCCAAGATTTTCAATTACAATATACACATCCTCACGGGAAAATATATCAAGGTAATTCAATAGAATGGCTCAAATCAATTGAATCAGAAAGCGTTGATCTAGTTTTTGCAGATCCACCTTATAATATTAAAAAATCTGCCTGGGATAACTTTGAAAACCAAGAAAAATATATTGAATGGTCAATTAAATGGATTACTGAAGTTTCACGTATTCTCAAATCAACAGGCTCTTTTTATATTTGTGGTTTTTCCGAAATATTAGCTGATTTGAAATATCCTGCTTCCAAATATTTCAAAAATTGTCGTTGGTTAATTTGGCATTATAAAAATAAAGCTAATTTAGGTAGTGATTGGGGTCGTTCTCATGAAAGTATTATCCATTTTCGTAAATCTGAAAAAACCAAGATTAATATTGATGATGTGCAAATTTATTATGGCGCACATACGTTAAAATATCCATCTCATCCCCAAGCAGAAACATAACTGGACACCTCACCCAAAAGGTGCAAAACCCAAAGATGTTATAGAAATTCCCACTACTTGTAATGGTATGGGAGAAACAACACCTCATCCAACTCAAAAACCAGAGGAACTATTAAGAAAATTTGTTGTTGCATCATCCCAGGAAGGAGATTTAATTATTGATCCATTTTCCGGATCAGGAACAACTCTTGTAGTTGCAGAACAACTTAACCGTCGTTGGATGGGATGTGATCTCAATATTGAGTATAATAATTGGGCAATTCAAAGATTAGAAAATGTCCGTCGCATGACCAAAGAAGAATGGATCGCCTTTGATCGCAAAAATGCAGAACCTAGGGAGTCTATTCGATGAAACTAGAAGATTTGGTAAATCATGCAGTAGATAATGCCATTTTTTTAAACGATGTACAAAGAAAGAAAACAAAGCCACAAAATCGCTATGGGATTAATACAACATTTTTGTCAGGATACTTTAAAGCCTACACCATTAAACTAAATCCACTTGACGGTGTATATTACTGTGATATTCGCCCAAATATGATTACAGATAGATTACTTTCTCAACATATTCAAACTATTGATAATTTCTTTTATCGTGATATTTGGAATTTTCTGAGTCGTCATGGACAGTCTTTAGAAGAAGTGGAAATTGAGGAACGTGAAAATCAAAGAGAGTAAATAAATACAGCAAATTTCATCTAAATGGTGTACAATAATAGCCGACAAAATGCCCAAAATACAATAATTTGATCACTAACTAAACAAAACCATCAATTAAAGATCCAACATAACCATTAAGAAATATCAACAATTTAATCAACAAGCACTCATTAAAGAGTAGTTTTTATTTTAAAATAAAGATTGGATTAGTTCCAAGAATAATCATCACAAACGTGGAGAACTAAAATTGTGAAGTTACATAAACCAATATTAGTGGGAGGACTGGGTTTGTCTTTTTCCCTGTGGATGTTAGATAGTTGGTATGATACCCTGGCTAATGTGGGAGAATTTAGCCTATTAGGTGCGGTAGTTGTGGGTGGTAGTTTGTGGTTATGGAAACAAAATCATCATGGTACACCTACTCCAGATGATATGATTATAAATCGGGAAGCGGTGGAAAAGGCGATCGCTCAAACTAACATTATCATTAATCAATTAGCACAGGAATCTGTCAATCATCCAGCTATAACTACTTTTAAAGAGGAAGTGGTTCAGTTACCATTAGAACTAAATAGACAGGAGTTAAATATTGCTGTTACTGGTGGTAAGTCTGTAGGTAAAAGTAAAGTTATTCAAAATCTGCATGATGTTGAGATCAACAAGTCTTGGCATTTTCAAGAAACTGCATCTTTATTTACAGACTTGCAAGAGAATTGTGAATTAGCAACATTATTAACAATGCAAAAATCTGATTTTGTGTTGTTTTTAACTAATGGAGATTTGACTGATTCAGAATTTAAAGTTTGGGAACAATTGCAAAAAACTAAACAATCTACTTTATTGGTTTTCAATAAACAAGACCAATATATGATAGATGAACGCGCTACTATTTTACAATCTTTAAAAGGTCGAGTTGGTAATAATGTAGTTAGTATTGCGGCTGATCCTGTACCTGTAAAAGTGCGAAAATATAATGATGATACCACTGTGCAAGAATGGATAGAAAAACCAAGTTCTGATATGCAACAGTTGACGGAACAATTATCAATTATTTGCACAGAACAGCGAGAACAGTTAGTTTGTAAAACTACGATGCGGAAAGTTTTACTACTAAAAAATGCAGCTAAGAATAGTTTAAATCAAGTGCGGAGCGATCGCGCAAATCCGATTATTGAACAATATCAATGGATAGCTGCGGCGGCTGCATTTGCTAACCCCATTCCTGCATTAGATATATTAGCAACTGCGGCCATTACTGGACAAATGGTAATGGATTTAGGAAACATTTATCAACAAAAATTTTCCCTAGAACAGGCCCAAACTATTGCGGGAACAATGGGAACTAGTATGGCAAAATTAGGATTAGTTGAATTATCCACCAGAGCAGTTACAGGTATTCTCAAAACTAATGCTATCACGTTTATAGCTGGGGGATTAGTGGAAGGAGTAAGTGCAGCTTATTTGACTCGAATTGCGGGTTTAAGTTTAGTTGCATATTTTGAACAGCAGGAAATAGCAATAGCAACAGGAAATGGTTTAAACTTGGAACAACTCAAGGGAATTTTGCAAAATGTTTTCCAACAAAATCAGAAGTTAGCTGTTTTGGAAACTTTTGTTAAACAAAGTGTAAAACGGTTATTACCAGAAACTAAAACCGTTGAAGTTGTTAGTTAATTTTTGCGTGCGTTATATTAGTATAACGCACCATAATTTAATTAACTAAAATTTAACAGTTCGATTTACTAAGCTGATGTGCAGCTAAAGTGTAAGATAAATTAAGATAAATTAAGATAACTTATGTAAAAATCCCAGTAATTGTTTAGTTTTATCTGTTAATAAAGTGCGACGATAAGCGTCTGCTGCTTTTTTAATTGCTTCTGCTTGGGTTGGATAGGGATAAATTACGCTACTAAGTTGACTTAATCCTATTTTATTAACCATAGCGGTGGTTAGCTGGGAAATTATTTCTCCAGCATGACTGGCAACTATGGTAGCGCCTAAAATTTCATCGCTACCTTTTCGATGATAAATTTTTAAAAAACCAAATTCTTCACTATCAGCGATCGCTCTATCTATTGTACTAAAATTAATCTTTATTGTCTCTATTTCTAACCCTAATTTTTTCGCATCACTTGGATAAATTCCCACATGGGAAATTTCGGGATCTGTATAAGTTACCCAAGGAATAATTAAATCACTAAACCGAGATTTACCAATTCCAAAAGGTGAAAATAAAGCATTTTTAATCACTATTCTTGCTGCTGCATCGGCCGCATGGGTAAATTTCCAACTCATGCAGATATCCCCTGCTGCATAAATTTTCGGGTTAGTAGTTTGCAAATAATTATTAACTATTACCCCCTGTTCATTATATGCAACTCCCACATTTTCTAAATCCAAATCTTCTACATTTGGTGTTCTTCCCACTCCCACTAAAATCTCATCAACCGTAATAGAATCTCGATCTTCATTGCTACTAAAATACAATCTTTTACCTTCAGTAACCTTGACAACTTCTTCTATTTTACAGTTTAAAACTAAGCGGATACCTTCCTTAACTAATACTTCTTGTAAAATTGCTGCTGCTTGGGGATCTTCTTTATTTAAAATATGTGAACCACGATGAAATAAAGTAACTTCACAACCTAACCTTCTAAACACCTGCGCGAGTTCACAACCAATAGGTCCACCACCAATAACTGCTAATTTATCTGGTTTTTGAATCAAAGAAAAAACACTTTCATTAGTTAAATATCCCACTTCTTCAATACCGCGAATATCAGGTTTTTTAGCCCGCGCACCAGTAGCTATGACTGCTTTTTTAAACTTGAGTTTTTTACCACTAACTTCAATAGTATTTTGATTAATAAATTTACCCGATCCTAAAAAAACATCCACACCTAATTTTTTAAATCTTTGCACCGAATCATTTTCACTAATATTAGCCCTAATTTTTCTCATTCTAGCCATAACTGAGGCAAAATCAACATCAATTTTGCGAGAAATAGGGGATATATTCATTCCTAAATCTTTACTTTTCCAAATTTCTCCAATAACACGAGAAGAACGAATTAAACTTTTAGAAGGAATACAACCAAAATTTAAACAGTCTCCTCCCATTAAATGTTTTTCTATTAATGCTATTTTTAATCCTATACCTAAACCCGCAGCACCAGCAGCAACTACTAAACCAGCAACTCCCGCACCGATAATAACTAAATCATAACATTCTACTGGTTGCGGATTGATCCATGTTTCTGGATGGGTATTTTGTACCAATTTTTGATTATATTCATCTGTTGGCCTAACTATAATTCTCTCATATTCTGAATTAGTCATTTCTTTTCACCTTTTGTAGTTAGTTAGATACCCGACTTCTTAAAGAAGTCGGGTATCTTTAGTTTTTTAATATCAATTATCAATTGTTTCTAACGCTTTTTTAGCTATCTTTGTTACATAAATTGTTACTATCAATGTTGCTATGAAACCAATAATTTTTAATACCCATTGAATAGTAGAATTACTAGGTTGATTAGCAGTACCAATTAATGCTAAATTACCTGCTAATGAACCAAGATAAACATACATAATTGTTCCTGGTATCATCCCTACAGAAGCTAGAAAATAATCTTTTAAGGAAACACTAGTAATACCTAAAGCATAGTTTAAGATATTAAAAGGAAATAGGGGAGAAAGTCTGGTTAAAAAGACTATTTTGAATCCTTCTTTACCTATTGCATGATCTATAGCCGCAAATTTTTTATAAGTAGATATTTTTGATTTTACCCAATTTCTGGCTAAATAACGTCCTATTAAAAATGCAAATACAGCCCCTATGGTAGCACCAATAAAGACATATATAGATCCCCAAATTACTCCAAATATTACTCCTGCACCTAATGTTAAAATTAAACCGGGTAAAATGGTAATTGTGGCAATAATATATAAACTAATAAATGCTATTCCCCCAATTATACCTAAATTATTAATCCATTCTAAGGTATTTATTAATAGTTGTTGTATGTAGTTCATAATTTAATGTGCTAGTGGTGATAGATTAATAGATTAGATTCAGATCCCCGACTTCTTAAAGAAGTCGGGGATCTAGGATCTATACCATTTTACAATTGTTGCGGGAGAAATTCCTAATACATAGGCAATAATGATGATTTGATTTAATATTGTAGTGTGGAATATACCTTTTTTTAACCATCTTCTTGATGAGGTAATTACCGGATCAGATATAATTGCTATTTTTCCCATTTTTTTTAATCTTTTGATAATTTCAAAATCTTCCATGATGGGAAGTTCAGGAAATTTACCAACTTGGTTAAATGTATCTTTTTTCATGAAAATAGCTTGATCTCCATAGGGTAATTGCAAAAATAGCGATCGCCATTTTACACCCCATTCTACTAAACGTAAACCCCAATTATTGCTATCTATTTTCAAAGTAAAAGCACCAGCGACTATTCCCGATTTTTGCATACAGCTAAGGATCATTTCTGCAAAATTATTTGGTAATAGAGTATCAGCATGGAGAAATAATAAAATTTCACCTTGAGCAATTATAGCACCATTATTCATTTGCATGGCACGGCCGGGAGCAGAATTAATCACTTTTAGGGGTAATTTGATATTTAAAGATTCGGCTATTTTTACCGTATCATCTTGTGAACCTCCATCAACTATGATCATTTCCATAGTATTGGTAGAGTTACTATGATTAATTACTTTGACAATTGTGGCAATATTTTCAGCTTCATTTAAGGTGGGAATAATTATGGAAATCATCACATTTTTTTTAATTATCATCTATTTTTGATTATCTGTTGCTAAATTATGATAAACAGTATCATCTAAATTAATATAGGAGTATTGTTTTTCACCCTATTTATCTACCATCAGGATGCCATTTTTCCACAGGTATATATTGATTATTAACAATGTCTAAAGCCTCTATTTTACCAGAATGAAATACCCGCAACCAATAAATAGGAATGGTACTATTATCTGCATGATTTTCTAATGTTTTAATCACATAATATGGTTGTTCAGCACTAGGAGAACTATCCACAGCAATGCTAACTCTAATTGTACCTTGAGAAAGTTTTTCAATTTCTCGCGCTTTTTTCCTTATTTGGGGAATACTCCAAACTAATTCTAGGGCTTTTTTGGCATCTATATTGTTAGTATTTTGAGATAATGCTAGGGTTTTTTGCGTCTCATTAGTAAAACTTGAATCAATAGTTGAATGTCCTACAAAGATAACAATTAATGCAGCCATTATTGGATAATAATTACCCTTTTTTCTTGATCTACCCCTGAACATTTGTACTTACCTCAATGAGAATCATGTTATCTATTAAATTATGATAACATTTTTGATCCCCAATGGTTTATTCTAGGATTTTTCTCACTAAAGATGCTAGTCTTTCTGCACTATCAGGAATAGCGATCGCTTTTGCTCTCTCTCCCATTTGTGTTAATTCTGTAGGTGATTTCAGTAGTCTTAAAACTGTTTCTGTTAATATATCTTTACTTAATTCCAATTGTTTACAAGTTATAGCCGCCCCTGCTTGACTAAATACTGCTGCATTATAACTTTGATGATCCTCCGCCGCAAAAGGATAGGGTATTAAAATCGCAGGTGTACCACATACCGCTAATTCTGTTAAACTACCAGCACCGGATCTACTAATAGCTAAATTAGCTCTTTTCAATAAACCCGCCATTTGATCATAAAATGGTAAGGCGATATATTGGGGATGCTGTAAGCTGTTCATATCAGGATCTTTATCTCCTGTTAAATGCACAATATAAGCACCTGCATCAAACCATGATTGTGCTGATTCTCGCACCAGCTTATTTATAGCTACTGCACCTTGACTTCCGCCAAAAACCACTATTAAGGGAACACCATCGGGAATAGGTAAGTCTAGCTGGTGATCCTGACTTTCTGCTAGAAATTGCGATCGCACAGGAGTACCTAAACAAACAGTTTTTGTTTTGGGTAAATATTGACTAGTAACCTCAAACCCAATCGCTACTGTATCACACCAAGGACCAAAAAAACGAGTTACTTTACCTGGTAAAGCGTTAGACTCGTGAAATATCACGGGTAAACCCAAAGAACGCGCAGCTAATATAGTTGGACCTGCAATATATCCACCAGTGGTGAATACAGCTTGAAAATTTTCGCGTTTAATAAGTTTTCTTACTGTTAAAATTCCCCTAATTAACTTGAATAAAGTTCTCAAAGAAGCTAAACTTAAACCTTGTTGAAAACCTTCCACATCAATAATATTTAACGTATATGGAAGTTTAAGTTCAGTTTCTAAGCGATGGGGAACACCCAACCATTGAATATCATAGTCAGAAAGTTTTTCCGCTAGGGCAATGGCCGGAAATAAATGTCCACCTGTACCACTAGCTGCTATAAGTAATTTAATTTTTTTTGCATTTATCATGAAAGCTATACCATTTATCGCCTAGCTTCATTAAGATAAAACAAATTCCCTACCTTAAATCACTAAACTGTGACTAATGCCTAAAATTACCAATTTATTAATCAAACGTAACAAAACTTTACCATTTGGTCTTTCCCTTATTTCCTTGTTGCTGACTATTAGTCTACCCATTGCAGAAGCTAAACCTCAGAACTCTCCTGCAGAAATCACTAAGCTATTAACTCAGATTGACAAAGCAGCCAGTGAAGGTAACGTTAGAGGTGTAATGCAATTTTACAGCAATAATTTTGCTCATGGCGATGGTTTAAACCGTAAATCTATGGAACAAGCCTTAACAGCATTATGGAAGCGTTACCCTCAATTACAGTACAGCACAAAGTTAGAATCTTGGAAATCTGAAGGTAATAGCATTGTAGCGGAAACTATAACAAATATCACAGGTGTACCTTCTAAATCTAACGATTTTAAACTAAAATCAACCATTAAATCACGTCAACGCATTTCTGGAACGAAAATTGTCCGTCAAGACATTCTCTTAGAACGTACTGAACTAACTATGGGTAGTAAACCTCCTAAAGTAGAAATCAAACTACCACAGCAGGTCAAAGTAGGAGAGAAATATATCTTTGATGCGATTGTGGAAGAACCTTTAGGAGACGATATGTTATTAGGTGCTGCTTTAGAAGAACCTATTAAACCTACAAAGCTACTTAATCCCACAATGGCTAATTTAACCTTCCTCGATGCTGGTGGACTGTTTAAAGTTGGACGCGCACCATCTACACCTGGTAGTCAATGGATTTCCGCCGTAATTCGTCGGGGGGAAAATATGACAATTATCACGCAACGTTTAAATGTTGTGAAGAAGTAAGTGGAAAATTAACACACATTCATTATTAGTAGGGTGCGTCAGATATCAAAAATTAGCTTATTTAAAAGTAAGCATTCTGACGCACCTGAGAACTGAAACACTAGACAAACATAAACATATCTTGATATAAAAATATGAAACTAAGGAAATTAATCCTCCTTTTACCAATTATCCCATTATTAGTTAACTCAGAAATTGCCTTAGCGCAGATTACTAAAAAACCGATCATTAAAGGTAATTGTGGAAAGCAAAAATGTGAAATATTATTTAAAAAATTAAGCGATCGCTATCCAGAATATACCCAAAAATATACAAAAGAATGTCCAAAAAATCAAATTATTGGTTTAAGAACTTATCCAGGCGATCAAAATAAAAAAGTGTATTTTGCCTGTTGGGAAGCTAAAAAACAAAAAAATGGCGATCGCTATGGATCACCTTTAGGTGCATTACCAATACCAGGAAACGAAAGCAAATTTCTCACACCATTACCCAGCGATACACCTTATACTAAATATTTAGAAGAAAAATATGGAACTCAAATTAAAAAAGCTCAATTTCAATGTGCCACAAAAAGCGGAAACTTCAACTTATTAATCTCAGAAGATCAGAAATCTATACAACTACAATGTTATTACCAAGCAGGAGTAACACTCATAGATTCAAATAATGATTGGAATTCTGATGGAGAAGCAGGTAGAGGCGCGGGAGTTGATGAAATATTAGGAACTTTTCCCATAGATAAATCCTATAAATAACTTTCTTTGGTAATTGGTAATTGGTAATTGGTAGGTAATTGGTAAATTACTTACTTACCAAAACAAAACCCCTAGTTTTTCCTGATGATTGATCTTGCGTATTCATCGCTTTCCACAAATCACTAGTTTTTACCCAAACAGGTGGATACTTATAACGAGAAACATCCATAATCAAAAATCTATCCGTCGACTCATTATAGGCCGCTAAAGGTGAAATATGTCCACCACTTTCCTGGCCTATTTCTTTACGCAAATAATTCACAAGAATAAAATTATCTGAACTTTTCAAATTCTCTTGTGCTAATTGACGAAACCTTTCTAAACTAGAATTACCCGCATGATAAACTTCTACTTTTACATCATAACTTGCTAATAAGTTTCCTAATTGTTGTAAAGTCATCCCTTGACGGGCAACTATATCACGACTCACTACCTTTATGGTTTTAGGATTATTAAAAAAGTTACCTTGAGTAAATACCTTAAAAGGTTTATATTCCGGTGCTTCTGGTGCAGAAACTTGTAAACTATTTAATACCATTACCATACTAGCAACACCACAAAATGCTTGATTTTCTTGAGTAACAAATTGTGTACTTAAAGGAAAAAAATCACTTCTTGATCTACTACTTAATAGTAATCTCTCCCCTGCGGGAGTATTAAAACTAATCAAATTAGATGTTAGTGGTAATGTTTGGGATAAGGTACTTCTACCTCCTAGACAAATACTTAATAAAATTATAGGTAGAGAAATTTTTAATGTTTGATATGTGAACTTATTCATTACAGTTAGATTCCTTTATTCAAAAACTACAGTTCTATTACCATATACTAAAACCCGATTTTGCAGATGATATCTCACAGCACGCGCTAATACAACCCGTTCTAAATCTTTACCCTTTCTAATTAAGTCATCCACATCATCTCGATGACTAACACGCACCACATCCTGTTCAATAATAGGACCTGCATCTAAATCAGCAGTAGCATAATGGGCAGTTGCCCCAATTACTTTTACACCTCTTTCAAAAGCACGATGATAGGGATTTGCGCCAATAAATGCAGGTAAAAATGAATGATGAATATTAATAATTTGCGGAAATTTTTCAATAAAATCCCCACTCATAATTTGCATATATTTAGCCAAAACAACTAAATCAATTTTGTATTGTTTGAGTAACTCTAACTGTTTCTCTTCCTGTTCTAACTTATTATCTTTAGTAATAGGAACATGATAATAGTCAATATTAAATTGTTTAGCTATTGCCTGTAAATGAGGATGATTACTAATAATTAAAGCAATTTCAGCCTGAAATTCTTTAGCACGATATCGCCAAATTAAATCATATAAACAATGGTCTTGACGACTAACCCAAATAGCAATTCTCGGTATAGTTTCTGAAAAATGTAATTCCCATTTTGCCCCTAAAGGTTGGGCAATAGCATTAAAAGCAGGACTAATGAGATCCTTTGGTAAATTAAAGCCTTCTAACTCCCATTCTATCCTAGTTAAAAACAATCCAGCTTCAAAATCTGTATGTTGATCTGCATGAATAATATTGCCACCATTAGCGTAAATAAAATTAGCAATTTTTGCTACTAAACCCTGTTGATCTGGGCAAGAAATTAACAATGTTGCTGTTTTTTTTATCATCAGAAGTTAATCTATCCTATAGTTTTATTTAAGTGGAACATTTGAGGTATTTTCTGTATTGTTTGGTGTAATTCCAGATGTATGTTCAGGTGTGTTTAATGTAGTTTTAGATGTCTTATTGGGAGAATTTGATGTATTTTTAGGTGTATTTTTAGGTGTATTCTTAGGTGGAGTTGACATAGTTTGGGATGTAGTTTGAGAACTAGCTGAAGTAGGGGAAATAGCAGGAGAAACAACAGAACTAGGAGTAGCAGTTATAGGAGGAAGACTAGGTAAACTGGGTAAAGATTGTGATTTATTATCTATATCTAGTTGATTTTGTCCTGATAGTTGCCATTCTGACAAATTCCGATTAACTGCATTAGCAAAATCTTTAGATATCAAAAGTAAATCCCTATTTCTACCAGGATTAGCTTTAGCATATATAAATTCATTATTAAAATCAGATTTACCTAAAATTAACTGATGACTTTGCTGATTTTTCAGTGTAACATCAATTGTAGCCAAAGGTTTATCTAAACCAAATTCTGATAATTGAGATGGTAAAATAGAGGTAGTTTTCTGAATTTTACCATCAATTAATAAATCCATCAAATAAGAGACAACACCATCATTAGCTAGTGCAGATACAGGAGATTTTATTTCCCACTGTGGTTTTTTATCTGATGTTTTATTGCTATTTATTCTGGCTAATTGTAATGTCATATCTTTAGTTTTTACAGTTAAAGATTGTACATCGTCAGCAGCAAAAGTAAATATTTTTGATGTTTGTGATTTAACTTGCTGTTGTGCAGTTTTGTTTTTAATTTCATAAAAATAAACAAAACTTCCTAAACTCACAGCTAAAAATATTAAAACTAAGGTAGAACGTGGTAATCTCATGTTGTTAATGATGTTGTTAATTTATGATGTTAATTAAGAGTAAGTATCTTACCCACTAGCTGCACAACAGCTTAATAGCTGATATCTCTACAATTAACTAGGACTTACGCAAGTGTCAGACCAAAAATCTTTTGTAGGGTGTGGTTCGACGAGCTTACCAACTACTTCAGAATCAATCCTGCAAATAAACAGATTGTTGATATCTGACGCAGCCTACCAATGTGCCAGTTGCGTAAGTCCTGTTAACGTCGTATCCACCAAATAATAACACCTACTATTAAACCAAGTAAAGGTAATACCAAAATTGCTACTATGGTTAATATATTTGCCTCATTGGTAGAAATGATAATCCGGCGATTTTTTTGTTCTTTAGGACGAATTGATAAGGTTTGTTGATCTTGTTGACTTACCCAAGTTACAGAGTTTAAAAATACATCTGCATTTAATTGTTGTCTAAATAAACCATTGCCAATAAAACTAGAATTACCAAATACTACTAAACGTGATTCTTTATTATTTGTATTTGTATTAGTATTAGTATTTGTATTAGTATTTTTATTAGTGTCTATGACACTCGTTGAACTAGGAGAATTTGTAGGTGTAGAAATCGGAGAACTAGGAGAATTTGTAGGTGTAGAAATCGGAGAACTAGGAGAAACTGTAGGTGTAGAAATCGGAGAACTAGGAGAAACTGTAGGTGTAGAAATCGGAGAACTAGGAGAAACTGTAGGTGTAGAAATCGGAGAACTAGGAGAAACTGTAGGTATTGCTGATAACTTTTTGCGTAAAACTACCCCTAAAGTCAAAGGACCTTTAAGATCCTTATCTTCATTAAATTCCAACTTTTCAGAATTTTGATCACTTTCAGCCCAACTATTAGGAAAAGGCTTAGTTTTTAATAAAGTCATAGATTCAACATTAGGAACAGAAGTAACAACTATAGGACGACTTAAAGGATAGACAGAAATACCATTACCAAAATCTTTAGTAATAGGATGTTCTCCATATTCCGTCACTAAAATAGCAGCAGGTCCTAATCCTAAACTTTCTCCAGAATTATCAATAATTAACCTTTGATCTAAAGTAATACCCCAGTCTTTTAAAAGAGGATCAAGTTGAGAATCTTTATTAGGGTCAAGCATTAATAATAAATTACCACCACGTTTTAAATAATCTTGTAAAGCAGTAACTTCTCCTACCAGAAGTCCTCTTTGCGGTCCAGCAACTACCACAGCAGCAGCATCTACAGGAACTTGAGGTTGTGATGTTAAATTTAAAGGTAATGTGGTAAAATTTCTCTCATTTAATGCTTGAATGGCTTCGGGAATTTTTTCTTGAGTATCGGAAATTGGAATTTCTCCATGACCCTGAAGAAAATAAATTTTAACATTAGTAGAAGTGGTAATTTGTTGGAGAGTATTAGTTATTCTTACTTCAGAAAGTGGTTGATTTTGGTTAATATTTTGGACTAATTTTTGTTGATTATTAACTTCTAGGTAAACATCACCATCTTGTTTAACATTAAACTTTTTCGCTAGTCCTGGTTTTAATTGGGGATCCACATATTCATATTGAAAATTACTACTTTCACGAGTATAATTCTTTAATAATTCTTGATCTTGGGGATTTTTTTGGGTGGTAAATAACCAAAGTTTTACAGGTTGTGATAAATTAGTGACTAATTCTCGTGATTGTGGTGCAAGGGTAAATAATTGATTATCTGTTAAATCTAAACGTAGATGATAACGAATACCGAGAAAATTAATCATGGCTAAAATTGCCAGAACTGATAAAGTAGCAATGATAGCATTAGTACCTGACTGAGTGGAACGTTTTTCTAACCATTGAGTTTCTCGCAGTTTTAATATTAGCCATAAACCACAAATAACTATACCTGTAATTAACAGTGATAAAGGAATAATTCCCCATTTTTCTGACGCTATTCCTATGGTTAAACCAGCAGTCAATAGAAATGGTCCAAGCAAAAAGAATAGTTTGACTAATAATTTTACAAGTGTATTGGCAAATTTACTTTTCAGCATTGTTTGAGATTTGAGATTATAGTCTTTATTTAGATAAGCGATGCAAGCAAGATGCTTGCACTACTTTAATTGTCGGCTTTTTGATGATACAAGGCTTTGCTGAACTCAGGTATAAAATTGAGAAATTCAAAATTTGAAACTTTGCATCTAACGCAAGTGCTTCGCTTCGCTGATGCGCGAAATCGAAATCGAAATCGAAATCGAAATCGAAATAAATATTATACTCCAATTCAGCAACGCCTGATAATACAATTTAGATGTAGGGTGCGTCAGGTATCAAGAATATGTTTATTTACATGATTTATGCTGTCTGACGCACCTTACTAATGTTCCAGTACGATAAGGTGCGTCAGATATCAAGAATATGTTTATTTACATGATTTATGCTGTCTGACGCACCCTACTAATGTTCCAGTACGATAAGGTGCGTCAGATATCAAGAATATGTTTATTTACATGATTTATGCTGTCTGACGCACCCTACTAATGTTCCGGTTGCTTAACTCCTGTACTATTGTCTTTGAAAACGTAGTGTATCAATTGATTGTGCTGTGAGAAATATGCCTAAAATAATATAACTGGCAAATAAAATTAATGAACTAGTATCAAAAATCCCTTGAATGAGAGTATTGTAATGTTTGAGGATGGATAAATGACTAATTGCGCTCCCAAGAGGACTAGGAAGACTATTACCAATTAAATCTATAAATACCAGCAAAACCATTAAAGCAAAAGTGAGAATTGCGGCTAAAATTGCGCTATCTGTCAAGGAAGAAATAAACATTCCTAATGATAAAATTGCGGTGGCAAATAGTAATAAACCTCCATGGGCGAGAATAGGAATTATGGGAGATAAAGGAGGATTAGATTTAGATAAGGTGAAAATTTCTAATCCTAAAAGTGGTAATATCATTGTTAGAAAAAAAGTAGTTACTCCTAATAATTTAGCAATAGCTACAGCCCAATTTGTCACCGGGGAAGTGGCTAATAGTTCTAAAGTTCCTCGTTTACGTTCTTCGGTGTATAATCCCATAGACAAAATAGGCAGGATAAATAGTAGTAACCACCCCATTCTATCAAAAAATGCTAACATAAATTCATAAGGAACATCTACTGGTGGTACTTGAATACCATATTGTTGTCCTTGTAAATCAAAAGCTGCTACTGTGACTAAAATTCCTTGGGGACCTAGTAAGATCATCACGAAAAATAACCCAGCTAATAGCCAAAATACACTGGTGATACCGTAGGCTAAAGGTGATACAAAATAACTTTGTAATTCACGACGATAAATAGCAATAATGTTAGCAATAACTATACCCATTTAAAGATTTTCTCCTGGTGATTCTGCATCTTTTTCTGTTGTTTCTACCTCTTGATTAAGATTCATGGTAGGGTTTTGTTCATCTTGAATATCAGGGTTAACTTCTGAATCAATATTTGAAGAAATGGTTTTTTCTGATGTGGTTAGTTCCAGAAAAACATCCTCTAGGGTAGCATTTACACGACGCATTTCATACAAATCAAATCCGGCGTTATTTAAGGCATTTACTATGTCTTTACCTGGTTCTTTTCCTGGTTGAGATATCACTCGTAAACAGGTATGATCTGTGGATGAATAATGATGACTAGACATGGATACTACTAAATTAATACCGGGGATTTTTTCTAACATTTGTTTAGCTAAAGATACATCTCCAGCAATTTCTAATTCATAACCAGAACCTTCTGTTAATTGTGTCATCAGGTTTTCTGGGCTATTGATAGCGACTATTTTACCGCGATTGATGATCACTACTCGACTACAGGTCATGCTCACTTCTGGTAAGATGTGGGTAGAGAGAATAATTGTGTGTGTTCCAGCTAAACTTTTAATCAGGTTGCGTACCTCCATAATTTGTCTTGGGTCTAAACCAACGGTAGGTTCATCCAAGATGATAGCTGGTGGATCATGAACGATCGCTTGGGCAATACCCACTCTTTGACGATATCCTTTAGACAGTTTGCGAATAATGACTTTTTCTTTATCTTGTAAATTACAACGCTGGATGGCTGCTTGGACTTTTTCAGAGCGATCGCCTGCTGCAACTCCTTTAATCTGGGCAACAAAATGTAAAAAACCTCTTACTGTCATTTCAGGATATAAAGGAGGATTCTCGGGTAAGTAACCAATGCGTTGACGTACAGCTAAAGATTGATCATGAACATCATAACCCGCAATTCTGGCTGTACCACTGGTAGCAGGTAAATATCCCGATAAAACTCGCATAGTGGTAGTTTTACCTGCACCATTAGGACCCAAAAACCCCACAATTTCTCCAGGTTCAACCCTAAAAGTCACATCTGTAATTGCAGGGGTAGAACCATATACTTTACTGAGATGTTCAACTTCAATCATTACAAAATCTGCTAAATTACTAAACATCTACATTATTTTAGCTAATTAATTTTAGGACTTAGGCAAGATTCGACTCAAAACCTGATTCTTGCGTAGGTATAATTCATGAATTATCCCTACTTTTGTTATGTTTTGCGTAAGTCCTGTAATTTTTTACCTGCTTCTTTGGGAACAGGTAAAGTGATGATTTAGCATCTGCCAAAAATATCAATAAAGTCGGGATAGGGCATTGCCACGACTCTAAACGGATGCAGAGGCAGAGTAAGACTACTTAGGTAGCATCAGTCAGTGAAGCGTCAAGAATCACCGCGCCTTTAGGTCGGTGAGTATGTCAAATAGTTCCAACTACTAACTGTCAATATCACACTTGATCTATAATAGGACTTACGCAGGTGTCACACTAAAAAATCTGTTGAGTGGGTGCGTTAGATATCAACAATTTGGTTATTTACATGATTTATACTGTTTGACGTGGTTGGTGAGCTTGTCGAACCACACCCTACCAATGTAACAGTTGGGTAAGTCCTGTACAAGATGATCACCTCTTAAACTAGGACTAAAAATTATGGCGGTTTGGTTAGTTTGCTTTTTTGTACTTTTCGCTTTAGCAGAATTATTTAATTGGGTTAAAGGTTTTTCTTTGCCATTACCTATTTCTATTGTAGCGGGAACATTCTTAGCTGTAGTTTCTAATTATGATAAAATTTTTGGTACTTATTTTCATTGTACCACCTCTACTAATTCAGTAGTAACTTCAGTAAAATTAACAGAAATACCTACTTCTGAAAATTCTGTTTCTTTACCTGTTAATACTTCACTCACAGAGGATATACAAAAATCCTTGCCTGAGTCTGATCACATTTATTAATATCAGATCCCCGACTTCTTTAAGAAGTCGAGGATCTTTTTGTTATATTACTAAAAACTTATAGAAAATTATGAAAACTTATGAAAATTCACACTTTAGTCACTACCGTATTTTTACTGACAATGAGTTTACCTACTGTAGTTCAAGCTAGTGGCTATGATAATATTAGACAGTTATTAGCAACTAAACAATGTCAAAAATGTGTATTAAATAATGCAGGTTTAGTTATGGCTGATTTAGCAGGTGCTAATTTAATTGGTGCTAATTTAGTAGGTGCTAATCTCAGTCGGGCAAATTTAGCAGGTGCAGATTTACGTGGTGCAGATTTGCGTGGTGTAAGTTTATTCGGTGCTAATTTAACTGAAGCAAAATTAAGTGGCGCGAATTTAACTGGTGCAGATTTAAGAAATACTTACTTGAGTAATGCAGAATTAAAAGGCGCTAATCTCACTGGGGCAAATTTACAAGGTGCTCTAGGAATACCATCGCAAATAGCTAGACCAGAAGATTTTTATGCTTTGGGGGTTGCAGCAGCAGATAAAGGTAATTTAAAACCTGCTATTGATTATTTTAGTCAAGCGATCGCTCTTAAACCAGACTATGCAGGTGCATATTTAGCGCGGGGAATAGCTAGTTATCAAAGTTTAGATCGCAAAAGTGCATTACAAGATGCAACAATAGCTGCTGTGCTATTTGAAAGGGAAAAAAATACTCAAGGAATAGCCACAGCTAAGGCTTTTGTCAAAGAATTAAAAACACCATACACAGAAAACATTAGCGCTGGTAAACCCAGTTTTATGGATTTTGTGGGCAGTTTAGGATCAGTATTATTACAGTTTCTACCTTTTTAATCGAGTCACAACTCACCAAGTCAGTAGGGGCGGACGTTCGCCTCTCCTGGAAAACTGACTCTCTGCACGGGTTTAGCGGTGCTTTACCCCTACTGACTCCTAACTAGCAACTTGAGTTAATATAATCTATATCTAAATTTATAGTTTACAAAGAACAAGATCCATGTCCGAAAATTTAAAGAGTCAGGTTATCACACAAGGGGTGCAGCGATCGCCTAATCGTGCTATGCTACGTGCTGTAGGTTTTCAAGATGGAGATTTTAACAAAGCGATCGTCGGTATTGCTAATGCCTATAGTACCATTACACCATGTAACATGGGCATTAATCAATTGGCATTGCGTGCAGAACAAGGTATAAAAAATGCCGGAGCAATGCCGCAAATTTTCGGTACAATTACCATCAGTGATGGTATTTCCATGGGAACAGAAGGTATGAAATATTCCCTAGTTTCCCGTGAAGTTATTGCCGACTCCATAGAAACAGCTTGCACTGGACAAAGTATGGATGGAGTCATCGCTATAGGTGGTTGTGACAAAAATATGCCTGGTGCAATGATCGCTATGGCACGGATGAATATACCTGCTATTTTTGTATATGGAGGAACAATCAAACCTGGACATTATAAAGGTAAAGACTTAACCGTAGTCAGTGCCTTTGAAGCAGTTGGTGAATATAGCGCAGGTAAAATTGACGAAAAGGAACTCATAGAAGTAGAAAAGCGTGCTTGTCCTGGTGCGGGATCCTGTGGCGGAATGTACACAGCAAATACTATGTCATCAGCCTTTGAAGCCTTGGGAATGAGTTTACCCTACTCATCCACCATGGCGGCCGAAGATGCGGAGAAAGCAGAAAGTACCGAAAAATCAGCCCAGGTACTAGTAGAAGCCATTCGTAAACAAATATTACCTCGGCAGATTATCACCCGTAAATCTATAGAAAATGCCATATCCGTAATTATGGCCGTGGGTGGTTCCACCAATGCCGTACTACACTTTTTAGCGATCGCCCACACAGCAGGTGTAGAATTAAGCCTAGACGACTTTGAAACCATCCGTGCCCGTGTACCGGTGTTATGTGATTTAAAACCCAGTGGACAATACGTAGCCACAGATTTACATAAAGCTGGTGGTATTCCCCAAGTAATGAAAATGTTACTTGACCATAACCTACTACATGGCGACTGTATCACCATCACTGGTCAAACCGTCGCCGAAATTTTGGCAGATGTACCCAGTACACCAGCAAGTAACCAAAATGTTATCCGTCCCTGGGAAAACCCCATGTACCCCCAAGGACATCTAGCCATTCTCAAAGGCAACTTAGCTACGGAAGGAGCAGTAGCAAAAATTACAGGAGTTAAAAAACCTGTAATTACCGGACCAGCCAGAGTATTTGAATCAGAAGAAGAATGTTTAGATGCCATATTGGCGGGTAAAATAGTTGCTGGGGATGTGATTATTATTCGTTACGAAGGGCCAAAAGGCGGACCAGGAATGCGGGAAATGTTAGCTCCCACATCAGCTATCATAGGAGCAGGATTAGGGGACTCCGTTGGGTTAATTACCGATGGCCGCTTTTCTGGTGGTACTTATGGGATGGTAGTAGGCCATGTAGCCCCAGAAGCAGCCGTAGGTGGTAATATTGCCCTAGTGCAAGAAGGAGATAGCATCACCATAGATGCCCATAATCGCCTATTACAAGTTAACATTAGTGATGAAGAATTGGCAAAACGGCGTGCTGTATATGTATCCCATCCACCACGTTATACAAAAGGTATTTTGGGCAAATATGCCAAATTAGTATCCTCTAGTAGTGTTGGGGCTTTGACAGACTTAGACCTATTCCCTGGTTAACAGTAGTGCAGGCATCTTGCCTGCAAATATATACTGAACTGAAACTAGGCGGTTTGGGTAACTTATCTCAATAAATAACACAAGTTGCTTATAATCATGATGATGTGCGGAGTGCGGAGTACAGTGAATCCCCTCTCTGAACAATAATATGGTAAAATAATAGGTGAAATAAATTATTCATGAGTAAAAAAGTGAGTAGAGTACAGCAATGACTCAAGTGAATGAACTATATTCTCTGTATGAAATTGATAATGAGAAATGGTTAGAAAAAACCCTGAAACTATTAAAAGAAAAACAACTAGAAAGTCTCGACATAGAACATTTAATTGAGGAATTAGAAGAATTGAGTCGGCGAGACAAAAAAACAGTAGAAAGATTTTTAGAACAGATTATTAGACATTTACTACTGCTACAATATTGGACTTCTGAACAAGAGTATAATTCAAATCACTGGCGAGCAGAAATTATGAGTTTTAGAACCCAAATTAACGAGGATATAACCCAAAATTTACTCAATCATCTGCAAGACAACAAAGAGAAAATATATGAAAAAGCATTAAAATACGTGAAACAGAAAACTGGTATGCTCATTGATTGTCCTGAAGATTGTCCCTACAGTCTTGAACAATTATTAAATCAAAATTGGTTGCCTTAAATACTTGTTTTCAATATTGAAAATTATACGAGTTTTAGGATAGGTTAGCTACAGTGTAATGCACCAAAAAACTAAATTATAATTAGTCAATGGTTAAGGGTTTGTTTACTTACCTCCTTGGTGAGCGATCGCTGCTGTAATATCCATCCTTAATCCTAAATTTAGTTAGAGTTTAGCATTTTGTTTAATCTTGGTATTTTGAGAAATGTAAAGTTTTTTTTACGAATCTCCAAGTTATTACCAGATATGGTAGAAAAAGAATATTGTGGCTAAATCATGGACATAAAAATTATACATCCTCGATAAGTATAAGCAGTACATAGTCCATGTAACGTCTTATGATGCTGATATAGTCTATGGAGATATCTAAAATGTATAGCCGAACTTTTCAGACCAGGAACACCAACCAAAATCATACATTTACACCACAAACCAACCCCTTAGTACAAAGGTCATTTGGTGAAGATACTCCACAACAGAGCGAAACAACCAGTCAAGAAGAATTAGATACAGTCTATGAAGAAGCTAAACAGAGACGATTGAATAGTCCAGAAATTCCGGTATTTCTACCTGGAAAAGAACCACCAATTCCTAATCAAAGTATAGTTGCTAGACAAATTCAAGCCCAGATCATTCAGAGAAATCAAAACCGACAACCAAATTATCAATTTTTTAACCCTAATTTCCAGGGTTATTCACGATTACCAATACAAGCAAAGATGACTATAGGAGAGCCTGGAGATAAATATGAACAAGAGGCGGATCATGTAGCATCCCAGGTAGTCAACCAAATCAATTCTCCCACATCTGAGTCAGCACCAGGGCAGCCAGTACAACGTCATGAAGAGGAAGAGACAATACAGGCAAAATCAACAGTACAGGGTCAAGAAGCGATAGATAAAGTTGACTCTTTAGATGTTGTTTATGAATTAATTGCTCATAAATTGGCTTATAATGGTATAGATGGAATACCAGACGATATGCAAAAATGGTTAGATAATCAAGGTTATCAAAAAAATTGGCTGGGTACAGTACAAGGTTCAGGTTTATTTTGTGGGTTGATAATGCCTAAACCTGGCTCTAATAAACAACCTGTTTTAGCTTTTAAAGGAACTGATTTTAGTAAAACAGGTGATGCTCTGGCTGATGCTGATCCAGTAGCAGTTGGTTTTATAGCTTTTAAATCAAAACGAGATCAAATTCAACAATTAATTAGTCAAGCTGGCGGAAAAGTCGTCGTCACAGGGCATAGCTTAGGAGGTGCATTAGCACAGCACGCAGCTTCTGCTTTCACCGGTAGTGTTAGTAAAGTAGTCACATTTCAAGCTCCCGGAATTACTCAAGAGCAAGTGAGACAATTTAATAACAATGTGAATGATATGCAAGGAAATCAAAGGCCAGAAGTTGTACATCATCTTGCCACAGGCGACATTGTTGATCTAGCAGGTGGTAAACATCTAGGCGGATCAGGTTTATATACAGGTAAAGGAAATGCTAAATTTTATTTACACCATTTAGAAAGTGGTGGTCCGATGAATCATACGAAATTCTTGCTCCAAGATCAAGCATTTAAACAACAACAAGATCAAATGGGCATTGATGATGAAGCCCGTAATCATGTTGGTTTAAAAGATGATCAAATTGGCACAAATGAAAAAGTTACAAAGTACAATGATAATCCCTTTGCTGGTAATCAATTCATTTTTGAACGCGGTAGAGAAGTGGCTGCTCCTGGTGCTGCATTACTGCTTGGTGGCAAGGAACTCTACCAAGGTGGTAAGAGACTAGCAAATGAAGGAATGGAAAATTGGAGACAGGGAGGAGCTTGGAATAAAACTAAAGGTGTTGGTACAATGATTGGTGGCGGTTTAGGTGTATTAGCTGGTGGTGTATTGGGAGGAGTAGGAGGTGTAGGTGCATTAGCTGGTGGTTTAGTGGGAGGATTAGCTGGAACAATTACTGTAGGCGCACATAAAACTGTTGAAGGAACGATAGAAGGTTTATCCGAAGGTGCGAAGATGGGCAGTTCTCCAGGTAGGGCATTAATAAGTGGTGGAAAGGGACTGGCAAATGAAGGAATGGAAAATTGGCGGGAGGGAGGATTTTGGAATAAAACTAAAGGTGTTGGTAAAATGATCGGTGGTGGTGTAGGTACATTAGCCGGTGGTGTAACTGCTGGAATTGGTGGTGTAGCTGGTGGTGCTTTAGGTAGCGTTGCTGGAGGAGTTTCTGCAATACCTCGATCTTTGTGGAAACGCTGGAAAAGAGATATTTAAGCAAAAACAAGAGTAAACTTGCTAAGAAATATGAACATTACTAATAATTCAGATCACAAATTACGATTTTCTGGTAAAAAAACAGGTATTTCCATCATCTTGCCTATGGGATGGTATCAGGAAAGCAATGAAGATATAAATTATCCTACTGATATATATTATAAATCTTTGGGAGAACCATATTCGCCTTGTATCACAGTTAAAGTTATTGAAGTTCCTGAAACTGAATATCATCAGAATAATTATCAAGAGTTGTCAGAGATTCTTTTGGCGGAACAGGCACAATATAGTTGTTCACAACCTTTGGAAATATTAGAGCAACGCATGGAAAATATTGATGATCATTTTGCTCGAATTGATATTTTTAATATGATTGATGAAGAGACTAAAATAGTAGTAACTCAATACCAGGTAACTGTTCAATTAGAAATTGGTGTATGCGGTTTAGTGGCAATTATGAAAGCAGAAGATCAAGATTTATACTTACCTATTTTAAATGAAGCAATGCGATCTCTGCGATTTATAAGGCAAGAGTGAAAAAGCTTTGAGCCATTTTACTTTTCTTCGCATATTTGGGTTATTTCATGTCCACCTACTTTACTAAAACTTGTAGATAATTGTCCAATTTACGATTTACAGGCGCAAAACAAACTATGATCTGTTTTTTTACCAATAAAATCGCAAAATAAGAAGTGGGAATAATGTAGAAATGTAAATTTTTTATACTAATCTCCAAGTTATCACCAGATATTGGAAAATAGTAATAGTATTCTGGCGAAATCATGGACATAACAATTATTTCATGCACATGGTGCGGAGAGTAGACCTACAAAAATGGGTTATTGCGATTAATTGTTAAAAACTCAGCGTTACCTCTGGGATGTATTAGCGACAGTGTAACGCAGTAAAGAGCTAAACTATAATTGTCAATATACCATTTACTGCTGCCTGTTCTTTCCTTTAATTAACTATGAACAATCCAGAAATTAAACAATCACAAAAATCGCAAAAATTGACTATTCAAAAATTAGAAAATAGTATTTTAAAAATACGCCAATTATTGCGTCCTGGACAAACAGAAATGGCTGATTGGCAAAATGGAGAATTAGCGGTTTCTGCTGTTCCTGGAGCGGGAAAATCTACGGGAATGGCTGCTGCTGCGGCAATTGCGATCGCTCGTCAACATCAAAATAACATCAAAATAGAAACCAAACAGAATAAACAATTAATAGTAGTCACATTTACCCGTTCTGCTACTGCTAATATTAAATCAAAAATTCAAACAAATTTAAAAGAATTAGCATTACCCCAAACTAATTTTACAGTTTATACCTTACATGGTTTAGCTTTAAATATTGCCAATCGTTATCCAAATTTATCCGGTTTAACATTAGAAAACAGTAAATTAATTACACCAAATCAAACTCATAAATTTATTCGGGATGCTGTGGAAAGATGGATTATTAAACATCCTGAAATTTATAATTTACTATTAACTGGAAAATCCTTTGATGGCGAAGAAACAGAAAAATTACGTCGTCAATCAGTTTTACGTACAGAAATATTACCAGATTTAGCATACACGGTTATTCATGAAGCTAAAAGTTCAGGAATAACAGTGGCAGAATTGCAAAATTGGAGTCAAATAAAGTCAGATAAAGACGGGGAGAATGTGGAAAAATATAATATTCTCTTAATCGCGGCTGGTTTATATGCCGAATATCAAGAAATCATGGCATTACAAGAATTTATTGATTATGATGATATGATATTAGGCGCACTGAAAGTATTAAAAAATGAAACTGCTCGCAAAATAGAACAAAGTAAAATATTAGCAGTTTTTGAAGATGAAGCGCAAGATTCTAGTCCTTTACAAACGGAACTTTTAGAAATATTAGCAGAGAAAAAAAATAACAATGATACGATATATAATCTGATTAGAGTTGGCGATCCTAATCAAGCAATTAATTCTACATTTACACCTGCTGATCCTATTTATTTCCGTGAATTTTGTCAACAATGCGAAATTAAAAATCGTCTGGCTAACATGACACAAGCTGGACGTAGTAGCCAAATAATTATAGATGCGGCTAATTTTACTTTACAATGGGTAAATAGTCAATTTAAACATCAGCAAAATCCACCATTTACTCCTCAGAATATTCAACTAGTAAATCAAGAAAATGGTAATCCTCAACCCATAGGAAAAGGATTAGAAATTTATATTCCTCGTGACATTCATCATACAGTGGAATTATTAGGAAAGAAAATAATTGAATTATTTAAACAAGATGGAAAAAACTTTCAGGGTGCTATTTTAGTCAGAGAAAACCGTCAAGGAAGATGGTTAGCAAATGCTTTAAAACCAATATGTCAAGAACATGATTTAAAATTGTATGATGTGGGAGAAAGAGAAAGACGTTCCCATGTACCACAGGAAATTTTATCATTATTGCAGTTTTGCGATCGCCCTCATTCTCCTGAATATTTAAAAGCCACATTACAAGTATTAGTAAATAGAGAACTAATACCCACGCAAGATATTAATACATTGGCCAGTTTACCAGAGGAGTTTTTATATCCTAGTCCCCTATCTCCACCACAAACGGAAACAGTTCAACAAGCTGGCCATTTATGTCGTAGTTTGTTAAAGGCTTATATAGAATTACCTTTTTATCAAATCATTTCCTTTTTAGCATTAACATTAAAATATGATCAAATAGAATTAGCTACTGCTGATAAATTAGCTGCAAGAGTTAATCAACAAATGTTTGGAAATAATTCCATAAACACCATGTTATCAGCATTAAGTGAAATAGTTAATTCAGAGAAATTTGAACCTGTAGAAACCGAAGACTTAGAAGCAAAATATGTCAAAAAAGGGCAAATTACAATTATTACCATGCACAAAGCTAAAGGGTTAGATTGGAATTATGTATTTTTACCATTTTTGCATGAAAATTTAATTCCTGGAACTTTTTGGATACCCCCACAAATTAAATTTTTAGGAGATTTTAGCCTATCAGAAATAGCCCGCGCTCAAATTCGTGCTAAACTACATAAAAAACCCATACCTCCTATTAATGAAGCATGGGAACAAGCAAGATATTTAAAAATAGCGGAAGAATATCGTTTATTTTATGTTGCTATGACTAGATCGAAAAAACTCCTATGGTTATCTGCTGCACAACAAGCACCTTTTACATGGAGTAAACCGGAAAATTTACAACCACAAGCAGCATCCCCTGTATTTTTAGCTTTGAGAAAACAGTTTTCTGATAATATATATTTGTCTGAATCAGGATAACCAGGATTAAAGGATTTACAGGATGGGTATATTATTCATATCCTTCCCTAGTCTCAAGACAAGAAATAAAAAATATCCGCGTTTATCCGCGTTTATCTGCGTTCAATAATTGATAAATAGGAATCTTGTACATTTTCTGACAACAAAAAACCCTTGGATTATAACGTCAAAAGTATATCATTTCCAAAAACGTTGTCAAGAGCAATAGCTGAAATGACCAAAATTCGTTAAATTGTTGATAATAATAATCAATAATTTTCAGAGGATATTAAGAATTGTTAAGAAAAGAATAAGAATTATTAAGAGACAATAATTGATCAAGAAGATAATTATTTGTTAAAATATATTAAAATATATTATTCAGGACTTACGCAACTAGCACATTTTTTAGTGTGACACTTGCGTAGGATCTATTATTCTTAACTAGGATATTTCTATGGTAATGAGTCCTGTAAAACTAAACCTAGATACTGTGAATTTCACAGATGAACAGTTTTATCAACTATGTTACAAAAACACTGATTTAAAATTTGAACGTACAGCTAAAGGAGAAATAATTATTATTTCACCAGTGGGAGGAGAAAGTGGAAATAGAGAAGCTGATTTAATTATTGATTTAGGCATTTGGAATCGTCAAACTGGACTAGGTTACACTTTTAGCTCTTCTACCATATTTAAGTTACCAAATGGTGGCGATCGCTCTCCTGATGCGGTCTGGATTAAAAAAGAACGTTGGGAAGCACTAACTCCTGAACAAAAACGCAAATTTTCTCCCATAGCACCAGATTTTGTCATTGAATTAAGGTCAGCAACAGATGATTTAAAAACTCTACGCGAGAAAATGGAAGAATATATGGATGCAGGAGTAAGATTAGGATGGTTAATTAATACTCAACAGCAACAAGTCGAAATTTATCGTTTAGGTAAAGATGTGGAACTAAGAAGTTTACCCACTAAATTATTGGGTGAAGATGTTCTACCAGGATTTAGTTTAAGTTTAAATTGTTATTAGTTGTAATAGCAGGGAACAAAGAATAGGATGATCACAGTCTTTAGATAAAAATAGGAAAACAATATGTTAATTGTATCATCTCTAAACATCCGCAAAATCAGTAATTCTTTAGTTTTAGGACTTGCTTTAAGTAGTTTATTAACTCCAGGATTAGTAATTACTAGTTCTGAAAGTGCTTTAGCTATTCCTCAACCACAGGAACAACAAGTTAATCACTACAATAATCACTACAATTTAGCTAAAAAGTTCTCAAGTCAATTACCTAATAGAATTGAACAAGCAATTATTAAAGATGCTGCTAAACGCGCAACAGTAAAAAGTTCTCAGGTGAAAATTACCCAAGTTACACCAACAACTTTTGGTAATCGCTGCATTTTTAAATTTAATGATATTTGTACTAAGGAATATAACCCTATTTCCGGTTGGATAGTTGTGGTAAATGTGCAGGATCAATCTTGGACTTATCATGTTAATAAACCTGGTTCACAGATTTTACTTGATCCGAAAATTAGCAGTAATCAGTTAACTAAATTACCAAAAAATCTGGCTAATATTGTTTTAAAAGATGCCGCCAAACGTAGTAATTTACCGCTTAATGCTGTGAAAATTACCCAAGCAACAGACAAAACTTTTAGTAATAGTTGTGTATTCAATTTTGGGGAAGTTTGTACGCAACAATATGATCCTGTTTTTGGTTGGGAAGTAATTGTTGATGCTCAAGGTAAATCTTGGATTTATCATATAGATAAAACTGGTACAAAATTGGGTTTTGGTGGTAATAAATAAAGTTGAATCATAAGATACCCTTCTTCTTGAAGAATTTAGATCCCGGACTTCTTCAAGAAGTCCGGGATCTGGAGGATAATTATTTTTTGGCTGAAAATTGATCAAATTACCAACTTTCTGATATAATAATGGATTGTGTGTAATCCATGCCATACTATGCCTAAACTCAAAACCCGTAAGGCGGCAGCAAAAAGATTCCGTGCCACTGGTAGCGGTAAAATTGTCCGTCGTAAACCTTTTAAAAACCACTTACTAGAACATAAATCTTCTGGTAAAAAACGCAGTTTGTCCAAAATGGCTATTGTCCATGAACGCGATGAAGAAAATGTGCGTTTAATGCTTCCCTATTTGTAAATTTGTCAGGTAGTAATAAGATATGACTCGTGTAAAACGCGGTAATGTGGCTCGTAAACGCCGCAATAAGATACTAAAACTAGCTAAGGGTTTTCGTGGTTCTCATTCTACTTTGTTTAGAACCGCTAATCAACAGGTAATGAAGGCACTACGTAGTGCTTACCGCGATCGCAAAAAGAAAAAGCGTGATTTCCGTCGTCTATGGATTACACGCATTAATGCAGCTTCCAGAGAACAAGGTTTGAGCTATAGCCAATTAATTGGTAATCTCAAAAAAGCTAATGTGGAATTAAACCGGAAAATGTTGGCACAATTAGCTGTTCTTGATCCTGCAAGTTTTGCTAAAGTGGCTGAACTAGCTAAGTCTGTGAAAGGTTAAAGTGCTAACGGATGTATAACGGATGTAACAGTGATGAGAAAACAACAGGAAAATTTTTTTCTCTCGATAATTCTTTCGTGGAAAAGTCGGTTACATCTGGTATTATCCGCGACTTTGATTTTCTGTTTATGTGCGTGTTTTCTGGTAAATAATTCGGTGGTTTTAGCTGCAACTTTACCAGAAATTCAACAGCGAGGTTATTTAACCATTGCCGTTAAGGATAACATCCGTCCCTTAGCTTTTAAAGATCAAAAAGGCAATTTACAAGGGTTAGAAATTGATTTAGCCAGAAAATTGGCTGAAGATATTTTAGGTAAAGCTGATAGTGTAAAATTACAACCAGTAGTAAATAGCGATCGCTTACCTTTTGTATTTAATCATATAGTGGATCTGGCGATCGCCGATGTTACAGCTACAGAATCTCGTTCCCGTGTCGTTAGTCTCAGCGTTCCCTATTATTACGATAGCACGGGAATAGTAACAAAAAATACTAGTATTAAATCTTTACAAGACTTAAAAAACCAGAAAATAGCAGTTCTTAACCATTCTAGCAGTATAGGCTATGTGCAATATTTTATACCTCAAGCTGAATTAATCAGTGTAAACTCTTATGGAGAAGCACGGGAAAAAATAGATAACCAGTTAGTTGCTGCATTAGCAGCAGATACCAGTGTGATCACAGGATGGAGTCAGGAAAATAGAGAATATAGAATTTTACCGATCAAGTTATCTGCCCAACCGTTATCAGTAGTGATGCCCAAGGGATTGCAGTATGATGACTTAAGAAGGAAAGTAAATGAAGCGATCGCCCGTTATACTGTAATAGGTTGGTTAAAAGAGCGTTATCAGCATTGGGGATTGTAACTTACTCAGATTCAAGGTTAAACACCTACACTAACCTTTAATTCTTCTGCACAGCATAACATAAGTGCCCCACCAAAGATTGATGATCTTCACCACTTTGTAATTGTTCAGTTTTCATAGTTTCTATTCTATTTTTCAAACCTGTAAAAAATTCTTCCACATTATGAGTTTTTACGTCATCTTCTTCACTAGTTTTACTTTGCCAAAATCCCATTCTTTCCACCAACTAAGAACTTCTAAAATTGGGCTAAAAATATTAAACTCTAACTTATAAACTCCCGGTTCAGGAAATTTACCAGGATTAATAACAGCAAAAAAAATTTAACTTATTTTCTCCAGGAATAACTTGTCAATCTTTAATTTCAGTAGCATTGTTCAACTCAGAATTACTATCAACAACTGTAAATTTATTAGCAAACTCATCAAATTTTTCAGTTTCTATCGAGTCATGTTACTCCAATTTCACGAAATACACAACCCATAGAACCAGTAACTAGTAATTCATATCAATCGGCAAATATACCAGCATATCTAGCTAATACAAATATTCAGTTACTATCAACATATAATATTAATCCTCGTTCTTTATCAGAACAAGCAACTACTGTTTCAGAAAGTGAGTATACAGCAGAACAGCGTCGTTTAGGACGGAATATTTCACCGCTTTAATTACAAAAAGTATCCCAACAATTAGAAGACTTAACATTACAATTAGAACAATCTAATTATTTATGGCAAAACTTGGAGTCGCAAATAGTAAAAATGGGTAAAAATGGCAACAGAATTAGATTCTTTGCGTTTACAATTATCCCATTATCAAAAACATCAGAAAAATTTACAGTCACAGGTGGGAAAAATTTCGGTATAGACTTATTAAAAACGCAGATGGAATGTGTGGAAGAAAAAGATAAATAGGGTGATTAACAACAAGATTCTCGAATTATATCATAAGTCGCGGATCTGACTATTGTGTAAGTAAAAGCAATTTAAAATATTAAAATCAATTAATGCTTAAATTATCCTATCATGAAAGGTTTCCTGTGATCTGCCATAATTGTGCTTCATGAGTTCTAAAAAGTAGTACAGTAAAAAGTGCATCTAGTAGCATTAGAATATTGATTAAAACACCTGTGCGGAAAATCGTTATTGCCGGTAACTGGAAAATGTTTAAAACCCAGGCAGAATCTAGAGCGTTTTTAACTGGATTCTTGCCTCATCTGGAGGATACACCTTCAAGTCGAGAAGTGGTATTATGTCCTCCATTCACTGATTTAATTGTGTTATCTCAATCTTTACATGGCAGTCGTGTAAAATTAGGCGCACAAAATGTCCACTGGGAAGAATCTGGGGCTTATACTGGCGAAATTGCCGCCAATATGCTTACAGAAGTTGGTGTCCGCTATGTCATTATTGGCCATAGCGAAAGACGGCAATATTTTGGAGAAACTGACGCAACAGTGAATCTCCGACTCAAAGCCGCCCAAAAATCTGGACTTACTCCCATCCTCTGTGTTGGCGAAACTAAGCAACAACGAGATGCAGGACACACTGAATCAATTATTATCAATCAGTTAAAACAAGGACTGGTAGAAATAGATCAAACTAATTTGATTATTGCTTATGAGCCTATTTGGGCAATTGGAACGGGTGATACCTGCGAATCTTCTGAAGCAAATCGCGTCATAGGTTTAATTCGCAGTCAATTAACCCATCCTTTGGTATCAATTCAATATGGTGGTTCTGTGAAACCCAATAATATTGATGAAATTATGGCACAACCAGAAATTGATGGTGTTCTCGTAGGTGGCGCTAGTTTAGAAGCTGATAGTTTTGCTAGAATTGTTAACTACACAATTATTTAGCAAGACTATCAGATCCCCGACTTCTTCAAGAAGTCGGGGATCTCAATCTTTATTTACTTAAATTACACTATGTCTCATTCTTTAACTATCCGCGATCGCTCTTTTCATTGGGGCAAAAAAACTTATATAATGGGCATATTAAATACCACTCCCGATAGTTTCAGTGATGGAGGTCAATTTAATAATATCAACTCTGCCTTAATTCAATCTCAGAACATGATAAGTAATGGCGTTGACATTATAGATATTGGTGGACAATCTACCCGTCCTGGTGCTAAACAAATTAGTTTAGAAGATGAATTAGAGCGTGTTATTCCCATCATTACAGCAATTAGAACAGAAAGCAATATTCCCATTTCCGTAGATACCACAAGGTCAGAAGTAGCAAAAGCAGCTATAAAAGCTGGTGCTGATATAGTGAATGACATTTCCGGAGGAACATTTGATCCGCAAATGCTGATGACAGTAGCAGAATTGAATGTGCCAATTGTGTTAATGCACATCCGAGGAAACCCAGAGACAATGCAGCAATTAACAGACTATGAAGATATCATAGGAGAAATTTATAACTTCCTATGGACACAGACGGAAAAAGCGATCGCCCTAGGAATTAAACACCATAATATTATTATAGATCCTGGCATTGGATTTGCCAAAAATCATCAACAGAACCTAGAAATCATTCGCAACTTATGCAAATTCAAAACATTAAAATGTCCAATATTAATAGGAGTATCAAGAAAAAGTTTTATAGGCACAATATTAAATCAAAATAACCCCAAACAGAGAATTTGGGGAACCGCGGCCGCCTGTAGTGCAGCCATATTTTATGGTGCAGACATATTGAGAGTACATGATGTCAAAGAAATGGTAGAAGTAGCACTAGTAGCGGATGCGTTTGTAGTTGGGCTTTAACACGAAACAGGTGCTAACAGTTGACAGTTGATAGTTGATAGTTGATAGTTGACAGGGTGCTAAAGCCCAACTACGGAAAAGCTAATTTGCCCCATTACCATTTTTACCATCATTACCAGTCTCAAGAGAATCAGAAATTAACTCTTGAAACATCTCCGTTGAATTAGCAGGATCAACAAATACTATTTTCGCATTATTACTTTCCCCTAATTTCTGACTAGCATCTATATAATCTTGAGTAGCTAAATATCTGAGAATTTCCTTACTTTCAGGGTTATTACGTATTGCTTGGGAGATAATTTCCATAGACATTTTAGTACCCTCAGCTTTTTTAATTGCTGCTTGTCTTTCTCCTTCAGCAGCAGTAATCATGGCTTTTTGTTTAATTTCTGCATTTCTTTGTTCCTCCATAGATTTTCTCACACTTTCTGGAGGATTAATGCTTTGAATATCTAATCTAATAATTTCTACCCCCCAATCTTTAGCAATAGAATTTAATTCTCCCAAAATAGCATTGTTCATATCTGTTCTTGACATATTAGTATCATTAAGAGTATTTTGAGCTACAATTTCTCGTAATGTGGTAGTTGCTAAATTACTCAAACCCTGTTGTAAATCATCAATAGCATAAAAACTTTTTTCAATATCTTTAATTCGCCAATAAAGCACTGCATCTATTTCTAAATAAACACCATCTTTAGTAATCACATTTTGTGGTTTCACATCTAATATTTGTTCTCTCGTGGTATCTTCCATCACAATCTGATCCAGTACAGGAACAATAAAGTTTAATCCCGGGGTAAGTTTGCGATGATACTTGCCCAAACGTTCTACTAAAGCAGCATTACCCTGATTGACCATTTTAGCAGATCCTAAAGCATAACCAGTAAGGGCTAAAAGTATAATAATAATTGGTTCCATATACACTCCTGTGGATGGCGGTAGAATTGATTTTAAAGTTGATAGTAAACGTTCACATTATATAGCTAACCTCTCAGATTTGTGAGATTTCAGGGCTAACTAACCTTAAAGTCTACAATTAAACTTGGATGACAAGAGTTTTTTAGCTATCATTTCCGTATTATCTCAGAATTGTTATCATAAATTACCTTTTTTCAGTAATATTGTATTACAGCACATTCCATCTACATGAGGTACACTATGAACACAGCAAGATGCCTGTGTTACAAGGGTTTTATTATTAACATCTGTACCTCATAATAACGGAAACTGCTGTATTTTACTCTTTATTTTCTGGCTTAATTTAGTAATTACTGCAAACTACCAGATCCCCGACTTCTTAGAGAAGTCGGGGATCTGAGTCTTGAAAAAAAGCAGAGTTGATCAAAGGTCATGGACAAGATATGATCATTACTAGTTATCAAATAGTGGCGGAAACAACTACAAACAGAGAAAAATTCCTCACTAAAAGTATAGGAGGATTTTTAAATTCCTTTATTTTATTAAATAACTAAAATTAAAGTAGCGCAAGCATCTTGCTTGCATTTCTTTAAAATTAAAGTAGCGCAAGCATCTTGCTTGCATTTCTTATCCAAATTAAAATTAAAGTAGCGCAAGCATCTTGCTTGTATTTCTTATCCAAATTAAACAAGCAACAGATAATCATTAAAATGGTGTTTTTATCTCTAAATTTATTGTAGTTTGTAAGTAAGGATGCTGGAAAACTAACTTCTTCGCGTGTAAATATAAGCGACTAACATTTTCATGACAACCATATAAGCGATCGCCTAAAATAGTCATATTTAAACCTTGTACATCAGCAGCGTGAACTCGTAATTGATGAGTACGTCCAGTAATAGGTATAAATTCCACAAGAGTATAGGAATTTTCCCGCGTAACTACCCGAAAATGAGTTATACTTTGTTTACCTCGTTCCCAATCAACCTTTTGATAAGGACGATGTTCCGGATCTCCCCATAGAGGTAAATTAATAGTACCTTGATTAATAGTTAATAAACCTGCAAGAATAGCTTCATAAACCTTCTGAATTTCTCTCCTAGCAAATAACTGACTAAATTGAGAATAGGTAACACGATCCTTAGCTAAAAGTAGAATACCAGAAGTATCTTGATCTAAACGATGAACAGCAAAAAAATCTTGATTATAAAAACTAGATAAGCGACTAACTACACTATCTTGATTATAACAATAACGTCCTGGTACTGACAATAAACCTGGAGGTTTATTGATGGCAATTAACCATTGATCCTCATAAATAATATCCAGATTTACCTTTAATCTTTCCCTAGACAAACCTGATAGCATAAAACCCATAATTGGTTGACATCTTTCCACACAAGCACCATAAAATTTACCAGGTATTCTATCATTAACTTCGTCATAAATTCCCCACCAAAATTCAGCCATAGCCACAGGTTTTAAATGATGAATTGCTGCATAGTGCAATAATTTAGGAGCACAACATTCTCCCGTACCTGTCGGAAGTCCTGATGGAAATAAATCTTGTAGAGGTTGAGACTGACCATAGAAATTAGTTAGATAATATGTAGCGTGCATTTGTTTTTGTAATTCTCTCGATAACTCCTTTCTTTTTTGCTTTAAACAGCTAATTTGTTCATCTGCGGTAGCTATAACCTCCCGCAATGGCTGTAAAACTTGATTTTGTTCACTTTTGAAGTTACGCAGTTTTATCCCATCCCTACGGCTTTGATTAGCCAATATTTCTAAAGCAGTTTCTAAAGCTAAATCAGTTAATTTAGTAGATAATATCTTTCTTTGTTGATCTCGCAACTTCTTATTTTCCAGATGTTGTAAATTCATCACCTTTAACTGTTCAGAAAACCCTAATAATAACTTTTGATATTCTTCCCTTGCAGGAATTTCTTGTAACCTAATTATTTCTTGTTTGATTTCTGCCAACCTTGTTAAAGTTGCTTGTTCTTGTAACATAATATCTGAACTTTTAGGAATAGGCTCAACCCAACCAGGAACCACACTATTGCCATTAAGTAAACCAGAAAAAGCCTTAATTACCTTTTGTTCACCATCAGGTAATTCAACTAATAAAATACCATACATTTTTCCTTCCCGTGCATAAATTTCATCTTCTTGTAATTGCTGCATTAAACCCTGAGCGATATTTTCAGCTAAAATAGTACGGGGAAGTTTTAACAATTCTCCATTTTTAGAATATCCTTGGTAGTAATAACTAGGAATTGCAAAACTTATTTTTGTAGTATTATTGATAAAATCCGTGATATTATAAAGCATAAAATGGCAAAATTAACAACTATAACTAACAGCTAAACTAAAGAATTACCAATACTGTAATTTTTGACTTCTCAAAAAAATTAGGAAACTGATTATATAATATAACAATCAATATAATTATTTGTTATTTACACCTTACTATTTTTTTCCCATTCCTTTATTAATGATGATCATAGGAATTATCGAAAATTGTATAGTCAACTTTATCCTTAGCTTAATATTTATATTTTTACCATTTATTATGATTTATTTGTTAGTTGATAAAGATATTCATTGAGGAATAAAACAATGTCACAACCAGACAAAAATGAGATGAAAATAGATCCTGTAACTCTATTATAATTGTAGCAGCTTTGATATTTTTACCTCTACTGTTTACACTTAGATACCGGACTTCTTTAAGAAGTCCGGTATCTGGTCTGTTTACACTTAGATACCGGACTTCTTTAAGAAGTCCGGTATCTGGTCTTGTCAATTATTAAATACTGTATATTGTATCTCGTAAGAATGAAATTGTAATCGCTTATGCAAACAAGATAGTTCTTCCTGATCAAGAGTTGAACTTAAACCTGTTAATTGTAATGAACAAACATCAGATATTGCTTCTAAGATAAATATTATACCCCATTGTAACCCAATTCAGCAATACCGCGTCTATTTTAAATTAAAAGCAAAACAGCTTATTAATATACATTCTGTGGTAATTAAATCTGCATAACTTGAAACCCCTTCTAGGGACAATTCATAAATTGTCCTTACCATAATTTTCACAAGATGTCTAATATGATAATTAGATAATTATGATAATTAAGTTCTAAATGCTAAAATTAAAACCATGCAAATCAAACTGATCTCCGAAAATAAACTGACACAGGAGCAGGAAGAAGAGGTTTTTAACCTACCAGTAGCTATCGGACGAAAAATGACCCAACTTCCTGCGGTTATCAATGGTGAAATCGTGTCTCCTATAGAATTATTAGACTCTAATAAACAAATTTCTCAGTTTCATGCTCAAATTACCTTAGAAAACAATCAGGTTTACTTAGAAGACAAAAGTACCAATGGTACTAGAATCAACGATCAAAAGCTACTTAAACAACGTCAGACTTTAAAGAGTGGGGATAGACTGGGAATAGGTAATTACAGCATTACCGTTATTCTCATTGAAGCCGGCGATGATGACGCTACCATTGTATTTGAAAATAATTCCACAATTTTTAACCCCCAATCTGAGATTATTCCCGCATCTAGGGTGCGGAAGTCACTAGATTCTCAATCGACCATCATTTTTAACCCTTATACCGATGCCTTAGAACAGCAAAATCCTAACACTGTACCTAGTCAACCTGCGGGTTTTCCCTATAATCTCAACTTTTGGAATGCAGAAAAGGTTTCCCTAGAAGCTATTCGTCGCAGTGGTATTGTAGTCAGAGAAACAGAATACCTGGCCTGTGGGGGAGGAATGGGCAGTTTTGTTTGGGTGGATATGTTGAGAATTGCGGGAGTTAAACCGGAAAATATTAAAGTTTTGAGTGTTCAAGACAAACCTTATAAACGCTATGAAAGCCTACTGAAAAATTGTCAAATTCCCCGATATAAACGAATTCGTTCCGGTTCAGATTCCTGTCCTGATAATATTTGGGGATGGCCAGGATATGCTTTCAGAGATGCTTGGAGAGCCTTTTTTTCTGGACAAGTTGGTGCAGCTTTGGGATTTTTGTGGCAAGTTTTTTCTGAACCTGTTTATGCAGATACTTACACCCCCCGTGCAAAAGATGTATTTGAATCTATGGATAGGGAAGCAGATCGCATTAGTTGGGGTAAAATGTTAGAATATGGCAGTATTCGCAGTTTACGACAAACGGAAGACGGGCGTTATTGTATTGCCTATTCCACTTCCGAAAAAGAAGACGGAAATCACCAATTTTTATTAGCTAAATACGTCCATCTTTGCACAGGTTATCCCGCAATTAAACTACTACCAGACCTGCAAAGATATCGTCAGCAATATCCCGAAGAAAGAAATCATCCAACTGTAGTTCAAGGTTATGAACCCCATGATTATATTTACCAACAATTAGAAAAAAAAGGCGGTACTATTATCCTGAGAGGGTCAGGAATTGTCGCCTCACAAATCTTAGAAAGACTCTATGAAGCCCGAAAAATCACAGGTAATATTCAGGTAATTCACTTATACCGAGATCCCCACAAAGGTAATAAATTTGGGGTAGCTAAACGCTATGTGGAAAATGACTGGGAATTTCAACCTTTTAACTGGCCAAAAGGAACTTGGGGCGGTGATATGCGGACAATGTTAGAAGCTGCTGACCCCTTCAGACGAAAGGAATTATTGAAATTGTGGGGAGGAACAACCACAGCTAGTCGCAAAAAATGGCGCGACATTGTTCATCAAGGAATAACCAACAAATGGTATGAAATTCGTTTAGGTCAAGTCAACAAACTAGAACGTAATTCCCAAAATCAAGTTGTTACTCATATTTACACTACCAAAGGTCCAAAAACCCTAATTGCTGATTTTGTTATTGACTGTACAGGATTGACTTCCGATCCTTTACAAAGTCCATTTTTAAAAGACTTAATACTGCATTACGACCTAGATCTTAACCCAGAAAAACGTTTTCATGTAGAAAACAACTTTGAAATCAAAAAACTGCGAAATGGTCGTTCTCACATATATGCAGCAGGAATTATCACTTTAGGCGGTCCCTACGCCCCCGTAGACACATTTTTAGGACTACAATATGCTGCCCATCGTTCTATCGAAGCTTTGGCTGATGCAAAATCTCCAGGAGTCCGCTATATTGAGGGAATTTATTCCCTTTGGCAATGGCTAAAATGGGTACTGAATCAAAAGCCTTAATTTAGAAATATTATAGGATAATAAGATTATTATGACTCCAACTTTATTCGGACGTTGGCAAACACGAATTTTTTTGTTAGCAACGGTGGGAATGTTAGTTTCTCTGCTTTTTTATAAAGGATATTTAGGCACTGCCTCTAATTTAGTTTACTTTTGGGTTGTGTTTTATGTAGGTTTATTTGGCATGGCCTGGGATATCCTATACGATTTTCTGCAAAAATATCTCTGGGACCATGACTGGCCGGGAATATTTCAACTTTATGCAGGAGTTATAGAAGGGGTATTTCTGGCTTTAATAATTGCCAATATCGGTTTACCTCATATTCCTAAAACCGAATTTGATTTAATCAGATTTATTCAACATTATGGTTTAGTTTGGTTAGCAGTTTATTTATCTGCTTGGGTAGTCATGCGTTTGTTATTTCCCCGGTGGCGTTTTCGCGGTGGCGAATGGATTGGTAAATGGCCGAGAATTTCTTAGAAATTAATTCTTACCACTTTTCCATCATTCTATTAGACTTGTGGTAACAATTCATGTAGGGACAATTTATGTAGGGACAATTCATGTAGGGACAATTCATGAATTGTCCCTACAAGGGGTTTTATATTTCGCTAGAAAAATAAACTTTTCTATGAATCACCAGCACTTTCTCGCTTTCGTCACATCCTCAATATTCATGGTGGGATTGACTTTAGGTTGTCGTTCTCAATCAACCACTACAACCGTTATTCCCAGCCTTAAACCCGCCAACCATGGTAATTTTGATCCAAATGCTATTCAAGGGCAAAATACCCCCGTTAATGCCCCTTTAAAGCTGGCTGGTAAGGTGTTTAATGTCCAAGACTCTTTCGTTTTAAAAGGTTTTGATGCCGTTGCCTATTTTCAACAAGGAAAAGCGATTCCAGGTAATGCTAATTTCACCTATAAATGGCAGGATGTCAATTGGCGATTTTCCACCGCCGAAAACCGCAACCTATTTATTAAAAATCCTGAAAAATACGCTCCTCAATATGGAGGATTTTGTGCTTGGGCTGTCAGTAGAGGATATACTGCACCTATTGACCCGAATGCCTGGAAAATAGTCAATGGTAAGCTGTACTTAAATGTTAATTTAGACACTCAAAAGCGCTGGGAAAAAGACATTCCTGGCAATATTCAAAAAGGTGATCAAAATTGGCCTGGTATAGCCAAAAAAATTCGCCGTTAATAAATAATTAGCGAGAAAGACCTTCATTGAAGTAGGGTGTGTTAGCTTTGTTCGTAACGCACCATCATCAAAGATTCGGTGCGTTACGGATTTCATCCTAACGCACCCTACAATAAATTACTTTTTATGTCATCACAAACTCAACTACATTGTAACTATTCCTATCATATTACAGTTCGCTGTAACAATAGAGAGTTTCGCTTAACTCGTTTAGAATGTCGTCAAATATTTCTATATGTAATCAAAAAAGCCATAGAAAAATATAGTTTTAAACTATATAGTGTCTGTATTATGAGTAATCATATTCATTATTTAATTGAACCACAAAAAGCAGAAGAAATACCGAAAATAATGCACTATATTAATTGGTATTCTGCTATGTGTTTTAATAGAATGTTAAATAGATGCGGACATTTTTGGGAGAAAAGATACCATAGTACCAGTTTTTCTAACAATGATAGAACCAGAGCTTTAAATACTATTAGATATATTCATGCTAATCCCCAAGCTGCTGGTATGCAAAATGGTTTTTTCTATGATTTTAGTAATTATGGAGTTTATGAAAGGTTAGGTGATGATGGAATTACCACCTGGCATCCTGCTTTTTTAGCTTTAGGAGAAGATTTAGAGGAATGTAGTCGTAAATATAAAAAATTTTGTCATCAATATAAATCTCAAGAGAAAAAAGGTAAAAAATTTTATTGGGGGGATAAATTATTACCTAAATTAACCAATAAAAAAAAGAAGAATCATAAAACTCACAAAAAAAGTCAACAACAGCAAACAGATGAAGATGCTAAAAGATTGTATGAAGTTTGGCGAGAAAATAATCCTGAAATAGTCAAGATTGCGGAAAAGTTTATCTTTGCTAATTGTTACAATCCTCATCATGTTGGAGAGTTTTTGCAAAATTATTCTTATTATTGACTATGACTATTAGGTGTGCGAGCTTTATTCGTAACGCACCAACATGATTCGGTGCGTTACGGATTTCATCCTAACGCACCCTACTAAGGTTTATAGGTGTAGTGTGTCTATATGCCTATTTAATCAAATATTTCTGTATCAGGTAATACTTTATTTTTTGTAAGTCGGGTTCAGCGACAGCACTGCAATGTTGGGTTTCATGCTTCAACCGAGGTAATGAGGGTTTCATGCTTCAACCCAACCTACACTAACAGGTAATGAAATCCCCAAAGCCTCATAAATTGGTTGTTTATTTTTTGATAGAAATACTTATAATTTTGTGTAACGCTTATGGGTTATAGTTTAGAGAAGAGAAAAGAGTACTTCCCAGTCCACTCTGCCCCCAAACCAAACCCAAACCGCAGAACCGGGGAGGTGTCCCGATGGTGCATTTGTACTAAAGTTCAGTTCCCAATATGCGAGCCACCTACTTTGTTGTCTCCAACCAACGCGATCGCCTAACTTTTGATAAGTATCCCAGTCAGGTTCTCCATCTAACTTACCACCCAACTCCAGCCAAATTTGCTTTTGTACAGAAAAGCCAAACTTACCATTGCTATATTTTACCCATAATTGATCCATTTTCCGCAATTCCTGTCTGGGAAAATTTTTCGCATCTTCAACTCTTAACCATTTTTCCTGTTCTCGTTTAGTTAACTTTAGCATCAAGTTCCAAGTTTCTAAATCTGCATCTCGCCATTTTCCTGCTTTTAATAGTGCTTCTAATTTTTGAAATATAACAGGTGTAGATTCCGTTCTAGAACTAGGATTATTGCGAGGGGTATTAGCTTGGGTGTTATCTGGAATATTATTTTGAATATTACTAATTAAATTCGAGAATTTTTCTGTGGGTATTCCCTGAACTCCATCTCTTGCCAACGCGTCTTCATCACTACCAAATTCAGCTTTACCATAAATACCAATTACTTCCCCCTGGTCGTTTAATATTGGACCACCACTTATTCCTTGTCTTGGATTACCATTAAAAAATAAATCATATCCCAAATTTTCTCCCTTTCCTCTAGCTGTAATTTGGGATGGAATAAAGAAGTGAGTTCGCTGTTGATTATTTATTTTAGAAGGAATAGGAAATCCCGAAATATATACTGTTTCTCCTTGTTTAACTGTGCGAGAATCACCAATTTTAGCAATGGGATAATTTTTGGAACTGGTAAATTTAACTAAGGCCAAATCTAACTTTCCCAGAATTTGAGCTTTGTTTTCCATCTCGTATTTTTGCCCATCATGGGTAATAATTTCATAAAGACCATATTGCGCTTTTGTAACCACATGATTAGCTGTTAGAACAGTGTAGGTATTACCGTTTTTAGCAATAATTACTCCTGAACCTTTTCCATCTAGTCCACCAATCATCACAGTAATTGGTTTAGCGATATCACTAACTTCTACCGCAGTTAAAGCAGATACGTATTGATATTGTACTAAAGCCAGGGTTGTTGTCCCTAAAATTACTCCTAATGTTTGGGGAAATTTCATAGTTTTTTATCTGTTATAATTGTTTTGTATAATACTATATTTTATAATACCCTTTCTTTGTACTTCATGCAAAAGCGCAAAGTTTTAAAAGCTTTTAATTAGGGTGTGTTAGCGACTAGTAACGCACCATTATCAATGATTCGGTGCGTTACGGATTTCATCCTAACGTACCCTACAATACTGCTACAATACTGCGTGAAATAAAATCATACTCTTAATCAGCAACGCCATTGCTTTTAGCAATCAATAATTGCTTGACTGTTTCTAGGGGAATACCCCAACTATATTGACTTATTTGTTCTCGCTGTGCGTCTGTTGGGTAAGAACCATCCTCAAAAACATAAGGATCACCCCAAATTGGGTTAGCATGAAGTCCATTAATTCCTACTAATTCCCCCGCGCGATTCAATAGAGGTCCGCCACTCATCCCTTTTTCTACATCATTGGTAAAGCCGATTTGGTATCCTCCCTCTAGGGCTTTATCTAGCACCAGTTCGATTTTACCTGGTTTAATCACAAACCCCCCAGATTTGCTTTGGCTATTTTTGAGGGGAAAACCTGCGGCTATTACTGAGTCTCCCTTGGCAGGTTGTTGATTTGATTTGGTGGCAATTTTGTATTCTGAATCGTCCACAAATTCTAATAAGGCTAAATCATTTCCCCTCAGTTGTTTTTTTCTGAATACAAGGTTAGCACGGTGAATTTTTCTGTCAGGAGTTTGAATAAAATAGGGTGCTTCTCCAGCTTGTAAAACATGATTATTGGTAATTACTCCATAGGTTGAATTTAATTGATTTTTATTATTTTTATGATCTTTATAAAAAAGTATACCAGAACCTAAAGAACGATTATTAGAACCTATTTTTCTAGGGCTACTGAGAATTTTAACTGTAATTAAACGGGCTTCTTGTTCAAGTTGAATTTTTCCCTGGTCCGAGACCCAATTAACCATTAAAAAAGGGGGTTTTTGAACTGATGACACTGGAGTTGTCAAAGACAAAACAGAACCAGCTAATGCAAAAACAGTGACCATTCCTATGTGCCAACTCATGATTTTCCCCCCATAATCTCAAATTTACCACACTGGCTCTGTCTTACTGTCAATAATCTGATCAATGTCAACGCTGGCAGTGCCATCACGGTTGATTTTTACTTTAATATATCCCTCTTTACTGCCACTGAGGTAAACAGGTTCTCCGCTTGCGGAAACACGGGTATTCAACAGTATCTCAAGAACTTGCTTAGGGTCACGATCCTTTGTCATGGTCAATAAAACGTTTTTCCTATTACAAGATCCCTGGTCAGTTTGCAAACCGCAGATAACAGATTGACCATTAACTGTTCCCGTTTTTAGGGTTCTCAGTTGACCTTGATTTTGCAGTTTCTGAAAACGATCTGATACCTCTTGACAACGTTTTTGCGGTGTCCATTGATCATTAATCTGACTTGTTTTTGTCCACACAATTAAGGGTACACTACCTTTGCTTGGGTGACGAACTACGGTTGCAGGATAGTTATCGGTCAAAGCACAAGTAAATTGACGACTTTGAGCTTGACTGGGTTGATTACTGGCTAAAGTGACACTCAAGGCTAAAGCCAGACCAGTTAAGGGTGCTGATAGGTTATTTTTCATAACTAAATGCATAAGAAATCAGGTTATTAAGAAGGTTACAAAAAGTTGATGATTTGAGTCAGTTCTATGTTAGTATAACTAGTGTCTAAATGTCAACTGGCAAGGTTAAGACTTACGCAAGTGTGACACTAAAAAATTTCTTGTAGGGTGCGTCAGATATCAACAATTTGGTTATTTACATGATTTATACTGTCTGACGTGGTTGGTGGAGCTTGTCGAACCACACCCTACTAATGTGCCAGTTGCGTAAGTCCTGAAGATATATTACTCAGTTGTAACTCATATAACTAGAGTAGACGAAGTAGACGAAGTAGACGGCAAACGAAAGGACTTAATCATGGTTTGTTCTACATCCTTGAGAAAGGGATCATAGAGCTTTTCTTCTGCTCGATAGGTCAGAATATAAACTTTTGAACCACTAATAGTCCAAACTTCCATAGTTTTAAACCTAAAGTTATTAATTTGATCTTGACCTGTATAAACTATTTGATATCCGTCTCGATTATCTATTTTTTTCGATTGTTGTTCGAGAATTTGGACGTTTTTAACGGATTTTTTAATTTGTTCGATAGCAGCCTGATTATACTTTGATAAAGTCTGAGATTTTTGTATATCTTCAATACGGATGAATAGCCCTACTTCGAGATTCTGACTAGAAGTATTAGGGAATATTTTGGCAATAGTTCCCCCGGTTAACGGACTATATTGTTGTTCATCAACCTTCCAATCTTGAGGATATTTGATCTTAATTCCAAATTGTTTATCCTGAAATAGTTGACCACGAATAGTTTTAATATTTACTTGTAAGTCTTGATTTTGATGGCGATAAATACCTATTAAAACCCCAGGAATCGTCAAAATAACTGCTGTGATCAATAAAACTTGAATAAATCGAGGTTGGGGATTAGGGATAATTGTTGTCTTTCCATTATCACCTTTATTAGACCACTCCAATTGTTTTGAGTCATCATCATGTTTCTTCAGAGCTTCCATTACTTCCCGTGCTGACTGGAATCTATCACGAGGAGCTTCTCGTAGCATACGGCTCAGTATCTTACCTAAATGTTCGCTAATATGGGGATATTTTTGCGAATTCCAAAGATTTTTAACATCACGGGACTTTTGGTGAGATTCACCTGTTAATAATTCCACACAAGAAGCAGCCAAAGCATATAAATCACTGGAATAATCAACCTTTTCCTTTCTGATTTGTTCTGGAGGAGCATAATTATAATCTCCAAAGACCATAGATGTTTCTGTGGTTTCAATATTACCTTCAATTACTTGTTTAACTGCTCCAAAGTCAATTAAATAGAATTTGTTATCTTCTGTATTGGATCGCACAATATTACTAGGTTTAATATCCCGGTGAATAACGTTATTTTTATGGATAAATTCTAAAACAGGTAAAATGTTATTCAATAGAGCCAAAACCTTTGCTGATGAGAAACGTCCTTGTTGTTCCAGTTCCTTTTTCAGATCCTCTCCTTCGATATATTGTTGAACCAAATAATAAAACTCTTGTGGGGTATGGAGTTGGAGGTCAATTACAGTTGAGGAAAAATAATCATACAAGCAGGGAATGTTACCGCTTCTATCTCCTAAATCTCCCAGAACCTTAGCCTCCTTTTCAAAGGCTTTTTTAATCCCTGCAACCGTTTCAGGAGAATAATGATGATCAATTCGTAATCGCTTAACAACACAATGGCGTTGATTCATCGTGTCTAAGTCAATAGCGAGAAAAGTATCCCCAAAGCCCCCCTTTCCCAAAGGTTTGAGAATTTGGTATCTTCCTTTGTTTCCAGTTAAAATCGGGAGTTGTCCTTGACTCTCTGTCATTTTCTTACCCCTAGTTTCCTACACTCTTGATCTAACACCTCAATAATTATCATAGCGGAGGTTTAAACAATTTTCCAGTTTAGCAGGAGTGCTAGTTGCACCATACTTGAATGTATGACAAAAGGTAAAAGGCAACTACCAAAATACTGGTTTTTTAGGACAATAACATTGATCACTTAGATACTCTTAGATACCGGACTTCTTTAAGAAGTCCGGTATCTATCTCAATTTTTCAATCTACCACATAAATGACAATAGCAGTTAAGATATAAATAGAATGATTGTACATAATGATTGAGTGAATTATCCTGTCTTAAATTCCCAAATTAACCTTGAATCTGTATTTCCCTTTGAATTAGATCAATTCCAACTAGATGCGATCGCCTCCCTCAATGCAAAACGTTCTGTTGTAGTCTGTGCGCCTACGGGTTCTGGCAAAACTTTAATAGGGGAATATGCAATTTATCGCGCTTTATCCCACGGGAAAAGAGTATTCTATACTACCCCTCTCAAGGCGCTATCTAATCAAAAATTACGAGACTTCCGCGAAAAATTTGGCAGTGATCAAGTAGGATTACTTACAGGTGATGCTTCTATCCAAAGAGATGCACCTATATTAGTCATGACTACTGAAATTTTCCGCAATATGCTTTATGGTACACCCATAGGACAAATTGGCATATCCTTAACAGATGTGGAAGCAGTAGTACTAGATGAATGTCACTACATGAACGATCGCCAACGTGGTACTGTATGGGAAGAGTCTATCATTTACTGTCCTCAAAGTATCCAATTAGTAGCACTTTCTGCCACAGTGGCTAATAGCGATCAACTCACAAACTGGTTAAACCATGTTCATGGTCCGACAGACTTAATATATTCTGATTTTCGTCCCGTTCCTTTGGAATTTCATTTTTGTAACCCCAAAGGTTTATTTCCACTTCTCAACGACAGCAAAACCAAAATTAACCCCCGACTTGTCAAAAAAAGTAAAAAGGGTTTTTGGGAAAAAGGAATGAATAACCGTCCTGAACCACCTAATCTCCTGTATACTATCAATCAACTACAAGAACGGGATATGTTACCAGCAATATATTTCATCTTTAGTCGTCGAGGATGCGATCGCGCAGTAGCAGAAATAGGTGATTATTGGTTAGTTAACAATGAAGAATCACAAATATTGAGAGAACAAATAGACGACTTTTTACGACGAAACCCCGATGCAGGACGTTCTGGACAAATATCACCTTTGTATAAAGGTATTGCCGCCCATCATGCTGGAATATTACCAGCTTGGAAAACATTAGTTGAAGAACTATTTCAGCAAGGTTTAATCAAAGTTGTATTTGCCACAGAAACACTAGCGGCTGGAATTAATATGCCAGCACGAACTACAGTAATTTCTACACTGTCTAAACGTACCGATAACGGACATCGTCTGTTAAACGCCTCTGAATTTTTACAAATGGCTGGACGTGCTGGACGCAGAGGTATGGACTTACAAGGCCATGTCGTGACACTGCAAACCCCCTTTGAAGGAGCCAGAGAAGCATCCTATTTAGCTACATCTAAAGCCGATCCCTTAGTAAGTCAATTTACCCCTAGTTATGGAATGGTATTAAACCTCCTCCAAACTCATACCATTGAAAAAGCTAGAGAATTAGTAGAACGTAGTTTTGGACAATATATGTCCAACCTAGAACTAGAACCAGAATATTTACAATTAAACCAACTACAAAACGAACTAACACAACTAAAAAGTCAACTAGCAAACATCAACGAAAATGAATTAGTAGTTTATGAAAAATTAAAACAAAGGTTAAAAGTCGAAAGACAACTATTCAAAACTCTTCAGGAACAAGCAAAGGAAGATAGACAAGCACAACTAGCCATGTTGCTAGATTTTGCCATACCAGGAACAATATTAAGCATTAGCGATAAAAATGCAATTTCACCAGTTCCCATCACAGCTATCTTAGTTGATAAAGCCATCAGTCCTGACACATCCTACTTTATTTGTTTAAGTAAAACAAATCGTTGGTATGTAGCAACATTTACAGATATTGTAGATTTGTACGCGGAAATACCCAAAGTTCAAGTACCAGATGATATTCTACCTCCAGCAGAACTCACCATAAAACGCGGACATTCAGCCCGTGGCAATCAAAATACAGCCATCATTGCTGAAAATATACCAGATCCCTATCAAACATCCCATCTTCCTTATGAAGTACAGATGCAACTAAACCGCGTCATAGCCTTAGAACAACAACTAGAAACACATCCTTTACATCAACTGGGAAATATTGGCGATATTTATAAACGTCGTGCCTTATGTGTAGAATTAGAAGCAGAAATTGAAACACTACAGGAACAAATACAAATACACTCACAAAGATATTGGGAAGAATTTCTCTGTTTGATTGAAATTTTGCAATCTTTTGAATGTTTAGATAACTTAATTCCCACAGAACTAGGACAAATAGCCGCAGCTATTCGTGGAGAAAATGAATTATGGTTAGGTTTAGCTATTGCTAGTGGTGAACTAAATCATATCGCACCTCATCACCTTGCAGCAATAATAGCAGCATTAGTCATGGAAACTCCTCGTCCAGATACCAAAATTAACTTAAATCTATCTTCTGAAATAGATACAACTTGGACAAGATTACAACCTATTCGCCGCGCTGTGTTAAAAATACAGTATCGTCATGGTGTAACCTTACCAGTGGGTTTAGAAAGTAAGTATATTGTTTTGGTTTCTTTAGTCGAACAATGGGCTTTAGGAATGGAATGGTCAAAATTATGTGAAAATACCACTTTGGATGAAGGTGATGTGGTGCGAATTTTACGCCGTACTCTGGACTTATTATCGCAAATTCCTCATGTTCCTAATTTACCAGATATTCTCCAACGTAATGCTCAACGGGCAATGTATTTAATTGATCGTTTCCCTGTCAATGAAATTACTGACTAGAAGTATGTAATTTTTGTCCGTGCGAAATTTTTTTCGCCCCTTGACAAGAGGGAAAAAACCTGTTACACTAATCTCGATGAGGAAGAACTATCTCTATCGTATAAGCTAAATTAATCAAAATACAATTTGTCAGAATCAGAATATCCAAGATTTAAAGGTTTACAAAAAAATCACATTGGCGTTGCTAAACTCAGGTATGAAATTGACAAATTCAAAATTTGAACCTTTGCGCCTAATGTGAGTGCTTTTTTCGCTAATACGCGAAATAAATATCATAACCACACCCCAATTCAACAACTCCTCACACTACTATAGTAAAGGGTAAATAATTGAACCCAGATAATTTTCTATTTCATTAGACTAGGAAATGTTATAGTGTTGACTTGTGCTTTTGTACTACTGCGATCGCTCTATCTTTACTTCACTTCTAACTGATCATTTTTTACCATCTCTCAACCTCTTTACAACATCATCACAAAATAATCATCATATTCTATTAAAATATTAAATCGTCTCAACACTATACATCTTGACCTGTCAAGTCACAATCAATAAAAAAGGGGGTCCCAAAAAATTTTATCCCTTGACAAGATGGAAAAAACCTGTTAAGCTAATCTTGATGAGGAAGAACTATCTCTATCGTATAAGCTAAATTAATCAAAACGCGACTTATCAAAACTAAAATATTTAATACTTAAAGACTTATAGATAGAAAGATTAGAAAAATATCATATTGCTGAACTAGCTGAATTAAAACATCAAAGTTTTGCGTCTACTGTGCGACATCGCTAGGAAAAATTACCAGACTAAATATAACTATAGTGCACCAGATTGCTATAGTATAATTCATAGTCTTATCAGTAAAAGCATTCATCAGGATTTAACTATGCGAGTTTGTTTAGTAACAGGTGGCAATTCTGGAGTAGGATTCAGTACATCCCTAGAACTAGCTAAAATGGGATATCATGTTTATATTGCTTGTCGTTCACAGAAAAAAGCTATACAAGCTATACAACATATTCGTCAAAATACAAATAATCCAAATATAGAATACATACCATTAAATTTATCATCATTAGAATCAGTTAGAAACTGTGTTAACATTTTTAAGCAAAAAAACCTACCCCTACATATTCTCATCAATAATGCGGGTATATTTTATGGCAAAGGAGTTACGGAAGAAGGATTTGAATTAATTTGGGGAACAAACTATTTAGGTCATTTTCTCCTCACATATTTATTATTAGATAAACTAGCAGAATCTGCTCCTAGTCGGATAATAATGGTATCCTCAGATTTAGCATTAAAACCCACCAGTGTAAACTGGGATTTATTTATTAAAAAAACACCCTTAAATTTTATTGCATCATATAATCAATCTAAACTTTGTTTATTGCTATTAACTCAGCAACTTTCTCAGCATTTTATTAATCAAAAAATTACTAATATTACTGTAAATGCAGTTCATCCAGGTTTTGTACAATCTAATATTACAATAGGTCATCAATTAAGCAAATATTTAGGTATAGGACTTACCCCACAACAAGGAGCTTATCCTAATATTTTATGCGCCACTTCTCCAGAATTTGCCAATATTACAGGTAAATTTTTAAATCAAAATGGTCAAGAAATTACACTGCCTATTTTAACACAAGATCAGCAATTATGTCAACAACTATTAGAGAAAAGTTTACTATGGACAGGGAGTCATCAAACTATCATTCAACCTATAATCAAAAATCAGCAACATGATAATCACGATGATCAAATTTATGGTCCGTACAGTCTCAAATTAAGTCAAGACGAAATTACCATGATTTGCGATCATATATTTAAAAATGTTTTAGGCAAGCCTCCTGTTAAAATTCTCCTATTACAAGCAGTAAAATCTTTGCTAAGTCTAAATTTCGGATCAATTATCTTATTATTAATTCAACTGTATAAACGTCAATTTTATATGGAAAGACATTTAGATTCTGATGTAATCTGGAAAATATGTCAAAATCAGGCTTTATTACAAGTATTACAACATTATTTGGGTACAGAATTACAACTATGGAGATCAGAATTATGGGTAAACTATCCCGCACATCAATTAATACCTTTTTGGCACAGGGACATTTATCCTAACTTACTTTCAGGAAAAGGAAAAACTCTCAATGTTTATATCGCTTTAACAGAAGTAACCTCTACCAATGGTTTTGAATATATCCCTAAACATCAAATTAACCAATGTCAAATTAAAATTTCTGACCCCTTTAGTGGTAATCATTTTTTTCAAGTACCTCCAGCAGTAGAAGAAAATGCCATTCCTGTATGTCTACAACCTGGAGAATTTATCTTATTTACCGATCACCTTATCCATCGTTCGGTATATAATACCAGTGGTAAGGTTCGTCTTTCTCTCACTTTACGAATTATCCAACCCAGCATCAAAGTTATCTCTAGTTACACATCTAATTTTCATCAACCTGTCACTCTGGGTAAGGAAATTTCTACCACAATAAATAACCACAACAAATAATTGATAGTTCCTTGATCTTAAAATACCCAAAAACTCTGATTTATCACCAAAAAACCAGCACCCAAACATTTTTACCCCTTGACAAGATAGAAAAAACCTGTTATGCTAGTCTTGATGAGGAAGAACTATCTCTATCGCATAAGCTAGACCAATCAAAACGCAATCTATCAAAATCAAAACTTAAAGCAGTTACGCATTAATATGTATAATCCTAAAACCCGTACAATATAATTTTGCGTCTCACGCAAATGCTTCGCTGATACGCGAATAAACATCATACCCCAATTCAGCAACGCCAAATTTGATAAGTCCACAACTGTAGAGTTTTGCTTTGTGGTAATATTCAGCGATCGCTCCACTTCTACTTCTACTCTACTTCTAACTGATCATTTCTTGTCTGTTGACGCACCCCTACCAATGTGCCAGTAATAAAACATATCTCTAATAGACCTATGTTAGAGTTTTGCTTTGTGGTAATATTCAGCGATCGCTCCACTTCTACTTCTACTCTACTTCTAACTGATCATTTCTTGTCTGTTGACCTGTGCCAGTAATAAAACATATCTCTAATAAACATTTGGTGGTAATTACAGCAGTTTCCGTTATTATCAGGTACAGATGTTAATGATAAAACCCTTGTAACACAGGCATCTTGCCTGTTCCTCATGTAGATAGAATGTGCTGTATTATAGAGACATTCTATAGAAAATTTCTATAAGGGTTGTAGAAAACACTTATGTAATTTTCACCACAGTTCTCATGAAAATTTATAAAGTTTTGCAACTAATTGCAAATATTAATTACCGATTTGAAACTTACCTGAATAATTAGTGTAAAAATAACCTTGGTGCTTCTTTTTTCTACTTGTTGATAATTATGGCCATTATTTCCTCGAAAAAACAGCCTTCTGAACCAAATAGAGAACCACAGTTAACTACAGAACTTGAGAAAAAAACCGTCAACGACAAAATTCTACAGTCAGAAGCAGCTTTTGACGAACAAGGAAAGCCAGAAGAAAGTATTCGTCCGCAAAAATTCGCTGATTATATCGGACAAAAAGATTTAAAAGATGTATTAGATATTGCCATTAAAGCTGCACGTTCTCGAAATCATGCACTCGATCATTTATTACTTTATGGACCACCAGGTTTAGGTAAAACTACTATGGCCATGATTTTAGCATCGGAAATGGGAGTTAATTACAAAATTACCAGCGCACCAGCTTTAGAACGTCCTCGTGATATTGTCGGTTTATTAGTTAATCTTCAACCAGGTGATATTTTATTTATAGATGAAATACATCGGTTATCACGGATGACAGAAGAGATTCTTTATCCCGCAATGGAAGATTACCGCTTAGATATTACAGTGGGTAAAGGTCCAACAGCGAAAATAAGAAGTATTCCCCTCTCTAAATTTACCCTAGTGGGAGCCACAACTCGCGTCGGAGCTTTGACCTCTCCATTGCGCGATCGCTTTGGCTTAATTCAAAAGTTGCGCTTTTATGAAGTTGAAGAATTAACTCAAATAGTATTACGTACTGCGGAATTACTGCAAACATCTATTAGCTTAGATGGTGCTACGGAAATTGCTCAACGTTCACGAGGAACACCAAGAATAGCGAATAGACTACTAAAAAGAGTCCGTGATTATGCGGAGGTTAAAATATGCCAAGAAATCAATAAAAATGTTGCATCAGAAGCATTACAACTGTTTCAAGTTGATCCAGGTGGTTTAGACTGGACTGATAGAAAAATGCTCAGTGTCATTATTGAGAATTTTAATGGTGGTCCTGTAGGTTTAGAAACTATTGCGGCCACTACTGGAGAAGATACCCAAACCATAGAAGAAGTCTATGAACCGTATTTAATGCAAATTGGCTATTTAAGTCGCACTCCTAGAGGTAGAATTGCTACAAAAGCTGCCTATAAACATTTAGGTTTTACACCTCCCAGTGATCAATTATCTTTGTTATAGGCTGTTACTCAATGGCAGATACTATAAAAGTAGCTTGATATTAACTATAAAAAAAATCGCGCCCAAATTTTCACCCTTGTTGACAAATATCAAAAAATCTGATATCATACTATATGATGAGGAAGAACTATCTTTATCGCACTAACGTTTTGTGTCAAATCACGTCAAATCAGTTTATAAGAGTGCATTAGTTAGCATTTATTGTATATAGTGGTAATTAATAATTCACTCATAGACCTTAATATCCCCAACTTCTTAAATAATGTAGGGGTATAAGCATATAAATAATACTTGACATTGATGGTTTTATGTAGTACAATTGCCATAATTGCCCATATTTAAGATCAAGAAGCACTATGTCAGCATCAACTTCAATACAGGAAACTCGTTTAAAGAGTGGTAAAAAAGTGTTTTGTTTATCAAAAGGTGAAGCACGTTTACTAGACAAAACAGTAGAAAATTATTTAAAATCTGGGATTAAGATAAAACCAGGAGATACAGTTTTTGATATTGGTGCAAATATTGGACTATTTACATTATTGTTAGCAGACAAATTTGACGATCAAATCAATATTTATTCCTTTGAACCAATACCAGATGTTTATGAAGTTTTAAAAAAGAATGTAGAAACATTAAACTCTCAGAATATAAAATTGTTCCCCTATGGACTTTCTGCAAAACCAGGAAATATCAAATTCAATTATTATCCAACTATGAGTTTTGGTTCTACAATATATCCTCTAGATAAACAAGAGATAGATAAACTACAGGAAATTTCTATTCAGAATTTAAAACATTTTCCTGCACCTATTTGCTGGTTCGCCTATCTACCAAAATCCCTATCTTCATACCTCGTTAATTATAAATTTACCACTGGTTTTCAAGGAAAAGAAGTCAACTGTCAAGTAACAACCATTTCTCAAATTATTCAAGAACATCAAATTGAGAAAATAGACTTTTTAAAGATTGATGTAGAAAAAGCTGAAATGGATGTAATATCAGGAATTGAAACAAAAGACTGGCCAAAAATCAAACAGATATTTATAGAAATACATGATATTGATTTTCGGTTAGAAAAAATGACAAATTTACTCAAAGAGAAGGGATTTGAAAATATTAAAGTTGAACAAGAAGTAGAATTAACCGGAACTAATATATTTGGCTTATATGCTTGGTAAAAAAAATTAAAAATTAAACAAAATTAAACAAAATTAAACAATCGTATTTGTTTTCAGCTTAACCTCTTCTAGTGATATTAAAAAGGTACGTTAAATAGAATTAGTCTAATTTAACGCACCCTAAATAGCTAATGCTAATCAAGGCTAATCAAGTAAAATTTTGCATACGTGCAAGAGCAGCTATTTTAATCAGTTTATCTTTGTTCAATCCTTCTAGTTCCTTGATATCCAACAAACCTTCATTAACCAGTCTAGCAAAAACAAAAATCAGCACTGAGTCACGGTAATCATACTTACCATCTATTTCGTGCCTTCTGGCACTTAAAAAATCGTGTAATTGCCATAAATGATTCAATTCAGAAATTGAATTTGCTAGTTCACGAACTTCTTTAATCAAATTATTAACTTCTCTAACATAAGCTTTATTAAATGCTTCCTTTGCTATTTCTTTCTCCGTATCAGACCATTCTACTTCATTCACTTGTACTGCTCTCCAATATTTACTTAAAAAACTACTTAAAAAACTACTTAAAAAACAAAGCGCTCTCTAATAAAGAGCGCCTGAGTAATTATTTAGCTTGCTAAAAAGTATGTTAACGAATCAGATTTAAAAGTTCTTTGGGAGATGCTAATAAATCAATTGCTACAAAGAAAATTTTACCTTCTGGATTGAGTAAAAATCGCCAAGCCATATTCATTCCTACCGCAGCACCAAACCAAGGAGTTTGCACCTTACCAGTAACTTTTATCTGAGTATAACCCTCTTCTGCGGCTTCAACAACTCCCCGTTCTGGAAGTAAATTCAGGTTTTGGCATTCTTCTTTGAAAAATCTCAGAATTGCATCTTTACCAATAATAGGTTTTTGAAAAGGAGGCTGTAAAGCACCATCATTTGCGAATAATTGAATTAGACTACCAAAATCATTGGCATTCATATTATTCATATAGCTTAATACCACTGAATTATTCACACCTTCAATAGTTACTTTACTGCGTTGTGATATTTCTTTGGGTGCAACAACAGGCTCACTAACTCTAGTGTAATTGCCTAACTTATTCACATCATAACCCATATCAACTACAGAACTGCGTAAAACAGTAATTTGTTGACCTTGATCTAGTTCTCTAACTGCTTGCAAAACTGCTTCAGCGTTAGCAGAAAGTTGGTAATTGGCTGGAATAGGAGCAACGATACCTTGATCCATCCATTGTCCAAGTTGATACCAAAAGCCTAATTTGATATTTGCAGACCAAGCAGCGTAGGTGCGGCAAATCGGTGTATCAGCATTATTTGCTAAGTCACACATCACCTGTGACTGTTCAGCAAAAGTCATATTCCGAATTTGATTAAGCGTTGGTTCCGCAAACTGCATACTAGCAGCACCAGGAGCAGCTATTGTGATTGTTTTACCCATTTCTAAATAAGCAAACCAAGTCCATGCTAATTGATCCTCGGCACTGAGTTGTTTAAATCTAGCGATAGTTGCTGGTACAGCGTCCGCAGATAAAGTTTTGGGGAAAATACTGCGAGCTGAGTCAATGGTAATGGACATGATATGTAAACCTTGAGTGTTTAAATTAAATTTGCAAATTGCGGAAATATGGTAACGCTGGTGAACTAGAAAATTATTATTGTGTACTCTGTTACAATAACACAAAAATTTACAATAGTTAACAAATGTTATCATTACAAATTATTATCAATAGCATAAGCGAGTAATATGACTTAGTTATTGTATAATTCAAAAACTTTCACTGGCTTCTATCTATGGCATTTTATTTACTGGTATCTCATGGAAGTAATGATCCTCGTCCAGATATTGCTATGCAAAAATTAGCTCAATGGGTTGCTAATAAACTATCTCCAGGTAAAAACTTAGTAGGTACAGCTACTTTAGAATTAAACTCTCAACCTTTACATCAACAAATTCAAACTTTTATCCATACTCTCAAAACTTCTCATGATCAACAAAATGATCAACATTTAATCATTATTCCCCTGTTTTTATTGCCAGGAGTCCATGTTACTCAAGATATCCCAAATGAGGTAAACTTAGCTCAAAGGGCTGTTAATGGCCAAATAACTCTGGAATTACGACCATATTTAGGTAGTCATCCAGAAATCATAAACTTACTTTTGCAAATGATTAATCATCTCAATTGTCAAGCTAATATATTATTAGCTCATGGTAGTCGTCTAGCGGCTTCTCAAATATTAGTAGAAAATATAGCAGCAAATATAGGCGCGTTTCCAGCTTTTTTGAGACGCGAAGGTAGTTTAGAGTTGCAAGTACAAAAGTTAGTCAAATGTGGATATCGTCAAATTGCTATTTTGCCATATTTTTTATTCCCAGGTGGTATTACTGATGCCATCGCTGCTACTGTAGAAAAGTTAAAATTACAATTTCCCCAGGTATGTTTTCCACTAGCTAACACCTTAGCAGAACAGGAAACATTCCCAGGCTTAATTTACCAGATCATTAAAGAGGAAAAAACCCTTGGGTAAAGTTTATTTAGTTGGTGCAGGACCTGGAGATCCTGGACTAATGACTATTAAAGGTCATGGTCTTCTTGCTTGTGCTGATGTGGTAATTTATGATGCTTTAGTTAGTCCAGAAATTCTGCAAATGATCAACCCAAAAGCAGAAAAAATTAACGCCGGTAAACGCATGGGAAGACATTCCTTATTACAAGAAGATACCACCCAATTATTAATTCAAAAAGCCCAAATACATCATATAGTTGTCAGACTTAAAGGAGGAGATCCCTTTATTTTTGGCCGTGGTGGCGAAGAAATGATAGAATTAATGGCAGCAAATATTCCCGTAGAAATTGTCCCTGGAATTACTTCTGGCATCGCCGCTCCAGCTTATGCCTATATTCCCTTAACCCATCGTTTATATAGTTCTTCCGTAACTTTTGTCACGGGACATGAAGCAGCAGGAAAATACAAACCTGCGGTAAAATGGACAGCACTTGCTCAAGGTTCAGAAACTATTATTATCTACATGGGTATTCATAATTTACCCTACATTATTGAACAATTAAATTTAGGAGGTTTAAGCTTACAAACTCCCATCGCCTTAATACGTTGGGGAACAACTCCACAACAAGAACAATTAATTGGTGAATTAGGAAATATTCTTGATAAAATCGCAGCATCTAATTTTTCAGCACCAGCGATCGCCATCATTGGTAATGTAGTTCACATCCATCAATTATTATCACATAAAACATAAAATTCTTGCTGCAATATTTCTTCAAGAGGTCTATTCAAAATGTCTAATATTAACCGCTTCAAGGTGCTGCTAGAAAAACTCTCTCTCTTGAGAAAATTACACAAAACTTTTACCTTGAGAGGATATAAACGATTTAGAGTCTATCTACGAAACTCCCAAAAACGTGGTATAGCCTATCAACCTCATTTTTCCTACCCTCAAACTCTGCTATCTTGGTTTGGTAGTTTTGTGGGGATCTCAATTTTAGCTTATCTTTCTGTTTATACCCATTATCCCATGATTGCTGCTCCTATGGGAGCAACTGCGGTTCTAGTATTTGGCACTCCCTCTAGTCCTTTAGCACAACCCCGAAACGTACTCGGTGGAAACTTTTTAGGAGCATCAATTTCTATTTTATGTGTCAGGTTTTTCGGTACTGCTCCTTGGGTAATGGCTTTAGCAGTTGCAACTACAATTAAACTCATGAAGTTAACAAGAACACTTCATCCACCAGGAGGCGCTGTCGCACTGGTTGGAGTAATGAGTCATGCATCTTGGCAGTTTTTGTTCACTCCTGTATTAGCAGGCTCTATTATTACAGTTTTTTGGACTTTTGTGTTTAATAATTTAGCCCCAGGCCGAACTTATCCTAAACACTGGTTATAGAATCATCACCTACACCAATAGTACATTGGTAAGGTACTTCACACTGCATCAATCCTGCAAATAAACTAAATTATATAAACTAATTATTAATATCTGATGCATCCTAAGCTGTTGTGCTTTTAATTTCCATAATTAATACAAGCAAGATGCTTGCGCTACTTTTTTACATTAATGCAAGCAAGATGCTTGCGCTACTTTTTTACATTAATGCAAGCAAGATGCTTGCGCTACACTGCACTGCAAATAAATTGATTCTTCATATCTGACGTACCCTACTACTACTTATTTTATTACCGCCTCTAAACAATATGCTCAAAAACTTTCTTCAATAAATCTTCTTGAGTAAAAGGTGTTTCTAAATAACTATTAGCTTTGACAATTTTCGCTTTCGCTCGATTCCTTAAACCCATTCTTTCTGTCATTAAAATTACAGGTATATCCTGATAATTAGGATTTTTTCTTAATAATGAACAAACCTCATAACCATCTAAATTCCTCATAGCAATATTTAACAAAATCATATCCGGTTTGACATTTAAAATTTCCATTAATGCTTGAGACGAATTAGTAAATTTTACCACTGCAAATATTTGTTCATCCAAAAAATCTTGAATATTATTTAACATTTGTAAATTCTCATCTACACAAAAAACACAATATTTCTTCTTATCACTTTTTTGGTAATTACTTTGATAACTAAATAATTGAAGTTGACTTTGACTTTGATCATCTTTATAATCTAATTCTATCTGATCTACTGATGGTAATTCCTCCTGAAATGTCTCTACTGGTTCTTTTTTACCTTCATCGGAATCATAATAACGATCATAAATATTATATTGAGAATTATATCTCTCCTCTGGATTAAATTTGGCACCATAACGACAATAATCTAATAAAGATGTTAAATCTAAATGGCAAAATTTAGGTAAATTATCTAAAAAAGTATCAGGAATAAACTCATAACTACCATATTCTAACTTTAACAAAGATTGTAAAGTTTCAATTGCTAATTGTTCAATTAATATCGCAGATTGTAAATCACTAATATACCTCTCCTTAACTAACCAGCAAATAGCTAAATATTCAGGGTTCGCAATAGAAGAATTTTCCCTATTTTTTTCAAAAATTATTCTTAACTTATCATTAATTCCCTGGGGAATTGTCGCAACTCTTTTACTTAAAATTTGCAAATTTCTATACAGTGGTTCAAACATCTTTTCAGAATAACCAGCATATATTACTTTACCTTTATCCATATATATTGACCACGTACCAAACTCACTAAATACCTGCAAACAACCAGTAAAACACTTATTAGCCATCTTAGTTAATAAGTTCACAGGCTGTAATTTTTGAAAAAATCTATATCTACTAATAGGTATGGTTTTCATATTGTTAAAAATGAGTTAAATGAGTTAAAAAACAACAAAATTTCACACCCCTAACTGGTTTTTTACTATTGTCAATAAATGATCAAGTAATATCATAAATTGGGGATGTTATATCACTAGGTTACTATATATTTCTTCGTAAAATAAAAAAGTATCTTAAATTTCTCATGAAAAATTGAAGTAAATATTAAATTATCTGTAATTAATCAGTAGTCACCCAATAGCAACAATAACACAGTTATCTATATCTGTTTCTTTTTATTCTTCATGATTTTAATCTTCCATGTCCATCCCTCAATTCTCAGTCCTTACTAATTACCCTAAATTTTGTGATAAGATCACTAAGTCAAATCAGTAGTTTTATCTATTTTCTATGATGTCTGTCATTAATTCTGTAATTGATATTCAAGTTACTGTTAATTGTGAACGTTTAGATCGGTATTTATCAGAAACATTATCAGATTTCTCACGTTCTCGTATTCAGCAATTAATTAGTGACAATTGCGTACAAGTCAATGGTAAAATTTGCACTTCTAAAAAAGATAAACTCAAAATTGGCGATCGCATCATCATCACAATCCCTGAAAGTCAACCTTTACAAATCACAGCCCAAAATATCCCCTTAGATATCCTCTATGAAGATGATCAACTCCTCATTCTCAACAAACCTGCGGGTTTAGTAGTTCATCCTGCACCTGGACACCATGATGGAACGTTAGTAAACGCTCTATTATCTCACTGCCCCAATTTACCAGGAATAGGTGGAATACAACGCCCTGGAATAGTTCATAGATTAGACAAAGATACCACAGGAGCAATAGCGATCGCTAAAACAGACCTAGCTTATCAACATCTACAAGCACAATTACAAGCAAAAACCGCCAGAAGAGAATATTTAGGCTTAGTATATGGAGTCCCCAAAACCAACAGTGGGACAATAGACCTACCCATTGGCCGTCATCCCCAAGATCGCAAAAAAATGGCCATCGTTCCCCTAGAGTCAGGAGGACGTAGTGCAGTTACTCATTGGCGCATTGAAGAAAGATTAGGAAATTATACATTAATGTATTTTCGTTTAGAAACAGGAAGAACCCATCAAATTAGAGTACATATTAGCAAAATCGGACATCCCATCATAGGTGATCCTGTGTATGGTTCTGGACGTTCTTTAGGAGTCAATATTCCAGGACAAGCATTACACGCTTGGAAACTGCGGTTACAACATCCTATTTCCCAAGAATGGATAGAAGCGATCGCTCCTCCTCCTCCTAGCTTTCAAACCCTATTAGAAGTATTACGTCGGCGTGTTAATTAAATTACACCTTTTAAATCCTATCTTCCATCATATTATTCATAACAATTCTTCCCCTTGGAGAATCTCAATAATCTGTTCAATCTGATATCGTTTCAGAATATTTTGAGGATGGGGTTTATGCAACCTAATATCCCGCATCATTGAGAAAACGCCGCCAAGAACCACCCGTTTTACCTGTGTGGAGGCCGGTAAGAGGAAAGGACTATCTGCGATCCCTCAATTTTGTGATTTATTCAACCCAAAATGCACGCTTTTCAGAGTCTCCCCCTTGAAAATCTTGCATCTATTTCCTTATTTTCCACCTCAAACCCTTGATTTATCTAGGTTTTACATTTATTCAGCAAGCCCTATTTAGAGGGTGAAGCAACCTTTCAGCAAACTTACTAAGCTACCCCACCGAGTTTGATTTTCGGATGTTGTCACCAACATCACAGGAACAGGTCTGGACTCTTCTTTGACACGCCTAACGCATTCACATCCGTCAGTTCTGGTACAAAAGAGCGCTCGCTACGACAAGACAAACAACGCGAAAGCCGATATTGTTGTTCCTGTTATCGCGGTTGTTGTTGTTGCGGTTGGCAGAACGGCAGTTTTCAGGATTGTTGTTCCACGAACCACCACGCAGCACTTGGGGCTGCCCATCCCTTCTTTACCCTCTCATCCAAGTGAGAGTAGCAAATAGCTGTTGTTTTAATTGCCACGTATCCCCATGCTCTAAATGAGCAAACCAACTTTGAATTGATTGGGATACTTTTTCTAAACTAATCTTACCATCAATATAGTCATCCTGCATTTTTTTTATTCTGCGTTTTGCCCGACGCAAATTTTCTGTGCGGACTCGAATCTGGTTTGGTAAAATACGAAAACCTAAAAAATTAGCACCATGTTTTGTTTCAAATAATTGACTTTTTGTAGGATGAATTTTAAGCCTTAATCCTGCTAAGTGTTCTTCAATAGCATATCTAGCATCAACTAACAATTCCCTATCATTAGAAAACAAAGCAAAATCATCCACATAACGTAAATATTTCTCAATTTTTAGCTGTTCTTTAATAAAATGATCAAAATAGTTGAGATAAACATTAGCAAAAAACTGACTGGTTAAATTACCAATGGGTAAACCGCGTCGTCTTTGTAATGGTTCTAATAATTTATCTCCTGGAAAATGGTCAACTACTGAAAATTGTTCATTACTATTATCAATTAAAGTATCTATTAACCACAATGTATCAGGACATTTTAATTTACGTCGTAACAAAATCTTGAGAATTTCATGGTCAATACTAGGAAAATATTTCTCAATATCACATTGAAGAACATAGCGATTAGAACGAGCAAACTTTACAAACCGACGTAAAGCACGATGAGTACCAAAACCCTGACGATTTGCATAGGAATCACCAATAAATGTTGGTTCAATTAAAGGCATAATAATATTACATAAGACATGGTGAACTATCCTATCTCGGTATGGTGCAGCAGAAATCATCCGAGTTTTTGGTTCTTTAATATAAAATGTTCTATATTCACCTGGTTGATAAATTTTGTTGACTAAATCTTGTTGTAATTTGTTGAGGTTACTTTCTAAATTATAATTAAATTCCAGAACATTTGGGCGAAATCGCTTACTTTTTTGGGCTTTTTTGCTGGCTGTGAGGATATTTTCAAAATCAACAATTTGAGAATAAAGATTACCGTATCGTTTCATTTTGTTTTAAGATTAATACTCTTGCTTTTATTTTGTTCTTTAATCCAGCCACCTAATTCCATACCAATATCATTAATTGATTTTCCCACATATTCATAACGATGACCAGGAATTAATTGAAAATCTAATAATAATCGCGTTTGATAGCGGAGAATATCTAACTGACTATTTAACACCTCTAATTTTGTCAATTTTTCCTTAGCATACCGAGCAATAATTAACCCATCTAGTAGTTCATATAAACTATTGATCATTCTATCACCTAGTGTAAATTTATGCTCTTTAGGAAGACGATTGATAATTGGTACATACCATTTAATCAAATCGTAGGTTTTTTGGATAATGGATAATTCGCTCATTGAATTTATGAAAAATTTTGACTTGATTATTTACAACTTATATATTATATACTATTTTGGTTAAATATCACTTAATAATAATTTTAATCTAAAAACCCATCCATAAAACTATCAACCCATCCTGTAAATCCTTACATCCTGGACATCCTGATTCTGACAAAAAAAATTTTTCTCGCTACGCTCGACATAGAAGAAAGAAAAGAAAGAGTATAGCGCAAAAGCGCAAGAGTGCAAAGAGCTAAAAAGTCCTCGCTACGACAAGACAAACAACGCGAAAGCCGAAATCGATGCTCCTGTTATCGCGGTTGAAGTAGTTGCTGCGGATGGCAGAACGGCAGTTATCAGGAAGGCTGAACCACGAACCACCACGCAGCACTTGTCTATCATCGCTTTGGCTAGTCCAAGCACTACCATTTTTAGGCGCATTTTTATAATTATCATGCCAATTATCTTGACACCATTCCCAAACATTACCATGCATATCATACAAACCAAAGCTATTAGGCGCAAAACTACCGACATCTGTTGTCTGTTTTCTATATATACCTTGTGCCTCAGAAGCATAAGTCACAGTGCCGTCATAATTAGCTAAGTCACTGGTAATCGTTTCCCCAAAATGAAAGGGTGTAGTCGTCCCTGCACGACAAGCATATTCCCATTCTGCCTCACTGGGTAATCTGTAACTACGTCCAGTTTTTTGAGTAATTTGATTCAGCTTCTTACAAAACTTGTCCGCATCATTCCAAGAAACGGTTTCTACAGGACGTTTTGCTCCTTTAAACCCAGAAGGATTCTCGCCCATAACTTGTTGATACTGTTCCTGAGTCACCGCAAATTTACCCATAGCAAAAGCAGGTACATTTACCTCATGTTGTGGACTTTCATTATTATTCCAACCCTTTTCTGACTCTGGTGAACCCATATTAAAAGAACCACCAGGAATCTCCACCATCTCCAAAGTAATATCATTACCCAAATCTTCAGTAAAAAACGTTGCTTGACTAAAGACACGGGAGATAATTTGTCCTTGAGAATTTACTGTTAATACCTCAAACTTGCAATTACGAGAAGCTATTGTAGGTTCTTTCGGTTTCAAAACCTGATTACCTGCTACTGCTGCAACAAAACCTGCACTTCCTAACCCAAGCATCTGCAAAAATCGTCTGCGGTTGATTTGTGTTTTTTTAGAACCTTGATTTTTGGATTTTGGTAATAACTTATTAAACTTTTCTGGTACTTTAAAATCAAGTAAAGATGGTTTAGTCATAAAATCCAGAAACAGGTAATCTTTTAATAGACCATCTTCAGCAATAGTTTTTACAGATGTTTTGACTATTGATAACTTCAACTTATTTTCAGAAGTATCATTAACCTGATTGAGTAAATTTTTTAGCGCCGTTCTAATTTCCTGTTCTTGTTTCTGAGTCAATTCTTTAATCAAATAAACACGCAACCAGTCAGGAATATAACCAGAACGAAACCAAGGTAAACGAGCTAAAGTAGTCAAAGAATCAACCTCTAAAAGAGATTTTCCTAACTCTGTTTTCAGCACATTACCCAAATAAATAGTTATATTCCATTGCAACTCAGGAAAAACAGCACAAGCACAAAACCAATAAAAACTATCATCACCTAAATATTCCCGTAGAGAAATTAGCATTGTTGCAATTTTTTCCGGTTCTGGAGAATTACGTTGTAACCAGCGATAAGATTGAAGTCGCAGCGTTTGTGGTATGGGTATTGCTGAACTTGTCTCCTGCAAAAATAAAAACTTCAATGTATCTTGATTCCAGGATTTTTGGCTAAATAGGCTAAATAACTGTAACCCTGCTGGTGTAGCAGGTAAAATGATGAATTGTTGAGCTATTTGAAACTCTTGATAACCCCAATTATTTATGGGTTTGGGAGTAAGAAAAGCTCGACTTTGCCAATTTATTAATTCACTTACCCAAGGTTCTAATTCACCACTAATAATACTAAAAAAATTCTCTGTATCTGAAACTAAAATTAGATAATGCTGATGATATTTACGGATAATTTCCTCCAGTCTGAGAGGAGAACTTTCTCCCTGACTAGGAAAACAAATTAAAGGATCATCATCAAAAAAATAACTGGTAATTAAAACATTTTCTTGTTTAAGACGCTTAATTATTTCTTCTATAAATTGAGCTTGATGATCTTGAAAACTGGTACGATTAACTAAAAACAAATATTCTGGAAGTATTTGATAATTACGATATATTGGTTTTAAATATCCTCCTTGACGCAAAGTTGCATCAATAGTTTTTTCTATATCTAATTCATTAGAAGGAATGGAAATACGTCGTCTGAGATTGCGAGCGATTTGCATAAAAATCATTGTTGGGAATAATTCTTGCTCAATATCAAAATCAGCAATAGAAATATTCTGTAATTCAGGTTGAGTTGTAGTTCCATAACGTCGTAAAAACAACTGACGACTTAACCAAAACCACCACATTCTAATAATAAAAAACACAGTAGCAGGAGTTAAGAAAAATGCTATTTCTCTTGGCCAGTTAATAGGATTTGGGGGTTTGTTATCAGTACAACTTATAGAAGTTTTATCTGGTATATTGGTAGGTTTTGTTGTTGGTAATGTTGATGGTATAGGAATAGGTGTTGGTGTTTTAGTAGAACCTGTACCTGGTGTATTATTATCAGAACCACTGAATTTTAAAAATAAAGGGATTCCTGATGCAACAATAACTATTAAGATTAACAAAATTAAGATTAACAAAAGAGAACGAGATTTTAGTTTTTTCTCATCTTCTAAAGATATTGGGTTTTCTAGTGTTGTTTCTTCTTGTAAATCACTAATTTTATGAACAGATTTAAAAGAGCTATCAAAATACTGGTTAAATTGTTCCTGTTCAGTTGGTGAACTGCAAAATATTGGTGCTAGTAAATTTCTCAAATTTTCTGGATTATCCAAATTTTCACCCTGAGAAGTCAGAATCAAAATTAAATCCTGTGCTGCAATATATTGAGATATGCCGATATTATAACCTGCGTTTCTCAGATTATCAATAAACTCTAGCAAAACATCAGGATTTAGCCAATCTAAGTTATCTTCTATTTCTGTTCTTTTATCCATTGTTCTACAACCTTTTTAGCTTTTTCTTGATCATTTTGAGTTTTAATTAAGCTACTGAGAGTAGAGTTAATTAAATCAGCATTAAGTTGAATTAAAAGATTATCTGGAATACTACTAAACCTTTGTAAAGCAACAATCCAGCTTAATAATTCAGCAGTTCCAGGTTGCTTGTTCAAACCACTTTTACGTAATTTTTCAAATAAACTAATAGCTGATTGCAAAAAGGGATCATTAATATTCATTCCTAACCGATTAGCAATAATATTCTTCAGTCGTTCATTATCAGGAAAAGGCAGATGATAATAAATACAACGTCGCAGAAAAGCATCTGGTAAATCTTTTTCCGAATTGCTAGTAATAATTACAATTGGTTGCAATTTTGCATCTGCTTCTATTTTTTGATTACCTAATTCTGGAATCCGAAAATACATCAATTCCAATTCATTAAGTAAATCATTGGGAAAATCACGGGGTGCTTTATCAATTTCATCAATTAAAACTACAGAACGCTTCTGTCCATTATCAGAAAATTCTAATGGTAAAAATTCTTTAACTTCTTCCAAATTGCGAGTACATAAAATTGCTTTTCCTAATGCTTGATAAGTGATGTAATCTAAAATTTGAGTGGAAGCAAAGCCAGTTTGTACATTTTGAAATCGCTTTAAGGCATCATAAGTATAGAACAAATCCCGCGCAATACTAGTAGATTTAGTTTCAAATTTTAAAACTTCACCAAGTCCCAATTCCCAAGCGAGACTATAAGCTAATTGAGTTTTTCCTGTTCCTGGTTCTCCAGTGAGTAATAAAGGTTGTCCTAATAATAATGCCACATTACAAGCATCTCGCAAACCTTGATCAGCAATGTATTTTTCTGGATTGAGTAATCGAGAAAGGGAAGAATTTGGAAGTTGTTTGGGTAGTTCTCCTTGACGGTTTCCTGTACCTGTGTAAATTGGTAATTTCATGTTAATTCCTCTAGTAATTTTGACAAATGTTCCTCTAATTCCATCATAGGAATTGATTCCGATGAATTTTGTTTTTTCCAATCATGAAATATTTGGTTAATTTTCCTATTTAATTTATTAATCTTAGTTTTGTCAATAAAATCTATAATCTCACGATGTGTCCAGTTATTCACATCTTGGATAGTTATTGAATTTAGTTCTTCTACTGAAATGATCAATAAATCATTAAATTTATTGTCTCTGTTTATTGATTTTAGATGAGCATAGATTTTTTTATTAGTTATATGATGACTTTTAAAATTGAAGATAGATTTAATCCATTCAATTATTATATTAATTTTTTTACCATCATTTTTGTATTTAATTAAAACACAGATAATTACTTGTTTTTCTATGATATTTTCATTATACAACCATTGCCAAAAATTTAATAGTTCATCCAGAATTTTAAATCCTTGTTCTTGCCAATTTTTAGTTGTGATAACAGTATAAAAAATCAACTCTTCACTAGATGATTGAATAAAATAATCTTTAATTTTATCGTGAGAAACATCCGTATTTTTAAAAATATTTTCATATAGATTTTTCAATAAGCGATTTCTGAGATTATCAAATTTTAAAGGCCATTCTAGGAAATGTTTTCTAAATCTGTATGATATAGATTCTATTGATTTGGGAAGGATAAACTCTTGCATCCGAATTAAAAAGGATTCATGAGATTGTTTTTCATCACCATGAACGACAAAAACCAAGGAACGATATGAATTTTGCTGTTTAAATTTTTTATATTCTTCTTCTATTTGAGATTTTTGTTCTGTGCGGTTACATAAAATTGTTAAATAGGGAGAAATTGGTTTTTCAGTAACATCTTTATAGGAAGTAGAGGATTTTAGTTTTTCTATTTCGTCCTCCTTTTCTTGCATTTCTCTTTCAAGACGATCTTTTTTTAAATTTAGTTTATTTTTGATTTCAGGATCGTAGGTTTCATTTAATTTGTCACAAGTATCTTCGTAATCTTTTTTCTTCTGATTAAATTCTTCTTCTAACTTTTTAATTCTGATATTGTCAGCTTTTTTCATGTTATAAAAAATCTCCATAATTTATACTCAAAATTGTTTAATTATTTGATTCTATAAGTAGGGGTTTAAGATTGCTAAACCCCTACAAATAGATGAAAATTTGTAAATCAGCATTCTCTCTACTAATTCTAAAAGTAATTCTAAAAGATCACGACTGTTTTCTGCATCTGCTGTTTTCACCAAATTAATCCTCTTTTAGAATTTCAAATAAAACACTAGGAAGATTTTGAAGCAGGGTGTAAAATATCATGTCTGTTTTATTTTATCACTTAAAATGGTGATCACTTGATCATTTTTAACTGTTCGACAATCTTATTCATATCCTGTTCAATTCTATTTAATTGTCGTTGTAAATTATTACGACTTTCGGCATTTTCTGTATAATTCAATTGGTTGTAAACTGCTTCATAATCGCCTTCTAAAATTACTAATCTTTTGTTCAATTCCTTAGCTTTAATTTCTTGGACTCGACTTAAAGAAGGAAACGAATTTATTGCTTGTTGTTCAACAGTTTGATTTAAAAAATCCCAAGTTTCCACTAACACTGTTGTAGGCATCATAAATGCCGCTTTCACATTCTCTCGCTTTTTCTCTGCGGCCACAGCCATTCCCACAACTCCCTGTAATGATTCATCCCACACAGGAGATCCACTAAAACCAGGTTCAATTTGATACCCAGGAACTTTAATGGCTTCTATCTGTATCCAGCGTGTAGCTTGAATATCACGCAGTTCACCGTCAGCCCAAACACCAGCATCATGTCCTTGGGGAAAGCCAAAGATGCGGAATTTATGTTGCCAATAATCTGATGTGGTGACAAGTTTTACAGGACTCACTCCTGTTGGTAGAGTATCCTGTATGTGTAGTCCGGCAATATCTTCCTTACTTTGTCCTGGGTTGACAGGTTGCCAAAATACAACTTTGGCTTTTACTTTTTGCCCAGGTGCAATGAGGGGAAAATCAACCTCTATAATTCCATCTGGTGATTGTTGTGTGCTGGTAACAATACTTAAAGCTGCTGTCACCACATGAGCGCAGGTAAGAAAATGGTACTGACTTACTAAAAAACCAGCACCAACAACTTTACCGTTTTGATTATAAATGCGAGCGATCGCACTTTTAAAGACCTGAAAGTAATTTTCATTTGACATAAAATCTACGAGTCTAATCTTTACTCCACTTCACCGTAATCTCAAAATTAACTTCCCCACCTACAGAAGTTATAAACGCACCTGCATCAGCACTTAGTTTGATGCCAAACTTAACTTCCATTTCTTTTGGTTCTAAGTCTTGAAACTTATTAGCAATATTGGTTACCAATGGCTTAATATTATCTATGGCTTCCTCAAAAGACTTTTGTGCTTTAGCAATTTCTCGCCCAGATGGTAAAGCAACTCTCTCAATAGCTATATCTACCGATTCTTCAACTTCTACCAAAATAGTGCCGCTATCTAAAGCGAACTCAACTAATTGCTTATTTGCCATATACAATACTGTTAATTAGGTTATATATCATCAAATATATAACACGGATAACATATTTGCAAGGTATAAACTTGATCTCCTAATTCTTAAAATTTCCTTAAAATATTTCAGATCCTTGCTAAACTGTGCATAAAGATTTTTATTCACTGGGATGCCCTCTAGGGGGATATTGTAAAAATTTTTTTCAAATTTTTTCCAAAAATTAAGAAAGATAAAGTTTACAAACCTTGACAAATTTAGCAATCAATACAGATACAACAAACTGGATCAAACGCAATCATGATAAGGCTTACAGCAATTATAAAAATAATATTAAACTATGAAAATTTCTGATTCTTTACAATTATTGTAAAGTTATGTAACGAAAAACTGAGATTTTTATCATCTCTATGCCTTATATGTAAAGGATTTGAGGGATTTATTATTACAGCATCTTATTTATTCATAATTTGTAACAAACAATGACCCAAAGACATTGTATAAACATAAACTGTAGGGGTCAAACAACAGACAGAAGTTGCATAAACCAGCAAAACAAACCAGTTAGCTAGTTTCTCATAAATTCCTATCTGTTTCTCATAATTGCACGCTTGTAAACACAAGCAATCTGAATTAAACATTGATCCCAAAAATTAGTATTTATCTAGACATCTCTCAATCCATTAATTTTAGGAGATTTAGAGTCCATGACATTAGATGTATTCACCAAGGTTGTTTCCCAAGCTGACGCTAGAGGCGAATTTTTAAGCACCGAACAACTAGATGCTTTAACCGCAGTTGTAAGTGCTGGCAGCAAACGTTTAGACGTTGTTAACCGTATTACAAGCAATGCTAAAGACATCGTTACCAGTGCTGCTCGTTCCTTATTTGCAGATCAACCTCAATTAGTAGCTCCTGGTGGTAACGCTTACACCAACCGTCGCGCTGCTGCTTGCTTACGCGACATGGAAATTATCTTACGCTATGTTACCTACGCTGCGATCGCTGGTGATGCTAGTGTTCTGGATGACCGTTGCTTAAATGGCTTACGCGAAACCTACCAAGCATTAGGCGTACCTGGTGCTTCTGTGGCAGTTGGCGTTGGCAAAATGAAAGAAGCTGCAATTTCCATCGTTAATGACCCTAACGGTATCACCAAAGGTGATTGTAGTTCTTTAGTTTCTGAATTAGCAAGCTACTTTGACCGCGCTGCGGCTGCTGTTGCTTAATCATTACAAAACTTTCAGAACACTTAGAGGCTAAATAATAGCTTCTGCCAACAAAAACCCAAAGAAGATTCTAGGAGATATTCAACCATGAAAACCCCAATTACCGAAGCTATTGCAGCTGCTGATACCCAAGGACGTTTCTTAAGCAACACCGAATTACAAGCTGTTAATGGTCGTTTTGTACGTGCCGTTGCCAGCATGGAAGCTGCTCGTGGTTTAACCGCAAACGCTCAAAAATTAATTGACGGTGCTGCTAACGCTGTTTACCAAAAATATCCTTACACCACCTCTACCCCCGGTGCAGAATTTGCTTCTGATGCTCGCGGTAAAGCTAAGTGCGCTCGTGACATCGGCCACTACTTACGCATCATCACTTACAGCTTAGTAGCTGGTGGAACTGGTCCTTTGGATGAAATCTTAATCGCTGGTTTAGCTGAAATCAACGGTGCTTTCAACTTGTCTCCTAGCTGGTATGTAGAAGCTTTAAAATATATCAAAGCTAATCACGGTTTAGGCGGTCAAGCTGCTAACGAAGCTAACACCTACATTGACTACGCTATCAACGCACTAAGCTAGATAGCTTCATGCCCGGAGAGGGATGTAATTGCTAGATGGAAATTAACCCTAAGGGGTTCGCCAGAGATTTATGGGGGAATCACTGCGTTCAGATTCAATGTGATCAAAACGTGGCGAAAATTTCCAAAACCTCATTCACCTAGCAGTTGGATCTAGCTCCGGGCATAGTTTTATGTAGTTTTATGTGGTTTTATCTAGTTTTATTTAGTTTTATGCAGTAATGCAGATTTGCTATCTCTAGCAATCTTTATTCAGCCCAAACTTGGCAAAATAAAGGGGAAAAAATGGCAATTACAACAGCAGCATCCAGATTAGGCACAGAGCCTTTTAGCGAAGGACGGAAGGTAGAACTTCGCGCTAACGCCAGCAGAGATGAAGTAGAGTTAGTGATTCGTGCTGTCTATCGGCAAGTTTTAGGTAACGACTACTTGATGGCTTCTGAACGCTTGGTAGGTCCAGAGTCTTTATTAAGAGACGGTAATCTGACAGTACGGGAATTTGTCCGTAGCGTGGCTAAATCAGAACTGTACAAAAATAAGTTCTTCTATAACAGTTTCCAAACCAGATTAATCGAACTCAACTATAAACACCTGTTGGGTCGCGCTCCTATAGATGAGTCTGAAGTAACATACCACTTAGACTTATATATTAACGAAGGTTACGACGCAGAAATAGACTCCTACATTGATTCGGAAGAGTATCAAAACAACTTCGGTGATAATGTAGTTCCCTATTATCGCGGTTTTAACTTTCAAGCCGGCCAAACCTCTGCTAGTTTTACTCGGATGTTCCGTTTATACAGAGGATATGCTAACAGTGATACCTCTCAAGTAGAAGGTACTAAATCTCGTTTAGCACGGGAATTAGCTAGTGGTAAATCTTCCTCTATTGTTGGACCATCAGGAACTAACAATGGTTGGGGATTCCGTGCATCTGCGGATGTAGCACCCAAACAAAACCTAGGCAATGCTGTAGGGACATCGGATCGCGTTTACCGTCTGGAAGTGGCAGGCATTCGCAATCCGGGATACCCCAGCGTGCGTCGGAGTAGCACAGTATTCATTGTACCTTATGAGCGCCTTTCAGACAAAATGCAACAAATTCATAGAATGGGTGGCAAAATTGTCAGCGTCACTTCAACCTAAGGTCAATGTTGAGCGATAAATGAAAATCGCTGTAATAGGTGATTTTGGTTTTAGACTTAAACCTTAAACCTTAAACATAGGAGATCTAGAGTAATGTTTGGTCAAACCACACTTGGTGCAAGTAGCGTTTCTTCATCTGCCAGCCGTGTATTTCGTTATGAAGTTGTCGGTTTAAAGCAAAACCAAGAAACTGACAAAAATCAATTCAGCATTCGTCATAGTGGTAGCGTATTTATTACCGTACCCTACAGCCGCATGAATGAAGAAATGCAGCGCATTAGCCGTCTAGGTGGCAGAATTGTTAAAATTGAGCCTTTGACTGTGGCAGAATAAGCATTACGCCTTAGCAATGATAGAAACCACTGGAGAAGAATATTCTGCTGAGAATGCACCTCAACTCACACCAGAACTAGCCATTGCTAATCTGCAATCATCAGATTTAAGTCTCCGCTATTATGCTGCATGGTGGCTAGGACACTATCAGATCAACCAACCAGAAGCTATAGATAAATTAATTGCAGCTTTAGAAGATGAAGACGATCGCACAGAATTGGGCGGTTATCCTCTCCGCCGCAATGCAGCCCGATCTTTAGGTAAATTGGGTGATTTGAAAGCTGTCCCAGGTTTGATTAAGTGTTTGGAATGTGATGATTTTTACGTGCGCGAAGCCGCAGCCCAATCATTAGCTATGTTGGGTGATAAATCAGCTATTACCTCATTGATCAAGCTATTAGATGGGGGAGTAGCCCGGGCAGTGCAAATACCCGGCCGCCCCCATCTGACCCAGCCCTATGAAGCAGTATTAGAAGCCTTGGGAGCTATTGGCGCAACTGAGGCTATTTCCTTGATTGAACCATTTTTACAGCATCCTATCCCCAGGGTAGAATGTGCAGCTAATAGAGCAATGTACCAACTAACTCAAGATTCCACTTATGGGGAAAAATTAGTGAAATGGTTGGCAGAAGGTGATATTAAGTTGCGTAGAGTGGTTTTGGGAGATTTGGGGGCTATTGGCTATCTGGCAGCAGCCAAGGCGATCGCTCAAGCACAAGCAGAAAATAGTTTCAAACTCATGTCCCTCAAAGGCTTACTAGAATATCAACTAGGAAATGATCCTGAAAATTTCAGTATTTCCCCTGATGCTATCCAAGTAATGAATTTGATGGATTCACTGTTGTAAGGTTCATGACTGAAGCAAATGACTGAATTAATTCAAGCAGTTAATCTGGCACAAACACCAGCACAAATGGTGCAAGCAGTCCAAAACCTAGCAGCAGCAAAAGATCCCGCCGCTATTCCTACCTTAATTAAAGTCTTTGGCTATAACAACCCAGGAGCAGCTATGGCCGCAGTAGCAGGGTTAATAGAGTTAGGAGAACAGGCAGTACCACAACTACTGTCTCAAATAGATGATTATAACTATGGCGCACGGGCTTACTCGATTCGCAGTTTGGCAGCGATCGCTGATCCCCGTGCTTTAGATATTTTCATCTCTATAGTTTTAACTGACTTTGCGCCCAGTGTGCGTCGTGCTGCAATTAAAGGATTAGGAAACCTACAATGGCAAAAATTACCAGCTAGTGAACAAAGCACAGCTATCAACCGCGCCGTAGAAACCTTACTGTGGATTTGTCAAGACACAGATTGGTCAATTCGTTATGCAGCCGTAGTAGGATTACAAGCAATGGCCAAAATACCTGAAGTGAGATCACCAATATTGAGCAAATTTCAGGAAATGCTGACCAACGACACAGAAAAAGCAGTTCGCGCTCGTGTGCTAATGGCTAACAACTAAGCTAATGTGCAGCACTCACTGTATAATTAAAAAACCTGAAGTTACAGTAGCACAAGCATCTTGCTTGTATTAATTATTCAAGTTAAAGGCACAACAGCTTAGTGAAATAATTGAAAAATTGCACATTGCATCAATACAGGATCAAACCAAAAAAAAACAACCTGGAACAGTCTTTTTCTTCGCACCTTTGCGTGAGATATTAATCAGCAATACCCAAAATTGAAACAATCTACATACCATATAACAAGGTAAAAGTAAAGATGTCAATACCATTATTAGAATACGCACCAACAACACAAAACCAAAGAGTAGACGGTTACGAAATTGCTAACGAAGATACACCTACTATTTATCGTTTAGCTAATGCTACTTCCAGTGAAGATATTGATGCTGTGATTTGGGCATCCTATCGGCAAATTTTCAGCGAACATTTAATATTAGCTAGTTATCGGCAAACTGGCTTAGAATCTCAACTGAGAAACCGAGCAATTAACGTCCGAGAATTTATTCGCGGTTTAGGAAAATCAGAAGTTTTCCGCAGTCAAATTGTGGATACAAATTCTAACTATCGTTTAGTTAATATTAGTTTACAAAGATTTTTAGGCCGTTCATCTTATAGCAAAGATGAAGAAATAGCCTGGTCTATTGTCATTTCTACTCAAGGTTATCATGGCTTTGTAGATGCTTTAGTAGACTCTGATGAATATTTAGAAAATTTTGGTGATGACATTGTACCATTCCAGCGTCGTCGTTTTGGCGATCGCCCCTTTAACCTAGTTAATCCTAGATACAACCAATATTGGCGCGATGTTCAAGCCATGCGGCAGTACAGTGGCAGATCCTTCTACAGCATTCGTACCTCTGGACAACTGACCACAGCAGATATACGGCGTGCTATTCCTGCTAACTTCTTTGCCATGGCCGGAACAATAATCACCAATGAACAGAACTACCAACGTAGTTTAGCTACAGCGCAATCTTACGTTAATAGCGTTGCTATACCTGATACCAGCAGAGATAACCAAGAACAACCCACAGTTAAACCTGTAGCAGTCTCCCTACCCTATCGTTATATTCCTGGAACTCAAACCTACTAAAAAAGATGAAGGAGTGGGGAGTGAGGAGTTGGGAGTTGAGGTTTAGCAGTGCTAAAACCGGCAACCAGAAACTAGTTTACCCCTACCGACTGATAGGGATAGGGATAGGTGATAGCTGACGGCTGATGGCTACTAAATTACAAAAATACACGACAAAACCAGAAAAATGTCCATACCTTTATTAGAATACAAACCCAGTTCTCAAAATCAGCGCGTTGCTGGTTATGAAGTTCCCAACGAAGATACACCAGTAATTTACCGCAGTGAAAATTATGCTGCTGGTGGAGAAATTGAAGAATTGATTTGGGCTACTTATCGGCAACTTTTTAGTGAGCACGTAATCCTGAAATTTTACCGTCAAAGTAACTTAGAATCCCAAATTAAAAATAAAGCCATTTCCGTCCGTGATTTTGTGCGAGGATTAGCTAAATCTGAAGCATTTCAAACCTTAGTAATTCAAACCAATTCTAACTACAGATTAGTAGAAATTGGACTAAAAAGGATCTTAGGACGTGCACCCTATAACAAAGAAGAAGAAATTGCTTGGTCCATCACCATTGCTAATGTTGGTTGGAGTGGTTTTGTAGATGCTTTAGTAGATTCAGAAGAATATCTCAGCACCTTTGGAGAGAATATAGTTCCCTACCAAAGAAGACGCTACAAAGATAGACCCTTTAATTTAGTAACACCAAGATACAGTGATTACTGGCGGGATAAATTAGAAGATGCCCGTTACAAATGGGGTGACATTAAAAACTTTTTGGATATGGCAAAAGGGATTAATATTAAGACAGTTACCTATACACCTGTTAGCACTGCTAATATCCAAATTCCTGACACTAGTAGAGACAGAAAACCAGTAGGTATTCCTGTTTCTATTAGTCCTAGTGCTAACTTCCCCGTTGGCTAAAATCAGCACTCAGTTATCAGTTAAACGAGACTTGTAAATAGTTAGGACTTAGGCAAGATGTAGCTAAAACCCTGATTATTCTGTAGGGGTAATTCATGAATTACCCCTAGTTTCCCTCCCTTTTGCCCAAGTCCCGAATAGTTAGAAATATTCATAACAATTTATAAATATTCTCATAACTGATAACTGGTAAATTTGGTATTTTTGGTATTTTTGGTATCAGTTTATTAGACTCAAAAATTTTAAACTGATTCAAAAATACGGTTTTAGCTGAATATGGATTTGCTGTATTCCCTAAATTCGCTATTTTTTTGGGAAAAAGTTTGCATTTTTTAAAGAGTTTATTTTGCCAAAATTATTAATTTCTAATCTAAGAAGCCAACTTTACCAAAAGGCAGGTTTTTCAGATGGCAATTCCTTTACTCAAATACAAACTGACAACCCAAAACCAAAGAGTTAGTAGTTTTGGTACGGCTGATACTAATGAAGATACGCCTTACATCTACCGCATAGAAAATGCCAACTCCCCTAGCGAAATTAACGCCTTAATTTGGGCAGCATATCGGCAAATCTTTAACGAACAAGAGATCCTCAAATTTAACCGTCAGATTGCTTTAGAAACCCAACTCAAAAATAAATCAATCTCCGTTAAAGACTTTATTCGTGGTTTGCTAAAATCCGAAAGATTCTATCAATTAGTTGTTAGTGTAAATGACAATTATCGCTTGGTAGAAATTACTTTTCAGAGGGTCTTAGGTCGTTCTCCTTACAATCAGCAAGAAAAAATTGCTTGGTCAATAAAAATTGCTACTTTGGGTTGGCATGGTTTTGTAGATGCTTTAGTTGATAGTGTAGAATATTCAGAATGCTTTGGAGATTTTACAGTACCCTATCAACGCAAAGCTATGAGTACAGACAAATTATTGAGTTTTAGAACTCGTTATGGTGCTGACTACCGCGATAAAATAGGTTTCGCGCCTCAAGAGCGATATAGTTCCTTATGGGGTCGTTCATTATCTCCTATTTATGGGCAAAATGTTGATAAACGGGCATTGTTAGCTGTATTGGTAGCAATAACCGTAGGTATTAGTTTCTTGCTGGTTTTAAATTGGTTAGGAATTAGTTATCGCTACTAACCAAATAGGGGAAAATAATTAATAACGATGAAAGAGGAGTTTGAGAAATCAACCCTCCTTCATTTTTCTCAAACCAATTTTTTTGAATTTGATAATAAGAGGAAAAACATGGCACTGCCATTACTTCAATACAAACCCAGCAGTCAAAATCACCGAGTTATCAGTTTTGGTGTAGCAGATCAAAATGAAGATACTCCATACATCTACCGTTTAGAAGATGTTAGTTCTTCCACTGACATTCAAGGCATTATCTGGGCTGCATACCGTCAAGTTTTCAGCGAACATGAGATATTAAAATTTAACCGTCAAGGTACTTTAGAATCTCAATTAAAAAATGGTTCTTTATCTGTTCGTGACTTTATTCGTGGTTTAGCTAAGTCTGAAGCATTCTACCGTTTAGTTGTTTCCGTTAATAATAACTACCGTTTAGTAGATATTACTCTTAAACGCTTACTAGGTCGTGCTGCTTACAACAAAGAAGAAGAGATTGCTTGGTCCATTGTGATTTGTACCAAAGGATTTAGCGGTTTTGTTGATGCTTTAGTTGACAGTGCTGAATATAGTCAAAACTTTGGTGATAATACTGTACCTTACCAACGTAAACGTTTTGTAGATCGTCCTTTTAACTTGGTAACTCCTCGTTATGGTGAAGATTTCCAAGAAAAAGCAGGTACTGTCAAAACCGACTGGCAAATTACCTTACAGAAATTCTACAGCCGCAAGTTGGACTTACAACCTTTACGCGCTGGAGATCCTCGCGCCTTTGCTGGTATGGCTGCGGCAGTCAGTGGTCAAGGTAACTACGCGCAAAAACTTTCTTCCTTTGATATTGATTACTTAAATGCTGTTCCCTATCGTGGTAGACGCTAAGTAATTTAATTAACTGTTAATTAACTGGGATTTAATACTGGATCTAGTTTTGCTGTTTATATAATGATTATCTGGCAATTTTTTGTTAGTTTAGCATTATGTAAGATTAAAACTAGACCCAGTTGTTTTATGCTAGTTACTCAGGAAGAGATAAGTATGTTTTTACATGGAGGTTACAGTGATTAAAAATATTAAAATTCAAAATTTTAGATGTTTTGAGGAATTAAAAATATCCGGTTTTGAGAAAATTAATTTAATTAGTGGAAAAAATAATATTGGTAAAACTGCATTATTAGAAGCATTATTTATCAATAGTACACCAAGACCAGATACTATTTTTTTGCTAAGACAAGTAAGAAGAGAATCATCAAAGTTTAGACAATCTTTGCCGGAAAATACCTGGAACTACTTCTTTTTTGAAGAAAATAAAAATAATTTAATAGAGATTGAAGCTATCCTAGAAAATGATTATTCTAAAAGAGTTGAATTATTTGTAGATGAATCTTTGCAAAATTTAGAAGATATATATCAACACGATGATGATGATAACGAAAAACTTATCAATCTTTTTTCAGGAAGTGAGTCTGTAAAATCTGTAATGCACCTAAAAACAAAAATTAATAATGGAGAGGCTTTTGAAGCATTAATCATATCTAGTTCTAAGGGTATTATAGCTAGAGATATTAAAGTTCCTGACATAAAAAATGCTTTCTTTATTCCCTCCTTTTTAAGAGTTAGTAGTAGAGAATTAGCACAGGAATTTGATAAATCTCGTTTAAATGAGAAAGAAAGTGAAGTTTTAGAAGCCTTTCAAATTATTGATTCTTCTATTATTAGTATAGAGACAATGACTATTGGTGAAGGAAATATTTGGGTTAAAAAGGAAAGCAAGAAAAGATTCCCTTTATCCTTGTTTGGTGATGGAATTAATCGTATTGCGGATATTATGTTAAGGATTGTGAATAATGAAAATAGTATTATATTAATTGATGAGATAGAAAATGGTATTCATCACTCAAATCAAGTTGCTTTTTGGAGTATTTTGTACAGATTAACTAGGGAGTTAAATGTCCAAATATTTGCTACAACTCACAGTTTAGAAATGATTAAATCTTTTATTAAAGCTGGTTTTGAATATCAAAATATGTATGAAAATATGGCTGCTCATTTTGAGCTAACCAGAAATTTTAAAACAGGTCAAATAGTTGCTATTAAGAGAGATTTAGATACTTTAGAGTATGGTATAAGTCATAATAAGGAGGTAAGAGGTGAGTAGTAATATTTTGATTGTAGAAAGTAAAAATGATCAATATTTTTTACAGGCAATTATTCGTTACCTTAATTTTAATATAGAAGTTGCTCCTGCGATTATGATTGCGGAAGATGATTATAAATCAATGGAAGGATTAAATCCTAAAAAACTCAAAGATGCTCTCAATGATTTAAAAACAGATATACAAAAAGGTAAAATTGAAAAAATAGGTATTGTTATTGATATTGATGATAAGCAAGAAATTGAGAGAATTAATTTTGTTAATGATTGTCTTCAAGCAGTTTTTCCAGAAACAAAATTATTGAAAGAAATTAAGAATTTTATTGATATCAATTTTGATGGTTTTAATTTTCAAATAGCTTGTTACTTTACAAATGTTAATGGAGAAGGAGAGTTAGAAACAGTTTTAAAAATGATTAAGAAGAAAGATTCAATTTATGCTGACTGTTTAGACAGTTGGAGAAATTGTTTACTAACTCATGGAAAGGAAATCAAGATTAAGGATGTGAACAAATTTTGGGTTTCTATGTATTTAAGATTTGATACTTGTTCAAATAAAGAAAAAAGGCAAGCAGAGAAAAAATGTAGCTTTGAATATGCAATGAAGGAAAAAGCAGAAATATGGGATTTTGAACATCCTATATTAAATGATTTAAAGGATTTTTTACAGATGTTTAGTTAGTTGTTTTTTTATTGAGTAAACTTATTCCTTGTTATCAATATGCTGATAGAATTTCGTGTTGGTAATTACAGATCATTTAAAGATACAGTTACCTTAAGTATGGTAGCCAGTAATATTAATTCCCATAGTCAAGAAATAGATAATCATAATGTTTTTGCAGTAGATGATGAATTAAAACTACTCAAAAGTGCTGCTATTTATGGTGCTAATGCTAGTGGCAAAAGTAATTTAGCAAAAGCCATAAGTTTTATGAAATGGTTTATGATTAATTCTTCTAAAGAAACTCAAAGTACGGAAAAAATAGGAGTTGAACCATTTGAATTAAATACAGATACTAAAACAGCACCATCTTTTTTTGAAATTGTATTTTTATTAGATGGAAAAAAGTATAGATATGGTTTTGAAGCTACTCAAGAAAGAGTAATTTCAGAATGGTTATTTTATGTACCCACGAGTAAAGAAACTCGAATTTTTGCCAGATTTTATGATGGAAATTCTGATAAAATGGAATATTTATCTAAAAGATTTAAAGGTGAAGGTATTCATGCAAAAACTAGACATAATGCACTTTTTATATCTGTAGCTGCTCAATTTAATGTAAAAATAGCACAGCAAATATTAGAATTACTCACACAAAAATTACATTTAATTTCTGGATTAGAAGATAAAAAATATTTAGCTTATACAATTAAGTATTTATCAGCAGATCATGAAAATCGAGAATCAGTGATTAATTTAATCAAAAAGTTAGATTTAGGTATTAGAGAAATTAGTCTGGAAGAAACAGAAGTTAATTATGATTCTTTACCAAAAGATATACCAGAGGAATTAAAAAGAATAATTCTCAAAACTGGTGCTGTTAAATCAAGTGCTATTAATACATTTCATCAAAAATTTGATCATCAAGGAAATTATGTAGAATTAGAAAGATTTAATTTACAACATCATGAATCAGAAGGAACTCAAAAAATAGTTGCTTTAGCTGGAGCTTTGGTAGATACTTTAAAAAATGGTCAAGTTCTCATTTTTGATGAATTTGATGCCAGGTTGCATCCTTTAATTAGTAAAGCAATTGTTACAGTATTTAATTCTCAAGAAACTAATTATAATCATGCACAATTAATATTTATGACTCATGATACTAATTTATTAAGTTCTCAACTTTTCCGCAGAGATCAAATTTGGTTTACTGAAAAAAATAAGTATGGTGCAACAGATTTATATTCTTTGGTTGAATATAAAATCAAAAATGATCATAGTTATGAACGTGATTATATTAATGGTAAATATGGGGCTATTCCTTTTATTGGTAATTTAACAGAAATTATTGGTGTATCTCATGAATAGAAAAAATACCAGGGGAAATTTTAATCGTGGTTATGCAGATAGGAAAGTAGGAATTAAGGAACTTAGAGAAAGGTTTTTAATTGTTTGTGAAGGTGATAAAGCAGTTGTCAACATCTTAAAAATCCTCTGTTATATGTAGGTTTTGTAATTGGTTATTTACCTGTAATTCTCTGGTTTTGGTTAAGTTATCAACGTTATGGAGAAATAGTTTTTGAACAGTTTTTTAATTTAGTAACTAGAATCACTACAAAACAACTGCATGGAAATTCACCTTTTTATTATTTATGGAATCTACCTATTAAAGCATTTCCTTGGCCTTTATTTAGTATTTTGGGTTTATTGTTAGTGTGTCGTCATTCATCAAGTAAAAATATTTTTATATTGGTTATTTGTCCTATAATCATATTCCTAGAAATTAGTATAGTTTCCACTCGTTTACCTCACTATACCCTCATGCTTTGCCCTTGGATGGCTATTTTAGCAGCAATAGCATTAAATTGGTTAGGTGAAATTTATAATCAGCAATTTCAGCAAACAAAATATTTTCTCCTACCCCGAAATTTAAGTTATATGTTTGGCGGTTTAGGTGCTATTATTTTTATTGCAGGTATAATTTTGAATACAGGAATTATTAAAATTAATGTGAGTGATGGTACAGATATTAAACATTATTCATCCATCGGTTTAGCATTAGGATTAGGTTGGTTATTTTTACCAGTAATTTGGGTTGCACGTCATCGTTTTAGTCAGAAATTCTTAACAGCTAATTATTGGTTAGCAGGTTGGTTAATACCTACATGGTTAGCTTTAGCTGTAGCTGGTAGTAATGGTTTATTAAGCAATTATAGTCCTGATGTAAAATTATTTGTCAAACAGCCAGAAATTGCTAATGTTTTGAAAAATGAATCTATTAATTTTGTAGTTCAAGAAACAGAAACTTTGATAACAGGAGGTGTTAAACCTTTATTATTACTCACTTTTGAAACTCCCCATTGGGGTAAAAGATTTGAAAAACTTGCAGATGTTCCTATTAATAGTTATGCTTGGGTTAGTCCTGAACCAGAAGTAGGTTTATTGACTAGTAAACGGGAAATTGGTACTTTTAGAGATTGGAAATTAATTCAAGTAGTTGGACAGTAATATATTTAGATTTATCATCATGTTGGGTTGCGCTTACGCTTAACCCAACCTTGTATCTTAGAGGAGGTTGCATCTTGATATGCAAGAGATGTTAATTACATTCTTTCTAAAACCCTAATTCCTAACAAATTTAACCCTAATTTTAATGTTCTGGCGGTTAAATCACATAACATTAATCTTGATGTTCTTGCAGGTTCTTCTGATTTCAACACAGGACAATTTTCATAAAATTTGTTAAACTTATCACTCAGTTGATATAGATAATCACACAAACGATTTGGTAATAAATCCTGTTCCACTTCTGTTAATACTTCATCCAGTTGTAATAGATGTTTTGCTAAGGTTAATTCTGTATCTTCTGTTAATAAAATTTTGGCATCTGTTCCCAAATTAGTAAAATCAATATTACCCTCTCTGCTAATACCTTGAGTTCGCACATAAGCATACAACATATAAGGCGCTGTATTTCCTTTTAATGCCAACATTTTATCATAACTAAAGATGTAACTACTAGTGCGATTTTGACTTAAATCTGCATATTTAACCGCACTAATTCCCACTATTTCAGCCACATTGGTAATAAATTCCTCAGATTCTATTCTACCATCATCTTGTAATCTTTTTTCAATATCCTGACGAGCGCGAGAAATTGCTTCATCTAATAAATCTCTTAATCTTACTGTATCTCCAGAACGAGTTTTGAACTTTTTACCATCTTCTCCTAATACTAACCCGAAAGGAACATGAACTAATTCCATATTTTCTGGTATCCATTGCGCTTTTTTAGCTACTTGGAAAAACTGCGAAAAATGGTTAGACTGTCCTTCATCTGTAACATATATGATGCGATTTCCATTATCTTGTAAAATGCGATAACGCAAAGCTGCTAAATCTGTGGTTGCATAGTTATAACCACCATCGGATTTTTGCACAATTAGGGGTAAGGGTTCACCTTCTCTATTTTTAAAACCATCTAAAAATACACATTTTGCCCCTTGGTTTTCTTCTAATAAACCTGTTTTTTCTAAGTCTTCTACAACTTTAGATAAATAGGGATTATAAAAAGATTCTCCTCTTTCAATTAATTTAATATCTAAAATATCATAAATAATTTGAAATTCTTTTCTCGATTGTTCACACAGCAATTTCCACGCATGAATGGTATCTGGTGCACCAGCTTGTAATTTTACCACTTCTTGACGGGCAATTTCTTGAAAGTTTTTATCTTCATCAAATCTTTGTTTTGCTTGACGATAAAATGTGACTAAATCACCAATATCTAAAGCGTTTGCGGTAGTTAATGCTTGAGGATAAACTTCTTTAAGATAAGTAATTAACATTCCAAATTGTGTACCCCAATCACCCACATGATTTAATCTTAATACATCATGTCCCCGAAATTCTAAAATTCTGGCGATACTATCACCAATAATTGTAGAACGTAAATGGCCAACGTGCATTTCCTTGGCAATATTAGGACTAGAAAAATCTACAATTTGTTTTTTAGGAGTTGGAGTTTTGGGTATTCCTAAACGTGCATCTTGTTGAATTGTATTGAGTTGATTTTCTAAATAGGATGTTTTAATTTTCAGGTTAATAAAACCTGGTCCTGCTATTTCTGGAGTTTCACAAATTTCGGAAACATCCAATTTATCTACTATTTCTGAGGCGATAATTCTCGGTTGTTTGCCCAATTTTTTACTTAAAGATAGGGCAACATTTGCTTGATAATCGCCAAATTTTGGGTTACTAGCATTAACTAAGATAGGATCTGTATAACTATATTCTGCACCAAAAGCGGCGATTAATGCTTGACTTAATTTGTTTTTTAGTTGTTGTTGTGTACTGTTCATGATGTTGGTTGTATCTTTAGTAATGTTAGTGAAAATTTAGTGAAAATGGTAATTCACTGTTTGGTTTTTGACTATTTTACCTTGAAATTTGATAAATGTTAATATTTTTTAAATCTGTTATTTTTCCAAAGTTTTTGATTTAAGATAAAGAAAAGAAAGATCCCGGACTTCTAAGAAAGATCCCGGACTTCTTAAAGAAGTCCGGGATCTATTGGGATTTATTTAAGAAGTCCGGGATCTATTGGGATTTATTTAAGAAGTCCGGGATCTGGAAAGATATATATTAGAGAATGTAGCTATGTCAAGACTCTTAATTACTCAGTATCAAACAGAAGTAGCAAAAATTATTCAATATGGAGGTTCACGCAAAGAAACTTCCATCCGCTTTGCCTTTCAAAACCTGTTAAATGAATATTGTAAACCCCGTGATTTTCTCCTCATTCCCGAATTAGATTATAAACTACCCAATGGTAAATTAGTCTATCCTGATGGTACTGTGAAAGACGCTTTACGCTTGGATTGGGGATACTGGGAAAGTAAAGACCAGTATGATAATTTGGATAAGGAAATTGAGGCTAAACTCAATAAAGGTTATCCCGATAGTAACATCCTATTTGAAGATTCTCAAACTGCGGTTTTAATTCAAGCGGGTACGGAAACTATGCGCGTTTCCATGAAAGATGCGGACGCGCTAGATGGTATCATTAATAACTTTATTAATTTTGTGCGTCCTGAAGTGCGGGACTTTCGAGAAGCGATAGAAATTTTTAAACAAGATATCCCCATTATTTTAGATTCTCTCAGAAATTTGATTGATTGTCAAGAGGGCAATAATAAATTATTTGAAACCGCTAGAAACAAGTTTTGGGAACTTTGTAAAAAGTCTATTAACCCGGAAATTACTTTGTTAGATATTCGGGAAATGATTATTCAACATATTTTAACGGAAGACATTTTTATTAATATTTTTAGTGAGTCACAATTTCATCAAGAAAATAATGTAGCGCGGGAATTACAAGGGGTAATTTCCACATTTTTTACCGGAAGTTTAAAGCGGAATACATTGGGAAGTATTGAAAGATATTATGCAGTAATTAAACGAACTGCGGCTAATATTGTCAATCATCAAGAGAAACAGAAATTCTTAAAAGCATTGTATGAGAACTTTTATAAAGCCTATAATCCTAAAGCGGCGGATAGATTAGGAATTGTATATACTCCGAATGAAATTGTCCGGTTTATGATAGAGAGTACGGATTTTTTAGTACATAAACATTTTGGGAAGTTGTTAGCAGATAAAGATGTAGAGATTTTAGATCCTGCGACGGGTACGGGGACTTTTATTACGGAGTTAATTGATTATTTACCAACCCATAGTTTACAGCACAAATATAAACATGAGATTCATTGTAATGAGGTGGCTATTTTACCTTATTATATTGCGAATTTGAATATTGAATATACTTATAAACAGAAGATGGGAGTTTATGAGGAGTTTGAAAATATTTGTTTTGTGGATACTTTGGATAATACGCTATTTGCAGGTAAGCAAATGGATTTGTTTGCGATGACTGTGGAGAATACTGCGAGAATTAAAAGACAAAATGATCGGACTATTTCTGTAATTATTGGTAATCCTCCTTATAATGCAAATCAAGCTAATGAAAATGATAATAATAAAAATAGAAGTTATCCAACAATAGATAAATTGATTAAAGAAAGTTATGTAAAATATAGTAATGCTCAAAAAACAAAGCGATATGATATGTATTCTCGTTTCTTTCGTTGGGCTACAAATAGACTAAATAAAAACGGAATTTTAGCTTTTATTACTAATTCTTCTTTTATACATTCTAAAGAAGCTGATGGTTTTAGAAAAGCTGTTGCTAATGAATTTAGTGAAATTTATATTATTGATTTAGGTGGAAATATTTGGGAGGGAGACAAAAGTGGAAATGTATTTAATGTTAAAGTAGGAATAGCAATTAGTTTTATGATTAAAAAATTAAATAATAAGAATTTACCATGTAAAATATTCTATAGTAAAATTCCTAATGTTAATGCCGCTAATGCAAAGCTAAAATATATTTCTCAGTTGAAATTTTCTGATATTGTGTTTCAACATATTATTCCTGATAATAATTACAACTGGATTCAAAATACAGATACAGATAATAATTTTATTGAACTATTACCTATAGTGAATAAAGAAACTAAATTATGCAAAAATGCTGATGATGAACAAGCTATTTTCAAATTATTTTCATTAGGTATAGTCACTAATAGAGATGATTGGAATTATGATATATCACAAAAAAACTTAACCAATAAAATTAACTATTTTTATAGAATTTATTATCAAGAAAAATTAAGGTGGGAAAAATTAAATTATCCCCATCATTCTAAAATATCAATAAATGATTTTGTTGATAGAACTATTAAATGGACTTCTGAATTAGAACAGCATTTAATAAGAGGATCTAAATTAGAATACAATAGTAATTGTTTAAGTATTGGATTATATCGTCCTTATTTTAAACAATATGTATATTATGATAAAATTATTGTACATAGACTATATCAGCAAGATTCTATTTTTCCGATAAACAGTAATTCTGAAAATTTAATAATTACTTTTACTGATACTGGTTCACAAAAACCTTTTATGACTCTTGCTAGTAATACTATTCCTGATTTACATTTAAACGGTGCAGCTTGTGGTACACAATGTCTCCCCCTCTACCGTTACGACAAAGAAGGAAAACGCATTGATAACATCACAGACTGGGGACTAAAACAAATTCAAACCCATTATCAAGATGAAACAATTACCAAAATAGACATCTTTCATTATACCTACGCAGTCTTACATAACCCTGAATACCGCAAAAAATATGAACTGAATTTAAAACGCGAATTTCCCCGTTTACCCTATTATGAAAACTTCCACCAATGGGTTATCTGGGGAAAACAACTCATGGAACTTCATATCAATTATGAAACAGTCACCCCTTATAACCTAACCCGTGTGGATATTTCCTTAAAAGACACCCCTTCGACTTCGCTCAGTGAACGTCAAAAAACCATCAAAGTGAAATTAAAAGCAGATAAAACCACAGGTAAAATCATTTTAGATGACATCACCACATTATCAAACATTCCCCAAATAGCCTGGGAATATATGCTAGGAAATCGTAGTGCATTAGAATGGATATTAGATCAATATAAAGAAAAGAAACCAAAAGATCCTACCATTGCGGAAAAGTTTAATACCTATCGTTTTGCAGATTATAAAGAACAGGTAATAGACTTATTAATGAGAGTGTGTACAGTGAGTGTAGAAACGATGAAAATAATTAAAGAAATGGGATAATTTGACATACTCACCGACCTAAAGGCGCGGTGATTCTTGACGCTTCATTGACTGATGCTACCTAAGTAGTCTTACTCTGCCTCTGCGTCCGTAAATTTTGATTATTAGCTGTGGAAATTTGTTTCCAGGGTAGTGCACAAGCTAAACAAAATAAGCCATATGTGGCTTATTTTGACACCAATGAGCTCATGCTTTACCCATGCTGACTTGGTGATTCCTCGATCTTCTTTATTTTGGCATTTCTTGACTTTGTTTTAATGCTGCTTGAATTTCTGGTAAGTCCAAAAATTTCTTGGTATCTGAAAGTAATTTTTGCCCCCACAGGTTCTCTTTCAAAAAGTCCAAGTCCGCATAACGTTCATCAATACGCAATGCTGAGATGGCCATGTTGACCCCTTTTTGGCGATCGCCTTGACTATATATAGCTACTGATAATGCTAATAATGGTTCTGCTGCTTTATTATTTATCTTTACTGCGGTTTCCCATTTATCTATTGCACCTTTAATATCTCCTTGTTCATATTTAATTAAACCTATATTATTAATTGCTGGCCAAAATTTCTCATCTTGCTGTACTGCTTGATTAAAATAACCTATAGCCTCTGGGTATTTACTGAGCATATAGTAGGCATTACCCAAGTCAAACAAACCTCCAGCATATTTGGGTTTTAATTTTAACCCTGCTTCATAATACTTAATAGACTCTAGATAGTCTTTTTGTTGAAAACTCGCTGAACCTAGAGCAAAAATTACTTCAGGGTTTTTGGGGTTGAGAGTTTGGGATTTTTTTAAAGATTTAACTGCTTGATCAAATTCTTTAGTTTGCAAATACAATGTACCTAACAACCACCACACTTTATCATTTTGCGGAGCAAGTTGAGTAGCAAAATTAGCTCTAATTAATGCCTGTTGAATTTGCTGAAATTGGGCTAAACTTGCTGCTTCTTCTGCTAATATTAGACCTTGTTTTTCTAACTGGGCCGTATCAATTTGTACTGTGTGAGGTATTAATGCTTGAGCTTGAGCTTTGGGCATATTCCACAGACTACAGAGTACTAAAAGAGAAATTAAACCAATCTGTTTTGGCACAATACCGCCTCTTAACCACAAATTAATTAAATATAGCATATCCTTTTTTTATTTCAAACCGTTCGTTATGGTTCTGATTTTAATAGGACTTACGCAAGCGTCACACCAAAAATCTGATGTAAGCTGCGTCAGATATCAAAAATCTATTTAGTTACTTGCTTGATTTATGTTGTCTGACCATTCTACTAATGTTCCAGTTGAGTGAGTCCTGTTTAAGTTTTAAGTTCCAACTAAGTCTTAGCATAACCTGATAAAAAATAGTATGATTAAGGATTGTGTTACCTGCCCAAAATTTGAGCAAATGTGAATATGTCCAAAAACCTAACACCATCCCTTAGTGATCATCTTCCCTATCCTCAACCACAACAAAATAGTATTCGCATACGCGGTGCTAGGCAGCATAATCTGAAAAATATTGATTTGGATCTGCCTCGTGACCAGATGATTGTATTTACAGGTGTATCAGGTTCTGGTAAGTCATCTTTAGCGTTTGATACCATTTTTGCAGAAGGTCAACGCCGTTATGTAGAATCTTTAAGTGCTTATGCTCGGCAATTTTTAGGACAGTTGGACAAACCTGACGTGGAAGCTATTGAGGGTTTAAGTCCGGCTATCTCCATTGATCAAAAGTCTACTTCCCATAATCCCCGATCTACAGTGGGTACAGTCACAGAAATTTACGATTATTTACGTTTATTATATGGTCGGGCTGGTGAGCCCCATTGCCCACATTGCGATCGCTGTATTTCGCCGCAAACTATTGATCAAATGTGCGATCGTATTATGGAACTTCCTGATCGTACCCGCTTTCAAATTCTTGCTCCTGTGGTACGTGGTAAAAAAGGTACACATCGCAAACTTATATCTAGTTTAGCATCTCAAGGTTTTGTCCGAGTGCGGATAGATGGTGAAGTGTTTGATCTGTCCGACTCCATAGAACTGGATAAAAATAATACACATAATATAGAACTGGTTATTGATAGACTAGTTAAAAAAGATGGCATTCAAGAGCGTTTAGTAGATTCTCTCACTACTTGCCTACGGCAATCTCACGGAATTGCCATGATTGAAATATTACATGATACACCGGAAAAAACAGGAACACCGGCAAAAAATGAGGATATTTCCCAAGTAGAAAGCCATAGAGAAATGGTATTTTCAGAAAATTTTGCTTGTCCAGAACATGGGGCAATAATGGAAGAATTATCACCGAGATTATTTTCCTTTAATTCGCCCTATGGTGCTTGTACAAATTGTCATGGAATTGGTACATTAAGGAGATTTTCACCAGAATTATTAATACCCAATGAAAATTCTCCCATGTATGCAGCGATCGCTCCTTGGTCTGAAAAAGAAAATTCCTATTATTTAGAATTATTATATGCAGTGGGATTAACTTATGGTTTTGAATTACAAACTCAATGGGGCAAATTAACAGCAGAACAGCAACAAATAGTATTATATGGAGAAGAAAAAATCACCCAAGATAAAAAGCAAAATTTTAAAGGAGTAATTCCCATTTTACAAAGACAATATGAAGGAGGAACAGAATTAATTAAACAGAAATTAGAAGAATACTTAATAGATCAACCTTGTGAAATGTGTGGAGGTAAAAGATTAAAACGTGAAGCCTTAGCAGTGAAATTAGGACAGTATGGAATCTTAGATTTTACCACTGTAGCAATTCGGGAATGTCGAGAAAGAATAGAAAACTTACAATTAAGTCCTCGACAAGCACAAATAGGGGAATTAGTTCTCAAAGAAATTAAAGCCAGACTACAATTTTTATTAGATGTAGGATTAGATTATCTTACCTTAGATCGTCCTGCCATGACCTTATCAGGGGGAGAAGCACAACGTATTAGACTAGCGACACAAATTGGTTCAGGACTAACAGGAGTTCTTTACGTTTTAGACGAACCAAGTATAGGTTTACATCAAAGAGATAATGGTAGATTATTAACCACATTAACCAAATTGCGAGACTTAGGCAACACATTAATAGTAGTAGAACATGATGAAGAAACCATTCGCGCAGCCAACCATATAGTAGATATTGGTCCTGGTGCAGGAATACATGGAGGAAATATAATTGCCCAGGGAACATTAGCAGACTTATTAAATGCGGAAGACTCATTAACTGGTGCATATTTATCAGGAAAAAGAGTAATTCATACCCCAGCCAAAAGAAGAGAGGGAAATGGGAGAACCTTAACTTTAAAAAATGCCCATCGCAATAATTTAAAAAACGTGACTGTGGAAATTCCCCTAGGAAAATTAGTTGCTGTCACTGGAGTTTCTGGTTCAGGAAAATCCACATTAATTAACGAATTACTCTATCCAGCCTTACAACATCATCTGTTAAAAAGAGTACCTTTACCTAAAGAAATAGATGAAATTAAAGGTTTAAGTTCTGTAGATAAAGTCATAGTAATTGATCAATCTCCCATTGGTAGAACACCGCGATCTAATCCTGCCACATATACAGGAGTATTTGATATTATTCGTGATGTATTTTCCCAAACAGTTGAAGCCAAAACCAGAGGTTATAAACCAGGACAATTTTCTTTTAATGTCAAAGGTGGCCGATGTGAAGCCTGTAGTGGACAAGGTGTAAATGTGATTGAAATGAATTTTTTACCCGATGTTTATGTCCAGTGTGAGGTGTGTAAAGGTGCGAGATATAACAGGGAAACATTGCAAGTGAAATATAAAGATAAATCAATTTCTGATGTTTTGAAAATGACAGTAGAGGAAGCATTAGCATTTTGCGAAAATATTCCTAAAGCAGTGGCCAAATTGCAAACTTTAGTGGATGTAGGTTTAGGTTATGTACAATTAGGACAACCAGCAACCACTTTATCAGGAGGAGAAGCACAAAGGGTAAAATTAGCCACAGAATTATCACGTAGGGCAACGGGAAAGACATTATACTTAATTGATGAACCAACTACGGGATTATCATTTTATGATGTACATAAATTATTGGATGTATTGCAAAGATTGGTAGATAAAGGTAATTCAATTTTAGTAATTGAACATAATTTAGATGTGATTAGATGTTCAGATTGGGTGATAGATTTAGGACCAGAAGGAGGAGATAAAGGAGGAGAAATAATTGCCGCAGGAACACCAGAAGATGTGGCGAAAAATCCGCGTTCTTACACTGGGGAATATTTAAGGCAAGTGTTGGAACAATATCCGGCCATGGCATAAAAAATGATCAACTTCTTTGATAATTTGGTTCTTCCGTACCTGTTAAGTTGACAGCAATCAGCACTACTAAACCCCTATTGACTCCTGATCATGCTATACTCAAGATAGTTTTGCTACAACTAATTATGAATCACTTAGCATCAGAAGATACTAACATCTCCAAAACAGAACTAATTTTATATTTAATTCCTGTTATGGGTGTTGTACCGTCGCTATGGAGTCTATACCATCATCAAGGTGACAAGGAAAAATTACGAGTTAGTCGTTTGTCTGTAACTTTGACTTTTAGTTGGATAGTGACTTATTTGCTGTTAGGGACTGGTGCAGCAACTTCTGATTTTCTGGCGTTGAGATTGTTGATTTTAAACAGCTTTCTTACTTCTGCTTATTTTTTAGTAAGTTTATGGTTAATTTGGCGTGTATTTCAGGGAAAAGTAGCCCGTTTATCAGGTTTTAGTGGTTTAGCAACACGAATTTTCCCAAAATGAGGTAATGATCAAGTTGCCCAAGCAAGATTTATACAAAGCTGGGTGAGTTGCTAAAATACCCCATAATGACTGATCAGTGATCAGTACCAGGAAATATTTTTTGGATTTATGTAATTTACTGTGGGAATCTGGAGAAAAATTTGGTTAATATAGTCTGATCTGGTGGAGATAAGCTGTTGTGCTTTTAACTTGAATAATTAATACAAGCAAGATGCTTGTGCTACTGTAACTTCAGGTTTTTTAATTATACAGTTTAGCTGCACATTAGCTTATAAGTTAATTTAAAATATTCAATCATATTATACGTGAGGAATTTTGTGACTAGTCAAAAAGCATCATCAGAAGACCAACAAGCAGCTAAGAAAAAATTAAAGCGTAAAAAATCTCGATCATCCAAATCACAGCGCTGGGTATGGTTTGGAATTGCCATGGGTAGTATTGCAATAGCATCAGGAATGTCCATGGCTTTATTAGCATGGTTTTGGGAAAGCACACCTTTACAGCAGGCACAGTTAAGCAAGAAAGAGGCGGAGGTTTTTGATAGTGATCCCATTTCTAGAGTAGGGTTTCAATTTTCTGAATTAACTCGTCCTGTAAATATTCTCTTAATGGGTATGAGTGTACTTCCTCCAGATATACAAAATCCGCCATCGGATAGTAAAAATCTGCGTTATTTACCACAAGTAAATTCCTTTGATGGTCTATCAGATGTGATGCTGTTGATCAAATTTGATCCAGATACGAAGAAGATTGTCATGCTTTCTATTCCTAGAGATACTCGCGCAGAAATAGAAGGTTTTGGAGCGAAAAAAATCAATGCAGCTAATGTAGATGGTGGACCAGCATTAACAGCAAAAACTGTGAGTAATTTATTAGGTGGGGTGGCAATTGATAGATATGTGCGGATTAATGTTTTAGGAGTAAGTAAACTGATTGAGGCTTTAGGTGGTGTGAATGTTTATGTACCTAAAGATATGAAATATCGGGATGATTCCCAACATTTATATATTAATTTAAAGGCTGGTCAGCAACATTTGAATGGGGAACAGGCTTTACAATTATTGCGTTATCGTCATGATGAGTTAGGAGATATTGGCAGAATACAGCGTCAACAAATGGTAATTAGAGCCTTAATAGAACAAACATTAAATCCCAACACTTTGACACGATTAACGGAAATTTTAAATGTGGTGAAAGAAAATGTTGATACTAATTTATCGGTAGAGGAATTAGCAGCTTTATTAGGTTTTGGTTCAAAAATTAATCGCTCGAATATGCAAATGTTAATGTTACCTGGTCGTTTTAGTGAAAATGGTGAATTTAAGGCTAGTTATTGGATACCTAAAGAAAGAGATATTGCTAAATTAATGTCTTTACATTTTGGTGTGCAGTCCAATGTATTAGAGGAGGAAAAAATACAAAATCTGAGTAATTTAAAAGTAGCTATTCAAGATAGTACAGGAAGTGAAAGATCAAAAATGCGTCCTTTAATTAGAAGTTTAGAAAAGGCTGGATATACTAATATTTTTATTTCTAAACCTTGGGGACAGCCTTTAGATGTGACTCATATTGTCGCTCAACAAGGTGATGCAGATAGCGCGGAATCTTTGCGGAATATTTTAGGTTTTGGTGAGGTGCGAGTGGAAAGCACTGGTAATATTGCTTCCGATATTAGTATTCAATTGGGTAAAGATTGGTTGGAAAATCAAGCGATGTTTGAAAATTCTAGTTCTGATAGTAGGTGATAGCTGACAGTTATGAGGGGAAAGAATTAAGAGTTATGTTTGACATCCCCGACTTCTTCAAGAAGTCGGGGATATTGTTTATTTATGATTTGATTTCATATTGTTTAAAGCCTCCCAACTACTGGCTATGGGCATTCTCCAACCTGTGCCAAATGCCCTATCTGTAATTTTCAATCCTGGAGGGGCTTGACGACGTTTAAATTCCGCACGAAATAATAATTTTAATACTTTATCAACTATCTGTGCATCATGTCCACAATTAACAATCTCTGCGGCTGATTGATGTTGATTGATTAATCTTTGTAAAATATCATCCAATATATGATATGCTGGTAAAGAATCTTGATCAAATTGTCCAGGTTTTAATTCTGCGCTGGGAGCTTTTGTAAGAATATGGGTGGGAATTATTTCCCTATTTTGTTGATGATTTAACCAGTGACATAATGAATAAACTCGCGTTTTGGGAACATCTGCAATTACAGATAAACCTCCATTCATATCACCATATAAAGTACAATAACCAACAGCAATTTCTGATTTATTGCCTGTGGATAGGAGTAAATAACCGAATTTATTAGCGATCGCCATTAATAAATTACCACGAATCCGCGCTTGTAAATTTTCTTCAGCAATGCCAAATTCTGTATCTTTAAATAATTCTGCCAATGATTGATCAAAACCTTGCATTAATTCCCTAATGGGTAAAATTTGGGTACTAATATCTAAATTTTTGGCTAATTGTAAAGCATCATTAATAGAATGTTCAGAACTATAGGGGGAAGGCATTAAGACTCCTAATACATTTTCTTTACCTATAGCATAACTAGCGATCGCTGCTACTAAAGCTGAATCAACTCCTCCACTTAACCCAATCACAACTTTAGAAAAACGGCATTTTCTCACATAATCTTTTACTCCTAAAATCAATGCTTGCCAAATTTCCTCATCTGCTGAATTTGCTAATTCTGTGATTTTACTTAATGCTAAATCTTGCTTTTCGACATCAAATGTAATATTAATAAAATCACTATAAAAAGCCTTAGCGCGACAAATAACTTCCCCTTGACTATTCATAGCAAAACTACAGCCATCAAAGATTAAATCATCATTTCCTCCCACTTGATTCACATAAATCACAGATTTTTTAAAAGTGACAGCACTATGATTTAACATTGCTTCTCTAACTTTTTGTTTACCCACAGTGTAGGGAGAAGCCGATAAATTAACAATTAAATCTACGCCAATAATTGCCAAATCAGCAATAGGATTTACAGTATAACTGCGTTTACCCCAAAACTCCTCATCATTCCACAAATCTTCACAAATAGTTACTCCAATATCTACATTATCTAAAGTGAAATAATTGGGTTGTAAACCTGGAGTAAAATAACGATTTTCGTCAAAAACATCATAGGTTGGTAATAACCTTTTATGAAAATATCTGTGAATTTTGCCATTTTCTAATAAAGCAATACTATTAAATAATGGTTTAGTTCCTGTAAGATGTGCTTGATCATTTTTAGCTACTGTTCCCACTAACACAGCTAAATTTTGAGGTATATCTGTTGCTAATTTTTGTAATGTGTAATCCATCATTTCTACAAAGCTAGGATTTAATAATAAATCTCTAGGTGGATAACCACAAATAGATAATTCTGGTGTTAGTAATAAACGCACTCCTGTAGCTGCTGCTTCTTGGGATAATTCTAATATTTTGGCAGCATTTCCAGGTAAATCACCAATAATAGGGTTAAGTTGGGCAATGGCTATTTTCATCGTAGTTATGATATAAATTGAATATGGATTACTTGTTTGGCTTCCACGCTGCGCTATCATTCCCAGTCGGGCTAAATAAACACCAATGGTTTATCTTTAAATGGTGCAAATGCTTCTGCATCAAATTTATATAAACTTGCTGGCCTTCCCGCACCTCGTGATACTTTAATCCCTGTATCTGATAAAAAACCTAACTTTAGTAACCGGGAACGAAAGTTAGAATAATCAGAAAAGTTTTCTCCTAAAACGGCGCTATATAGTTGATATAAATCATTTAAAGTAAAGGTTTTAGGTAATACTTCAAAAGCGATAGGACTATATTCTAATTTATTTTGTAATCTTCTATGGCCATAGGCAATAATTTCATTGTGATCAAATGCTAGTTGGGGAATTTTATTAATAGGATACCAAGAAACACGAGAATTTTGATCAATTTTATCAGCTATTAATTGTGCTTCGTCAAATCTGACTAAGGCAAAATAACTTACTGATAAATAACGCACTCCATAACTATCAATTTTTTCTCGCGGATCTCTATTTGGTCCACCAAAAGTATAAAGTTGTTCTAAGTAGAGATTATTGACTTTGATTTTTTCCGCCATAATTCTATATGCTGCATCTTCTAAAGATTCTCCTTGTCTAACTAATGTTCCTGGAAGACTCCACAAGTTCAAAAATGGTTCTTGTTGTCTTTTTCTTAATAGAACTAATAACCTATTTTCCATGGTATCTACAGAGAAAATTACGTTATCAACTCCCACTTTAAAATCAGCTAATGTTTGTTGATTTCTGGGCTGATTTTCGATGTTTAAATCTGAGTTTGGGTTAGGTATGGGCATTCGTACAAATGCTGTTGATGAATATAGGCAATTACAGGAGGTATTAAGGTGTTAATATCTCTTTTTTCACGAAAAGCAGTGGAGGAAACATTTAAACCAGTAATGTTAGCGATCGCTATTTTTCCTCCTATTTCTTCTAGTTTTTCTATACTATCATGATCTATGATATATCCCGGACGAGGAATTATCAATAATTTTACTTGTGTTAATAAATCATGAATATGATACCAGCGATGTAATTGATTAATTAAATCTGAGCCAATTACTAAGGTATATTCGACATTTTCTCCCCAAATTAATTTGGCTTTAGCAACAGTTTCTAATGTTTTCCAACTACTTAAATTTTGATTTATAACCACTTTATTTTGATGATTTTGAGAAATATCATCAATGAGTAATTTTAACATAGTTGCGCGATGTTCTAAGGGCGTTTGTTGCAATTTTAAACGATTATCTGCTGCCCACACTACCACTAAATCATAATGTGTAGATAACCATTTCATGATCATCTGATGTCCTGTAGTTGGGGGATCGGCACTAGTGCCAAATAAAGCAATTTTCATCATGGTTTTCAATGATTATTTTGGGTTATTTCTTGATATTTCTTCTAGTTTCTGTGGTTAATTTTTCTAAGGTTGGTGATATTTCAACTTTTGCAGGAAGGGGATTTTCTAATGTTCGCATTTGGACAGGTAAACTATTAACTGAAATTCTCGTTCTTTCTCGAATTACGGCTAAACTTTCTATGGTTTGTAATGGTTTTCCATTTTCCATCATTAATTTTAATAAAGGTTGGGCATCTGGATAATTATCAGTGGTTAAACCGAGAGTATCAAAGACAAATTTATCTGCTTGAAAATGGCGGAAAATCTGTTTTTTACCAGGATAATTAAATTTACCAATTGATTCTTTCATCACGGGAATACCATCAATGTCTACTAGTTTATAAACTCCATTTACAGGTGTTCCCGTAACTAGTTTTGTGCCAATACCATAACTATCAATTGCGGCTTGTTGTTGTATTAATCTTTGTATTTCCCATTCATCTAAATCTCCACTAGCGAAAATTGAGATATTTGGTAAAAGCGATCGCACTTTTTGGGATAAAGTAACTAAATCTCCTGAATCTAAACGCACTCCTGATAATTGTAAATTACCACAATTTACCTGTACTGCTAATTTTTCTGCTGCTGCTATAGTATCATAAGTATCTATTAATAAAGGCGCACCAGGGAAATATTTATGAAAAGCCATAAATGCTTGTTCCTCACTGCCCTCTAATGCTGATAATGCCATAACTAAAGCGTGAGCCATTGTACCACTAGGTTTTTCTCCTAATTGTATGGCTGCTAACACATTGGAAGTAGCATTTAAACCTGCTGCTAATGCCGCTCTAGCAGCCCATAATGAGGCTTGGGGGCTAAAAGCTCTTCTTGTACCAAATTCTAAAATAGTAGCTTTTTCACCGGCGATATCTCTAATTCTTGCTGCTCTGGTAGCGATTAATGTTTGATAATTAATGGTGTTTAATAGATAGGTTTCTATTATTTGTGCTTGCCATAATGGGGCTTCAATTCTTAATATGGGTTCATGGGCAAATATAGCTGTTCCTTCAGGTACTGCCCACACATTACCAGCAAAAGATCCGGTTTTTAATAATTGCCAAAACTGCTCATCTGCATGATCAAAGATGCCAGTATTTTTTAAGGTACTAATTTGATGATCTGTGAATTGAAAGTTAGTTAAATATTCTAAAACCTGGCTTAAACCCATGACAATTAAATAGTTAAAACCGTTGGGTAAACTTCTCACAAATAGCTCAAAACTGGCTGTTTTTTGTGCTATTTGTTCTCCTGCATAACAGGCAGTCATGGTTAACTGATAAAGGTCTGTTAATAGGCTATAATCTTCTGGATGCAGGTTTAATTCCCGGTCACTTAATGTAGTCATTTTCTTATCTACTATTAACTTCATCTATTTATGGTAACTTTCACCATAAATATTGTCAAGTAGTGCAGGGAAAAATATTTTCATTGTATAAAAAGGTACTAATGTACTAAATTTGGGAATAATTTTAGTGAATCAGGACTTACGCAACACATTGGTTGTGGTTCGACAAGCTCACGAACCACATCAGACAGTATAAATCATGTAAATAACCAAATTGTTGATATCTGACGCACCCACTCAACAGATTTTTTAGTGTGACACTTGCGTAAGTCCTATGAATATTGATTAGAAGATGTTAATGATAAAACCCTTGTAACACAGGCATCTTGCTGTGTACCTCATGTAGATGGAATGTGCTGTATGATTCAATACCATCCTATTACTACTCAAATTTACAATTTATTAAGCTGTTGTGCTTTTAATTTGGATAATGAATGCAAGCAAGATGCTTGCGCTACTGTAATTTCAGGTTTTTTGGTTATACAGTGAGTGCTACACATCAAATTTAATTTGACTGTAAATGTGTTGGGTTGCACTTCGTTTAACCCAACCTACGTTTTTAATTTTCTAAACCGTCACTCCTTCCAACTGTTCATCACTCAATTCATACAATTGACGCAATTTTTCCAACTTATTCTTATCAGCTTCCCATAAACCACGACCGCTTGCTTCTAACATTCTCCCCACAATATTTCTAAATGCTTCTGGGTTTGCTTGACGCAATTTTTCCGCCATTTCTGCATCTAACGCATAAGTATCCGCAGCTTGATCATACACCCAATGATCACGAAAATCCGCAGTTCCTCCCCAGCCAATTAACGCCGTCATCCGTTGAGAAATTTCAAACGCACCTCCAGAACCTTGGTTAACCATTGAATTTGCCCATTTGGGATTTAATAACTTAGTGCGATACTCCATTCTTAATAAATCATCTAAATTGCGAGGTGTGGTATCTTTAGAAAAACTTTCTACAAAACTCGCTGTAACTTTCTTACCACTTTGTTTTTCTGCGGCTTTTTTCAAACCTCCAGTATTAGCATAATATTCTTGAATATCTGTTAGTCCATATTCTACCGAGTCTATTTCTTGAACTATGCGATCGCTCGTTTGTAATAATGTTTGTAATACCTCCGGCCGCGCTTTTCCCTTATCATTTCTCCCATAACTAAACACATTACGACTTTCCCAAGTATTCCCCAATTCCTCACCGTTTTCCCAATTACTATCCACCACTCTATCATTAACTAAAGAACCAAAATCACCCGCAGGATTAGAAAATAATCGCGCTGCATAATTTTCCACACCTTTTGATTTTAATTCCAAAGCGTGTTTTCTAATAAAATTCATTTCCTCCGGTTCATCAGCTTCTGCAGCACGTTGGAATAAATCATCCAATAATTCAATAATATTCACAAAACTATCTCTAAAAATTCCCGACAAATTGCCTAAAACATCAATACGTGGACGGCCAATTTCTGCCAAAGGTTTTAATTCATATCTCACTATCCTTCCCGTACCTTCCTTCATCGGTTCAGCGCCTACTAATTCTAAGAGAATACCAATAGATTCACCCTTAGTTTTAATAGCATCTAAACCCCACAATAAAACCGCCACAGTTTCTGGGTATTTGTGATGTTCTTGTAAATGTTGATCAATAATTTTTCTCGCTATTTCCCTACCTCTTTCATAAGCAGCAGCAGAGGGCATTCTATAGGGATCTAAAGCGTGAATATTGCGTCCTGTTGGTAAAACTCCCGCACCATCTCTTAACAAATCTCCACCAGGTGCAGGAGGAATATATTCACCATTTAAACCCCTTAAAAGATTGGTGATTTCATCTGTAGATTGATTTAATAAATCAGTAATTTCCACCTCATTTACTCGTTCATTTTCTGCAAAATAAGCATCCAAATAACTATTTAACTCCTCCTGATTTGGTGCTGATCCTAAAATGTGCAAACCAGAAGAAAAAAGACGATTTTCTAATACTTGTAAATACTCATACAACTTCACCAAATAATGCTCAAAAGCATGATGACTAAACATTCTTACATTTTCTGGAGTAAAGGGAATACCCAACTTTTTCGCATCATCAAAAGGACAATCAACTTCTAAACCAGTATCAACAATTTTCTTACAAATACCTTCCTTTAACAAATAATTCTTTTCTGGATCTTCTCGATATTCCGCAATTAAATCCCGTAAATTCACCAATTCTTTATATAAACCAGCGCGGCCATAAGGTGGAACATTGTGGGAAATTAACACCCCATAACCCCGACGTTTAGCTAATATTGATTCTGAAGGATTATTAGCAGCATAAATATATAAATTAGGCAGATTTCCTAACAAAATATCTGACCAAGAATACCCCGTATTTCCTAATGGTGAACCTGGCAACCATTCTACAGTTCCGTGCATTCCTAAATGAATTACTGCATTAGCTTGAAAATCATTTTGTAACCATTTATAAAAAGCTGCATACTGAGGATGGGGAGTTAAATCTCTTTCAAACATTAACCGCATAGGATCGCCTTGAATACCTAAAGGTGGTTGGACTCCAATCCAAATATTTCCTAATTGTACACCTCCAATATTAAATTGATCTCCATAGGTTTTAATACCGCTAGATGTAAGAGATTTCCATTGTTTTTCAATGCGCGATGTTTGTAAATATCCTAACCATTTTTCTAAAGTTCTCGCGTGAATAGTATTTGTATTTTCTGACGTTTCTAAAATGGGGTTAATTTCATCTGCTGCTTTAATTTGTCTAATTAATTCTTCTCCATCTTCGGGAATATTAGCAACATGATAACCCTGTGATTTCATGGCATTTAATAATTTAATTAAACTGCGAGGAACATTTAATAAAGCTGCTGTTCCTGTTGCCCCATATCCTGGAGGAAACCCATATAGAATAATAGCAATTTTGCGATCTTGTGGCGATGTTTTCCGCAATTCTACCCAATTTTTGACTCTATTAATTAATCTTTGCACTCGTTCGGGAACTAAATAAATATTTTCACCTACTAAACCCCCTAAAGGGATGGTGTCAATTGCGCCATCTAATTCAGGCAGGGCATATAATACCACACTTTGTAAACCTCCTATTCCTTGACGAGTCCAGGAATAAATGTCTTGAATTAATAGCGGTGCTGCCACAATATAAGGGATATTTTTCGCGGTTAAAATACGTTTTGCCACTTCAATTTGTCTTCCTGCTTCCATTGAACCCGCAGGTCCACCAACAAGGGGAAAACCAATGGTAGAAACAATGGCATCAACTTTTACAGCTTCGGCAGATAAGGAAGGAGTGGCAATATTTCCCTGTTGTCTTTGCTGGGTTTCATATTCAGTTGTCATCCAATCTCTAACAGCAACATGACCTTCCACTCCATTAATAAATATTGGTAAAGGTATTAATCCTGCTTTTTCAAATTGTTGAATTAATTGGGGAATATAGGCTTGTTTTGTAATTACGTGCTTGCGATATAATAAAATAGCAATTATGGGTAATTTCTTTGTTCCTTGTTTCCTATTTTCATACCATTTTAAATAAGTTTTTGGTGACGTGAAATATCCATGATATTCTGGATGCAATAATCCCATATTTGGGGTTTCTATTACTTCAGGAATATCCCCAATTTTTAACTGTAAATATTTTTCAGCTAAGATCCAAAATAATGCCGCTACGTTTTCTACTCCTCCGGCATTCCAATAACCATAAATAATTAACCAGTTACGCAAATCTTGGACTTTTTGCACAGGGATAAATTTTAATAATTTAGGCCCTATTTTTAAGAAACTAATATAACCTGCCAGTTTATCTTCTTCTTTACCATTGCTGAATTTATCGAGAATGAATTTAACAGGTTTAGGCATTCCTTTAGGTTTATCTCCAATAGCAAATTCTCCTATTTTTGTTAAACTCATTAATTCTAATGCCGACTCGAAAACCAGACGAATGGGAATATTTTGAATGTGTTTTTGTAACCATAAAACTTGATCATAGTCAAATATTAAACTGGCAAAAAATACATCAGCACCTTCTAAAGCAGCTTTTACTTCGTCGGAATTAGTGGTAATATTGCGATCGCTAAAAATTCTAATATCCAATTCAGCGCAGCGAGAACTTGCCAAAAAAGCCGCATGGCGGTATAATTCAGCATTAAAAGATTCAAAACCAGCAATTAACACAATACGTTTCATAGATTTGACAATTGTATATTAAGAAATATGGATTTATTTTAATTTTAACTTTAATTTTAAACATAATTAGCAATTAATGGCATTAATCGCATAATATCCATCTTAGGCAAGATCCCTAACTTCTTAAATAACTAGGAAATTTGAGTATTTTAATCAAAAAAATGAAATAATGATATAATTTGGGATGTTTTGTATTATTTTAAGAGTAAATTCAGATAAATAGAGGACACACTGATGAAATTTGGTATTGATATTGGACATAATTGCCCTCCTGATAGTGGTGCAACTGGGATTAAATCAGAAGATAGATTAACTATGGAGGTAGGAAATAAAGTTATAGATAAGTTAAAAAGTTTAGGACATACAGTAATACCCTGTAAACCCGATAGTGCTGGTACTGTGAGTCAATCATTAGGAAGACGTTGTAGTAAAGCTAATAGTGCAGGAGTGGATTTTTATGTTTCCATTCATTTTAATGCCTTTAATGGTAAAGCAAATGGAACAGAAGTTTTTGCTGCTAGTGACGCAGGTAGAAAATATGCCGTACCTGTATTAAATGAAATTGTTAAATTAGGATTTTTTAATCGTGGTGTCAAAGATGGTTCACATTTGTATGTTTTAAGAAATACAAATATGCCAGGAATTTTAATAGAATGTTGCTTTATTGATTCACAAAAAGACACCGATTTATATGATGGTGAAAAAATGGCAACCGCTATAGTTAAAGGTTTAACTGGTAAAGTAGTAGGTGACAATGACCAACCAGATCCTAAACCTGCGGCAGATCCTCAATCTCCTGCAACTCCATCTTCTGCAAGTTCTAGTAATATTATTCCTAACCCTGCTGATAATAAAGATACAAGCATTCTCAGATTACAAAAAGCCCTCAATAGTTTGAAAATTACTGATAGAAATGGTAAGCCTTTAGTAGAAGATGGTTCTGTTGGACCTGCTACTTCTTCTGCTGTACAAAAGTTTCAGAAAATTGTGGGTATTATTCCCGCAGGAACAGCTAATCAAAGCACTTGGAATGCTATTAATGAAATATTAGCTAAAAGAGTAATACAAGGAACTCATGCTAGTGGTGTAATTATTCGCTATTTACAATATCGTGTAGGCGCTGATCCTGATGGTATTTATGGTCCGAAAACGGAAGCAGCAATTAAAAGATTTCAACAACAAAATGGTGTAACTGCTGATGGTATTATTGGTTCTATGACTTGGCAGAAATTAATAGGTTAGTCAATATAATGTAGGGGTTTAGCAATGCTAAACCCTTTTTTTGTCAGAGTCAGGATGTCCAGGATTTAAGGATTTTCAGGATAGTTATTAAATGTTGATTAATTTGTAATTAAAATTCTTATAGACATTATTTTGATTATAACATAATTGTCAGAATGAGGATATCCAGGATTTAAGGATTTTCAGGATGGTTATTGATTAATTGTCTGTGAGATGACAATATTTATTTACTAGTTTACTCCGATACAAAAAAACTACAGCACATTCCATCTACATGAGGTACAGATGTTCATGATAAAACCCTTGTAACACAAGCATCTTGCTTGTATTAATTATTCAAGTTAAAAGCACAACAGCTTATAATCACTGGATATCCTGGTCATCAAAAATCTGATTCTTTTGTAGGGGTAATTCATGAATTACCCCTACTTTCACAATATTTTTATTAATTGACTTGCAAAACTGTTAAATGTAAATCATATCTTGTTTCCGCTAGTAAAAAATGTTTTTGAATAGGTTGCCATTCCTGCCATAATTTATAACGATTTACCGCTAAAAGCGTCTTTAAACCACCCAATTCACTATCCATCTCTGATTTAAAGATATTACTTAACCAACCCTGTAAAACCACAATATCTTGCAACATTCCTAAAACTTCTTGAATTTGTTTAACTGCTAAAATTTGATTACTAAAATCATCACTATATAATTCAGAAAATAACTCCATCTGATAACGTAAACTCTTAGCTTTTTTGCGGAGTCCATGCAAAATTTCTCCATGCTTATCCACAGTTTTTTCTAACTCCATAGGTGTAATTTTTTCATTTATTAAAATTTGTGACCCTAGAATTTCTGTACCTACTAACCATCCAGAATGTAAACAAAATTCACTAACCATTGGCATCAGTAACTCTGGTAATATATGATTAACTGGGATAAATGTAAAAGGTTGATAAATAGGATGATCTAACCAACTTTGACATTCTACCTTAAAACACCTATAAAGTTCATCTTTAAACATTTGATAAACATGAGTTACTGCAATTCCTCGCTGTTTTTCTAACGCAGCAAACGCAACTTTTAAAGATGTTTTTTCTTTCTTTAATAAATGTGGTAAATAATCATTTTCGATCATTTGTTTTAATACATCTAAATCTCGCAAATTCCCTAAAATACGCGCAATTTTACGGATATTTTTATCATTAATTGTCTCTGGTAAATCTAAATATCGAGAAAATTGATTGATAGCAGTTCTTAATCTCCGTATTCCTACGCGCATTTGATGTAATGCTTCAGGATCTTCATCTTTTTTAACAGATTTTTCCCACTTCATAGTTTTCTGGAAATGCTTATCAATGGCTTGATATGCATAGTCAGCTAAAGTTTTAACTGGTATTTCTACTGATACTTCTATTTGGATATTTGTGGGGGTTTCCATAAATATAACCATTAACTCTATAATCTAGTTTTTGCATAATATCACTTTTAAAAATTAAAAGTTCAAAATTAAACATTAAATTAAAGATTAGAAAGTGAGAAATGAACATCAAAAATTGTAAATTTAATTGCTAATTTAACTATTTTTAACTTATATTTAACCTTCAGATACTTCGATTTAGTCTCAGGTGCAGGGAAAAGTTGAAAGTCAAAAGTTGAAAGTCAAAAGTTGAAATTCTTTATTCTAACTCCTGGAACTCCTGACTCCTAAAGATTAGTAGAAATAGCTTGTACTGGACAAGTAGGAATACATTGTTCACACACAATACAACGTGATCTGGTAAAATTCAATTTATAAGTTTCTGGATGAATCCCCAATGCTTCCGTAGGACAAACTCCAGTACATAAACCACAGTGAACACATACATCTTCATCAATGACAATTTCACCTAAACCCAAAGAAACGTGAATGTGGAGCGATCGCATCCAATCAATAGCCGCATCTAACTGATCAATATCTCCTAGCAATTCTACTACCAATTTACCAATTTGATTAGGCGCAACTTGAGCGCGAATAATATTAGCAGCTACATTAAAATCCTTAGCAAGTCGGTAAGTGATCGGCATTTGCACAGCACGTTTAGGAAAAGTCAAAGTAACTCGTTTTTTCATAAATTATAATAGGTAATAGTTAACTTGCAAATGATAGTGATAATTATTCTACCATCTTACCGAATTCCAACTCTCGTAAAGGTTAATGAGATGTATTCAACTTAACTGAAAAATTTTCCCGAAGTGATAGGAATTGTCAGAATAATCTTAGCATAGACAGTAGTATTGATCATTTTACCTATGGGGGTAAATCGGGACTAAATAAAAAACATAAGTAACAATTAAATCATTGATAAAGTAAATTATGGACAAAATGTAGTAAAAAGTAATCAAACAACCTGAAAGTAAGGTAACTTATCTACTGACTCTTGAGTGTTGAGTCGGCAGTTGGGAGTTGGGAGTTGGGAGTGTGGAGAAAATTTTTTATTCTCTATTGTGACTGCTGACTACTTACAGCTAACTGCTGACAGCTGATAGCTCAAAGCTGAAATGCAAAATTGACAAATGTAATGTAGTATCTGTAAAAATCAAAATCCTGTTATGATACCCGTGAGATTTGAGATTATAGAGTGGTGTGGTGTAAAAGGAGTATAGCATGAATAAATGTATAGACTTTAGTGGCAGACCGTTTCATTTCATTGGTATTGGCGGTATTGGAATGTCAGCATTAGCATACATTCTCACAAAACGTCAATTTCCCGTATCTGGTTCAGATTCCCGACCTAACCATATTACGCACAAATTAGAGACATTGGGCGCTCATATTTTTAGTCAGCAACAAGCGGATAACCTAGAGTTTTTCCTATCTGATACTCCTATTAATGGTGTACTATCAACATCACCAGAAAAATTATCAGCCGCAAAAACGAACTTACCCCAAGTAGTTTGTTCTACCGCCATTAACAGCAATAATTTGGAGTATAAAGCAGCCTTAGAACTAGGATGTCCCATCTTCCACCGTTCTGATGTTTTAGCAGCCTTAATTGCCGATTATTATAGCATTGCGGTGGCAGGAACTCATGGTAAAACCACCACTAGTAGTATGATTGGATATATGTTACTCGAAGCAGGTCTTGACCCGACAATTTTAGTAGGGGGGGAAGTCAAGGCTTGGGAAGGTAACGCTAGAATGGGAGAAAGCCGTTATTTAGTAGCAGAAGCGGATGAGTCTGATGGTTCACTAGTCAAACACTCCCCAGCCATAGGGATTATTACTAACATAGAATTAGATCATCCCGATCATTATCAAAGTTTAGAAGAAGTAGTTCATACTTTTAAAACCTTTGCCCAAAATTGTCAGATATTAGTAGGTAGCATAGATTGTGAAACAGTGCGTGATAGTCTACAACCTACCATTAGTTACAGTTTACATCCAGAAACAGGAGCAGATTATAGCGTTACCAATATAGATTATCGTGCTGATGGCACAACAGCCTTAGTATGGGAAAAAGGTAAAGCACTGGGACTTTTAAACTTACAACTTTTAGGACGACATAATTTAAGTAATGCTTTAGCAGCAGTAGCGGTAGGTCGTTACGTAGGTTTACAATTCGGAGAAATAGCTAAAGGTTTAGCCACCTTTATGGGAGCAAGAAGACGGTTTGAGTTTCGAGGGGAAGCTACAGGAATTACTTTTATAGATGATTATGCTCACCATCCTAGCGAAATTCGTGCTACCTTAGCGGCAGCAAAATTACAAGCTAGACCAGGACAAAGAGTAGTAGCGATTTTTCAACCCCATCGTTATACAAGAACCTTAACATTTTTAGAAGAATTTGCCCAATCTTTTACTTATGCTGATTTAGTGGTGCTAACAGATATTTATAGCGCAGGAGAAGCCAATTTAGACAAAATTAGCGGAGAATTATTAGCCACAGCTATTAATAAACATCATCCTCAAGTAGTATATCAACCAACTTTAGCCTTAGTGAGTGAGTTTTTATTATCAGCTTTACGTCCTGGAGATTTGGCCTTATTTTTAGGTGCAGGTAACTTAAATCAAACTATTCCTGAACTTATTACTTCCCTCTGTGAACCGCTAAAGGCTACATCTTAGGAGTCGGGAGTCGGGAGACCCTTCGCAGACCTAGCGGTTCGGGAGTTGGGAGTCAGAATAAGGAACTTCCACCTCTGCACCTCTAGATCTTTGCACCTCGCTATGAGTAACAAATATCAAAAACTTACCAAATTGAGATAAAGATGATAATTTCCCAGAAATCTGGCAAAATCTCTAAAATTGCTGAATTAAACCCAGGGCAGGAAACACAGAATTATCACGCTGATAGTTCCGCCAAATATCAAGGGAATAGTAATATTAATCACCTACCTGGTACTGATTGTATTGTGCAATCTCAAATATCCCTATCAGCCTATACTTCCTATCGTGTGGGAGGTGCAGCAGAATGGTATGTATCACCTCATAATATAGAATCATTACAGGCCAGTATTGAATATGCTCACAAACAGGATTTACCCATCACTATTCTAGGGGCAGGTTCTAATTTATTGGTGAGCGATCGCGGTATTTCCGGCCTAGTCATCTCTACCCGTCATCTTAGGTCTAAACAATTTGATCAGCATACAGGTCAAATTACCGTGGCCGCAGGGGAACCCATTCCCAGTTTAGCTTATGAAGCCGCTTCCTTAGGTTGGGAAGGATTAGAATGGGCTGTAGGTATTCCCGGTACAATAGGTGGTGCTGTAGTCATGAACGCAGGAGCGCATAATAGCTGTATAGGGGATATGTTAATTAGTGCTGAAGTATTTACACCAGAAGGTCAACTAAAAACACTCACAGCCGCAGAATTAGGTTATAGATACAGAAGTTCCTTATTACAGGGCAGTAAATTAATTGTTACACAAGCCACTTTGCAACTACAACCAGGATCTGATCCTGCTCAAGTTACAGCAAAAACCAAACAACACAAACAACATAGACTCAGCACACAACCCTATAGTTACCCCAGTTGTGGTAGTGTATTTAGAAACCCTAAACCATACTCTGCTGGCTGGTTGATAGAACAAACCGGACTCAAGGGTTATCAAGTAGGGGGAGCGCAAGTAGCCCAACTTCATGCTAACTTTATCGTTAATCGTGGTGGAGCTAAAGCTAATGATATCTTGTACCTCATTCGTCATATACAACATGAAGTACAAGAACGTTGGTCAATTTGCTTAGAACCAGAAGTTAAAATGTTAGGTGAGTTTTAATTAGTGGACAGTGGACAGTGGACAGTAAGACTATGGAGGAAAATTCCCCTCCTCACTCCTGACTACTTAATCTCCTGACTCGGTGACTCCTTGCACTTATAATGAGATTTGAATTGTTTTTGATAACACATTGGTAAATTAATTATGACAGGAAAAGGACAGGGATTTGGCTTTGGCTTAGGCAAAATGAAAGAATTAGCCGCAGCTTTTCAAAAAGCACAACAAGTGCAAGAAGGCGCAAAAAAACTCCAAGAAGAATTAGAGCAAATGGAGATTACTGGTGAATCCGGTGGTGGTTTAATTAGAGTAACTGTTACTGGCAACCAAGAACCTAAACGAGTTGAAATTGATCCTGCGGCTTTACATGAAGGTGCAGAAGTACTCTCTGATTTACTCACTGCGGCTATGAAAGATGCCTATACAAAGTCTACCCAAACCATGCGCGAACGGATGGAAGACTTAACCAGTGGTTTGGAATTACCTGGTTTATCATAGTTAAGATAAAGCACAGCTAGGGAAAAGAGGATTTTTTTCTCTTTTCCCTAATTAAATTCATACTTGTCTTTAAATCTACCTCTATGACTAAAACCATTGATTTCCTCAACCATCTTAACCCCAGTCAACGTCAAGCAGTGGAACACTATTGTGGTCCGTTATTAGTCGTTGCTGGTGCTGGTTCTGGTAAAACTCGCGCTTTAACCTATCGTATTGCTAATTTAATTCTTACCCATCGCGTCCATCCTGAAAACATTCTCGCTGTTACTTTCACTAACAAAGCTGCTAGAGAAATGAAGGATCGTATTCAACGGTTATTTGCTGAACAATTAGCTGTTACAGAATATCAGAAAAAATTTGATTTATTAACAGAATATGAACAAAGTTTATTAAAATCAAAAATCTACCGCACTTATATAAAAGATATGTGGTGTGGTACTTTTCATAGTTTATTTTCCCGTATTTTGAGATTTGATATCGAAAAATATCAAGATGAAAAGGGTAGAAAATGGGATAGAAATTTCTCTATTTTTGATGAGTCAGATGTCCAAAGTTTAATTAAAGAAATTGTTACTAAAGAATTAAATTTAGATAGTAAAAAGTTTGAACCTCGTTCTGTACGTTATGCCATTAGTAACGCCAAAAATCAAGGTTTTTCCCCCAAAGAGTTTGAACGAGAACAGCCTAATTATCGCGGTAGAGTTATAGCAGATGTTTATAGTCTTTATCAAGACAAATTAGCTCAAAATAACGCTTTAGATTTTGATGATTTAATTTTAATTCCTACGAGGTTATTTCAACAAAATGAACAGGTTTTAGGTTATTGGTATCGTAAATTTTGTCATATTTTAGTAGACGAATATCAAGATACAAACCGTACTCAATATGAATTAATTCATCTGTTAGTAACTAACGGAGAAGCAAAAAAACATGAGTGGAATTGGCAAAACAGATCTGTATTTGTGGTAGGAGATGCAGACCAATCAATATATAGTTTTAGAATGGCTGACTTTACCATCTTATTAGAATTTAATCAAGATTTTGGTGATGGTTTGCATGATGACGATACCAGAACAATGGTCAAATTAGAAGAAAACTATCGTTCTTGTGAAAATATTCTCCAGCTTGCTAATGAATTAATTGAAAATAATACTCAACGCATTGATAAAATTCTCAGAGCTACCAGAAATGCAGGGGAAGACATTTATTGTCATAAAGCAGATGATGAAGTTGATGAAGCAGGTTTTGTAATTGAGCAAATTCGCACTTTAACTAATAAAAACCCAGAGTTAAATTGGGGTAGCTTTGCTATATTATATCGCACAAATGCTCAATCTCGTCCTTTTGAAGAAGCATTATTAAAATATCAAATTCCCTATATTGTAGTAGGAGGAATGAAATTTTACGATCGCAAGGAAATAAAAGATGTTATTGCTTATTTACGTGCTATTAATAATCCATCAGATACTGTTAGTTTAATGCGAGTTATTAATACTCCTCGTCGTGGTATTGGTAAAGCAACTGTTGATAATTTAATTGCTGCTGCACAACAATTAGGTACAACTTTTTGGGAAATTATTAGTGATGAAACTTCTGTAAATACTTTAGCAGGACGTTCATCTAAAGCTGTCAATAATTTCGCCGCAATTATACAAAAATGGCAAGAACAAATGAAAATTATTCCTGCTGCGGATGTGTTACAGGGAATTTTAGAAGACTCTGGATATATTGAAGATCTACAAAATCAAGGAACGGATGAAGCTGATGATAGAATTAGTAATGTCAATGAATTAAATAATGCTATTTTGCAATTTCAAGAAGAAAATGAAGGGGATGATATTTCTTTACAGGCATTTTTACAAAGTGCTGCTTTAAGTTCTGACTTGGATAATTTAAAGGAAGGACAAACTGCTGTTTCTTTGATGACTTTACACGCATCTAAGGGTTTAGAATTTCCAGTGGTATTTTTGGTGGGTTTGGAACAAGGTTTATTTCCTGGTTATCGTTCTTTACAAGATCCTATCGCATTGGAAGAAGAACGACGTTTATGTTATGTGGGTATAACTCGCGCTCAGGAAAGGTTATATTTATCCTATGCTCGAGAACGACGATTATATGGTACTAGAGAACCTGCTATGCGATCGCAATTTCTCGATGAATTACCAGAGGAATTATTAACTAGTACCCATAAAGTTACTCGTCCCATGACAAAAACTCCCACAGTAAAACCTTCCCAAAATAGTAATAATGGAAATAATGAAATATGGCAAGTAGGAGAAAGAGTTTTACATAAATCTTTTGGAATTGGAGAAATAACCCATATTTTTGGTACAGGAAATAAAATTTCTGTAGCCATCAAATTTGCTACTGTCGGTCAAAAAATTGTAGATCCCAAAATAGCACAATTACAAAAAATTGTAGGTTAAAAAACAAATATTAGATCCTATTCCCCGACTTCTTAAAGAAGTCGGGGGTCTAAATTTCTAAATATAGATAGTCCCAAATTATACTATCAAAAGTGTACCATTTCTGAAAACCTTGTCAAGAGCAATGGCTGAAAAGACCAAAATTCGTTAATTTATTGAGAAAAATGTTCAATAAATCTCTCAAATATAAAGAATTATTAAGAATTTTGCATAAAATAGGCATCTTTGTTAAGAAAAGTTAAGTTACTAAAGATTCCCTAACATTTATCACTCAAAAAAAGCCCCGCAAAAATCTTTTTTGCCCTTGACACCATTGAAAAAACCTGATATGCTGAATTTAATGATGAAGAACTATCTCTATCGCATAAGCGTGACAAGTCGTAAAGATTTATATCGCGGACTTAGTGAAGAAGTTGGGGATATTTTGATGAAAGTCTGCAAAGATATTTTGTGTAAGTGTCCTTGCTGAATTAGAGTATGAAATGGAAAAGTTACAAAAATGAAAATCTTACTCTTGTGTACCTGGAGTGCCTCTGCGTGAAACTTTCATCATACCCTTAATCAGCAACGCCCATTTTTGCTGAAGTACATTGTCGTTTTGTTGAACTTTTTTAATACATAATTAAATACAACCATGAACCATAATATCCCCGACTGCTTAAAGAAGTCGGGGATCTGATTTTTGCATACTCAACCCCATAATTAGTAATTTTTCGGTTAATGTAAGAAAATAGCATTAACACTGATACCAGGGAATATCTTATGTCTTTACCAAAAGGTCCACAAACACCAGCATTTTTACAATTTGTCAAATGGATAACCACTCCCCTATCTTTTCAGGATGAATGTGTTAAGAAATATGGGGATATTTTCACCCTGAGATTTGATAAAAATACTCCTCCCATTGTCATAGTTAGTAACCCCCAAGCACTGCAAACAATTCTCACTCATGACATTAAAGAACTAACCGCACCAGGAGAATTAAATCAAGCATTTTCTTTACTTTTAGGACAAAATTCTGTCATTACTTTAAGTGGAACAGAACATCAAAGACAACGCCAATTATTAATGCCATCTTTGCATGGTGAAAGAATGAAAAATTACACAAATATTATTAATAATATTACCAAAGAAGTAATTAATCAACAACCAGTAAATCAGCCATTTTCCGCTCGTGCTTTAACTCAAAATATCACCTTAAAAGTAATTATGTCGGCAGTTTTTGGAATAAAAGAAGGTTTACGCAGTCAAAAATTAGAAGCACTAATTAAGGAGATTTTAGATCAAGGAACCTCCATATTTAGTGCCATTTTATTACATATTCCTGCCTTACAGCAAAGTATTGGTAATCTTAGTTTATGGGGTAAACAAGTACAACGTCAGGAAGCCATAAATCAGATTATTTACACAGAGATTCAAGAACGTAGAAATAAATTAGATTCCTCCAGAAATGACATTTTTACTCTGTTATTACAAGCACAAGATGAAAATGGTGAATTTATGACAGATGTGGAATTAAGAGATGAATTAATTACCCTATTAACCGCAGGACATGAAACCACAGCTACAGCTTTATCATGGGCATTATATTGGATTTATAAAAATCCTGAAATACTGGAAAAATTACAGGCAGAAATAGATAGTTTACCAGACAATACAGATATTAATACCATCTTTAAATTGCCATATTTGAATGCAGTTTATTGTGAAACATTGCGAATTTATCCTGTGGGAATGTCTACCTTTCCTCGGATAGTAGAAAAGCCAATTTCTATCGGTGGATATGAATTAGAAATAGGCACCATAGTTATGGGTTCAATTTACTTAACTCATCACAGAGAAGATATTTATCCACAACCTCAGAAATTTAACCCTGAAAGATTTTTAGAAAAGCAATTTTCACCATATCAATTTCTACCTTTTGGTGGTGGTGCAAGACGTTGTATAGGTTTAGCATTTGCCCAAATGGAAATGAAATTAGCTATTTTTACAATAGTCAAACATTGGGAGTTAGAATTAATTCCTAGTCGGGATATTTTACCTCAACGTCGTGGTTTAACTATCGGGCAAAATCGAGAAATTAAGATGTTACTTAAAGGTAGTCGTTCATCAGTTTCTCGCAACTCTGTAAAATTAAGATTCCCGACTTATTAAAGAATTCGGGAATCTGGATTTTCAACTATCCTCAAATGTGTTATAGTGGGAATTGTGTTAAATACTCTATCATGAATTGTCAAATACAAAACCAATAAAAAATCGGAGAATATAATGTCTACATTTCCCAAACCTCCAGAACCAAATTTTATTCAAGTGTTAAATTGGGTATTCAGACCCATGCCTTATATGGTAGAATGTGCGAGAAAATATGGAGATTTATTTGCACTGAAATTACAAAGTAATTTACCACCACTTTTATTTGTTCATAGTCCTGAAGCTATGCAACAAGTATTAAGTAATGATCAGAAAGAACTAGAAGCACCAGGAGAAATAAATAGTATTTTTGAATATTTACTTGGCAAAAATTCGGTTATTACTATTAGTGGTAAAGCACATCAACGTCAACGTCAATTAATGATGCCATCTTTTCATGGTGAAAGAATGCGAAATTATGCAGAATTAATTGAGAATATTACCACGAAAAATATCAATAAACAACCGAAAAGTAAATCTTTTAATGTGAGAAATGTTGCCCAAGAAATTACACTTCAGGTAATGATGGAAGCTGTTTTTGGTATTTATGAAGGGGAACGTGCAGAAAAACTGGAACATTTACTTTTTGAAATTTTAGAACAAGGTAGTACCCCGTGGAGAGTGATTTTTCTCTATTTTCCAAAATTGAAAAAAATGTTTGGTATTTCGGAAATTTGGAACCGACAAATGAAAAAGCAAGAAGAAGCTGACAAGCTCATTTATCAGGAAATTGAAGAAAGACGAGCAAATTTTGATCCTCATCGAACAGATATTCTTAATTTGCTCATGTCTGCTAGAGATGAAGATGGTCAAGCTATGACAGATCAAGAATTAAGAGATGAACTGATAACTTTATTAGTTGCTGGACATGAAACTACAGCTACCGCAATTTCTTGGGCTTTATATTGGATTCATAAATTACCAGAAGTCCGAGAAAAGTTATTAGCAGAATTGGATAGTTTAGGAGATAATTTTGATTGTAATACTATCTTTAAGTTGCCTTATTTAACAGCAGTTTGTAATGAAACTCTAAGAATTTATCCTGTAGGAATGCTAACTTTTCCTAGAAGGGTAAAAAGTCCTATTTCTGTCGCTGGTTATCAACTTGAACCTGGTACAATTGTTATGGGTTCAATTTATTTAGCCCATCGTAGAGAAGATATTTATCCAGAACCAGAAAAGTTTAAACCAGAACGTTTTTTAGAAAGGCAATTTTCCCCTTATGAATTTCTCCCTTTTGGTGGTGGTGCGCGACGTTGTTTAGGTTTAGCATTTGCCCAATTTGAAATGAAGTTAGTACTAGCTAAAATTGTCAAAACCTGGTCAATGAAATTAGTGAACACTCAGGAAATTAAACCACAAAGACGGGGTTTAGTTACTGGACCAAATGCTCCTATTAATTTATTAATTGAGAATGTGCGATCGCCAAAATCTAGTCATATCATAACAACGGAGAAAACAGTAGTTTAGATATAGCGAGATCCCCGAATTTTTTAATAAAATCTTCTTAATTATCTGCAAAAAATGATCAATTAATATGAGATAATATCAAAAATTGGGGATTTTAAAAATATTCCCAGAAACTCCATTACCCTCTCAAAAAAAATGCAAGAATACGACGTTATTATCATCGGTGCTGGACACAATGGTTTAGTATGTGCTGCTTATTTACTTAAAGCAGGTTACAGTGTCTTATTATTAGAAAAACGCCCCGTTCCTGGTGGTGCTGCTACTACAGAAGAATGTATTCCCGAAACACCAGGTTTTAAATTTAATCTCTGTGCTATTGACCATGAATTTATTCATTTAGCACCAGTAGTACAAGAATTAGAATTAACTAAATATGGTTTAGAATATTTACAATGTGATCCCGTTGTTTTTTGTCCCCATCCCGATGGCAAATACTTTTTAGCCCATAAATCTTTAGAAAAAACCTGCGGAGAAATTGCCAGATATAATGAACGAGATGCGCGAAAATATGCCGAATTTACTAATTATTGGCTACGGGCAATTAACGCCATGACTCCCATGTTTAATGCACCTCCACAGTCAATTATAGATATTTTTAGTAACTTTACATTACAACAATATAAAGACTTATTTTCTGTGGTTGGTTCAACACAAAAAAGTATGGATTTTGTGCGAACAATGTTAAATAGTGCAGAAGATATTTTAAATGAATGGTTTGATGAGGAATTTTTGAAAGCTCCGCTATCACGTTTAGCGTCAGAATTAGGTGCGCCTCCATCCCAGAAAAATCTGGCCATTGGTGTAATGATGATGTCTATGCGTCATAATCCTGGTATGGCTAGACCTCGTGGTGGTACAGGTGCGCTAGTAGCTGCTTTAGTGAAATTAGTTACTAGTAAAGGTGGTGTAATTCTCACAGAACAACAGGTAAAACAGGTATTAATTGATGATAATAAAGCTGTGGGAGTGCGGGTTAAAAATGGTCAAGAATATCAGGCAAAATATGGAGTAATTTCTAATATTGATGCTCAACGTTTGTTTTTACAAATGACAGAAAAGGATGATATTGATTTACAATTAAGGGAAAGATTAACCAGAAGAATAGTTAATAATAATGAAACTATTTTAAAAATAGATATAGCATTGAATGAACCTTTAAACTTTGTCCACCATCAACACCAGGATGAATATTTGATAGGTTCAATTTTAATTGCTGACTCTATGAATCATGTAGAAAAAGCTCATAGTTTATGTACAATTGGTGAAATTCCTGATAGCGATCCTTCCATGTATGTAGTAATGCCTAGTGCCCTCGATCCTAGTTTAGCACCGCCAGGAAAACATACTTTATGGATTGAATTTTTCGCGCCTTATCAAATTGCTGGCAAGGAAGGAACCGGTTTAAATGGCACTGGTTGGACTGATGAATTAAAAAATCAAGTGGCAGATAAAGTGATAGATAAATTAGCAGTTTATTCACCAAATATCAAACAAGCTACTATTGCCAGAAGGGTAGAAAGTCCAGCAGAATTAGGTGAAAGGTTAGGAGCGTATAAAGGTAATTATTATCATATTGATATGACGATGGATCAAATGATATTTTTTAGACCTTTGCCGGAATTAGCTAATTATAAAACCCCTGTGGAAAATCTTTATTTAACTGGTGCAGGAACACATCCAGGAGGCTCAATTTCCGGGATGCCGGGGCGTAATTGTGCGCGGGTATTTTTGCAGAGTCAAAACTCGATTTTTAGAGGTTTACAATCTGTGTTCAGAAGAAAGTAAGGGATGTTTTAAAAGTATGGGGCGAATATCATAAGGCTTACGCCACGCCGCGCTATCGCTACTATACACTGACCACCTGTGTAGACGCGATTTCCAATAGCCTATTTTTGTGTTAATTTAGACCTTACAAACATCCTCTAATATTTGATTCTTGAAAGATACGTAGGGTACGTTACGAATAAAAATAACACACCCTACAAATACTTAGATTTTTTCAAAATTCTAAGACTATTCCTATAGCTGACTACTGATACACTGGCTCCCTATCAATCGTTCCCATCTTATTAACAGGCCAAAAGCGAACCACAGCCTGACCAATAATATTGCCACGAGGTACTACACCCCAACAACGTCCATCATAACTATTGTTACGATTATCACCTAAAACTAAATAGGAATTAGGCGGAATAGTAGTGGCTTTTGTTAAAAACGGTGGTTGTGGACTAGAACTACAAACATTAATCACAGTTTGTTGATTAGGATATAAATATTTCTCTGTTAAAGGCCGATTATTAATAAATACTTTACCGTCTTTTAACTCTACAGTTTCTCCTGGTAAACCGATAATTCTTTTAATAAAAGCATCTTGATATTGTTCTCTTTTTAACTCTTCTGTCGGTGAAAATACTATAATATCTCCCCGTTGCGGTTGAGTAAACCTATACTTTAACTTATCCACAATAATCTTATCCGCTTTCCACTGATCCGGTACACCATGTAAAGTGGGTTCCATTGAACCAGAAGGAATCCAACGCGCTTCAGCAACAAAAGTACGGATACCCAAGGCTAAAATTATACTTAACGTAACGGTTTTCCCCAATTCTAAGAACCAGGAATGATCATTTTGTTCACTAGACTTTTTAACAGATACTTTATCTTGCATAAACTTACTCAAAAAGTAGTAAAGGTGTGTAGGGGTAGGATGATATAGTAAATAGGAGTTTAATCCCAATTAATTTTATGCACCATTCAACAAATCATATACAGAAACTATACAATAATAATTAGCTGGTTCTATAGCTTTTTCTCCAAGTTCCCAACTATTTCAATCTCTGGCTTTGGATTTTATCTAGCACCGCACCATTTAGGGCAAACTGTGTATGATTTAGCGATTATTTACCAGCTATTTAACCACTCGTGACTATTCACTAAATCTATTTTCCCTGATTGATTTTCATTACTTTGGAAATTAACCTCCATATAAATTTGCGTGTAATTATTATCTGTTCCATGATATTACAAAATATTAGCATAGGTGGCATTTGTTTTGCCTTTATAACTGCTTATATCAAGAATAATCATGACGATTTATAAACAGTAACATCAACATCTGTAAATATTACAGTTATAATTTACACAAAATTAGTAAAATTATACCAACTTGTTCACTAATTACTTTTTATTATAGCTCATAGATTGACATACTCACCGACCTGAAGGTGCGGTGATTCTTGACGCTTCACCGACGGACGCTACCTAAGTAGTCTTACTCTGTCTCTGCGCCCGTTTAGAGTCGCGGCAATGCCCTATCCCGACTTTTTATTTATATTTTTGGCAGCATTTTCATCTCGTTCCTGTTGAGTTCCACAATTCAAACACTTAACCGACCGAATTTTTAAATCAAGTTTACCCCATTTGTATCCACATTTAGAGCAAATTTGACTTGTTGCTTCCCATCTACTAATAACACGGAAATCCCTATGAAACTTTTGTGATTTAGCTTCACATAACGTCCTGAATTCTTTCCATCCTTCCAGACTAATTGATCTGGCAAGTTGACGATTTTTAACCATACCCTACAACTGGACTCAAAACCTGACTCTTGTGTAGGGGTAATTCATGAATTACCCCTACTTTCGTTCTGTTGTAGAATAGTTAAACAATTGTTGGGAGGTTAAGGATGAAACAACATGGTTAATCAAGGAGACTTTTTTGGCGGTAGCAGACAAAATCAACTTCGTCCTGAATTACACCTAGAAAGCCCTGTGTGTGAATTACATCTCAGGTTTTATGTATCATCAAGACAGGAGTTTGCACTGCAAGCTACAGGAATTAAAGAAATTATTGAACTTAATCCCGATAGAATTACTCCCATACCTAATACATCACCTTTGCTTTTGGGTACTCTAAATTTAAGGGGTAGATTAGTTTGGGTAACAGATTTAGGTCAATTTCTGGGAGAAACAACACCATTAAATACTGATTGCTCAGAAATATCGGTAATTGCTATCCAGGATCAGGATACAATAGTTGGTCTAGCAGTCGAACAACTTAATGGTATGCACTGGCTGGATATTCAATGTCTGTTACCAGTTACTAATATACCTGACAATATGTCCCCATTTCTACGTGGTGAATGGATCTTGGATACTGAAACTGCAAAAAATGGGCAAAAGAAATATCTGAAATTACTAGATCAGATAGCAATTTTACGGAGTGCGCGTTGGGCAGGATGAATTTGGGAGGGAGGAAATGGCATTAAATATAAATGATTATAATCCAACTTATGATCAGGCAAGAATAGCTTATGAACAAGAAGACTATGAAACTGCTGCTACATTAATTGACAAAGCAATACGGGACACACCAGATGATCCTAATTCGCATTTACTTAGAGGACACATCTATTATGTGTTACAACAGTACGAAGTTGCACAGGCGGAATATCAAACAGTATTATATCTCTCAGATGAAGAAGAAGTTACCATTATTGCCAATAATGGTCTATCAGCAATTCATCAGGAAACCGTAGAACTATTATCAAATTCATCTGTTCTCAATAATCCCTTTGATACAAATTTGAATCTATTGAATTTTGACAATAATCATTTAGAGCAATCTGAAAATATTCATGATCCTTTTGCAGTTATAGCAGATGGAAATATTAGTAATGAAGAAATATCTGTTTCATTAGAACTGTCACCTTTTAGAGAACATGAAGATGATCCAAATAGCAACAGTGGCCCATTAGATATTAATGAAAATGGCAGCTATTCACCATTTACAGAAAATCCTTTTGCAGAAATTAATATTAATAATCACGAAAATCAGGAGGAAAATAATTCTCAGACTTTTCACATAGAAAACTTAGATAGTAGCGTTGCTGCTGGTAATGATTTTAGCCATTTAAACTGTAAAAATCTAGCAGTTAATTTCGATGATTATAATGCAGGAGAAAATCAAGGATATTATTCAGGAGATTTAAGTCAGTCCTTTGGAGATGATGATAGCTGGTTGGACGATATCAGCGAAGAAATAGAACCCTTATCTACCTCAGAATTAACTCAAAATCCACCGGTGTCTGCATCAGCAGAACCTCTAAATCATCATATTTCACTGGAAATGAATCACTTGGATCCTCAATTGATAAAACAGTCCTATGCTATGGCATCAGAACCAGATGCAAATAATAACATTAGGGCAGAAATAAACAGTCTTGAGGATGATGATAATCTTGATATGGAGTTATTTGAATCAGCCTTTGGTGCAGATAACCCCATAGATTTTAGTATGACTTTTACACCGTCTCGTGAGGTATCAGAAAATTTTAATACTCCTGCTGGCACTAATAGTAATTCTCCTACCTCTAGTCAAGAGACTTCCAATAAAAATAACGTAGAGTTGTTAAACAATTTTGACGAATTTGATGATATTGGTGATATTTCAGGATTTGAACTCAGGGATGAAACAACCTGTGGTGATGTGGGGTTAATGTCAGAACCACTAGATATGATCAGCAAAATACCTGATTCTGAGGATAATAGTGCTGCTAGTTTTGCTGGTCAATTTATTGACTCATCAATTCATAATGATACAGATCGTGATGAAGAGTTATTCAGAATCACTGGCGCACAAGAAGTAGTGCCTGGATTGACTCAATCAGATACACCTAGAGCGGAACCCAATGTATCCTTTAAACAGGGATTATTTGGCTTCTTTGAAAATGCCCCTCTCCATACTAAACATTGGTATATAGCCGGTACGGTAGGTTTAGCATCTGCCATAGTTTTAGCCTTAGCTAGTGCGATCGCTACTTCATTTACACCAGCATCTCAACGAGAAGCGGCTAGAAACACTGGTTGGTTAATGGTATTAGCAGCAGGACTCACTGGAGGAGCAACCGCAGGGTTTATGGCTAATCTTACCCTCAAGCAAATTCGCCGCACTACTCAAGATTTACAAGCTCAATTTGATGCTGTACGTCAAGGAAAGTTGAATGTGGAAGCTACAGTTTATTCAGAAGATGAATTAGGGTATTTGGCCGCCGGGTTTAACGACATGGCACGGGTCATTTTCACCACCACCAATGAAGCCCAACGTAAGGCTATTGAACAAGAAGAAGCTAAAGAAAACCTGCAACGTCAGGTAATTCGCCTTCTAGACGATGTAGAAGGTGCTGCTAGAGGAGATTTAACCGTCCAAGCTGAAGTTACAACTGATGTTTTAGGAGAAGTAGCAGATGCTTTTAACCTGACTATTCAAAACCTGCGGGATATTGTACAACAGGTGAAATTTGCTACTAAAGACGTAACCAGAGACTTAACCAACTCTGAAACTTTTGCGCGAGCTTTATCTAGGAATGCGTCACAACAAGCAGAAGAACTAAAAGTAACGCTAAATTCTGTGGAAGTTATGACAGATTCCATTCAACGGGTAGCAGAAGCAGCTAGAGAAGCGGCGGCAGTAACCCGTGAAGCTAGTGACATTGCCAAAAAGGGAGGTGAATCTGTAGAAAATACGGTGGTAGGGATATTGGAAATTCGGGAAACAGTGGCAAAAACTAGCCGTAAAGTAAAACGATTAGCGGAATCATCCCAAGAAATTAGCTCTATCGTGGCTATAGTTTCTCAGATTGCTTCCCGCACCAATTTATTAGCTCTCAATGCTAGTATTGAAGCAGCTAGGGCAGGAGAAGCAGGTAGAGGTTTCGCTATAGTAGCTGATGAAGTAAGACAATTAGCATATAAATCGGCTAAGTCATTAAAAGAAATTGATCAAATAGTTATGCAAATCCAAAGCGAAACTAGCTCAGTGATGATGGCAATGGAAGAGGGGACACAGCAGGTAATTCATCAAACTGAATTGGCAGAAGAAGCCAAGCGATCGCTTGATGATATTATTCAAGTGGTAGAACAGATTGATATTCTTGTACGTTCCATTACTACTGATACCGTAGAACAAACGGAAACATCTCACGCAGTTGCTCAAGTTATGCAATCTGTGGAACTAACAGCCCAAGAAGCATCACAAGAAGCGCAGCGAGTTTTAGGAGCATTACAGCATTTAGTGGGCGTATCCCGTGACTTAATTGCCTCAGTAGAACGTTTTCGTGTAGAAACTATAGAAACAAGGTAATAGGAGTCAGGTGATCGAGGAGTTGGGAGGGAGTGGGGAAAAGTCAAAATTCTTGATTATGACTCGGTTACTCCTGATAGCTGATATCAATCATTAGTAGTGAGCTTACAACTATGCAATCAGAAGAAGAAAAACAACAACTGATTTTAGGATACTTTTTGGAAGAAGCTAGAGAAGACCTAGCTACTATTGAAAATGGTTTGCTCAATATTCAGAGTACATTAGAGAACTCAGAAATGATTAATGAAGTCTTTCGAGCTGTATATTCTATCAAAAGCAGTTCTGCTATGCTGGGATTAACTAGTATTCAACGCACTGCTCATCGTCTCGAAGAGTGCTTGAAAATTCTTAAAGAACATCCTATTCAAGTAGATCATAAACTAGAGTATCTCTTCCTCAAAGTTTCTAACACATTAAAAACCTTAATTGATTATCTCAGCAGTAACTTTGATCTACCAGAAGATCAAGCTAATTCCTTAATGGCCGCCACAGAACCAGTAATTGAGCAACTTAACCAACATCTGCTAGAATCAGTAAAAGCCAGTGGACATACTGCTGTATCAGACACAAAAAAAGCTGATACAATTGCTCCACCAGTTACACCTATAACACCAGGGATTACTATTAACCAAAGCCAAATAAAAAGCGAATTTGAAACTCAAGTTCTGCAAATATTGCGGGAAATATTACAACTCTTTAAACAAGTTAATGTTCCTGAATTACGGGAAAAACTACAACATAATTGTCATCAATTAACTGATAACAACGAAATTACCTCAGAACTAGATTTTTCATCCTTGATATCAAAATCAGTAAATGATAAAGAACCAGAAGCAGGAATCTCTGAATTAAATACCCTAGCAGACTTATTTGAAGGTGAATCTACAGAATTAGAGGAAAGTTGGCAACAAGAAGAAATTTTCAACACTAGTGATATACAATTACCAAATCAAGATTTGGATGCAGAAGTTAATGATGTAGATTTGGCAGATTTATTAGCATTTTATCAAGTAAAATCCCCAGAAAATAGTGATGATAGCGAGGATGTTACCCAATTATTTGAGGATGACTTTCTGCCTAGAAATATTGCACAAAGCAACAATGAGCAAGTAACATCAATCAGTTCAGATTTAGAAAGTATGGACTTGATTTTTCCCTCGGATGATGTTCTTGTAGAATTAATTGCTATTTCCCAAAAATCTCGTCAAAATTCTGGAGTCCATATAGCAGGATCATTGGCAGATGTACTAGAAATAAGATCAGAAACGGAGGTAGATGCAGTTACTAGTGAATTATTACCTATATTTCCAGAAGACAATAATCAACTAGAAGTAAAACTGCCAAATGTAGAAACAAATTTAGAATATTTAGAAGATTTACAAACCAATATATCCGCACAAAAATCATCAGGCAATGCTAGTTTGCCATTAGATGATTTATTGGCAAATGCACAGAAAAATATATCATTAATCAACAATGAATTAGATATTGATGATATATTTGCTGCTTCAGAAATACCTAATAATAGTGATCATGCACAAGTTAACTTAGATAGTTTCTGGGATGAAATAGCCACAATACAACAGTTTTCTGTTCCCAGTAATACAGAAGTAGTTCAAGAATTAGAAGCTAGTTTGTTTTCTGCTGCTGATAATTTACCTAATACAGAAATAGATATATTTGGCAACGACTCAGTAGATAGGAATCATCTTAATATTTCGGTAGAGAATAACTTTGATTTAACATTACCACAAGATTCTGTTTTAGATTTATTAGGAACAGAAAATCAGCAAGAAAATAGTAGTTTAGATGAATTAGAGAATAATTTATTTGCTGAACTTGCTAATTTTACTAATGTTGGTAGTTATGCAAACCAGGATTTTAAATTATTACCAGATTTTATTTCCTTAGTAGATGATGGACTAGCAGTCAGCAGTCCACAGTCAGTGGGTACAGCCCATAGCCCTTCACAGTCATTAATTAATGATGAGTTTGATGAATTGGAAAACTTCCTCAAACAAACAGATGAAAATATATCTAGTGAAACATCTCCAGCTAATAAAAATGTTGTTAGTAAAATTACCCAGACTACTACCCATAGAATTGCAGACGAAGAAACTATGAAAATTCCAGTTAAGCAACTGGATGATATGAGTAACTCAGTGGGAGAGTTAGTAGTTAATCGTAATATTTTAGAGCAAGATTATGAACGGTTAAGAAAATCCTTGAATAATTTGCTGATTCAAGTACAGAATTTATCAGATGTGGGAGCGCGGATGCAGGAATATTATGAGCGATCGCTGTTAGAATCTTCATTATTAGCTAGTTATCGTCATCGAGAACAGAAATACAATGTTCATCAAGATCGGGGTTTTAGTGCCATTGAAATGGATAAATTTACACCTTTTCATAGTTTAGCCCAGGAAATGATTGAGTTGATCGTAGGAGTGCAAGACTCAGCTAGTGATATAGACTTTGTACTGGAAGAAACAGAACAGGTAGCTAGACAAATACGACAAGCAACTAGTCAGTTACAAGAGGGGTTGACCAAAGCACGCATGGTTCCATTTAGCCAAGCTATTGATTTACTGTGGAAAGGAATGCCAGATAATCAATATGGTAAACAGGTAGAACTAGTCACAGAAGGTACAGATACCTTAATAGATAAGACGATTTTAGATCATCTCAAAGATCCATTAACGCAGATGGTAAATAATGCGATCGCTCACGGCATTGAAACAGCAGAAGTACGTCAAAGTAGAGGCAAACCACCAGTAGGAAAAATTACCATCAGAGCATTACAACAAGGAAACCAAACTATTATTGCCGTGAGTGATGATGGAGCAGGTATTGATCATGAAAAGGTCAAGCAAAAGGGCATTAAAAAAGGTGTTATTACGGTAGAACAAGCTAGAACCATGAGTCGTAGTGATATCTATGAATTGTTATTTTTGCCAAGTTTTAGTACCGCAGATGAATTAGATGATATTAAAGTCGGTGGAGTGGGCATGAACGTTGTGCAGAAAAAAATCAGCGAAATTCGTGGTACAATTACCACTGATTCTGTATTAGGTCAAGGAACTACCTTTACAATCCGCTTACCATTAACATTAAGTATTTGTAAAGCGTTATTATGTACTTCAGACAGAGCAAGAATAGCTTTCCCAATGGATGGTATTGAAGATACATTAGATATACCTGCTAAAAATATTAAGAAAAATACTGATGGACAATCATTTATTAAGTGGCGTGACACTATACTACCATTTAAGCCTTTAAAAGACATTTTAGTATTCAATCGCCAAATCAGTCGTAATAGTGTTTATGGTTGTATAAGTGATGATGACATGATTTCGGTGATTGTAGTACGTTCTGGCAATAACATGGTAGCCTTGCAAATTGATCAGGTATTAAGTGAACAGGAAATAGTTATTAAGCAGTTTGAAGGACCAGTACCTAAACCCATAGGTGTAGCAGGTGCCACAGTGCTAAGGGATGGGATGATTATGCCCATAGCCGATGTGTTAGAAATTATTGATATCTTTCATGGTAAGATGTCTAAATATATTGGTGGTAATTATTAGCAGAAAAATACATTACTACCTACTTGTATCTGAAAGTGCAGAAAAAATGGACATTCTCATTTTACTGACGCAAATAAGATACAGCAGTTTCCGTTATTATGAGGTACAGATGTTAATGATAAAACCCTTGTAACACAGGCATCTTGCTGTGTTTATAGTGTACCTCATGTAGATGGAATGTGCTGTAACCTATGTTGTTTAAAAAAATAAACGACATTCAATAATTTACAATAAAGCAGATTTGCTATTTCGCGTCTTGGACACTTTTTATTACTTTAAGAACTCATGAAAAAGAGATTCTAAGGATTATCATGGAAATTGTTCTAGCAGTGTTATTGCTCTTTGGCGAGTTTTATGGTGCAGTCATTAGCAAACTGATCTCATTTACATATAGCTTAAATTGTCACCCAATCAGGTTAAAGGGAACTATCCACAAAAAGATCCCCGACTTCTTGAAGAAGTCGGGGATCTGAACCTTTAAACATTAAGCAATAATTATAAGAACACTTTCTATAGTTACTATTGAGATATCTTAACAAATATGAGGATGTATTTCCTATCCCTAAGATTTATACTATTGGCTGTAAATACCTGTAAATCAATGATATCTAGCCTTCTTAGACAGGTTCACTCTCAATAACCAAAAAATTTTGGCTTTGGGACTAGTCAACTCACTCTCATAAATGTTACAATTATTTACAATAAAAAAAAGACAAACTAGGTCTAAGTTGCTACCTTGTATCTCATTACAGATATTTGTGCAAAACGGGAGGTAAATCAAATACACATTCCATGCAAGATTACTAGACTAGGATGAAAGGCTTGATAGCCTGCACATCTCAACAACAAAGCTAAAGCAAAGATCAAATTCCCATTAGACATCTTGTAGAAATTAGGCTAGAAGCCTAATCTACTGTAAGAAAATTTTAATTATTCGAGATGTCTATTGCCAAATGGTGGAACTTTTACGAGTGAACACCTGATCTTCTTAAAAATGAGTAACCGACTTGATCGGGCGCGTCAGTTCCCAGCTATAGCGTATTTTCTAGCTTAATTAGTTTTAGATTGATTCTGGGTATAATTAATAGCTAATCATAGCTAAAATCCCATAGATAAAATTTAAAATTAAGCGTAAATTAACCAAATATTTACAGACTAAAGCGTGAAATAGCTTATGTTGGATTTTGCTATCAGTTAACTACCCTATCCGCCAACCCATTATTATTAAAGAGTAGTGCCATGAAGACCTCTCAAACAGCCACCGACCTCGTGCGGACTTATCTGCGGGAGATTGGCCGTGTGCCACTCCTAAGCCACGAAGAAGAGATTTTTTATGGTAAACAGGTACAACGATCTGTACTTTTACAGGATATTCGCCAAGGTTTAGCCAGTGAATTAGGTTATCAGCCAAGTGTAGAAGATTGGGCAAAAGCAGCTAATTTAGAAGTAGCAGAACTTAATCAGGCGATCGCTGAAGGTGAACTAGCGAAAAGGAAAATGGTAGAAGCGAACCTACGGCTAGTAGTATCTGTTGCCAAAAAATACATTAAGCGCAATGTAGATTTGCTGGACTTAATTCAAGAAGGTAGTATTGGAATGCAGAGGGGAGTAGAAAAGTTTGACCCCACCAAAGGTTACAGATTTTCTACCTATGCTTACTGGTGGATACGTCAAGCTATCACTCGTGCGATAGCGGAAAAAGCCCGCACTATCCGCTTACCTATACATATTACGGAAAAACTGAACAAAATCAAAAAAGCACAAAGACAACTATCACAAACCTTGGGACGTGCGCCCACAGCAGCAGAATTATCGGAAGAATTAGATTTAACACCTAAACAGGTCAGAGACTACTTAGAAAAAGCTCGTTTACCATTATCTCTAGATTTGCGACTGGGAGATAATTACGATACTGAACTAGGGGAGATGTTAGAAGATACAAATAACACACCAGAGCATTTTGTGATGCAGTCTTCTCTGTCTTATGAGTTAGAACGGCTGATGTCAGAACTTACCCCCCAACAACAAGAGGTAATTTCTCTGCGTTTTGGGTTAACTGATGGTAAACCTCTCACACTAGCGAAAATTGGAGAACAACTCAATATTAGTCGGGAAAGAGTGAGACAAATAGAACGGGAAGCCTTAAATAAACTTCGTAAGTATAAGGCTGGTATGAATGAATATTTAGCTAGTTAATGTTAGCTATCAGCAGTCAGCAGTCAGCTATCAGCAGTCAGCTATCAGTGTTAATTATTATTCACTTGACTTGGTGACTCGGTGACTTCTGACAGCTAATTCGCAAAAACACGCCGATCATGGTACGGTTAAACCTATTGCATATCTAACATTCACCTGTTACTTTGGTTAAAGATAAGTAAATAATAGATTATTGATTAATTCCAGCAAAACACCACAGCACGTAGTGATAATAACGGAGGTTAAAGGTGAGTAATTCTTCTAATCGTGTATCAGAATTTTTTAACAGTGATGCAGAGACTAGTAACTTACTATGGCAATATGTGAGGTCTTTAAGTCCTGAAACTGTGACTCAGTTATCTAAACCCACTTCTCCTGAAGTATTTCAAGTGATGGAACGTAATATTATCGGACTTTTGGGAAATTTGCCTCCTGAACAATTTGGTGTGACTATCACTACTAGTAGGGAAAGTTTAGGACGTTTATTAGCATCTGCTATGATTAGTGGTTATTTTTTACGTAATGCAGAACAAAGAATGAGTTTTGATGCTGTTCTACAAGGAACTGAGGATAGCAATAGCAACCTATAAATTTAATGTAAATGAAAGTCAAGAAAAGTCCATAAAACTAAAGGAAAATTATTTTTTTCATGATGATCTCCCTAATTTCTGGTAGAAATTGGGGAATTATAATTATATGTAACCAAATTCACCAATTATAGAAATACCCCATTTATGATGATAGATAATAAAGATGATAAGTCATTAGAAATACTTAATTCTCATGTATCTTTAAATGGCATGATGATAGTTGATGAAACTATTGTAAAGGAGGGACATCACCAAAGCCATAGTCCCAATAGTCAAACCCCAACTAAGTTTTATGGTCATTATCAAGATTTTATGGAAATGTATGCTCCTGTGGAACAGGTAGAGGAGTATTTTAATTCTCATGGTTTATGGTTTGTGCGTTGTGCTGAACCGATAAAAGTCTGTTCTCTGTGTGAAAATAGTTATGTTCTGGTGGTAGGGCGTTTTGGTGCGTTCGGTTATGAGATAGAACCCAAGGTAGGGTTACAATTATTACCTCCAGAAAATCGCAGGTATGATATTATTACTATTCCTGTTCCTGATTATCAACCACCTGGTTATAATGTCAGTTATAAATCATCTACTTTTTTGGTAGATGATGGTCATGGTATCACTAAGGTAGAATGGAATTTAGATTTGGTGGTAGAGTTGCATTTTCCTTGGTTTATTCGCAAGTTACCCCATAATTTAATTCAGTCTACTGGCGATCGCTTACTTAATCAAATTGTCCGTCAAGTATCCCGTCATTTAACCCACAAGGTACAAAAGGATTTTCATTATTCTTTGGGGATACCTTTTGGCAAAAAGTGCCATAAAAAGTGAAAAAGGGCGTTGCTAAATGGGAGTATGATATTTATTTCCCCCATCAGCGAAGCACTTTCAGTGGGTTAGATGCAAAGCAAAGTTTCAAATTTTGAATTTCTCAATTTCATACCTGAGTTCAGCAACGCCTGAAAAAGAAAGTAGAGACATTTGATATAACGTCTCTACAAGGGTTAATTAACAGTTTCAATTCATACACATTTAATTACCACCAGATGTATACTCTGTAGTCTGCACTCTACACTGTGGGAAAAACTATGCTGGGCTGAGAATTTTTTGGATAATTTCTACACCTGAGAATGCTTGCCAAACAAATAGACCTAAAATGCCAAAATTTAGTAATATATGACTTACTCTTGCCCAATTTGCTCCTTTTTGCATGAAAGGTGATAGGGATGCAGAAAACGCCACTAAACCTGTCATACCTAGTCCAGCTAATAGATGTGGACCAACAAATAATTTACCATTGTTAATGTAGGTAACAGCCATACCTCCTATACATCCTGCTACCATTAGGGCTAGTATAATAGAACCTATTTGATAATGTTTGAGATTATAGCGTCCTTTTATTAATTCTTTTCTTAATTCAGCGTCAGCATTTCTAGTACGTTGTACTTGTAGTCCTAAGTAAGCTGCATACAATGACAACGCTAGTAACACCCACATAATTAGGGGATGGACAAACTCTAGAGCTAGTTTAGCGGTTGGTGACATTTCTAAAACCATCTTCTTTACTTCCAATTATTAAATCTTAATAAAACTTAGCATAAATCTTGAGAATTTTGAGGAGATTCTTGATATCTGACGCACTCTATCAATATGCTAGTTGCGTAAGTCGTGATCATTACACGGCGTTGCTGAATTGGGGTATGATATTTATTTCGCGTTTATTTCGCGCATCAGCGAAGCACTTGCGTTAGACGCAAAGTTTCAAATTTTGAATTTCTCAATTTCATACCTGAGTTCAGCAACGCCTGAAATATGCATAACTACCAAACCCTTCTAGGGACAATTCATGAATTGTCCCTACAACTTAATTTGCTACTAGAGAATAACTGAGTATTTTGTGAATACGATCACTAGTTTCTAATAAAAAAGCCTGGGTATATTGATCATCAGAACTAACTCTTTTTAACTGTTGATTTAATTTCTTTAATTGATACCATGCTAAAGTTCTGGCATCCTCCGGTACTGGCTTTTTTCTTAATATCATAGCTGCTAATATTTCCAGATGTTTTCTTTGGAGACCACGACGTAAACTAGAAATTTTTACCTTACCTTGTGGTTGTAAAATCTCAGTCCAAATTCCTGTTAGTAAAGTGTTAAATAGTTCAGATAAAGTTAAAGTTTGTCCTGGAGGATTTTTAAATTCTAAATCCTTTAAAAGTCGTAAGCGATCGCCTGAAAGTAAATCATTTAAAACCATAGTTTGCATATCTAACACTAAATCATGAACGGGATAGTCTAAACGTCCTTGAGGAATTTTACTTCCCCAATGTCCCCATCTGGAAGGTGTTAATTGATTTAATAATTGTAGAGAAAAATTGAAAGCATCCTCCGCAAAGACATATTTTTGGAGATTTTTTAATGCTTGTCTTTGTTCTGTGATAGGAACAATAACAAATGGTGATTGACCTTGATTATCTCCTGGTTTTAAGCGATAAAAAGATTGACCTCCAATATACTTAGTAGTATAGTTTAAGTTGTCTGAATAATTGATTAAAATTCTCATAAACTTAGCAGAAACATCACTATAACTTTGTAAATTTCGAGAATACTGATCTAATTTACTCCACATCAACCGGGAATTAGCTAACTGATTTTCAGCATAAACCAAGACATTATTACTATGATCCCAGGGAGAAACAGTAGGATCATTATTAGTTACATCTTCATCAGTAGCATAGCTTAATTCTTGTTGATTGGATCTAGCAGCAATAGAATTTAAAAAAGGCTTTTCTCCCATAGTATTTTGAGAATTACTGGGAGTATAACCATATTCAATTGCCCATTGATCATAGGGTCCAACCATCTTAGGAAAATAATCTCCCTGTTTTGTACCATATCGGGCAATATTTGGAGGTACATAATCCATAATTGAAGCTGTTAAACCCTTATTCTTAGTAATTTCCGGGTTGTTTAATTCCTCTGGAGAAAGATAATTACTACCGCGAAAATTATGACGTAAACCTAAGGTATGTCCCACTTCATGGGCAATAATTAACCGTAAATAATCCTGAATAAAATGTTTATGATATTGATCATTATGCCAACTATTCGTTAACAGTAAAATTGCCAACTTACCGAAAAAGAATTTATTGTTAGATGCCATAAAATAACATAAGCGATCGCTTTGTAAATGAGAAAATATCTTCCTAGATTTATCAAGATTTTCATGATCCTGACCACTAGTTAAATAATTTTTGATTAACTCATATACACCTATTGGTATTTCTGGGTGATCAGATACCATATCTTTTTTAGTAGTTTCTAGGTGATTTTGAGCAAGAGAATTGGGTAATTTTACATTTTGTGCATGGGCATTTTCTATATTAATTTGAATTAGTAAACTATTACAAAAAATTATGAATAGACATCTCCGAAAAAGAAGATAAAAGCCTTGTTCAGTCACGTCTAATACCTCATTTGTGGAGATGTCTAATAAAGCAATCATTTTCATTGCAGATGTCCTGGGTTTATGTTTTATATCACTGTAATTAGTGAGTTAATTAGACCTGTCCGATAATTGATATGTAGAGATGTTCTATAGAACGTCTCTAGAAGGGTTGCAGAAAACGCATACTTAGTTATTACAAGATGTCTATTGCATTAAATAATTTGGGCAGAAGTATTGAAAGTTGTTACAAGTTTTTACATAATTAATTTCTGCTACTGTATATGCTTATAACAGAATTTACATTATAGCAATAATTTGAGATTTTGATCAAGAATATGAAAAAAAATAAACAGGGGTTACTGAACTCAAGTTGTAGGGTGCGTCAGACAATATCAATCATGTAGATAAACATATTCTTCATATCTGACGCATCCTATATTAGATTTTTGGTGTGACACTTGCATAAGTCCTACATCAAACCTAATTTAGAACAACTCAACTTCAACAAAAAAACAATATCCCCGACTTCTTGAAGAAATCGGGGATTTTAGTATCTCACAGAATAAATCTTACAACACAATGAGAGAAAATTACTTTTTCGGTGATATCAGCATCATCATATTTTTCCCTTCTTTCTTAGGCGCTTGCTGAACTTCACCAAAAGGTTCTAAATCTGTTGCCATCCGCTTGAGCAAAGTTTCCGCTAAGTCACTATGTTGAATTTCCCGACCCCGAAACATCACAGTAGCTTTTACTTTATCACCATCTTTCAGGAAGCGTTCCGCTTGTTTGACACGCACATTATAGTCATGTTCTTCTATTTTGTAGCGCATCTTCACTTCTTTCACATCGGCTGTGTGTTGTTTCTTTCGGGCTTCCCGCGCTTTTTTCTCCTGCTCAAACTTATATTTTCCGTAGTCCATAATCCGACAGACTGGGGGATCGGCCTTGTCACTGATTAGCACTAGGTCTAATTCTTTTTCCTCGGCTAATTGTAGCGCTTCTTGGGGAACTAGGATTCCCAATTGTGCGCCATCAGTGTCAATTACCCGAATTTTCGGGTAGCGAATCCGTTCGTTAATTTGGGGCAGATCGCGAGTTCTTTTTTTCTCAATCACAGGCATTATGATTAGTGGCTGCTCTTTAGGTAAGAATTGGGGTTAATTTAGGTTGCTTAGTTTATTTTGATATGCCAATTAAGGCAAAATGCAATAATAACTTAGAAATGGAGAATGAGTCCACTTCCTCAGTAGCTAATTTTTTAGTGATCTGTATCCTGCAAATGGATAGATCACTAGTGAAAGGTGAAGAGATAACAAAAATTCACACAATATAAATTAAGTGTTATTTTTTGTAACTTTTAACCATCACAGCGCAAATAGTAAATTTGACGGCATAGTTTGAGTATAACCAAATTAAAGATAAAATTGTCAGTATCTTATCTAAATCACATAATATTTTACATTATTTAATGTGGAGGGGTCACTGAGTCGGGAGTCGGGAGTCGGGAGCAGAGTGCAGAGTGCAGAGTGCAGGGGGAAATATATTTTACAGAATCACCAATCACCAATTATGACTACAATACCTTGGCGGCAAAGAGTTGGCAATCAAAGAGATTGGATGTGGAGAGGTTGGAAAACTCGCTATACCTATCTACGTCCATCACCACAGTATCTGCAAAATCCTCCTTTAATCTTATTACATGGATTTGGTGCTTCTATTGGCCATTGGCGACATAATTTAGAAATATTAGCTAATTATCATACTGTCTATGCTTTAGATATGTTAGGTTTTGGAGCTTCTACAAAGGCAGCAACTAGTTATAATATTGAATTATGGGTAGAACAAGTTTATGATTTTTGGAAAACCTTTATTAATGAACCAGTAGTCTTAATTGGTAATTCTATAGGTTCATTAATTTCTCTAGTGGCTGCTGCTACTCATCCTGAAATGGTTAAAGGTATCATTATGATGAGTTTACCCGATCCTAGTATAGAACAAGAAATGATTCCTAAAGTATTACAGCCTATAGTGAGTAAAATTAAAAGTATCTTTGCTTCCCGAATTGTTTTAAAACCCTTATTTTATTTTATTCGTCGTCCTAGTGTATTAAAACGTTGGGCAGGTTTAGCTTATGTTAATCCTGAAGCTATTACGGATGAATTAATAGATATTCTGGCAGGTCCTCCCCAGGATAGAGGATCAGCACGAGCTTTTAAAGCGTTATTTCAAGGCAGTATTTCGCTTAATTTCAGTCCTAGTGTGAAGAAAATTTTACCAAGTTTAAATATACCAATGTTGTTAATTTGGGGAACAAAAGATAAATTTGTACCACCGGCTTTAGCTAGTCAATTTGCGGGTTATAATGAGAGGCTACAGGTTTTGTATTTAGAAGATGTAGGCCATTGTCCCCATGATGAATCCCCTGAACAGGTTAATCAAACTATTTTGGATTGGATCATGGGTAATTGGTAATTGGTGGGTAAAATATATTTCCCCCAGCACCAGACTCCCCACTCCCCGCTCCTGACTCGGTGAGTCGGTGAATCCTCGATCTCCTTCATGATATTGTGATCATGCTCTTGTAACTTTCTTTTGGGAAAATGAAACATACGTTATCTGTGCTTGTTGAAGATGAAGCGGGAGTTTTATCCCGTATTGCTAGTTTATTTGCTCGTCGCGGTTTTAATATCGAAAGTCTTGCTGTAGGACCTGCAGAACAAGATGGTATTTCCCGTATTACTATGGTTGTACCTGGTGACGATCGCATTATTGAACAACTTACTAAGCAATTGTATAAGTTGGTTAATGTGCTTAAAGTACAGGATGTGACAGAAACTCCTTGTGTAGAACGGGAATTAATGCTATTAAAGGTTAATGCTACTACTAGTAATCGTTCTGAGGTGATTGAATTATCTCAGATTTTCCGAGCGCGAGTTGTGGATGTGTCAGAAGATTCTCTAACTTTGGAAGTGGTCGGTGATCCTGGTAAAATGGTAGCTATTGTCCAGGTTTTACAAAAGTTCGGACTGCGAGAAATTGCTCGCACTGGTAAGGTTTGCTTAACTCGTGAGTCTGGTGTAAATACTGAGTTACTCAAGTCTTTACAAGCGAAGGTTTAGTCAGGTCAGCTATCAGTAGTCAGCTATCAGTGGTCAGCTATCAGTGGTAGCTGATAAGGCTTTTCAGGTTTTTTTGAGATGATCTCAAAAATTCTTGGGAAAATTTCTAAAATTTGCTTGCATAATTTCAGAAGTTCATGCTATGATGAGAACTGTGAGTTGAAAGAAGTAAGGGCGTGTAGCTCAGTGGACTAGAGCACGTGGCTACGGACCACGGTGTCGGGGGTTCGAATCCCTCCTCGCCCGTTAAGAAGAAAGAGTGAACACAAGCTATACTGTAGTATAGTTTGTGTTTTTCATTTATAGGAGATCAAGGAGTCCGGAGTTCTGTGGAGTGTACCAATCACCTATTTTACTGCATAAATATCTATACCACGACCAGTAGCAAAACGCAAGGAGTCACGCAGGTTACGGCTTGACTGTGTGATAAAGATGATCATAGCAATAATAGTTAATATCAAACTTGTGGCGAACATAGCACGATAACCCGCTATTTGGGCTATTTGTCCAAAAATAAGACCTGCGATCGCTAACCCTACATCAAATCCCATTAATGATACACCAAAAATTCTACCACGCTCATGGGGCAATGCTCTATCTGTCATTAATACTGAGATCATGGGAATGAGTGTACCAGAAGCTACTCCTTCCATTAACGCTCCTATCAAGAACATAGTAGAACTATTGGCTGTGGAAATACATAGAATAGCTAGACTATAAGCTATTAAACTCGCAGTGACAAATAAACCACGTCCATATTGATCGGATGCTTTACCAGTAAATAGTCTACAACTAAAACTAGACATAGCTGCCACTGTAAAAAAGTATCCTGGGTTTAGTGGGACTCCTGTTGACTTGATATATAAAGATATAAAAGTATGTACATTACCTAATGTTAATCCTGATATTAACAAGACTATGGCAGGAACGCGCACACGAGGACTAGTTAATATTTGCCAAAAAGGTTCTTCTTGAATATCTGTGGGTTTAGCGATCGCTGGGGGGTTCAAAATGGGTATGAGGCATAATAAGCCTAAAATTCCCAATGTAAAGGCAAAAAGAAATAATGGAGTATAACCCATATTGGCTTGTAAAAAGCCTCCTATGACTGGACCTATTGCTACTCCCATAGGGTTAACTAAACTCATATAACCAACTATTTGACCACGTTGGTGTTGTGGTGTGATATCTCCCACTAAAGCCATATAGGCCGTAGCAAAGGCGGCTATACTAATACCATGAAAACTGCGAATCATGCTTAAAAGGATGATAGATTTAACTACTAGATATCCTAAAGGAGCGATCGCTGCTGCTGCCATACCAATGAACATTACTAGTTTTCGTCCACGCCGATCTGCTAAGATCCCCATTGATGGACGAAAAATAAACATACCTAAAGCAAAGCTACCCATAACTATGCCTATCTGTTGTTTATTCGCACCAATTTCTTCTATATATAGTGGTAGGGTAGGTAATAGGGAGGCTAGACTTGACCAAAAAAACAGTCCTGCTGCAAATAGCAAAATCAAGTTTTGCCGCAGTTTAGTGTCATCAGTATCTAATATTTTCACGGTAGATGCAATTACCTTGAGTTTATTGCTAGGTTGTGTTTATTATAATATTGTAGATGTATAAATCCTGTAAATAGACAAATTTTCTTTATCTGACGCAATTACAGTAGTACAAGCATTTTGCGTGTGTTTATCATCTAAATTAAAAGCATTAAAAGCAAAAACGTTTTAAATTAAATAAGTTAAATAAGATCCTTGAGCGATCGCTAATTTGGTATTGCATTTGCTATTCTAAAATATACATTGCTGTCTATATTTAGGTGAATTGAATTAATGATCAATGCGGAAACTATTTTATCTGGTTTAATGGGTGTATGTGTAGGTGATGCTTTAGGTGTACCTGTAGAATTTACTAGCCGTCAAGAACGGATGATATCACCAGTAACTACTATGATGGGTTATGGTACTTATAATCAACCTCCGGGTACTTGGTCTGATGATAGTTCATTAACCTTGTGTTTAGCCGCAAGTTTATGTCATGGCTATTGTGTAGATGATGTTGCCAAATCTTTTCTTTTATGGTATACAGAGAACTATTGGACTCCTCATGGTCAAGTATTTGATATTGGTTATACTACACAAGCAGCAATTAACAGGTTTGCCCAAGGTGTTCCGGCTTTAGCCGCAGGTGGTACTAGTGAACGTAGTAATGGCAATGGCTCATTAATGCGAATTTTACCAATGGCTTTTTTATATGAAACTGTATCTTTTACAGAATTAATTACACAGGTTCATCAAGTTTCTGCTATTACTCATGGCCATCTCAGATCACAAATGGCCTGCGGTATTTATATCAGTATAGCGGTGGAATTACTTCAAGGCGCGAACTTACTTACAGCCTACCATCAAGGTATTAACAGCATTCAAAAAATTTACAGTCAGGACAAGTACTCTACTGAAATACATCTTTTTCAGAGAGTTTTGAGTGGTGAAATTGCACAATTACCCATAGAAGCTATATATTCCAGTGGTTATGTTATTCACACTTTAGAAGCTGCTTTATGGTGTATTTTGCATAGTACATCATATTCCACAGCAGTATTAAAAGCGGTGAATTTAGGGGAAGATACGGATACTACTGGGGCTGTGGTTGGAGGTTTGGCGGGAATATACTATGGTTTAGATGATATTCCCCACACATGGATAGAACAAATAGCTAGAAGGCAAGATATTATTAATCTAGCTAATAACCTAGCTATGAAAATCTGTAACGGTTAAAAATTAACACTTAACTACTACACAGATAAAGAATATACCTGACCATCAATTAACAACCTGGTAATTCCCTTAGCTTGTAAATGGTTACTAGCTTTATGTAGCATTTGACTATCAGGAATTTTAATCACGCGATCGCGCTTTGTAGAAAACCTTTTGGCAACACGATGATTGTCAAAAATCGGTAAAGTACGTTGTTGATTTTCTAAAGTAGGAATTTGTCCGAGATCACCAAAGTCTTTTAATGGTCTAGTAATTAACTCAGCAGAGCGATCAATTACTAAATAGCAGGTTTTGGGTAAATGTGCTAGAGACAATGGTAAAACTTGGACAGATGCTTCTCCAGTGGTTGTTTTACGTCTAGTGATGAGTAGTTTGGGAGTTTCATACTCCTCCTCATCAAAGTCTTCCTCATCATCATACAAATCAACATCTAAATCATCATCTAAATCATCAGTATCTTCCTCCAGTATTTCCTCTGCTAAAATTTCTGCAAATAAATTAGCAGTGTTATTCGTGGCCACTGGTTTGGTTTGTCGTGGTTCAATTTTGGGTTTGGGGGTACTAACAACCTGTATACTTTGTTTTGCCTGTGTGGGTTCTGTGGGTTCTGTGGGTTCTGTGGGTTGATGTCTGACAATTTCTAATTCTTTGACTGTAGATAATTTAGGTTTTTCTACTGCCGATGAACGAGTTTTTACTCTTCTTGTCACTACAGATTCAGGCATTATATCTTTTGTAATAGCTGTAGTAGCTATTTCTGGTTCTGAAGCAATAATTGGCTGTTGTACCTCTGGTATGGGTAACTCTACATTACTGCTAACACCACTAGAAGGCTCTAAAACCGGTGTTTGTTGGACTAGAAGTGGTATTTGGTCATAATTGACTTGCGCCCTGCCTTCAGGGGTTCTAGCAGCGCGTTTTAAGGAAACCAGATATTCATACTCTTCTTCCACTAAGGTGCTTTTGAGTAAGCGGCTAATAGTAGAGTTACTCACGCCATAGCGTTCTGCTAAAGTAGAGGTAGTTTCTGCCGTTTCTCGATATAATTTGAGAATTTCTTGTTTATCAGAATCAGTTAGTTTTTTCACTGTAGACACCATTTATTTATTAATTTGTTTTGCGTCCACTTTCTCGACGCTTCAGGCTTAAAGATGCGTTATATCCTAAAATACCACCTATGCCAAATAGTACTCCACTAAACATTCACAAAACCCCAAAAAGCTAAAAGCATAGTGGTGGCTATAATTAACAGTAACACATCCCTGACCATGTAAAATCAGGTAAGGATTAAAACTAGTTGTTTAGTTTTTCTACTAGTTAAGACATCTTTGTTAGAGAGAAAAAAGCCTCATAAAATTTCACATACATCTAGGAGTCTAACTAATAACTACTGCTATGCTTATAAATTTATCTTTCTTTAACCCTTTTCCAGATGATATAACTGTCTGTAGCTTTCTCTGTAGCTTTTAATAATCCACAGGCTTTGCTAGTATTTAGGACTTACGCAAGTGTCACACTAAAAAATCTGTTCAGTGGGTGCGTCAGATATCAACAATTTGGTTATTTACATGATTTATACTGTATAACGTGGTTGGTGAACTTGTCGAACCACACCCTACTAATGTGCCAGTTGCGTAAGTCCTGGAATTATCTGATAAATATTGTCAATATTCATATACATTATACTTAAATAGACAGTTATAAGCAGGCAGGATGCCTGCGCTAGTTAATTAAATGGAATTAGGTTATTTTCCCTCCTGTAAAGTAGTTACTAAGTCATAAAAAGGTTGCCAATTATCTACTTCTGTAATTTGCTCCCATACTGACTCAATTACAGGTCTTAATAATGCGGTTTTGGGATTATAATATCTGAGATTTTCCGCAACTTGTTCTATTTTTTCTATTGGTAAATTATTGAGAATTTGATGATATAAGAAACACCAATTATCAAAAATTTCTGACTTACCAATACCAGGAAAAATTTCTGATTTACTCATGACTAAAGCCTGATCATCTCGCCAATTTATATCAAAACTATTGGCCATTTCATAAAAGAATTGATGATATCCAACTTGAGTTTCATGCAAATAAGTCAGAGTTAAACTTAATAGATGATCAACTTCATTAATTTGTAAATTAGCTAAATTAGCAAAACCTAACTTCTGCAACATTAAACGCCGATATTCAGCTTGATAATATTCTCCAAATTTAGATAAACTTACATCTAAATCATTTTCATGAATTATCCCTTTTAAGGTTTCTTGTAATAACTCTAAATTTAACTTACAAATTTCGGGTTGTTGACTGTAACAATAACGTTTATAATAGTCAAAATATGCTGCTGTGAAATACAGGTCGTATGTGGTAATAAACCCATAAGGACCGTAATCAAAACTTTCTCCAGTAATAGACATATTATCAGTATTTAACACTGCATGACAAAACCCTGCTGCCATCCATTGTGCTACTAACTCAGCTACTCTTTTGACTAATTCAGCATAAAACAAAGCATATTTATCTTCTAGTGCATCTTGGGAGTTATGCAAATGGGGATAATAAATCTCAATTACATGATCTAATAATTTCTTAGTTAAATCAGGTCTTTGAATATAATGCAATCTTTCAAAAGTACCAAAACGAATATGAGATTTACTCATTCTGATCATGACGGAAGATCGAGTAGGAGAAGGTTCATCTCCACGCCATAAATTTAACCCTGTCTCTACCATACTTAAACAGCGTGAAGTCCTCACTCCTAAACGATGTAATGCTTCTGCTGCAAGCACTTCACGGACACCACCCTTGAGAGTCAGCATTCCATCACCTCCGCGAGAATACGGAGTTTTACCAGAACCTTTTGTCCCAAAATCGTATAATTGTCCGTCTGTACCCCTAACTTGTCCATAGAGGAAGCCTCTACCATCTCCTAATTGGGGGTTATATTGACCTAATTGATAACCATGATAACGCAAGGCTAAAAAGGGTTCACGTCCTTGAAATTTACCAAAAGCATTAATAAAATCCTCATCTTTGACAAATCGGGGATTAAGTCCTAATGTGGGTAAGATCGCATCATTACGCCACCGTAAAGTATGTTGAGGAAATTGTTCTGCTATAACTTGATCATAATATTCATTACCTAATGATTCTATAGCAGGTTCATACTTTAGCGTTAGGAGGGGGTTTTCGGAATTGATATTATTTGCAGTTTCAGTTATATTCATTGGTGATGGGTAATTGGTGATTGGTGATTGACAATGGCAATAAAATATAAATTATTATAAATTATTTTTTCTGGTAACTTCTAAACATTGTACTGCCAATGAGGATTTATTAAACTTGTGAGAACGTGATCTTCCCATTTTCCATTAATCATTAAATAATCTCTAGCATATCCTTCTACTACAAAACCTAGTCTTTTTAAAACATTACCACTACGTTGATTATGGGGCATATAATTAGCCATAATGCGGTGTAAATTCAAATCTTGAAAAACATAGTTAATAGAGATAGTTAAAGCCTCCGTCATATAACCGTGAGATTGTGCTGATTCTGCTAAACTATAACCTAAATTACAAAAATAAGCAACACTGTAAATGAAATTGTTGAAATTGATTGTACCAATGATTTTTCTAGGTTGCTGTTTTTGATAAATAAACATTTTTAAAGAACTCTTATGGATAAATTCTAAAAAACTAGTTTCTACTTGATAATGCCAATATTCTTCAGTGAAGAAATTATCAACCCATTGAGGGTAAAAAGGTGTTAAATATTGTTTATTTTCATGAAAATATTTCACAATATAAGGTACATCCTCTAAAGTTGCCATTCTCACAAATAAGCGATCGCTTTTTAAAATTGGTGGTTCAGAAATCATCATTTTCTCAATAACTAATTATGACTATTATGGCGATTTTTTGACTTTTAGTAATTGCTATTTTTAGCTACTAGCGGTAATTTCTAGGTTAGAATTTTTAGCTATAATTTCCATAAATTTTCATATCGGTTATACTAATTTGACATTAAACCAAAATCTCTACACAAAGGATAGTAGCAGTGACAATACGTTATGATTGGCAAACAACGGAAATATTAACAATATATAATACACCATTGCTAGAATTAATTTATCAAGCAGCTAGTGTACATCGTCAATATCATCATCCCCAACGGATACAAGTTTGCAAATTAATATCCATTAAAACTGGTGGATGTCCAGAAGATTGTGGTTATTGCGCTCAATCATCGCATTATAAAACAGAAGTGAAACCAGAAGCACTGTTAGAAAAGGAAACGGTGTTAAATATTGCTAAAATTGCTAAAGAAACGGGAGTTAGTCGTGTTTGTATGGGTGCAGCATGGCGTGAAGTGCGAGATAATAGACAATTTGAGCAAGTGTTGGATATGGTGCAAGGTGTCACCTCTATGGGTTTAGAAGTATGCTGTACATTAGGAATGTTAACAGCAGAACAAGCACAACGTTTAGAAAATGCTGGATTGTATGCTTATAATCATAACTTAGATACATCAAGAGAACATTACAGTACCATCATCACAACTAGAACTTATGATGATCGGTTAAATACCATTGCTAACGTAAGACAAACAAAGGTAACAGTATGTTCTGGTGGTATTTTAGGATTAGGCGAAACAGTAACGGATCGTGTACAAATGTTACATACATTATCCAATTTACAACCCCACCCCGAATCTGTACCCATCAATATTTTATCCCAAGTCGAAGGTACACCATTAGAAAATCAGCCAGATGTTCCCATTTGGGATATAGTGCGAATGATAGCTACAGCTAGAATAATCATGCCACAATCTGATGTAAGATTGAGTGCTGGAAGAGCAAGACTATCTTATGTAGAACAAGGATTATGCTTTATGGCAGGTGCAAATTCGATTTTTTCTAGCGATGATCAGAAAATGCTGACAGTAACTACACCATGTCCTGATTATGATGAAGATCGGGAAATGTTAAACTTATTGGGTTTAGAAATGCGCCCACCATTTCAAAAAGAGTAAATACAAGTAGTAAATAAAAAATGTAGCATCTGATAATCATTTAATAATTTGTAAACAGGGAATAGGGATAAGGTAATGGGTTAGCTATTATATAAGTATATATCTTGATATATATTTACAAGTACAGAATACAAATACACGAGAATAAGCAATAATTTTTAAGAAATTTTATTGCTTATTTGACCATAAATTAAGGCATTATAACCAATTTGGGCTACATACTATTAAGAAAGACTTAAAAAGCCACTTTGAATTAGGTATGATGCATAAGTGGTTAATAATTGAGAATCAATTTTAGGACAAACTACTCCACTTCCTGTTAATGCTTCTAAGGTTTCTGCACAACTAATAATAGGTCTTTTATCTTGCAAATACAAATCAGGAACAGTTAATTGTTCATCGGACCAACGTTCTAATAAAAATGGACGCAAAGTATAGAAAGGGTTTTCAGGAGATGTGACATTATTAACTAAATGCTTTTGCCATTCTTGATAAGGAATCATTTTAATATGAAAAGCAAAGGAACGTATCCACTCAACTAAATACTTTAAGGAAGCGGGTTGAGGATGTTGTAAATTAAAAGCCTTGCCAAGAGATTTTTCTTGTGTTGATAGATAAACAATTGCTTTACTCACATAATCAACTGGAGACATATCTAACATATAATTTACATCAGGAAAATATCCCATTTGAAAACAACCTTTTATCATCAAATTAAGGAAATCATCAGGATTACAAACTCCTGTTTGACTGTCTCCAGCAATTAAAGGTGGTCGGTAAATAGTAATAGGTAATCCTCTGTATCCAGCAATTTTTACTAACTTTTCGGCTACCCATTTTGTTTGAGAATAACCTAAAAATATTCCTTCCCAATGATTAAATGCATCCTGTTCTTTTACGACTTTACCAGCATAAAAAGGAGATTCAAAAACGGCAATACTAGAAACATAATGAAAAAGTTTAGTTTTAGTTGTACAAGCTAAACGTAAAATTTCTTGAGTTCCTAAAACATTAGCGGGTTTTAATGCTGAATAGGGATATACATAATTGAGTAAGGCAGCACTATGATAAATAGTATCAATATTAGCTGCTAAATTGGCAAATTCTGCTGATGCAATTCCTAAAAATGGTTCTGCTAGATCACCAATTATGGGAATAATTCTCTCTTGGTACTGATCATCCCAAATTGCATAGTTTTCTAAGTTTTTGACTAATTTATTTTTAGCTTCTGAGATATTATCAGCACGAACTAAACAATAAATTTTAGCTACAGTTGCTAATAATAATTCTTTGATAATGAATGCAGCTAAATATCCTGTTCCGCCAGTGACAAAGATATTTTGAGGATGAGTAATTGAACCAGTATAATTACCAATAGGTTGAATAGTTGGATCAAGAATAGCTTCTGCACCTAAATCCAATAAAGAAGGTGTATTAATATTATGATTGCTTATTTTATCAATATGTTGTAATTCAGAATTATCTTGATATTCTTCTGCTAATCTGTCAGATAAATCAGCTATATTAGGATAGTTCCATAACAAAACAGGAGAAGGTTGAAATCCTAATAATTTTTCTAATTTACCAATAATCATCATGGCTTGAGTAGAGTCTAAACCATAATTTCCTATATTTTCTTTCACATCTATTTCTTCTGGAGATAGTTCCACAGCTTCAGCAAGATTAGATACTAGAAATTTTTGAATATCTTCTGCTGTATATTGTTGTGTTAAATTCATTATTTTTCTCTAGTTTTGAAAGTAATGATGTTGATTATAACTTTATTGTCTGATATTCAATAATCACTGAATTTAGCAACTATTAAATCACTAATTATTCATTAATTATTCATTAATTCTTCATGATTCATTGCTGATGTCAATATTCCAAGTTTTAGCGCGTTCGTTGAGGATTTCCATTTTGGTTTCTAATGTTCTGAGTTTTCTAACTATTGACATTTTGGTTGATATTGATAGTATTCTTCTGGTAGTTTTAATCCTTGAATTTTTAAGTTGTGAATACGGTATAAGTAGGCTGCACCTTTCATAATTTGATCTGCAATATCCACCACTTGCCGATTTTCTGGATGGGCTAAATAGGAGTTTTTTACCCAATTATTAAAGCTACCTATAGCCGGTCCACACCAAATTTGATAATCCATTTCTCTTCCTGGTTCTCCATTATTTGACCATCGGGAAGATAGTCCTAAATACCAACGAAATATTAAGGCCATTTGCACTTTAGGATTATTATTTGCTTTGGCTAATTTTTCGGGGTTACGTTGTGTTAAATATTGGGTTGTTTCTTGCCAAATTTCTGCTATTGGTTTGCGGAATATTTGTTTTTCTAGTTTCTCTTTTTCAGTGGTAGGAATTTCGTGAATAGAGTTATATTTTTTGTATAATTCTAATAGTTTTTGGGCACGAATTGGGAAGAGTGTTCCACGTTTTAAGACTTGCAATTTAACTCCCATTTCAAACATATCTGCTGCTGGTGCCATCATCATATCTGTGATTTCTGCTTGGGATAATAGTTGTTTTGTGTGTTCTGATGTCCCTGCTTCTATGCAGGCTTGATTGATAGAACCTGTGACTACGTAAGCCGCCCCTAACATGAATGCTGCTAGGGCTGATTGGGGTGTAGAAATGCCTCCAGCTACTCCAATTCTTACGGGTTTTTCATAATTATATTTACCTTGAATTTCGTCTCTTAATTCTAATATTGAAGGTAGTAAACAAACTAAGGGACGATTATCTGTATGTCCTCCTGAATCTGCTTCTACTGTAATGTCATCTGCTAGGGGAATTTTCTCAGCCAAGGAGGCTTGTAATTCAGTAATTAAACCTTGTTGCACCAGATGTTTAAGAGTTTTTGTGGGTGCTGGTTGTAGAAATTTAATTGCTACTTCTCGACGGGAAATTTTGGCGATGATTCTATTTTTGATTTCAATTTTATGGGCTGAATTTAAACTTAGTCCGGCAGCACGATAGTATACTAAATTGTCTGTTATGTCTAAAAATGCTGAGGCTTCAATGATTCTAATTTGATGTTGTAAATATAGTTCAGTTAGTCGGCGTTCCATGATTGGTTCGCTAGGATTATATAGCAGGTTAAAAGCATAGGGCTGATGATGTAAAGATTTTTGAATACGATGAATGGCTGTTTCTATGCGAGATAATGATAAACTTCCTGCACCAAAACTACTTAAAATGTTTTGTTTACCTAATGCAATGACCATTTCTTCTGAGGCTATTCCTTGTGCCATTGCACCTGTTTTATAGGCGTATTTGACTTGATAAGTTTCTAAAAAGTTGGCATCTCCTAGTTGATTTAGGCTGATTTTTGGGGCAGTAATTAATAATTCTAAATAGCTATTTTTGCCGTTACTTGTGTAGGCTACTTTGCCTTGATTGGTAACACCAATTTCCCCATTATTTCTGACAATAAAGCAAGGATGATCTAGGTTCATCAGTTTATTTTTTATGTTGATGGTATCGAAGGCTATGGAATTTGATTCTCCTTGCCATGTTTGGTGATTATTGATGGTTAATTCAGAAAATTGCAGTTGTTTATGATTTTGTTGAAACATATTTTTAGGTAATGGGTAATTGGTAATCTTGATTACTGATAGCTATTTGATTTTTTTGGCTTCTGCTGTTGCTTGTTTATAAAATTCTAGTTGTTGTTGCAAAAACAGACTAATTCTTTGCAGTGATGTTTGACGATAATGTAATAAAAATGCGTGTGATTTGGCAATATGTAAATGATTATCAATTAATTTTTGATAATGCTGTTCTTGGAAGTTATGTAAATGCAGAGGAATAGATTTAAGATTGCGATAGTTAGCTACGGTATTGGCGGAGGTTTCTACTAAAGATGGTTGGTTATGATAGATGAGATTTTGATGGGAATATAAGGGTGATAAATCTAATTTTACTTGATGACTCAAAAGTTTAGCTAATGCTTTAATTATGGAGGTGTAATCATCTACTCCTCTTCTATTTAAAGATATAGCTATATGTTCTTTATCTTTGAGAATTTCATCAATCCAGCGTGTACAATTACTACCAACTCCAACTTCAATAAATACTCTGATGTTGTCATTATAAACACGGTTGACTAGTTCAGGAAAATCAAGGGTTTTACATAGACATTTGGCAATATTTTCTCCTACTAAATTGCTATCAATTGTCATTGGTGCATATTCATAAGCGGAATAAAAGATAGTTTTTGAAGGTTGTGTAGGTAAGGTGTTTATTTTCAGGAGTTCGGGATATTCTGATGCCATTGGTGGACAATGGATGACGTGATTAATTGATGTGGGAAAGGCATCACAATTGAGTAGAGAAATTACTTTCTTACAGGCTTGAGTTTCACCTCCAATAATTACTTCTTGAGGGGTATTAATTAATGTTATGTAAACCTGTGATTGAGTTTTAAGGATTTCTCTAACCTCTTCTGGTGAACAAAGGAGAATATAATTACTCCAAAATTCTGTATATTGTTGATTATGAATTTGAGGTAATCCCCAATATTGACGAACTGTATTTTTTGGACCAGAAATACGGGTTTTAAATAAGGAGGATGAGTTGAGATAATCACTGGTATTTTTAAAGTTTGTCCATACTCCTTGGGCTAACATCATACTGATTTCACCTAAGCTATATCCAAAAGCATAAGGCGATTGAATTTGAAAATAATTTCTCAGAATTGCAGTGATTAATCGGGCAAATACTACTTCTGATTCTAGCATGGAAACGGGATCATCTATTAATTTTTGTTCGATGATTTCTAGTTGTCTTCTTGATAGTTTACTGATGCTGCGAGGATAGAGTAATTTTTCAATTTTGGCAACACGATCATAACCTGTTTGTATGATCAAATCATCATGAAGTTCGGGAAATAAACGAAAAAGTTTACGTCCTAATCCTATATAAGATGTAAAAGCGCCAGGATAAACAAAGGCTATTTCTCCTATTTTTCCTTGGGGTTTAATGGTAAAATAACTGCCTGATGGTGTTTGCCAATCTTTGTGATGATCGAAGGCTATATTTACTCCTTGGATGGCACGTTCAATTTCTTTAGTTAGTTCTTGGGGATGACGTGCAACGATGGCTAAAATATGTTTTGATTCTTGGTTTTTTTGGAAAATTTTAAATGTTTGATTTGCTAGTTTACCCAAGGAAAATGATTCGGGTATTTTGTGTTCTAATGAGGTGATTTGTGATAATAATTCGCTGCGGTTATTACCTGCGATCGCAAATAAATAATATGGTGTTTCTTGCAAATAATTGCTATTATACTGTATTTGTATTGGTTCTTCTGACAAAATTAAATGTCCATAGGTATGATTTTCTTCATCTTTCTCGATAATATTAATTGCAGCAGTTCTTTTGCTAACATGAGGTTCTAGAAACCAAGGACGAGATTCTTGGGGAAGATAAAATGGACTATTTTCCCAAATTTCTGTTTGAGGATTAATCTCAGATTCAACAACGCCAGGAATATAATGATGATATAAACATAATGCTGTTTTTATCACACTAAATATGGCCGATTTACTATTAATATTTCCCAAGTTAGCTTTTACCCAACCTACAGCACAATTGTAGGTTTCATTTCCTTTTTGATAAGCAGCTATTAAGCCTAAAATTTCTATTCGATTTAGTGGTATAATTCCACTATTTACTACTTCTAAATAACCGATTTCTCTCGGTTCAATTTGTGCTATTTCTAATGCTTTCTGACAACATTTAATAATTGATTCTTGAGGATTAGTTGCATTGTCACTATGCTCTTTTGTGTAACTAATTACATCTAATGAAGCATATATAAGATTATTTCTTTTTTGCGCTATCTCATAGAGTTGTAATACAATTACGCCAATACTGCTAGTAGTTGCTGTTTCATTTTCTAGGTTAATTTCTGCTAGTAAAACAGTGTTAACTTCTTTATTTATTAATAATTGCTGACTGCTAAATAATGCAGATAAGATGGATTTTTCTTGGATAATTATGGTGAATTTATGAGAGATAGATGGAGATGGTTCTTGATAATTTCCTGATGGAGAAATAAGAACTAATCCTATTTTACTGTCTGATTTAATTTTGGCTTTTCCTAATACTTGTTTAAAAATCTGCTGTGTTAAAAATTGCGTATGTTGAGAACTTTTTTCGGTTGTTTTCTCTGTTTCATAAATTAGCCTTTCTAAACTATCTAATGTTTGGTAATTGTCTATAAAACAATCCATACCTACAATAGCTAATTTGATATTTTTAGCATTTGTTTCCATGATTATTCTCCATGATTTAAACCACTATTTGCAATTAAATTATCTGAGAATTAGATCCCCCAAAAGGGGGATCTAAGATGTTTATGTCTATTGCGGATCACAAGTACATAATTATCGAAGTTCAACAACATTTACTGGTAAAACATTTGCTTTTGCACCAATGATCCGATTATAAATTTTACCTTGATTATTGTGGGTAATTACGTTAGCTGTAACTGCGGATTCTGTTTTACTAATTACTTCACAAGTGACATAAAATGTCTCATTAAAGGGAACTTTTCTAAACTGTTCAAAGGTTTTCATTTCTGATGGTAAATATCCAATTTGATGGAAGTATTGTGCCCATATCCATAGTGCATGAATCTGGACATCTGCAATAAAAGGATTAAAGGTTTGTAACCAAAATTGTCCTTGTTGTTTTTCGGTTACTTGTGGTAAGCAACATTCAATGGTAATGTGTTTTTCACTAGCATTTAATACTGATTTTACTCCCTGGAATGTTGCACCATGAAATAAGCTAGAAGCAGTTTTTTGATATAGTCCTTGGTTGATTTGGGCAAAGGTTTGATCCTGCTTCAAGTTAAGATTATCATATTGCAATACTGCGGTATTTTGTTGTTTTAAAATCAGATTACTACAGAAGTGATATCTGATTTTACCTGTAGGTGTTTTACTACTAATTTTAACCGCTATTTCTAGTTCTTTTCCTATTTCTTGATTGTCTGTTTTTCGCAGTTCCTGTAATTCTAGGATGTATTCATCTGCTAGGTTTAGATCAAAGATTATGCCTTTTAAAACTTTGAAGTTATAACTAGCAAAAGTATGAAATCCTGGATATATTTGTTCACAAATATTAGCCATCCAAGATAATCCACAAGTAGCAGGAAGTACGGGACAATTAGCAATAACATGATCTAGCAAAAATGGGTTTTCTGCTAATGTTAATTTGCGGGTAATGCGATAGTTCTTTAATTCACTATCTAAGGAGAAAGGAATGTAATTTAATGGACTACCAATGACGATTTGTGGTGTATCTAAAACAGGATTTTTTAGTTCATTAACTAATTTGCTGGGTCCTATTTCTAGAGGAATAGTGTTAATTCCTCTTGCTTGAAATGCCTTTTTTAATTCTGCTGATACCATCCCAGTTTCCCAAGGTCCCCAGTTAATAGCTAGGGTATGACAATGGGGGTAATTATGTTTGATAATATGGGCAGTTTTATTGAGAATTTCGTTAGCGATCGCATAATCTGTTTGTCCTGCATTTCCATAAAATCCCACGACAGAAGAAAAGAGAATTAAATGTTTTAATTGCGTTAATTCTACACATTGCAGGAGGTTTTCTAAACCCTTAACTTTCGCACCATAAACTGTTTCAAAATCTTCAACTGTTTTATTTTCAATGCGTTTATCTGCTAAATTTCCAGCACCATGAACTATACCTGTAATTTCTCCAAAATCAGCGATATTTTTCCTAATTTTAGCCGCTAATAACACTCCATTAGTAACATCTACATTTACATATTTGACTTTTCCTCCTGCTTGTTCAATTGCTTGCAACGTTTGATTAATTTCTTTCTGAGAAACAATTTTTTGATAGTGTTTTTGGATAATTATTGGTGTAATATTTTCTCCTCTTGCTTGAAAATCTGCTAAAATTAACTTTTTCAATTCCCCTTCTTGATCACAATTTTCTGCCCAAGGAGGTAATATTTCCACAGCAGAACGTCCTAAAAGAATGAACTTACATTGATATTCTTTGGCAATTTTGATCACACATTTAGCTGTAATTCCTTTTGCACCACCACTAACTAAAAATACATCATCTTTAGTAATAGTTAATGATTGGTTACTAGTTAATACTGTGGGAGAATCTGCAACTAGAGTAACTCTTTCTTGATCACTATATCCTACCTCTTGAATCAACAAATTAGGATCATGAATTTCTGCAAGAATATGTTTGATTGATGTTTCTGGATCTAAATTTGGACTTAAATCTAAACTACGGCAAAATACCTTGTCCCATTCTTGATTAAGACTCTTGGTTAATCCTAATAATCCTGCACCAATAACACCAAAATTCTTTGCTTTATTGGTTTTATTGTCTGTTTTTCCTAGTCCAAATTGTCCATCTAAACGTACCACATTAATAAAGCAACTTCTAGTTAAATTAGCAGCTTTATTTAATGGTAATTGCAGATATTTGGCAATTAAAAACACCTGCAAAACAATAGATTTTTCTAGTTTTAAAAAGCGTACATTCTCCCAATGATCACTACTTTCAATAATTGGATGGAGATGAATAAAAGCACCTACAGAACCATAATTATCTGCAATGTAGTTTAATTGTTGTTTTAAAGTTTCCTCATTCCAATCACTTAAAATTACTCTATCTATGCTTTCAGTAATATTTGATTGCATAGCAGGAAAACTTAAAACTACAGGTTTCCAACCTTTTGCTTTGACAGTGACAGCTAATTTTTCAGTAGTAAAACCATCATCAGTAATTAAAATAATGTGGTTTTCAGGTAATGAGAAATCTAAGAAATCAGGTTCAGTAAGTGGTTTTAATCTCGCTACATTTCGCAGGATATTATCATTACTTTCTTGATGACTATCCTCTATATTTGTGCTTGTTTCTACGTTGACTAACTGGGTAATTCCTAACCCTTGATGTTTGATAAATTCAGTAATTTCTGCTAAAGTTCTTAACTCCCCAAGTTCTTCAGGATTGGGTTTATGTAAATCAGGATAAAGTTCTAATAAACCTCCTAAAATTTCCATTCTTTTAATAGAATCAATTCCTAAATCTGCTTCGATATCCATAGAAAGTTCTAACATTTCCACTGGATAACCTGTTTTTTCACTGACTACATTTAAGAGAATATCACTGATATTTTCAGGTATTTCTACAATTTTAGAAACAGGAACTTCAACTAATATTTGCTCTGAAGAAATGTCTACAGTAGAAATTCCTAACTCTGAATTTACTGTTAAACTATCGGGAAAGAAATTACCTGAATTGTTAACTAAATTGTGGATATATTCAGCAATTTCGCCTAAAGTTCTTAACTCCCCAAGTTCTTGATGATTAGGTTTAGGTAAATCAGGATAAAGTTCTAATAAACCTCCTAAAATTTCCACTCTTTTAATAGAATCAATTCCTAAATCTGCTTCAATATCCATAGAAAGTTCTAACATTTCCACTGGATAACCTGTTTTTTCACTGACTACATTTAAAAATGTTTCATTCAAAGTAGATATATCTATCTCAATGGGAGTTTTTTCTACTTCTGAAACTTCTGAAACTTCTGGAACTGAACTAACAAAATTGAAGCTATCAGTAAAATTAAAATTGTTCTCAAAGGAAGCAGAAAGACTAATTCCTTGATTTACTAAGTTAGCAGTTTTCAGCACAGGGGAATTAGTAACATCTTGTGAAGAATTTTGTGAAGAATTTAGTAATTGATAATGTTCTTCCACTAATTGAAAATAATTTTGAGTACATTCCTGTTGATATTTAAGATATTCTTCATGAATACGAATAGTATCACTTTGATGTTCATGTAACTGCATCATATTAGATGCTGAATTAGAAATTACTAATTGTTTAATTTGTTCTTGCTGCTGATTAAACTCACTATTTTTTAATAATGAATAATGTTCCTGCATTAATTGAGAAAATGCTTTGGTATATTCTGCATGATTTTTTAATGCCTGTTGATGAATTTGCACAATTTCATGTTGTTGCTGATGAAATTCTCGGATTAATTTATCTAAATTATCCAGAATTGGATCAGCATTTTCTATCTTATTAACCTCATTTATTTGATTAACTTTTGGAACTTCTTGCACAACTGTTTGAGCATTAATTCTATGTCCATTTTCTAAGGCTTTAGCAAAGGCTTTTTGTGATTTTTCATTAATATTTGTGCTGTTTAAACAGACATTTAAAACTCGATTTTGCTGCACTTCAGGAATTTGATTAACGACTTGATAAGGATCTAAATTTTTTAAAGATAATCCTGCTACCTGTAATTGAACTACTGCTTCTCGTAAACTAAAATCACTATCTTTCCGTGCATTAGGATTAACTGCAATAGCAATATGAGGTTTATTTTGCAGAATTTCTTTAACTAAATTTGTGAGAACATTTTTGGGACCAAATTCTACAAATATATAACCACCAGCAGCATAAATATTTTCAATTTCCTGCTGAAATAACACCTGGTTTAATAATTGTTCTTTGAGGATTTTCTGCATCGCTTGTGGTTGCTGGGGATAACAACTACCAGTAACATTACTATAAACAGGAATCGCTGCTTCTGTAAATGTTACCTTTTCAATAGCTTGAGCAAAAGGTTTTTGAGCATGGGCAACTAAAGGAGTATGAAATGCCGCTGAAACTCCCAATAAAATAGTAGTAAAACCTTGATTTTTCAGAAGATAATCAACTTTATCAATCTCCGATTTTTTACCAGCTAATACTAGTTGTTGTGGTGAATTTTTATTAGCAATTACCAGTTGTGAAAAGTCTTTAACTATGTCCATTACCCGACTAATATCACCTTTTACCGCTAACATTGCTCCAGCATCCAAGGTGGGATTTGGTGGGGTGGCCATTGCCTGTCCTCTAGTTTTAATTAAGAATAAATAATCTTCTTCACTTAATACACCTCCAGCCCATAAGGCGGTAATTTCTCCAAAACTATGCCCGGCTAAAAAATCAGGCTTAAAGCCTGCCTTTTGCAATATTTTATATAATCCTGCACTAAATATACCGATAGCTGGTTGGGCATATTCTGTTTTTTGCAAAGTTGCTATTTGCTGTTGTTTTTGTTGTTGATTAAATGCTGGATTTGGAAAAATAACTGTGGATAATGACTGTAAACCATCGGCAGATAAAAGGTTATCTATGTGAGTGTATGTTTGACGAAAATCAGGAAAATTAATTACTAATTCTCGTCCCATTTCTAAATATTGTGAACCTTGTCCAGAAAATAAAGCTACTACTTTTCCTGTGGTTTCTATTCCTGTTTTTCGGTAATAAATTCCTTTGGGATGTTCCCAGGATGTTGTTGTTAATTGTTTTGGTAAATTGTCAATGATTATTTGCAAATATTCTTGAAGTTGAGCTAAATTCCTAACTACAAAACCCACTCTGGCATAGTTATTAGGAAGTTCTTGATTTTGACTATCAATTAATAATTGTTGATAGTATTTTTGTTGATAATTTTGTTGATTTGCTGCTGTTAATTGTTGGTGAATATTTTGACAGCGAGATAATAATTCTTGGGGAGTTGGTGCAGATAAAAGTATTGTTTGTGGAGTTTGATGTAAGCGATAAGAATGATGATGTTCATGTTGATATTCTTCCAAAACTACATGATAATTTGTACCACCAAAGCCAAAAGCGCTAACTCCTGCTCTTCTTGGTTGACTGGGATGAGTTACCCAAGGCCGGGTTTCTGTATTCAAATAAAATGGCGAGTTTTCAATGTTTAATTTAGGATGAGGTTGAGTTACGTTAATGGTAGGTGGTAAAACTTTGTGATGTAATGATAAGGCAATTTTAATCATACTAGCTGCACCTGCGGCTGCTTTAGTATGTCCTATCTGAGATTTAACTGTTCCTAATGCAATATGTTGTTTTTGCGGGTTATTTGTGCTAAAAACTTCCCTAATTGATGCGAACTCCGTAGGGTCTCCTACCATTGTTCCTGTACCATGCGCTTCTATTAAGCCTACGGTGCTTGGTGAAAATCCGGCATCTGTATATGCACGAACTAAAGATTTAATTTGACCCTCAGCACGAGGAGCATAGATACTTTTATATTTACCATCGCTGGAAGTGCCAATACCTTTAATAACTGCATAAATGCGATCGCCATCTCGTTCTGCATCTTCTAAACGTTTTAACACTAACATCCCTACTCCTTCACCTAGCATCATCCCATCAGCATCAACATCAAATGGTTTAACCTTATCCCCAGGAGAAACAGCGGGAGTTTTGCTAAAGCACATATAGGCGAAAATAGAGTTATCCGTATCTACGCCACCAGTCAACATCATATCAGCACGATATTCAACTAATTCACTCACAGCCATTCTTAGCGCACCTAAAGAACTAGCGCAAGCAGCATCAACGACACAATTAATACCACCAAAATCAAAGCGGTTAGCAATGCGTCCAGAAATCACATTTGCCAACATTCCAGGAAAAGCATTTTCTTCCCATTGCACATATCCACTTTTAATTTTCTCAATAATTTTTTGAGTATCTTCTGTTGATAAACCACTACTTTTTAAAACTTTTTCCCACACAGGAAATTGCAATCTTGCACCCAGAGGAACAGCTAATCGTCCACCAATTGCTACACCTAATATTACACCAACTTTCTCTCGATTAAACTCACGATTATTACCATAACCTGCATCCTCCATGGCGTGTTTTGCCACCAACAAACCCAATAACTGAGAAATATCTGTCACCTCTAAAATGTTAGGTGGTAAGCCAAATTCCATCGGATTAAAATCAACATCTGGCAAGAAACCACCGCGTTTACAATAGGTTTTATCCTCTGCTTTAGGATTAGGATCATAATAATCTTCAATATTCCAACGAGAAGGAGGAACATCACGAATACAATCTATTTTGTCTAAAATATTCTGCCAATATTCCTGCAAATTACGAGCTTCAGGAAATATACCCGCCATACCAATAATTGCTACATTTGTTTTCTGCAACCTATGATTAATTTCATGCAATCTCTGACTATTTACAGAATTGATATTTGGAGAATTATCAGACATATTTTACTTCACCTTTATTAGCTCTAACAGCATCTCTTCACAATTGCTAATATCATCTTGCAATTGTGCTAAAATAGTTTCAATTTTGGTGGCCGCAGCTATGACAGTATCTTCACTAGTTCAATAGTGGTAAAATAGGGTAAAATAATTAAAAGTAATTAGGTAACACCAGCAAAAATTAGATAATGTTCACACAATTCTATGGTTCAATAAAAATACCTTTTGGTGACTACTTTATAACAACTTATACGCAACTTCTGCCCAACTTAAAAAAGTTCTGCAAATAAAATTGATAAATTCGTATTTTGCGAAATATTTACTTATCCAATATATTCATTATTATCTGACTTGAAAACAAAATTACCAAAGTTGCATATAAATTGCATATAGTCATAATAGTAGTGCAGGCAAGATGCCTGCAACAGCTATTAAAAAATCAGCCATCTTTTTGAATTGCAATGAATCTATCTCCAGACATATTTTTAACTAATTAACATATTGATCATCAAAAAATATATCTAAAAGTAGAAAAATAAGATTTATTTTGCAAAAAAGTTTTAACTTCATCAAAACTCTGAGATAATCAATAACATGATTTATGAACAATGATTTTCCATAATTAAATAAAATCGTCATACTATATTCATAAATCAAATTGTTGCATAAGGGTTGAAAATCAAAAATAATCCATCTATTATTAATGATTGAAAACAGTAAGCATTTAGCAGTCAGCTATCAGCAAAAGGCTAAAAAAAACAGAAATATAAGCTTAATGAAAGCTGAATGCTTACTGAAAACCATAAACAAAGACTGGTGTTTTCATCAGATTAATGGTAATTGATAATAGGTTAAATAAAGGATAAATTAACCAAATCACCTGATATATCAAATTATCAAACTATCTTTTGTCAACATCACCAACCAGTAAGGTGTATCCCACAATAAACAACTTCTTGATCTTTGTTGATTTTAGCAGAATGCTAATAAAACCGTATTGCAAAATATAGCATTTGCTAGGTAATTCAGGTATAAAAGAGTAAATTTTACTGGTAGTATCTGACCCAGGTAATAACTAGCTATAGAACTTCAAGAAAACGAGCTATACACAAATTATAAGGGCTTGCTGGTATGAGATTATCTGATTTAGAGCCACTCATTCCATTAAATGAGTTACGAGAAATACTCCTCAAATTACCTAAAGGTTACTCATTTTATGAAGATGAATTGGTAGATTTTTTATCAAAAAGAAGGTGGCCAGAAAGTAATCGTCGTATTGATAGAACCACTTTTTGGCGCTGGAGAAATGATAATAATATCGAACATCAAAAAATATTTAGTCGCTTGGATCTTCTGAAACTTTGCCAAATTTGTGATCACTATCGTATAGATGGAACACGCAATGAATACTTGGCAATTATGAAGAAGAAAAAAGAAAAAGAGGTGGCACTACAAAAATAGTTACAAAATCTCTAGTAGGGTGCGTCAGAAAATAAAAATTGCTACTTTTCAGAAGTGATTCTGACGCACCTCACAAACTTTTAATATTCATCATCAACAAAATTACTAATTAATCTAATAATCAGCAAATTAATAATTAACTGAAACCTATGGTACACAAATATAAACAGCTATTAGATAAACCTGTAAGTTTGTGGACAATAATATTAGCAGGTACGGGAGTTTTATTAAGTAGTATATTATCTGTATCTAGTATTTCGAGATTTTGTAATAAATTCAAAATACCTGTTCAATTAACATCTAACAAAGTCAATAATCCTACTAATAAAGTTAGTACACCCCAAATTAATACTGTTACTGCTTTAGGACGTTTAGAACCTCAAGGAGAAGTAATTCGTCTTTCTGCTCCTAATTTACAAGCAGGAGTGAGAATTGATAAACTATTTGTTAAAAAAGGAGATATAGTTAGTCAAGGACAATTAATCGCAATTCTTGATAATTATAATTCTCATTTAGCAGCATTAGAAAAAGCTCAACGTCAAGTAAAAGTTGCCCAAGCGAGTCTTAAACAAGTGGAAGCTGGAGCTAAAAGTGGCGATATTTCTGCTCAAAAAGCAACAATTGCTAGATTAAAAGCTGAATTGCGCGGGGAAATTTCCACTCAAAAAGCAACTATTAATCGTTTAGAATTTGAACTAAATAATGCAGAAATAGAAAATAAACGTTATCAAAAATTATATCAAGATGGAGCGATCGCTGCCAGTGATGCTGACACAAAAAAACTACGTCGAGATACAGTAAAACAACAACTAAATGAAGCTAATTCTCGTCTTAATAGCACTATAGAAACCTTACAAAAACAATTAACAGAAGCTGAATATCGACTTACTAGTATTCAAGAAATTCGTCCCACAGATATACAACTAGCTCAAGCTAATTTAGAAAGTGCTAAAGCATCTGTAAAACAAGCCCAAGCTGAATTAAATTTAAGTGCTATTGATTCACCAATAAAAGGACAAATTCTCAAAATTCATGCTTGGCCAGGGGAAATAATTAGTAATAATGGCATACTAGAATTAGGTCAAACTCAACAGATGTTAGTAGTAGCAGAAGTCTATGAAACGGATATTAAAAAAGTTCGTTTAGGTCAATCAGTGATAATTACTAGTGATGCTTTTATGGGAAAATTAAAAGGTACAGTGATAGATATTGGTTTACAAGTTGGTAAACAAAATATCTTTACTAATAACCCTAGTGCAGATACAGATAATAAAATTGTTGATGTCAAAATTCGCATTGATAAACCACAAGATAATCAACGGGTTTCCAATTTAACTAATTTACAGGTACAAGCATTTATTCAAATATTGTAGGTTGGGTTAAGGAACACAAACCAACATCTACAACTGCAATTTTATTATTAGGAATAAAAATATGATTTTAAATATACCTTTACCTTGGTTACAATTAATAAAACAAAAGGTACGCTTTTTAGTAGCATTGGCAGGAATTGCATTTGTTGCAGTTTTAATGTTTATGCAAATAGGTTTTCAAGATGCTCTTTATAACAGTGCTACCCAAGTACATAATCATTTACAAGGTGATTTATTTATTGTTAGTTCTCAATATCAATCTTTAACCTCTAATCAAAGTTTTCCCCGCAGTCGTTTATATCAAGTTTTAGGTTTTGATGGTGTGGAAAATGTTGATCCTTTATATGTCCAATTCGCTAAATTAAAAAATCCTATTAATGGTCGAAAATATCCCATTTATGTCTTAGGATTTTCCCCAGTAAAGTCCATCTTTAAACTACCAGAATTACAACAAGATTTTAAATTATTAACAATTCCTGATCAGGTATTTTTTGATCGCTCATCCCGTCCTGAATTTGGACTTATTGCTAGTGATTACAACCAAAATAAACCAGTCAATATGGAAATATTTAGTTATTTAGGTACTGTTGGTTATAAAGTTAAAGTTAGTGGTTTATTTAGTCTTGGTCCTTCTTTTGGTGTAGATGGTAATTTAATTGTGGGTTCTTCTACCTTTATGAGAATTTTTCAAGATAGGGTAGCTAATAAAATAGATATAGGTTTAATTCATATTAAACCAGGTTTTGATCCTGAAAAGATTTTAGTAAATCTCAAAGCTAATTTACCTCCAGATGTAATGATTATGAATCGTCATGATTTTGTAGAATTTGAAAAAAGATATTGGACTTTAAGAACCCCTATAGGTTTTGTATTTAATTTGATGGTAATTATGGGTTTTGTAGTTGGGGTAATTGTGGTTTATCAAATTCTTTATAGTAATATCTCTTCTCATTTTGTGGAATTTGCTACTTTAAAAGCTATGGGTTTTAAAAATAAATATCTTTTAAATGTGGTTTTTCAACAAGCATTAATTTTAGCTGTCTTAGGTTATATTCCCGGTTTTGCTATTTCCTTAGGACTCTATGATGTTGCTAAAGATGCCACTAAATTACCAATTATTATGGACACACATAAGGCATTTTTAATTTTTGTTTCTGTCATTCTTATGTGTTTAACTTCTGGATTTTTATCCACTAATAAGTTACGCAATTTAGATCCCGCAGAAATTTTTAATTAAAGTAGTGCAAGCATCTTACAAGCATTTTTTCAACTTACAACTTAATCAAAGGTAATCAATTATGAATTACTATAGTAATGATGCCATAATAAAAATTACTAATCTTAATCATTATTTTGGTAATCATAAATTAAGAAATCAGACATTATTTGATATTAACTTAACTATTTATCCAGGTGAAATTGTGATTATGACTGGACCATCTGGTTCAGGAAAAACCACTTTATTAACTTTAATTGGAGGCTTACGTTCTGTACAAGAAGGAAGTTTACAGTTTAATGGTCAGGAATTATATGGATGTACAAATCAGGAATTAGTGCAAATACGTCGACAAATTGGCTATATTTTTCAAGCCCATAATTTGCTAGATTTTTTAACAGCGATGCAAAATGTGAAAATGTCCCTAGAATTGCAAAAAAATATTTCTCAATCACAAGCTCATCAAAAATCAGAATTAATGTTAAATGCTGTAAACTTAGCACAGAGAATGAATTATTATCCTGAAAATTTGTCTGGAGGACAAAAACAACGGGTAGCGATCGCTCGTGCTTTAGTTAGTGATCCTCAATTAGTTTTAGCTGATGAACCTACCGCAGCTTTAGATAGTAAGTCAGGTAGAGATGTAGTTAATCTAATGCAGCAATTAGCTAAGGAACAAAATTGTACTATTTTGATAGTCACTCATGATCATCGCATTTTAGATATTGCTGACAGAATTATTAATATGGAAGATGGTAGATTAATTGGTGATTAGTGATTAGTGATTGGTAATAGCTGACCACTGACAGATGATATAAAAAAAGACAGGCTAAAGCCTGTCCTGGATCTGAGTAATTTAGCAAATAAATAAATTAGAGTCTATTGGAAGTAATTAGAAGTTCATTTCTGCCGCTTGAACTTTTTCTACTTGCTTCTTCTTCAGCACTAACATTACTTGCGCCATCATGATTAAACAAACGAAAGCTATTAACCATGCAACTCTGGAGCTATCTTGTAACACAATCTCTGTGTCTTTTTGTCCAAAACCACCAACGTTAGGATTATTTGTTAATGCTTCACCTTCTTTGACTACTTGTCCTTCTTTAACTATTAATTCTGGACCAGCAGGTACTTTATCAATAACAACTTCTCCTGAAGCAGTGGTAATATTGACTAAAGAGAATACATTACCATCTTCATCTTCTTCTTGACCAATTGTACTAATTGTGCCAGCTTTAGAAGCAGTAAAGAGGTTATTATTGCTCTTTTCACCTGTAGGGTATACTTGTCCACGACCACGGTTTCCACCTACATGAACAGCATATTTACCAAAGTGAATATTTTTGTCAGTAGCAGGGTTAGGTGAAAGTACGGGGAAGACGATTTCTTGATATTCTTCTCCTGGTAAAGGTCCAACTATAACCACATTCTCTTTGTCTTCGGTGTACTGAGTAAAGCTCAGATCACCAACTTCTTTCTTAAGTTCTTCAGGAATGCGGTCTTCTGGGGCGATTTTGAAGCCTTCAGGCAACATTAACACCGCACCTACGTTTAAACCAGTCTTAGAACCATCTGCACCTACTTGTTGTGCGCTCAGATCATAAGGGATCTTGACGATCGCTTTAAATACTGTATCAGGTAATACAGACTGGGGAACTTCTATTTCTGTGACTTTAGAAGCTAGGTGACAGTTAGCACAAACTATTCTCCCAGTAGCTTCACGGGGAGTAGCAGGAGCGGTTTCCTGCGCCCAAAAGGGGTAAGCAGCAGCAGTTTGTGGTGTGAATAAATCACTACTCAGGAAAAAGGTGACAGTAGCGATCGCTACAAGCAATGTATTTAACATTACCCTAGCAGTGCGAGTTAATCTCGCGGTTGTGCAAGCGTTTCTCATCTCTATTAGGACAAAATTGAATTAGTGATTAATGTTTCGTGATTAGGGAAAAGACTATTACAAATAAATCCTTTACCAATCACTTTTAAGTGATTAAGCCCACCAAGCTGGTTCTCCATCACGGAAATCTGTTTCTGTCCAAGAAGTTAACAGAATTTTGTCCTCTTCAACATTTGCATGAGCTAGAGGTAAGGAGTGAGGAGCAGGTCCACGAATTACTTTACCTGTAGTGTCATATTGTGAACCATGACAAGGACATTTAAACTTGTTCTCAGCCACATTCCAAGGAACTACACAACCCAGGTGAGTACAAATAGCATTAATCCCATAATCAGCGATCGCTTCTTTGCTTTCTACCACAATATAAGTAGGATCTCCCTTTAGACCTTGCACTAAAGAGCGTCCTCCTACAGTATGGCTCGCCAAAAATTCACTGACACTTACAGCATTGCCCAGTTCATCTTTAGCTACTGTACCACCACCTGCACCACCGGATACAGGAGGAATAAAATACTTGACAACAGGATATAATGCACCTAATGCTACTCCTGTAACAGTTCCGAAAGTCAGCAAATTCATGAACTGACGACGACCCATATCGGGTACATCAGCCGATTGAGAAAATTGAGCCATAATCCACGCGCTCTTAGTGTAAATTGTTAAGCATTGTGACAGCATTAGGTAAAAATAAACAGCCGTTTACCTCTACTCAAACTTTGTCTGAGATGAAATACTAACATCTATCCTTATCATACTGGACTTACGGAACTTCACATCATCAAATTACTATTATTTATCAGATATCAGCAGTCAGCAGTCAGCTATCAGATATCAGCAGTTAGCTATCAGCTATCAGATATCAGCAGTCAGTCAGAAAATTATTTTGAAAGTGTTTGATTTAGACAATCACAAAATTATCCTGTGTATCTTCTATTTCACCAGTTATCCATACATGGTTAAATCTGCTATCCTCATGATCAAATGGTGTAAAGAGTGAAAAAATATGGTTTCATCAATTCGTCGGACTGAAAATAGTATTTCTAATGCTGTAGGTTTAAATTTTAATATCCACACCCTGCCCAAAAGCCCTTTATTTGGTACTGATGGCATTCGTGGACAGGTAGGAAAACTCTTAACTGCTCCTCTAGCTTTAGAAGTCGGTTTTTGGGCAGGTATGGTATTAAGAAATGATGCTGTCCATTTAGGTCCGATCATTTTAGGCCAAGACTCCAGAAACTCTAGTGATATGCTGGCTATGGCTTTAAGCGCTGGTTTAACCGCCGCAGGTTTGGAAGTCTGGTATTTAGGTTTATGTCCTACTCCTTGTGTTGCTTATCTTACCAGTATTACCGAGGCTATTGGGGGTGTGATGATTTCTGCTAGTCATAACCCTCCTGAAGATAATGGGATCAAGATTTTTGGGGCTAATGGTGGTAAACTGTCAAAAATGTTACAGGCAGAAATTGAACAAGGTATTAGAGGAAACCTCCCCGCAGAGAAAAATAACCTCTGTGGAAAGCATTTTTCTCGCCCAGAATTGATTAAACAATATAGTCAAGGGTTACAAACTCCTTTACAACCTGTGGTCAATTTTCAAGGGATGAAGGTAGTATTAGATGTAGCCTGGGGAGCGGCTGTGGGTTTAGCACCATCGGTATTTACGGATATGGGTGCACAAGTTATTGCTTTACATAATTTACCTGATGGCGATCGCATTAATGTTAATTGCGGTTCTACTCACTTAGATATTTTACAGAAAGCAGTAATAGAACATAAAGCAGATATAGGTTTTGCTTTTGATGGTGATGCAGATAGAGTTTTAGCTGTGGATAATACTGGTAGAGCAGTTAATGGTGATTACATTCTTTACCTATGGGGTCAGCATTTACAACAGCAACAAAAATTACCAGACAACCTAATAATTTCCACAGTTATGGCTAACTTAGGTTTTGAAAAAGCCTGGCAAAAAATAGGCGGTAAGTTAATTCGCACTGCGGTGGGTGATCAATATGTGCAAGCGGAAATGGGCAAAACTGGAGGGATGTTAGGGGGCGAACAATCAGGGCATATCCTTTGTCGACATTATGGCATTACTGGCGATGGTTTATTAACGGCATTGCATATTGCCACAGTAGTTAAAGATGCTAACCTATCACTAGGAGAATTAGTAGATCAAAGTTTTCAAACATACCCCCAATTATTACGCAATGTCAGGGTAGAAGATCGAGAAAAACGCTTAAACTGGGAAAGTTGTGAACCAGTACAACAAGCGATCGCTCAAGCTGAAACTGCAATGGGTAATACTGGTAGAATATTAGTGAGAGCATCTGGCACAGAACCACTAATTAGAGTCATGGTAGAAGCGGAAAATTCTCAACTTGCCGAATATTGGACTCAGGAACTAGTGAAAAAAGTACAACATTACTTAATATAGAAGTAGGGTGTTTTAACGTAGCATAATGCACCAATAAAAAACTGCTTCCATCCCTGATACAAATTACAGCAATTTTCAGGTAAATGAACCACATTTTGATTCTGGTTTCGCGCAAAGACGCACTGAAAATGCTTCGCTGATGCGCGCAACAAAATATCTACCGCCATTATGCAAGTTTCCGTTATTCTGAGGTACAGATGTTAATGATAAAACCCTTGTAACACAGGCATCTTGCTGTGTTCATAGTGTACCTGATGTAGATGGAATGTGCTGTAGATGCAAGCAAGATGCTTGCACTACAGTAATTTTAGGTTTTTTAGTTATACAGTGAGTGCTGCACATCAGCTTAAAATCTACTCAGTACAACATCAATAATCTACTTATTTGCTTGATTTATAAAGTCTAGCAAAGTCCGCAGTCATCTTTTATTTCTGTTAATTAACCATTGACATCATTACTATATCGTTATATATTGTATATATAAACTTACTGCGGACAAATTCCATGTTATTTAGACAATTATTTGACAGCGAATCGAGTACATATACTTACTTAATTGCTGACGAGATAACAAAGGCAGCAGTATTAGTAGATCCAGTATGGGAACAAGTAGATAGAGATTTACAACTAATCACAGAATTAGGATTAGACTTAAAATATTGTTTAGAAACTCATATTCATGCAGATCATATTACAGGTACAGGGAAATTGCGGGAAATAACGGGATGTTTAGGAATTGTACCCACGAAAGCATCTGCTACCTGTGCTGATAAATATATGCAAGATAGGGAAAGATTAGAAGCAGGAGAAATAATTATTCAAGCGATCGCAACTCCTGGCCATACTGATAGTCATATAGCATATTTAATCAACAATGACAAACTATTAACAGGAGATAGTTTATTAATTCGTGGTTGTGGAAGAACAGATTTTCAAAGTGGAAATGCAGGAATACAATACGAGTCAATTACAGAAAAACTTTTTACATTGCCTGATACAACTTTAGTTTATCCAGGACATGACTACAAAGGTTTTACAGTATCTACCATAGGAGAAGAAATACAACATAATCCTAGATTTAAAAATCAAAATAAAACCACATTTATAGAAATGATGAACAATTTAAACCTGCCAAATCCTAAAAAAATGATGGCCGCAGTGCCTGCAAATCAAAAATGTGGAAATAAGTAATCAGGTAATAGCAGTAACAACAAAGATTGAGAAAACACAAAATCATCAACTAGGAGTATTACAAATATGGAACTAATGAATTGTAGCACTGTCAAAGAATTATTAGACAACCAAGAAATTCAATTAATAGATGTGCGAGAAATGGGAGAATATAAAGCAGAACATATTCCTAATTCCCAAATTGTACCACTATCTGATTTCAGCATTCAAAAATTATCATTAAATAACAATAAACCCATAGTATTATATTGTCAATTTGGTAACCGTTCCCAAAAAGCTGCCCAAAAATTAATAGAATCTGGATTTTCTAATTTTAGTCAATTACAAGGAGGAATTACCGCTTGGAAAACATCAGGATACCCTACAGAAATTAATCGAAATGCACCTATTAGTTTAATGAGACAAGTACAAATCATGACAGGTTTATTAGTATTTACAGGAACTATTTTAGGTGCTTTTATTTCTGATTGGTTTTTAATTTTAAGTGGGTTTGTTGGTGCAGGATTAGTATTTGCCGGAGTAACTAATACCTGTGGAATGGCTATGTTATTAGCCAAATTACCATACAACAAATAATATTAAAGTGAATATTAAAGTAGTACGGGCATCTTGCCTGTATATTGTTTGTATAATTTTCAAACTAATTTGGCAAATTTAATCATTAATAATAGAAATTTAATAATTATGACAACATGGATATTAGGACATATTTTAGCCATTGGTATTGGTATTAGTTTAGGATTAATAGGTGGTGGAGGTTCGGTATTAGCATTACCTATTTTAGTGTATGTGATGGGAATACCTACTAAACCAGCTATTGCTATGACATTAGTAATAGTTGGTACTGTGAGTTTCATTGGTTTAATTCCCCATTGGCAAAATAAAAATATCAATTTTAAAAAAGCATTTATTTTTGGTTCCGCTACTATGTTGGGGGCATTTTTAGGAGCGAAAATTGCTACTTTACCATTGATTACTGATACTTTACAAATGTTATTATTTGGAATTATTATGTTGTTAGCAGCAATATTAATGATTCAAAAAAGTAGTAAAAAAACATCATTAAAACCTATCATAAATCAAACAGTAGAAATTTATACTGCACCTGTGTGTAAATATTGTTGGTTATGGTTATTAACGGAGGGTTTAATAGTAGGAATATTAACAGGTTTGGTAGGAGTTGGAGGCGGTTTTGCCATTGTACCAGCTTTAGTAATTTTGGGTAGAACTCATATCAAAGAAGCTATTGGTACCTCATTATTAATTTTAGTAGTTAATGCTATTGCTGGATTTTTAGGATATTTAGGACAGGTTGAATTAAACTGGCAATTAATAGGTACATTTATTATTGCTGCTAGTCTAGGTAGTTTTTTTGGTGCTTATTTATCTCAGTTTATTGATGGTAAAAAATTGCAAAAATATTTTGGTTATTTCTTATTAGCTGTAGCTGCTTTTGTGTTATTTCAAAATTATACTACTTTTCACAACAAGAAAACTGTATTTTTAGAAAATAGGGTAGGGCGCGTCATACTGCATTAGTTTTGTTAATCAATAGATTGTTGATATCTGACGCACCCTACTGATAAGATTAACAGAGAAATTGGGGATCTAAATTTATCCTAAAGAAGCTACAAAGGGAGAAATTGCTGTGATAAACTCCTCTGTAGATTCATAAGGCATAACATTTTTACCCTTAATTATTACTCCTTGAGGATTAGGTAAAGTTTCTAAATAATATGCTAATCTTTCCTCCGGTATTTCCTGTTTACCTTCCAAACTAACACTACTAGCTTTTTCTCCCACAATTAACAATGTTGGTTGTTGAATTGCTGAAATATCATCATGATAATTTCGTTGCCAAAATCTGGCTAGAAATGCAAATACCGCATAGCGACTAGCAATATTTTCTGAACCTTTTCTCAGGGTATTTAACCATTCTTCATCTACACTTTCTTTATTAGCAAATAGCTGTTTTTCTGAGAAAGATTGTAAAAATCTTCGCCTCCTGGCATAACAATAAAAGGCTTTACCAAGAGGAGATTTTAAAAGATTCCAAAGCAAATTTTGTTGAGTTGCAGAAACAGTTTTATTAATTACTGGTGCTGATGTAGGATCAGAAGATATTAAACCAGCAATTAATTCTTTTTCTTGTTTAATTAATTCTATGGCTACAGGTAATAAAGCACCTTGCACAACAATAATGACTGGTTGTTTAACTACGGTTTGTAAAAAATATTGCAATTGATTAGCCCAATTAATAGGTTTGTATGCTAAAAATGGCATATCACTTTCACCACATCCTAATAAATCAGGATTGTAAATCATATTTGGCTGATTACTTTGATACCATCGTTGACAAAATCTATCCCAAAATTTGCGAGATAATCCTACTCCTATGGGATGAATTAATAATAGGGGAATACCTGTAACTGGGGATTTTTTGGACTGATGTATTTCATAAGCACAACGATAATTTTCCCAGGTGTAAAATTGGGTGGAAGATGTGCTAGGGTTAGTAATTGTAGATGATGACATAATTTCAGTTTTTTCTATTTTAGATTAATTAAAAAATGATCTGAGGATGAATTAATTGATATCCTGCATCTTTGATTTTTTGATTAGATACCCAGGCATTAATAGGGCGATTACTTTTGGTAGTAATATCCCAAATGACATTAGGTAAATTATTTTTTGTTAAGACATTTTCAATTAATTCCCGTTTGGTAAAATGACTATCATCAACTAAATTGTATATCCCTTGAAGACGATGTTGTCTAGCAAAGTCTATACAACCAATAATATCATCCAGATGTATCCAATTGCTGATTTCTTCACCATTGCCAGGGCGTGTTGTTCCTGCTATTTTATTAAATATCTTTAGTAATTCTCTTCCTGTTCCATAAATTCCTCCTAATCTTAAAATACACACTCGCAAATTTTCATTTTCTGCTGATAATAATATATCTTCGGTTTTTCTGAGGATTTGATTGTTTCTATTTGCTGGCGCTGGCGGGGTTTCTTCGTCTACCCATACTCCATTTCTATCACCATAAATTGAGTGACTTCCTGTGTAAATTAATTGGTGAATGTTGGGAAATTCAGGGAAGATAGATACTAGATTTTTTGCTGTATTCAGATATACTTCTTCATATTGATCTTGACTTTTTGCCCCAACAGTTAATAAGACAACATCTTGATTTTTAAGAACGGATTTCAACCCTTCTACATCATTTCCTGTTGTCACAATTACTTGATTTGCTAATGTTTCTAATTGAGAAACACGATCTGAATTTGTGGTGGTGACAGTTAGATTTATATTACTATTGGTTTGCCAATATTTACTCATTGCATAACCAACGTAACCACAGCCAATAATTGCAATCTTCATGGTTTTTTTAAGAGAATTAAATTGATGTTTTAATTAATTGATGTTTTTTGCCAAATTACCCACGAATAAATACATGAATCAGTAGATGAATAAATACATGGTACATGAGTTTGGATCTCAGGCACAAATTTAATTATCAGTGAATCTTGATATTCTCTGTTTTAAAAGTGTTATAAAATATGTATTTTTAAATTTTATGTATATGTTTCCTAATTATAAATAATTAAGCGTATATGATCATAATTATTACTTACGCAAGTGTCACACTGAAAAATCTGTTGTAGGATGCGTCAGATATCAAGAATCTGTTTATTTACATGATTTATACTGTCTGATGTGCTTGGTGAGCTTGTCGAACCACACCCTACCAATGTGCCAGTTGCGTAAGTCCTGAATTTCTTATTCTAAAATTATTGTCAAGTTTTTGCAGCTAGTTTGAGTTAATTTTTATTAACTGTGAATGATTCCATCTGGCATAATTGTTCCTGCTAGTTTAGCCCCTATTAGTTTAACTAATAAGCGATCGCCTGATCTAATTCTTGCCCCAGTTAAATCTGCACCCCGTAAGTCTGCACCACTGAGATCCGCTCCTATTAAATTCGCTGAACGCAAATTAGCATCTCTTAAATCCGCTAATAATAAATTTGCTCTAAATAAATTCGCTTCTGATAAATCCGCACCTCTCAAAATTACTTTGTGCATGAAGCTATCACTAAGGTTAGATCCACTTAAATTAGCATAACTCAAATTTCTACCAGATAAATCTCGATTACTTAGATTAGCACGGCTAAAATCCTTACCACTTAAATCAGGATTTTTTGGTGGTTGTTGATAAGTTTTTGTTTGGGAGTAATTATAGCTAGAGGTAGATTTAGAAGCAGATGGTGAGTTTTGCAATTGATCACGTAAGGAGCGCAACTTATCACGAGCTTCATTAAATAATTTTAGCTTATCCTGAGCTTTTTGTTGCAGTCGTAGGTTATCTTTAGGAAGACGATCAGGATGCCAAACAAAGACTAAATCCTTATAGGCTTGATTTACCTCTTCCAATGTTGCTCCCGGTTCTAATTCTAAGACTCTGTAGTAACGCTCCAGTTCACTCATCATCATATATTTTTGAACAATAAAATAATCATAGCTATTTCTGGTAATTTTTTCGGCAAAAATTCCCCTGAATCATGATTTTTTCCCATGATTAATCATCAACTTCAATAGATTATCACAAGTATGATGATAAGTATTTAAATATACATTAGATTATCATCTACTTAAATTATGCCACCAACGATTTATACCTTGGAAATATGCGGTTACGGGAATTTGATAAATTTCGATCCATAACCAAATAATAATAGTTAAATGGGCGATAAAAGTTAATATCGTCCAAAGATAAGGTAGCCAATATAGTGTAACATCAGGACTAGGGGGAAAATAATAGGTAGCGATCGCTACTAAACTAGTTGGTAAAATCACAAAAGCCATAGCAGCTAATTGATAAGGCCAACCTAACTCCACTCCCAAAATTTGTGTTTGTGTCCATTTAAAGCCATTCCAATGCCAAATTAAAGCAGGTTCTCGACTGGGCATTTGTAACTGTTGTTGTTCAATATTTACAGTAAAAATTTCCTGGCAAAAATCACAATACATAGCCTCCATTAACGGCATTTCAGTAATTTTACCCACTTTACACACTGGACAAGGATAATCTTCTTTTAAGTTTAAAGACTTAGGGAAAATTTGAGATTTTGACATAATTAACATCATTAAATTATGATTTTCTGAGAGATTCACATCCCCCACTTCTTGAAGAAGTGGGGGATGTGATTATTTTTCATAATTATAAATAAATAGATCCCCAAACTTTCCAAGAAATTGGGGATCTTATGTTTAATTTTTCGTAAGCATTCAGTCATCAGCCATTAGCTATTTACCTGAAATCTTGAAATACAAACAATGGAATCACAAGAAACGGATACAAATAACATTCTGTGAAATTAACATTTCTTAATCCTTGTTGTTGATGCTATTGGCTGATTACCGATTACTGACAATTTTTCCAATTGTTTCTCAACAACAATATGCAAAATTAATCAAGAAAACCCATTAAAACTTCTGAATCATCAATAGTATTTGATGCTATGGGACGATTACCAAATATAGAATAGTTTTCTGATACCACAATAGCACTTGAACCTATAGGACGTAAACCAGATAAATTGATATTATCTACAACTCGAAAAGTATTAGCACCTATGGGACGGATACCCATACTATTATAAGTGCTAACTATTTGTAATGTACCTGTTGTAATAGGGCGTGAACCAGCAACTACCAGCATACCTTGAGAACTGGATTCTGTGTTAGTGTTATCTTGATTTTCTGACATTTGATTGACTCCTTAACAGTTTTTGATGCTGACTAAAACCATACTGATGGGTTGTTAAAAGAATTTTACAATAATTAAGGAAGTATTTTTTCCTATATTTGTATCTCACAGTACAGCAAGGGGCTTTGAGGTACAAGCAATAGCTTTGATCCCCAGTCCTGTTATATTATAGGATAGAATTGTCACCTTGAATATTTTTTATTGTGTAGATTAGTTATATAAAACAAATTGTACCAGAATTAACTGACATATCCTAGATCCCCGACTTCTCTAAGAAGTCGGGGATCTTTCTGTTCACTACAAAATTAAATAACTTTGCCATTTTGATGGAGTATTTTGAGTATTTTTATCTGATTTTTCTGGTATTAATAAACGCCAACTTTTACCTTCTTTTTGAATTTGTAAATAGATATCAAAAGGTTTTTGTAATTGTGTAAACCTGTGTTTTGCTAATCTCGCATTTATATCATAACTACCTGTAACTCTGTAAGCTGGTAAGTTTTCAATAGTCAGGGGTTGCTGTTGCATAATATATAAATGTTGCAGTTGTAATTTTTGGAAATGTAAATCTAATTTTTGATTTAATTCTTCTTGAGTTTGTTGTAATTGAATAGCGATCGCTTTTTCAATTAATTCTGGAGTTGGTAATAAAGCAATACTACTACAAGCTGTCAGCATGATTAGTACAACTGCGAGAATAGGAGGAAGATTTTTTTTTATAAAAGATTTTACAAAGGAATTAATCATATTTTTGACTGCCAAATTATCATCCACAGTATATATTAATGCAGGAATTTTGTCAAAAATTTTATCAAAATAACAAAGATAAATTTTAACCAATATAAAACTTTTAAACTTAGAGGATGTTTTAAAAGTATGGGGCGAATATCATAAGGCTTACGCCGCGCTGCGCTATCGCTACTATACAGGCAAAGACCACCTGCGTGGACTAGAGAAAAACCAAGGATTTTTAACCTGGGTATGCAGATTTTGCCTGTGTAGACGCGATTTCCAATCGCCGATTTTTGTGTTAATTTAGACTTTACAAACATCCTCTTAACATAGCTGGATTCATAATTTAGCCAAATAGCACATTGTAGGGTGTACTAGAGTGCATAAATTCTGGAAATAACTAGATTAAATAATATGCTGTGATAAAATTTCTGAATCCTTTTTATTGATGCTATTAACTAATACCTGAACACTTATAATTTAACTTGTTGAATTACCATATTTTCCCACTGATGTAAAATTTCAATAAACTCAGGAGTTTGTAATTGAGAAAGCCATAAAATTAAAGCATCTTCATTATTATCCTGATAATAACCACGACGACGGCCAGCAGTTTTAAAACCGAATTTTTCATAAAGAGAAATAGCCCCTATATTAGAAGCACGAACTTCTAAAGTAGCCCTTTCTAAACCTTTTTCCCAAGCGGTTTTTAGTAAAGCATACAATAAAAATTGTCCCAAACCTTGACGCTGATATTCAGGATGAATAGCCAAAATAGTAATATGTGCTTCCTCTAAAATTGACCAAAAACAACCCATTCCCAACAAACTAGAATTAACCATAGGAGGAAATAGACCTAAAAAACAACTATTAGGACTTTCTAACTCACGCAAATAACCTTCCATAGTCCACATACCATTAAAACAAATTTGATCTAGTTCTAATAATTCAGCTAAATTTTCTGACGTGAGAGTTTGAATTTTCAAATCTGATAAAATCATAGAGACAATTAATAAATAATTGATAATGGGTAATGGGTAATGGGTAATGGGTAATTGGTAATTGGTAAGATTTTATTATCGCACTCCGTACTTCCCATTTTAATTCTTCATCCTGACCAATAAAGCTGTAAACTGGAAATCAACATATAATCGCGTCATTTTCACCAAGAGAACTCTGATTAGCTATGGTAGTAACTTTTCCTCCCCAGGTTGAAAATTCTGGTAGTCAATATTTACCAGAAAACACAGGTATTAAGGCTGATATTTCGCCAAATCAACAACTTTTGCCATTAACTGCTAAAGTGAATCAGCATGATCACCTGGAAATTGGTGGCTGTGATGTCACCACATTAGTAAAACAGTTCGGATCACCTCTGTATATTTTAGATGAAGCAACTTTAAGAACTGCTTGTAAACAATATCATAATACCTTTAAAGAATACTATAAAGGTGAATCTCAGGTACTTTACGCTTCCAAAGCCTGGAATTGTTTAGCGGTTTGTGCCATTGTGGCCTCAGAAGGTTTAGGAATTGATGTAGTATCAGGTGGTGAACTTTATACAGCATTACAAGCGGGAGTCAGTCCAGCAAAAATATACTTACATGGCAATAATAAATCTCGTGATGAGTTAATTTTAGCTATTGAGTCTGGTTGTACCATTGTCGTAGATAATTGGTATGAACTGCATAATCTAGTAGGTTTGTCAACAGATTCAGCAGTAAGAATTATGTTGCGGTTGACACCAGGTATTGAATGTCATACCCATGAATATATTCGCACGGGACATTTAGATAGTAAATTTGGTTTTGATCCCAATGATTTAGATCAAGTATTTACTTTTGTCAGTCAGCAACCTAGTTTAAATTGTGTGGGTTTACACGCTCATATTGGTTCACAAATATTTGAACGTCAACCCCATAGAGATTTAGCTGCGGTGATGGTGGAATGGTTGCGAGATGCGTCCAAATATGGTTTAACCATAACAGAGTTAAATGTGGGTGGCGGTTTAGGAATTAAATATACAGAATCGGATGATCCCCCAAGCATTGCAGAATGGTCTAGGGCAATTTGTGAAATAGTACAATCGGCTTGTGAATCTGAAAATTTACCATTGCCAAAGTTGTTGTGTGAACCTGGGCGATCGCTCATTGCCACATCTTGCATTACCGCTTATACCATTGGTTCTAGTAAAGAAATTCCTGATATTCGTACCTATGTATCTGTAGATGGGGGAATGTCAGATAATCCTCGTCCTATCACCTATCAATCAGTGTACAGGGCGGTGGTAGCGAATAAAATGAGTGCGGCTTGTAACGAAACTGTAACATTAGCTGGGAAACATTGTGAATCAGGGGATATTCTCATTAAAAATGTGCAATTACCAAAAACCGCACCAGGGGATATTTTAGTAGTTATGGCCACGGGTGCATACAATTATAGTATGTCTTCTAACTATAATCGTTTACCCCGACCGGCGGCTGTGGTAGTAACTAATGGTGAAGCAAATTTAATTTTGCAAAGAGAAACTTATCAGGACTTAATTCGCCAAGATTATTTACCAGAAAGACTAAAATAGGGAATAGGGAGTCGGGAGTCGGGAGTCGGGAGTTGGGAGTTGGGATCACAGGTAAAAATTCTTTATTCTGACTCTTACTCTGGGTTTAGTAATGCTCATTGGTGTCAAGTTAACCTCAAACCCATACATAACCCGACTGGGAATGAATTACTGTGTCTGATAGCAAAAGTCATTTTTAAATGACTAAAAGAGTCGGAAAATTTCTGAAATTCTTTAGTTTACTTTAGCTATTAGACTGGTACTTCAGCACCTGGCGGGTGTGGAAGCCAAACAAATAGGCCTGTCTGTAACTTAATTTGATATCAGTGATCTCATGCTTGACCCCTACTGAGTACTGTACGGGCGAACGGCTGTTCGCCCCTCCTAACTAGTAACTTATTATCCAAATATCATGAAAGAGTGGTGGAAACAATGGCTAATAAATATAGGAGATTGGTCACAGTCTTTACTACTTGGAAGTTTGGATACTGTGTTAGTTATAGCACTGACTTATGTGATTCTAGTCATTATTAGTGAACGTCGTACTTTATGGATGGTACGGGGATTTATAATTTTAATGCTGGCATCGGCTCTCAGTGGTAGATTAGGATTACCTCTATTAAATTTTGTTCTAGAAAAGTTGGTGATTGGTTGTGCTGTGGCTATGGCTGTGGCCTTACAATCTGAATTTCGCCGCTTCTTAGAACAATTGGGACGGGGCGAATTTTGGCAATTATTTCGACAAAATCGCTCTTCTGTTCCTAAACCAGATAGTGTTATAGATGAAATTGTTGATGCAGTTAAAGAATTATCTAAAAATCGTATTGGTGCATTACTAATTTTAGAAACTACGGAACCTATTGATGAACAAGATTTTTCTGTTCCTGGAGTGCGGCTAAATGCGGAAGTGTCTAAAGAACTAATCCAAACTATTTTTCAGCCAAAAACTCTTTTACATGATGGAGCGACGTTAATTCGTGGTTCTCGCATTGTATCATCAGGAATTATTTTACCACTTTCAGGACGTACTGCCTCCCGCCAGTTGGGTACTCGCCATCGTGCTGCTATGGGAATTACGGAACGACTGGAAAATTGCATTTGTGTCGTTGTATCTGAAGAAACGGGTTCAATTTCTTTAGCGGAAAGAGGAACTCTCTACAGACCACTGACGATTAGAAAACTAAAGGAATCCTTAGAAGCACAGTTTTCTCCCAATGTAGACCGAGAAACTGTATCTCCTGGACTTTTAAGTTGGATGCGTCAAGCTATTAATCAAGGATTAACCGTATTTTCACGTTTATTAGGATTACCATCTGCTGCTTCTCGCCAAAAAAATAAGACCGAAAAATGACTATACAAGATACTGAATTGTTATATTTACCTGCTGATTTAAAACCGGAATTACTTCCTCATCATGTGGCTGTGATTATGGATGGTAATGGCCGTTGGGCTAAACGTCAAGGATTACCGCGTTTTATGGGTCATAAACGCGGTGTAGATGCTCTTAAAGATTTGTTAAGATGCTGTAAAGATTGGGGGATTAAGGCTTTAACGGCTTATGCTTTTTCTACGGAAAATTGGAAAAGGCCACAGGAAGAGGTGGATTTTTTGATGAGTTTGTTTCAGGGGGTTTTACGTCAAGAATTGCGGGAAATGGTGGAGGAAAATGTGCAAATTCAGTTTGTAGGTAATTTACCCGCGTTACCCCAAACTTTACAGGATGAAATTTCTCGTTCTATGGAAGAGACTAAGGATAATCGCAGTATTAAGTTCACTGTGGCTACTAATTATGGTGGTAGACAGGAAATTTTGCAAGCCTGTCGAGCGATCGCTCACAAGGTAGAACAGGGTATACTCAAACCTGATGATATTTGTGAAGAAGTCTTTGAAAGTCACTTATACACAGCAGGTATTAGTGATCCTGATTTATTAATTAGAACTAGTGGAGAAATGCGGTTATCTAATTTCTTACTTTGGCAAATGGCCTATGGAGAAATTTATATTACTGATACTCTTTGGCCTGATTTTGATAGAAATGAGTTTCATCGCGCTTTATATGCTTATCAACAACGGGAGAGAAGGTTTGGTAAGGTTTAATAAATAATAGGTTATTGGTGATATAAAATAAGTTATTGTATTTTTAATCATGAATGCAAGCAAGATGCTTGCACTACTATAATCATTCAAAAATAATAATTAAATTATGACAACTAACTGGGAAAACTTCATCAAAAATTTAGGCGAATGGCGTGGTTCTTTTACGCAAATTTCTCCTGATGGGGAAATATTAAAATCTACTCCGAGTATTCTTAATTTAGAAGGGTTTGATAATAATGAAAGGGTAATTTTTAGGTTACGTCGTTTTGATTCTAGTAATTATGATAGTACTCCAATTCAAGATTATCAACAGGAATATCATTCTTTAGATAGACATAATATTTTTTTTAATACAGGTGCATTTTCTAAAGGTACATTACAATTAGCACCTTTTACAGAATTTGGTGCAGAATATGGTTTTGTGGATGAAGATAGGCGATCGCGTTTAGTACAACTATATGATAAACAGGGTAATTTTTCTAGCTTAACTTTAATTAGGGAATTTCGTTATGGTACAGATGCTTATGAACGTCCACCATTAACGGTAAAATCATTAATTGGTAATTGGGAAGGTAAAGCCCATACATTTTATGGAGATTTAAGACCATCAGAAAGATATGATACTAATTTAGAAGTTAAAGAAGTAGATGGTGGATATTTAGAACAAAAATTATCTTTTGCGTCGCAAGTTATGAGTAGTAGAGGAAGAATTTATGGGAATAAAATTATTTTTGAAAATCAGGGAATAAAGCGAGAAATTTTATTATTACCTGATGGTTGTTCTAATAATGTTCCTGGACAATTACAATTGAGAAAACCGTTTTTTGTAGAAGTAGGTTGGTTAGTCAGAGAAAATGAACGTCAGCGTTTAATTAGGAATTATAGTGATCATGGTGAATGGGTTAGTTCTACTCATGTAATTGAGTATAAAAGGTGATTTGAGGATGTGGGGAAGTTGGAGAAATTATGGAACTATCTCAAGTTTCGGATCATCAAAAACCCACCATAATAAAACATGAGTATCAAGGAGATAATTTATTCCCATTGTTGTACCCCACATTCGGCACCCTCAACTGTCACACAACGAAAATCGGTCATTTAGAGATTGAGAATTGGCGAACTACTTGCAGCAGCGCTTCGCCATCGCCACCTAATATCTAGACTATGTTGTATCAAAATTATCCTCAGATGTATTCAAAAATCCGAAAAAACCGACTGTGACACCGGGGGGTGAGGAAGCTAGGATAAATGATTTTGTACTTACCGGAACGATTTACCTCATTTAGAGAAGTGCGTGCATTTTTGCCCACCTTCATTTTCATGACTCTAACTCATTTGTGTTGAGATAATAATATTTATACATATCTTCTCAATAATACAATATTTTTCTGATCAATCAAATAATCTCTAAATAACAATCCTGTAAATCCTTACATCCTGGGTATCCTGCTTTGTGGCAAACCCCTTGACAAATTCCCAAATTACCATTATCATAATCAAAATGCCAATATTATACCAATCATTTCATTCCCCACAGTCTGCTGCATTCTTAAAGGTAAAAAAATTAAATAAGCCTAAGATACCCATACCCCATTTTTGCTCTTTTAAATTTTTCCGCTACGCGGACGGTTTAAGAAGGAAAAAGGGTAAGACGGTAAAAGTATAAATGACTACAAAGTTCTAGAGCAGAACAAGACCCGAAAACCCAAATCCTCGTTAAGAGTATCGCGCGCGGACCAATCGCGATTGGCAGAGCGACAAGTTTGGGCATCACTGCGCCGACAACCACCACGGCGAGGCTTATACGAATTATTATCCTGACTATACCAAGATGATCCACAGGTAAGTACACCGCTAACCGCGTTTATATAATTTTCATGCCAGTCATCCAAACACCATTCCCATACATTCCCGTGCATATCGTACAAACCGAAAGCGTTAGGGGGAAAAGAACCTACTTCTGTGGTTTGTTGACGATATTGACCTTTAGGAGCATCAGCGTAGGGGAAATTACCATCATAGTTTACCAAATCTGGGGTAATACTTTCACCAAAATAAAATGGTGTGGTTGTGCCTGCTCGACAAGCGTACTCCCATTGTGCTTCACTGGGTAATCTGTAATCTTTTCCGGTCTTCTGACTTAACTTTTTACAGAAAGCTACTGCATCATTCCAACTGACTCGTTCAACTGGAAGATTATCACCTTTAAAGTAAGAAGGATTATTTCCCGTAATAGCAGAATATTGTGTCTGTGTCAAGGGATATCTGGCCATAAAGAAACGAGGTACTGTCACTTGATGCTGGGGACTTTCAAAAGATGATCTTTTCTTCTCATTTTCCGGTGAACCCATCATAAATTTACCTGGGGGTATTTCCACCATTTCTAAGGTGACACCGTTTCCCAAGTCCTCCACAAAGTAATTTGCTGAGTGGTTGCTTCTGCT
>NZ_JACJPV010000029.1 GCF_014696225.1 Anabaena sp. FACHB-1237 | reverse complement strand
GACTAAAAAACTTAGCTTACAACACAGGTCAAACTATTTATCAAATTAAGCATAATTTGCTTTCTAATTATTTAATAGGACAACTAAAACGTCCAGATATTGCTATGTCAATGGTTTAGTCTTTAGGCGCTCGGTGCGGCTACGCCGCACCATCGCTTGTGCCAGTTGCGTAAGTCCTATAAATATTAAAATTAATTGGAATTATAAATATCAAACATAATATTTTCTCTATGTAAAATAATATACCTAAATAGAGGTTGCTGAATAAAACCAAAACCTTGACAAATGAAAGGTTTTGGTTTTCAGAACATTGATGTCAAATTTGCTCTGAATGTGGCTACAAATGGGGTAAACTTGATTTAAAAATCCGGTTAGTTCAGTGCTTGAATTGTGGAACTGAACAGGACTGAGATGAAAACGCCGCAAAAAATATAAATAAAGTCGGGATAGGGCATTGCCACGACTCTAAACGGGCGCAGAGACAGAATAAGACTACTTAGGTAGCATCCGTCAGCGAAGCGTCAAGAATCACCGCACCTTCAGGTCGGTGAGTATGTCAATATAGATGAATAAGCAAGACTTACGCAAAATAGAACGAAAGTAGGGGTAATTCATGAATTACCCCTACACAAGAATCAGGTTTTGAGTTTAATCTTGCGTAAGTCTTAATAAGAAAAACTGAAAATATAACATGAGTAAACTAATGATTTCTGAGCTAAACGCCACATCCCTAGAATTACAACCAAAAATTCATTATACAGTGTCTATGCCCCAACCTCAAAATCATCTATTTGAGGTAACTTTAAATATTACTAATTATCCAAATCATATTCTTGATTTGAAAATGCCTGTTTGGACTCCTGGATCTTATTTAGTCAGAGAATATGCTCGTCATTTACAAGATTTTTATGCTTTTAGTAAGAATCAATCTTTGCGTTGGCAGAAAATTAGTAAAAATCACTGGCAAATTACTAAAAGTGATTTTTCTGAAATTACCATTAAGTACCGCATTTTTGCTAATGAACTAACAGTAAGAACTAATCATTTAGATGCTACCCATGGTTATTTTAATGGTGCTGCTTTATTTTTCAGGATTCCTAATTATCAACATTTACCCATTAATATAACCATCATTCCTCCTGATGATAAATGGCACGTGACAACCGCTTTACCCAAGATCGCAAATTCAGAAAATAGCTTTTTAGCGGCAGATTTTGATACTTTAGTGGATAGTCCTTTTGAAATTGGTAGTCATCAATTACATCAATTTTCAGTATTAGGAAAGTCTCATCAGTTAGCTATGTGGGGAAAAGGTAATTTTCAGGTTTCGCAAATGATCACTGATTTTGAGAAAATCATTAATGTAGAATCAGAAATGTTTGCTGGGTTGCCTTATGATCAATATATATTTTTCTTGCATTTATTACCCCAGGCTTATGGAGGTTTAGAACATAAAGATTCCTGTTGTTTAATTTATGATAATTTTGGTTTTCGTAATGTGGAAAAATATCACGGTTTTCTGCAATTGGTAGCCCATGAATTTTTCCATTTATGGAATGTGAAAAGAATACGTCCTCAAGGTTTGGAAGTTTTTGATTATGATCAGGAAAATTATACTCCTTCTTTATGGTTTTGTGAAGGAACTACTAGTTATTATGATTTGGTAATTCCTCAAAGAGCGGGAATTTATGATGCCAAGGCTTATTTGCATTATTTTAGTAAGGAAATTACGCGATATTTGTTGACTCCAGGGAAAAGGGTTCAACCTTTATCTGAGTCTAGTTTTGATGCTTGGATTAAACTTTATCGTCCTGATGCTAATAGTGGTAATTCCCAAATTTCCTATTATATCAAGGGGGAAATGGTATCATTTTTACTGGATTTATTAATTAGGAATTTACATCATAATCGTCGTTCCTTAGATGATGTGATGCGGATAATGTGGGAGAAATTTGGTAAGGATGAAGTTGGTTATGAGGAGGAGGAGTTACAAGCTATTATTGCTGATGTTGCTGGTAAAGACTTAACAGATTTCTTTAATCTCTATTTACATGGTTTGTCAGATTTACCTTTTAATGATTATTTACGACCTTTTGGCTTACAATTAGTAGGTGATAAAGGTGAACATCCTTATTTGGGTTTGCGGATTAATGATGACAATGGCCGTGATATGATTAAGTTTGTGGAATTAGATTCTCCTGCTTATTTTGCAGGGTTAAATGCGGGAGATGAGTTATTAGCTATTGATGGGGTGAGAATCAAAAATAATTTGGCGGAAAGGTTAAAGGATTATCGGCCTAATGATAAAATTGAGGTGACGGTTTTTCATCAGGATCAGTTAATTAGTTATGACATAATTTTGACTGAACCTGTGTCTAAAAATTATGAGTTATTACCTTTAGAAAATGTGGATAAAATGCAGGAGGAGAATTTTTTGGGGTGGTTAGGTGCGCCTTTATCTAGTTTAAAATAATCAATGTTTAAGATCCCGGACTTCTTTAAGAAGTCCGGGATCTGAAGTCCGGGATCTGAAGTCCGGGATCTGAAGTCCGGGATCTGAAGTCCGGGATCTGAAGTCCGGGATCTGAAGTCCGGGATCTGAAGTCCGGGATCTGAAGATTAACTTTTTAAAACTCCAGGTTCATGTTGCATTGGTAGGACATTTAAAACATCCGTTTGCGAACAATATTTCAGGTCTTCTAAACATTCTAATCTTAATAAACGTTGACCATGACTAGCATGATGAAATAATCCTAATAAGTCATTTTGCCATTGTGAATATAATGCGATCGCTCCTGCAACTTCATCATTACCACCAATTTCTGCTATGCTAACACCTGTTTTTTCTACTATACTATGGGCGATCGCTCCTGCACAAACAGTATCTTCTAAAGAAAAACTACCTTCCCATCCTGAACCCACTATCCAAATAGTTTCCGGTTTTTTGGCCAACAGAAAATCTACTATGGAACTTCTATTAATTAAAGCGGCTGCTAAAACTATAGGAGCTTTTTCTATTCTTTGTAAGGCACGAGTGCCATTAGTTGTACTAATAAATAATCTTTTACCTGTTACTAAATCACTTGTACAATCTAAAGGAGAATTACCTAAATCAAAACCTTCTACTTTACCACCTCCTCTTTCTCCAGCACGTAACCTTTTATTCGCAGGCCATTTTTCACTGACTGCCAAGAGTTGGTTTAAGTCACTGAATACCTGTACTGCTTCACCACCTGCTGATAAAACAGTGGCAATGGTGCTAGTTGCTCTGAGAACGTCCACAGCGATCGCACATTCGGGAATTTGATCAGTAGGAGTTAATTCCGGAGTATGATATATAAATATCTTCACGGGCTGGATATACCTATTTTATGAATACTGCGCTTATATTTTACCTATTTACTGTCACTAACTGATGATCATAAATGGCATCTTTTGATCAAGATTTAACCACTAAAAACCCATAAACAGAGTATTTATAAGCATTTCAGCCATAATATTAGTTATTCTAATATTAAACATAAGAAAATAATAATCATAAAAATCAGGACTTACGCAACTGGCACATTCCTAGGGTTGCAAATAAACAGATTGTTGATATCTGACGTACCCTACAACAGATTTTTTAGTGTGACACTTGCGTAAGTCCTAAAAATGTTATAGTAATCATCCATCGTGAGGATAGTGAGACTAGCAACCGACAATGAAACTCAGGCCGCAATAGGATGTACTCCCAGACTCCTAACTTGTGCTATCAATTATCACACAACCTATTTAACTATGACTTTAATGATGACTCAGTGGTTAATACCTGTACTTTTTGTGATTACTGGTTTTCTAGCAGGAATAATTGGTGAAAAAGTAATTTTTAATAAACTGAAAAAGTTCGTAGAAACTAAAAAAATTACTGGTAGTGAAATCATTTTCCATGCTTTTCATCGCATGACATTTATTTGGTTAGTGTTAGCTGGATTTTTCTGGGCAATTTTAAGCGCACCAGTACAACCAAATATTAGTAATATTCTGCAAAAAATTATCACAGTAATCTTACTGTATAGCATAACTTTAGTCATTGCCAGATTAACTGGTGGGTTTATTAGTGTATTCACTAGTAGAAATCAAGGTGTTTCTACTTCTTTAATTTCTAATTCTGCCAAAATAGCAGTTTTAGTTTTAGGTACATTAATTATTTTGCAAACTTTAGGAGTACAAATTACCCCTTTAGTGACTACTTTGGGAATTAGTGGTTTAGTTGTAGGTTTAGCTTTACAAGATACATTAGCAAATCTATTTTCTGGGTTTTATTTAGTTATTTCTAAACAGGTAAGAACGGGAGATTATGTCAAATTAGATAACAACTATCAAGGTTATGTAACTGATATTAATTGGCGAAATACCACAATTAGTGAAATGTCTAATAATGTGATTATTGTCCCTAATTCTAAGTTAGCTTCAGCAACTTTTACTAATTATCATCTTCCTGTGAAGGAAATTACTTTAAGTATTAATGTAGGTGTAAGTTATGCTAGTGATTTAGATTTAGTAGAAAGGGTAACTATAGAAGTTGCTAAGGAAGTCATGGCGGAAATTGCTCCCCAACTGATAGACAATGAACCATTTATTAGGTTTAATAATTTTGGTGATTTCAGTATTGACTTTACCTTATATATGCGGGTGAATGAAATTTTAGATCAAGGTATTGGTAAACATTTGTTAGTGAAGAAATTACATCGGCGTTATCAACAGGAAGAGATTATTATTCCTTTTCCTGCGAGAAATGTTTATTTGCACAATTAATGGTGCAATAAGATCCCCGACTTCTTTAAGAAGTCGGGGATCTGAATATTAATATCCAGTCAACTATGATACTGATTGAGCAGGATATCTACTATTATAAAGTTTATTTGGTTTATTTGATTTATTTGCAATAATTTTAAAATTAGTATATGATGGAATCAAATTTTATCTTTTGAATTGTAAAGAAAAATATGAAAATTAAAGCAATTATTCATCTTGCTGAAGAAGGGGGATATTAGGCAGAAGTTCCTGCATTACCAGGATGTATTACTGAAGGTGATAAGCTAATGTGCAGCACTCACTGTATAATTAAAAAACCTGAAGTTACAGTAGCACAAGCATCTTGCTTGTATTAATTATTCAAGTTAAAAGCACAACAGCTTACTTATGAAGAAGTTATCTTCAATTTACAAGATGCTATTCAAGGTTGGTTAGATGTGAAAAATGAAGTTTATGTAAGTAATGAATCACAAAAGGTAGTTGAAATTGCTGTATCAAATCTATTTCTGGAAAAAATCGGTGTAAAATAGTTGCACAAATATACAACTATAAATCATGAACTGAGGTTTTTATGCAAATACAAACAACGAAAAAATATTATAGTCCAGAAGAATATTTAGAACTAGAAGAATCATCAGAATTTAGAAGCGAATATATAGGTGGAGAAATTATTCCCATGACTGCTGGAACTACAAATCATAATGAAATAGCAGGAAATTTTTACGCCTATTTTAAATTACAAATGCGAGGTCAAGATTATAAAATCTATATGAGTGATGTAAAATTATGGCTATCACGCTATAAAATATATGCCTATCCAGATATTATGGTAATTGCAGGACAAACAATATATGAAGGAACTGGAAATACACAAGTAACCAACCCGATAATGATTATAGAAGTTTTATCTAAATCAACTAGTAATTATGATAAAACAGATAAATTTAGATTTTATCGTTCTATACCTGAACTAAAAGAATATATTATGATTAATCAATATGAATACTTTGTAGAACAGTTTAATAAAAATGCTGAAGGAAAATGGGTATTAAGTGAATATGAATCAATTCATGATATTTTGTTACTTAAATCTATAGATTTACAAATTTCTTTAAATGATATTTATGAAGGAGTCAGTTTTTAATTTCTAATGTTTGATATTATATATCAATTGCAGGCAAGATGCCTGCACTACTTTGAGTTAAATTAAGTTAACTTTCTGTTGCTTCTTTAACCCATTGTTTGATGATATTTACTACTTCTGTAATGGCAATTTCTTGAGTTTCATGATTTGCCCGTTTTACCACTTCCACTTTACCATTATTAATCGCTCTCCCTGTGACTATTCTAAAGGGAATACCAATTAAATCTGCATCTTTAAATTTAACTCCTGCACGTTCATCTCTGTCATCTAATAATGTTTCTACTCCTGCTTTATTAAGTTCTGTGTACAGTTTTTCCGCAACTTCGATTTGTTGGGCATCTTTAATGTTAGGAATAGTGACAATAGCGTGATAAGGTGCGATCGCAACAGGCCAAATTATACCATCTTTATCATAGGACTGTTCTACAGCCGATTGTGCTAATCTTGACACGCCCACACCATAACATCCCATTACTAAAGGTTTTTCTTCCCCTTGTTCATTGGTATAAGTTGCACCCATAGCTTGAGAATATTTTGTACCTAATTGGAAGATGTGGCCAGCTTCGATACCTCTAGCTGTTTCTAGGGTTTGGCTTGAGTCATGCAGTGAGCGATCGCCTACCTTAGCTTTACGTATATCTATCACTAATTCAGGTAATTTAAATTGCTCACCCCAATTAGCTCCCACTACGTGAAAACCCCTTTCATTAGCGCCAGTGACAAAATTCTTTAACTCAAATACGGTTTTATCTACCAATCTGATAAATTTACCATTAACTTGCTTACTTTCTGCAATATAATCGTCATTAATATCCGGTGCTATGTAACCCAAAGGTAAAGATTTAGTAGCCCAACCAGCAATTACTTCACTAGTAGGAACACTGAGAGAAAGGATAGTTTTCGCACCAAATTGGCCAGCTAACTTAGTTAACTCATTTTGTAATTTTACCTCATTAACTTCCTGATCGCCACGAATATTCACCACTACCAAAACAGTCAAACCATTATCATAAACAGTTTGATATAAAACATTTTTCACCACTTGAGTGGGAGAACATTTTAAAAAATTACAAAGTTTTTCAATAGTATCAGTTCCAGGAGTTTCCCGTTTTTCAAAAGTAGTAAAAGGTGAAACTTCCGCATCAGGAGGAAGAGAAACAGCCTTTTCTACATTAGCCGCATATTTACCATCTTGAGTATATAAAACTTCATCTTCTCCCGCATCAGCTAACACCATAAACTCCGTTGAACCAGAACCACCAATAGCCCCAGAGTCCGCTTCCACAGCACGAAAAGCCAAACCACAACGACGTAACATATTACTGTAAGCTGTGTACATATCCTGATAAGTTTTCTTTAAACTTTCCTCATCAGCATGGAAAGAATAACCATCCTTCATAATAAATTCCCGTCCCCGCATCAAACCAAAACGAGGGCGAATTTCATCACGAAATTTAGTTTGCATTTGATATAAATGCAGAGGTAATTGACGATAAGAACGAATCATATCACGAGCGATCGTAGTAATTACCTCCTCATGAGTGGGACCTAAACCTAATTGTTGTTCTCGTCTATCAACCAACGAAAACATAATACCTTCCGCCTTAGTATAAGTATCCCATCTTCCCGACTCCTGCCATAATTCCGCAGGTTGTAATTGAGGTAACAAACATTCCTCCGCCCCAGTAGCATTCATTTCTTCCCGGACAATTTGGGAAACTTTCTGTAAAACTCGCCACATTAAAGGTAAATAAGCATACACACCGCTACCAATACGGCGAATATAGCCTGCACGGAGTAATAATTTATGACTAGGGATTTCCGCATCCGCAGGGTCATCGCGTAAAGTAACAAATAATTTCTGTGATAGTCTCATGGTTTTTCCTTAATTACTCAAATCAGATCGTTTAATATGTGTTCATGTTGGTGATAGGTAATTGGTAATTGATAATTGATAATTCTTGAATATCACTTATTAAGTATCACCTATTACCTGTCATTTGTCAGTTAAGAAATTGAGGAGATAACTACTTTGTCAGATACAAATTATCAAGCACAACCACCATTAGAATTTATTCCACCAAATTTTCATCCTGGGGTATTAAAAATCGCACATTTATTATTACCTCATTGGATGCGGTGGCAAACAACTATTAGTAGCATAGAAGCAGAGAATATCCAAATTCTGGCTAATAGTTATCAGCAATTTCAGGATGGTAAAATTCGCTTTATGTTAGCATTTCGTCATCCGCAAATACAAGATCCTCAATGTTTATTGTATTTGTTATCCCAACTGTTACCCAAAGCAGCAGGACAAAAGGATATCATACTACAAAATCCTCTTCATGCTCATTTTATTTATGATCGGGGTATTCCTTTATGGGCGGGTAATTATGTAGGTTGGTTATTTTCTCGCTTAGGAGGAACTCCCATACAACGCGGTAAAGCGGACTGGACAGGTTTACGTTCTGCACGGGAATTATTTGTTAATGGTAAATTTCCTATCAGTGCAGCACCAGAAGGCGCTACAAATGGATTATCAGAAATAATTAGTCCATTAGAACCAGGAATAGCACAATTAAGTTTTTGGTGTGCGGAAGATTTACAAAAAGCAAATAGAAATGAACAGGTATTTATTTTACCTGTGGGAATTAAATATGGTTATGTTGATGAACCTTGGGAAAATATTGCTAAGTTATTAACAGAATTAGAATTAATTAGTGGTTTAAATTCTGAAAATACCGGGACAACTTTTGCCGAACTTTATCCGCGTTTATTGACTTTAGCCGAACATTTATTATCGGTAATGGAGAAGTTTTATAGCAGATTTTATCATCAAACATTGCCAGATGAAAAGATTGTTAAAGGAGAAATTACTGATAGAAATGAAGCTTTAGCTTATCGGTTACAAGCAGTAATGAATGCGGCTTTATTTATATCTGAACAGTATTTTGATTTACCATCAAGAGGAAATTGGAATGATAGATGTAGAAAGGTAGAACAAGCTGCATGGAATTATATATATCGAGAAGATTTTAAAGATATTAAATCATTATCACCGATTGAGAAAAGTTTAGGTGATAGAATTGCCGAAGAAGCATTTTCTCGAATGTGGCATACTAGACTAGTAGAAAGTTTTGTGGCTGTTTCTGGGATGTATATTAGAGAAAAACCCACAGCCGAAAGATTTGCAGAAACGACGTTATTATTATGGGATATGTTGCGAAAAATTCAAGGAGGAAATCCTTTTAAACGTCCAAATTTAGGTAAGCAAAAAGTGAAGATAACTATTGGTGATCCTATTTCTGTTTCTGATAGATATGGAGATTATAAAAGTAGTCGAGTAGCTGCTAGACAAGCGGTTTCTGAATTAACAAATGATTTACAAACAGCGTTAGAGAAATTGATTTAGTTTCAATAAATAAGATACCGGACTTCTTGAAGAAGTCCGGTATCTAAACTGATAGCGAAAACATTGAAAAATATTTACTATTTTCTAATACCTTGAATAAATGCTGTTCTTGCATCAATAATGGAAGGCATTAAAACACAATTTAATAATAAATCTATATCCAAATCTGGCAATAATTCACTTTGATTAATTTGTTGATAATTATCATTTCTGAGATGATATAAACAGAATTGATTATTTTCCCAAAACCAAACTTCGGTAATATTAAATCTTTTATATTTTTCCAGTTTATCAATACTACCACTGGTAATATTAACTTCAATTGCTAAATCTAGATTTGCTTTTTTTTGTCCTATATAATAAGATTCATCAGGTTCAAAGGAAGCACTTTTTTCTTTTGCGCGACGAGTAGCACTACCTACTGGAATAAGATTTATACCTATTTCGCAAGAGTATAATTCTAGCAAAAAACCAATAATAGTTTTAATCATTTCATGTTGTTCACCAAGTGTCATAAATTCAATGTAACCATCAAGATAAGTTATCCGTAAACCTGTTGCGTCTGCGGTTAAGGTTTCTATTATTTCAAATTCCTTCCATGTGTAATAACCTGGTAGAAGAAATCGCTGTTCGGAAGTTGTGATGGTTTTGTCTAGGATTTGGAGAGTCATAGTAATTTTATGGGTATGACTTTATTTTGATTATAACTCATGGTCAAAGATGATTGACCTATTTTTCAGTTTTCAGGATTTTTCTATTATACTATTATATCTGATGATCACTGAAAATTATACAATAATATTCTGGTAATGAAGTCAAAACAGCTATATAATTAATGTATGTGTCAATTAATCTAAGGTTATTTAGTTTATGGATTTATTAAAGAAATTAATCTTATCCCAGAAGATAAATTAGAAGAATTATATAATTTTATTCATTATTGGCGCTTGAATGTAGAATCATCTCCAGGTTCAATAGAACAAATTATGCAGTTCGCTGGTTGTTGGAATGATATGTCAGATGAGATGTTTACTAATTTTAGTGAAGAAATTAATACCCGTCGTCAACAGGCATTTTTTGAGAGGAGAAGTGATGAAACCAGCTTTGATTGATACCAATATTTTATCATTTTTCTTCCGCAATTCTAGTTTAGTTGTTGAGAGGTTTGAAGCATATTTAAGAGTTCATGGTAAAATTACTATTAGCATTATTACTTATTATGAAATTCTCAGTGGTTTAAAACATCGTGATGCACAAAAACAACTGACATCTTTCTTAAATTTTGTCTCATACAATGAAGTTTTACCTTTAACTACAAGTTCTACAACAATTGCTGCTGATATTTATGCCAATTTACGAAATAAAGGAACACCAGTTGATGATAAGCTGTTCTGCCTTTAACTTGAATAATTAATACAAGCAAGATGCTTGTGCTACTGTAACTTCAGGTTTTTTAATTATACAGTGAGTACTGCACATTAGCTTATTGATATTCTTATAGCTGGTATTGCTATAGCTAACAATTTGATCATTGTTACTAATAATGTAAAGCATTTTGAAAAAATTTAAGGTTTGGAAATTGAAGATTGGAGTCAGTAGCGATTATAAATCGCATCTACACAGACGAAACACACCTGAGTGGGTTAAAAAAACTTTTATTTTCTGTTACTCCACATCACTATTTACTAAACCCATGAGAATTAAGGGAAGTTTTTTTACCCAACATCCAATCTAAATGTTTTGGTAATAAAATATCTAAATCATAATTGCTAATGATAGTTTTTCTTGCTGCCTTACGAATAGATATCATATCTTGAGAATTATCTAAGGCTTGATTTACTTTATCTGCTATTCGTTGGGGAGAAAAGAAATCTACTAATAGTCCATTTTTGCCATCTTTAATTACTTCTAAAACTGGTGGAGTATCAGAAGCAATTAATAAACATCCTGTGGACATTGCTTCTAACATTGACCAGGATAATACAAAAGGACGAGTTAAATAAATATGGGCTGAGGATGCTTGTAAAACTTGCAAATATTCATCATAAGGTAGTCTTCCAGTAAAATGTAATCTGGATAGGTCTAAATCTAGTTTTTCTAACATTAATTGTTTATAAGTTTGACCATTAGGGAGATTTTTACCATAGGCGACTCTATCTTCTCCTACTACTACAATATGGCAATTTGGCCGTTGTTGTTGAATTAATGCTACTGCTTCCATAAATTGAGTAAAACCGCGATAGGGTTCCATTCCTCTACCAACATAAGTTACTATTTCTTGGATATGGGAAAGATCGAGATTAATACGAGGTAAAATTAGTTTAGCATTTCCTTGAGGTTGGAAAAATTTGGTATCAATACCATCATGGCAAACAGTGATTTTTTGATGATATTCTTTCGGGAATTGTTGACGTTGCCAATTAGTAGGAGAAAGTCCGCGATCGCAATTATATAAATCAAATAAAATAGGGGAATTTTTCACCCTAATACGACATTGATCATCAGCATTTAAAGGTTCACTAGGATCAAAATCAGCATCAGAACCTTTTGCATGATAAAACCATTCAAAAAAACATAATAATTCAGCTTTAGGGAAAACTTCTTTAATAAATAAACCAGGTCCCCAACCAGAATGGGCATATACTATATCAGGAATAAAACCCTCGGTTTTGAGTTTTTCACAAATGCGATATACAGCTTGTCCAGTAATTACAGCATTTTCTAAATTACGGATATAATGATGGGTTTGGGGTGCTGCCGTCCGGGAAGGTTCATAAATAGCTTTAAATACACCTGGTATATTGCCTTCCTGACGGTTAGTACCAAATACTACTTGATAATTATCATCTTTTGCTAATGCTGTGGCTAGATGGCGAAATTGGGCGGGGAAATTGGGGTGTAGGAATAAAATACGTTTGGGTTTTTTGGAGATATTAGACATATTGGACATAAAATATTTATCAAATAATCAGAGAATTTTATAGTACATAAGATTATCAAAATGGTGTGATAAAATCAAGTATGAGCAATAATTATTTATGCTGAGAATTTAATTTTTCTTAGTGCTATCCTCAGTAATAGAATCACGTAAATCATTAAGAGTAATCATCAATGTCATTGGTTGAAGAGGAGACAAATTAAAAAAGTAATTACTTTTCCCAAGGTGGAATTGTCTGTATTGTTTTGCGTAAACGCTCATTAGGTAGGGGTGCTGCATCTAATAAAGCAATAAATTTTGCATAAGCCTCTGGTGTCACCATAAAAATTTTTTGGTCTAGTAAAGTTTCCTCCGCAGCATTTCGCGCAGCAGCCAAAATAAAATCAGTTCTATTTTTACCTTGTAATTTGGCCGCCATATCTATTAAATCACGTTCTTCTGGCTTAATGCGTAAATTTAGGGTGTTACGCACAGTGGTATTTTTGGTTTTATTAGTCATGGTGGATTTTTTTGGGCGTAATTATTGATTAAATCATTTTAGCATATTGTAATGACAATGACATTACAATAGTTGGTGAAAAAATCGCTATTTCTGGTAATAATTAAGTTACAATAGTAGAAACAATGAATAAAATAGACCTAAAATATGTCTAATAAACTATATGATAGCGATTTGCAATTATGGATTGAGCAAACAATTCAACAATTACAAAATCGTGAATTTACATCTTTAGATATTGAGAATTTAATTGAGGAGTTGGCCGATTTGGGTAAGTCAGAGAAAAATACACTCAGAAGTAATATTAAAATCTTATTAGCTCACTTACTCAAATTAAAAATTCAGCATGATGTACCCGACTCCATGAAAACAAGTTGGTATAGTTCTGTGGTAGAACATCGTCAACGGGTTTTAGATAATTTAGCAGATACTCCATCTTTGAAAAGTTTTTTAATAGAAGCAGTAGAAAAAGCCTATCCTGATGGGCGAAAATTGGCAATTAAGGAGGGTAAATTGGCTAAATTAGGAGTTCGAGTACCGGAAGAAAGTGAGTATCCTATAATTTGTCCCTTTGGGATTGAGGAAATTTTGGATGAGGATTTTTATGGGGTATAATAGTTGTAGTATGTAATTTTATAGATTACGCTGAGGATTGGTATTAAGGAGTTCTGGCTCTTCAATACCCAATTCATTAAGAATTTGCGAATGTTCATCTTCTGTAATTTCTAATTCTTGCCGCATTTGCTGGAATACTTCTAAACTGCCGGAGTAGTTGACGAAGCCCTCTTCCATAGCTTCTCGCAAAACTCCTTTATAAACTTGATATAGTTTATCTTTTGTGAAACCTGGTAATACTTTTGCTAATATATAGACTTCATGGGTATTTAAGTCTTCAATAGAACGCCCATCTAAAAATTTTGGGAGATTGATCTGTAGTTTTTCTAGTTGTTTTCGGAAACGATTGGCCACACTTTCTCGTGAATAAATATCTGGGTTGCGTGACCAAGTTTTGTAAATCCAAAGTGTACTAAGTAATACTAATACTAGATCATAGATATATTGTATCCATAATGGCAGTAATTGAATTAATGGGCGACCACTAAAAATAAAAAAGAAATTGAAAATGCTAAAAGTACAAAGGGTAAAAATCCGATGTCTAATTGTATCTGAAGAAATATTGAGATTATGACGACGACTATAAGCTTTTGCTTTTTTTTCTGCAAAGCGTCCTAAGACATAAGCGATCGCTGTAAACATTGAAAGTGTCATCGGTACTGCAATTATTTTGGGTATGTTAATTGTCTTTCCGAAAATATAAAATCCAGGTTTAAATAGTGAGGTAAGTTGGTCTGTTTGCCATGCCCAAGCACCAGAGAAGTAATATTCCCAATTACCTGCATATAGGTAATAATAAATAAAATAGCCGATAACTAAACCGACATAACCGTAACGTAAAAATGATGCTTCAGGTTTTTTCAAGTCAGCCCAATAAGCCTGTTCAGAATCAATATCAATGCAAGGATTTTGGCAGGCGACACAAGCACTTTGTTCTTTGCCGTCTGGTAATGTAATGCGGCACATTGATTGAGTAATGAGTTGATCACTTGTATGAGCTTGACTGGTGAATAATCCACTAGGTTCGCTATAAATCTTTTGTGGGATAGCCATTGGACAAAAGTAATTACACCAAGACTTTCCACTATATAAATAACCAACGGTAATAGCAAATATAATTGTCAATAACAACCATAATATCAAAACTAAACGATCTGCATTGAAAAATAAAATCCGACCACATAGCCCTGCAAAAAGCCATGTAAACTGTACATAAGAGTAATTTTTTCCCAACCAGGAATCTGGTTTAACTCTCACTAACTCATAACGTATTTTCCCTGTCTTGGGATTCTCCCGTTTCAACTGACGCTGCCAGCCCAAGGCACGGGGAATTTGTGATATGAAAGATAGAGGACAAATCCTGCGCCACAGTTCATGTCCAAAAACAAGTAAAATGAAGACTGAAATCGGAATAACTGCCCCCCAAAATAATGTAGTTCCCAGGGGATAGGGTTGCTGTGATAGGCATTTTCCTTGTACCTGAATACAGTTATTAGTCAGTCGTAGTGGACTCCAGATTTGCTCTGGTTCAGTTAGTATGGGAGTCCAAGGATCATATAACAAAGATATAATTAATCCTATCCATGCAATTGTTAAAAACAATCTTATCAAGTGCATTCGACGTTCAGATGTGCTGAAAAACATAAATTTATCTCACTAATTTATATTTTTTTAAGGCTTATGTGAGTTCGAGGTTGAAAGAAAGCAATCTCGTTCGTAACATTAGAACTTGCTGCTCAAGTGAAGTCTGAAACACTTAAAATGACTGGGGCATTTTTAACTCACCTAAGGAATTTGTTTATTAAAAATATAGATTTTTATCCCACATTCCGCACCCTGGGGTGTCACATGGTATTATCACTTAATTTTCTCTTGATTTTTGGATATAAATTATGCCTTGCTGGCATCCTACCTCCGTTAATTTTTTGATAATTAGTATACAATATAACCTCATGTTATCATAAAAAATGGTAAAAACCGATTGTGACAGTTGAGAGTGCGGAAGATAGATTTTATGTCTATATTTCTTAGTAATTAAGCAATAATACTTAACATTTTTCTAGTCTATCCAACCCTGTACCAACTTCTGTACTGAGAAATACTGATTTGTTACCGACTTATTACAGACTTATTACCGACTTTTCTGAAATTAAATTAATAGAGACAAACAAATATACAATCGAAAATATACTCTTATGTAAAGCAAATAATCGAAAAATACCAATGCCCAGATCACTATGTGTTCATAATAACTACATTAATAAAGTTAAGATAGCAGTTACACATAATGGCTACCCAAGCCAAAGAGCCTTAGCCTATGATACAGGGTTATCCCTAACCACAGTTAGCAATTTCCTTACAGGTAAACCCGTCGCTTATGCAAATTTTGAAGAATTATGTCGCAAATTAAACCTCGACTGGCGAGAAATTGCCGCTACCAATGAGGATGTAACTTCTACCCCCCCGCATACCTACAAATACGTAAAAAAAAACTAAATATATCCAGTCGAGACTGGGGAACAGGAATTGATATTTCCACATTTTACGGACGCAACGAAGAACTGATACAGCTAGAATCATGGATTTTACAAGATAGCTGTCGCTTAGTATCATTATTAGGGATGGAAGGAGTCGGTAAAACTACTTTTGTCACGCACCTCGCAAAACAAATTCAGGATCAGTTTAATTACGTTTTTTGGCGTTCACTACCGACAGTCCCGTGTTTTGATACTATGCTGAATGATTTGCTATCTTTATTCTCCCATCACAAAGAAACCAAACCCGATATTAATAAAATTATCCATTATTTGCGTGCCTATCGCTGTTTAATTATCTTAGATAATGTAAATATTGACCATTTTGAGTATATTCAATTCATGAAAATAATTACTGAATCTCATCATCAAAGTTGTATTATTTTCACTAGTCGAGAACAACATCAAGAAATTACTTTTTTGGAATATTGGCTATCATCTGTACGTTGTTTAAAGTTAGACAATTCACCAGAAATACCCTTTTCTCTGATAGAATCAAAATCACTACAAGGAAGTGATCAACAAAAGTATGATTTATGTAATTTTTGTGATCATAATCCTTTGAAAGTTAAACAAGTTATTATTTCTATTATTGATTTATATGATGGTGATATTGGTAAATTTTTAGAAGAAAATACAATGTTATCCTAATCCATATTTTATTTCCATCACTGTTAAAGATGAAATAAAAATATCCGTAGGAGAAATTGATTTAAGTTGCTTTAATGTATTTTGTTCCCCCTTGACAAAATCACTAACTACGCAAGTATCGAGTAAATAAGCCATGATTAAAATTCTATTTCTTTAGGTGGTAATAGTTCGTCTCGATAAGATTCAAAGATGATATTTTCTGTTATACCTTGATGGTGGATAATCATTTCTGGCCAAGCAGTGGGTTTAGTTGGTAAGAATGTCACAAAAACATAACTTTCAGTAATTCCTTGGGGTATTTCAGAAAGTTTTATTTGTCCGTTTTTATAGATTCCTTGGATGGTTTGTAACATAGGTTTTTCTCATGATTACATTTTAATTATTTTAACATTATAGTAGGGGTAAAGCGCAATGCTAAACCCTTACACATCCCGTCAATTACAAGATACTTTCAGTGGGTTTAGGGTCGTACTTGACGGACAGTTGATCAATAGCTGTCAATACACCGCATTATGATCACTGCACAGTATAAAATACTGAACTTGTATTTGAATAAAGTTCTTTCAAAGTGTAATTATGTTGTGTATTGCAACCGAAAATATCTAGCATAACTAATGAACTATCCGCACCAGTTTGATTCATCGCTCTCAAGTTTATTCCTTGATATCTTGCTCCATCTATATATGTGTCAGTAGTCACTGGTGTCCAATTTACAGCTTTCGGTATAACCAATTTTAAAAGTCTCCCATCATCCATTAATACTGTTTCTTGAGTTCTTTTAATTATTCCACCACTGGCAATTTCTCTAAATATCATCCCTCTGGTTAATGGTGTGGGTAATTGATTTTTAGGAATTACTACGGGTTTGAGATAATTACTATGATTGATTTGATGGTTTTGATGTGCAGGATTAGCAAATGTGGGAATTGTTATTAACGTGGTTAATGATAGAATTGTAGTTAATAAAAGAAGGTTTTTCATGATTTTTGATTAGCATAATATGACAATGATTACTTGTTGATGACGTAGAGTAATGTTAAATTGTTTCCTGTGTGTATGAAATTTTACTCAAATTGGCAAATTAATATTGTACTTTCTAATTTTTACCCAGGAAATACTTTAGATAAGTCCAAAATTAAATCAGGAAAACATGGTAATTTAACCGATTCATGAGGTAATAAAATTAATTTATGACGATAATCAAAATTTGCCTGTGCATCTTGATAAGGTTGACTGTAACACTCTAAACGATAATTAATTAAATTGAAAATCCAATAATTAGAAATTCCTGCTTCTGCATAAAGAGGTAATTTTACTTCTTGATCATATTTTAAAGTGGAATTAGAAACTTCAATTAAAAGTAATATATCCGATGGTTGGGGATGACTGGAAAGATAGTTATCTTTAACTTTTCTGACAATGGTTACATCTGGTTCTGGTTCACTGTGATCAGCAATAATAATAGGTTGTTGTCCTCTAACCATAGCACGACCTAATAAAAGCTGAATTAATTCTTGACATAATAGTGTTTCACAAACACAATGTGATGTACCTTTTGCAGCCATCTGAATTATTTCACCCCTAATTAATTCTACTCGCTCATCTTCTCTAAAGAAGCTAAGTTCCGCTAGACGGTGATATTCAGATATGGTAAAGCGTTTAGCAGTAACTACAGTCATAAAAGTTACAGAAATATAGAGCCATTTTGATTATAACTGTTTATATTACCATATTGCGTTAAAATTTTATAGTAGATAAAATTATCAAAATAGTGTGATAAAATCAAGTATGAACAGTAATTATTTATGCTGAGAATTTAATTTTTTTTAGCACTATCTTCACTGATAGAATCACGTAAATCATTAAGAGTAACCATTAATGTCATTGGTTATTTGGGTAAGTCAGAGAAAAATACACTCAGAAGTAATATTAAAATCTTATTAGCTCACTTACTCAAATTAAAAATTCAGCATGATGTACCCGACTCTATGAAAACAAGTTGGTATAGTTCTGTGGTAGAACATCGTCAACGGGTTTTAGATAATTTAGCATAGGACTTACGCAAGTGTCACACTAAAAAATCTGTTGTAGGGTGCGTCAGACAGTATAAATCATGTAAATAACCAAATTGTTGATATCTGACACACCCTACCAATGTGCCAGTTGCGTAAGTCCTGTAGCAGATACTCCATCTTTGAAAAGTTTTTTAATAGAAGCAGTAGAAAAAGCCTATCCTGATGGGCGAAAATTGGCAATTAAGGAGGGTAAATTGGCTAAATTTGGGGTTCGTTTACCGGAAGAAAGTGAGTATCCTATAATTTGTCCTTTTGGGATTGAGGAAATTCTGGATGAGGATTTTTATGGAGTATAATGAAATTATATTATTTCTTGAGGTAAAAATATGCAAACTTTCAGCACAAATAGCTTAATAAATTTACAAAATTTATATAAATCAGACTATTTAGCTTGGTATGAAATGACCTTGGAACAAATAAAAAATAATCAGTTAAATGATGTAGATTTAGATAGTTTAAGTGAGGTTTTAGAAAATTTCGTTAAAGATACTAAACGCAGTGGAGAAAGTTATTTAAGACAAATTATCATTCATTTACTATTAATTGAATATTGGGAATTAGAAAGCATAAATCGTCGTCATTGGGCGGCGAAAATTGTGAATTTTCGTAGTGAATTAGAAACCGATATGACTACGAATTTAAGAAAACATCTTGATCAAGAAAAAGAAAATAATTATCAAAAAGCTATTAAATTAAAGAAAAATACTTTTCCTGATCAATGTCCTTATACTTTAGAACAGTTAATTGATGATCATTGGTTTTCTGATACTATGAATATTGAATTTTAATTAGGGTTTGTAAAATTTGCCTAAACCCGCTATACTTGTACAATAAAAAGTACAGGTTCGCCGCCAATGAAAATTATCTCTTTTAGCGAGGCCAGAAATAGTCTGAAAACAGTTTTAGACCAGGTGACGGAAGATGCCGACTATACAATTATCACTAGACGGGATGCTGATGATGCGGTGGTGATGTCCCTGGAGTTTTTTAATAGTCTCATGGAGACTGTGCATTTATTGAAGTCTCCAGCAAATGCAGCCCATCTAGAACGTTCCATTGCTCAATTTAAGCAGGGGAAAGTGGTGCAGCGAGATTTGTTAAATTGAGCAGCAGAGTTAGCTGTAAAAGCCTTAGCTTATGATACAGGGTTATCCCTAAGCACAGTTAGCAATTTCCTGACTGGTAAACCTGTTAGTTATACAAGCTTTGAAGAACTGTGTCGTAAATTAAATCTAGATTGGCAAGAAATTACTACCAGTGTTCAAGTAATATCTACCCTCCCCCCCGCATACGTACAAATACGTAAAAAAAACCAAATATATTCAATCAAGACTGGGGAACAGGAATTGATATTTCCACATTTTACGGACGCAACGAAGAACTGATACAGCTAGAATCATGGATTTTACAGGATAGCTGTCGCTTAGTATCATTATTAGGGATGGAAGGAGTCGGTAAAACTACTTTTGTCACGCACCTCGCAAAACAAATTCAGGATCAGTTTAATTACGTTTTTTGGCGTTCACTACCGACAGTCCCGTATTTTGATACTATGCTGAATGATTTGCTATCTTTATTCTCCCATCACAAAGAAACCAAACCCGATATTAATAAAATTATCCATTATTTGCGTACCCATCGCTGTTTAATTATCTTAGATAATGTAAATATTGACCATTTTGAGTATATTCAATTCATGAAAATAATTACTGAATCTCATCATCAAAGTTGTATTATTTTCACTAGTCGAGAACAACATCAAGAAATTACTTTTTTGGAATATTGGCTATCATCTGTACGTTGTTTAAAGTTAGACAATTCACCAGAAATACCCTTTTCTCTGATAGAATCAAAATCACTACAAGGAAGTGATCAACAAAAGTATGATTTATGTAATTTTTGTGATCATAATCCTTTGAAAGTTAAACAAGTTATTATTTCTATTATTGATTTATATGATGGTGATATTGGTAAATTTTTAGAAGAAAATACAATGTTATAAGATGATGTTTTAAAAGGGCGAATATAATTCGCTACTACACAAACAAAGTCCACCTGCGTGGACTTTGTTTGTGTAGATGTGATTTCTAATCGCCAATTATTCTATTGACTATTGACATTATTCAGCGCTATTTTTTAATTGATTCCATGCTTTAACAACATCATCTAATTTATTTGGTAATTGTGATTGAGAAATATCATTATATTGTGTTGTGCTTGTTTTACCGGTTAAGGTATAGGTAATATAATCAGCAGCGCCACTAGCTACAGGATAACTCAATCTATTAAATTTTTTTAAGTTGGATTTTCTCAGTAATTTTTCAAATTGTCTAACTTGTGCTAATGAAACTTTTTTCACACTTCTTTGAGAGTCGTTAGCATCTCCTATTACTACTTTTAAAAGTCTGCCATCATCCATTAAAACTGTTTCTTGAGTTCTTCCAGTTATTCCACCACTAGCAATTTCTCTAAATATCATTCCTCTGGTTAATGGTGTGGGTAATTGATTTTTAGGAATTACTACGGGTTTGAGATAATTACTATGATTGATTTGATGGTTTTGATGTGCAGGATTAGCAAATGTGGGAATTGTTATTAAAGTGGTTAATGATAGAATTGTAGTTAATAAAAGAAGGTTTTTCATGATTTTTCATTAGCATAATATGAGAATGATTAATTATTGATGACGTGGAGTAATATTAAATTGTTTCCTATGTTTCCTAATTGCATAAAACAAGATCCCTGATTTCTTAAATAAGTCGGGGATCTAATGGGGATTTGATGTTCAAGAAAAATGATTTTCTAGCAAGGATGCTATACTTTCTGGATGCATTTTTTTGTATTGTTTTTTTCCTACTTTTAATACACAATTTGGTGCGCTTCCACAGCGTTTTTGACAGTCTGTATGTTCTATTTTTACTTTATGCAGTAATCCGCGATCGCACAATGTTTTCTCTAAGTCTGATAATAATCCTTGACCACCTTTTTTCATACATCCTGATTTTTGACACACCATAATTTTCGCTTCTTGATTTGGCGAAATACGATTTTGTAAAGGACAAAAACCCACTGGATGAATTTGATATGCTTGCAGTTTTAATTTATTGTTACGGGGATTTAATTGACTAATAGCATTAATTCTAATTTGTTCCCCAGGAACTAAAGCAGAAACTAAAGAACAACGTAAATCTTTAGGGATTTTGATTTTAATATTTCCTGCGGGAATAGCTAACTGCAAATGTTTATATCTCTCTGGTTTACTACCAACAAAACCTAAAAATTGTCCTTCAATATTCAATTCCGATAAGGTCAAATATTTCTGATTCATATATCAAACCTGAATGAAATAGAAAACATATCTTTGTAGGGGTTTAGCCTTACTCATTGGTGTGAAATTAAGCTACAGAAGCCTTATTTGTTTAGCTGACAAACCCGCCCAGAAATGAATTTCCGGGCTAATAGCTAAAGTTTACTAAAGTAAACTAAACAATCTAAAAAATTTTCGGGTTATTTAGTCATCTTTAGATGACTTTTGCTATTAGACTGGAAATATGGCTTATGCTACGCTATCATTCCCAGTCAGGCTATGAATTTTACGTTAAGTTAACATTTATGCTGGTTAGCTGCTAAACCCCTAACTTAATATGTCGGGATCTTAATAGTAACTAAGCTAAACGTTTAGCTTCCACTGTCAAAGGTAAACTACTTTTATCTGGTAATTCACTAAATTCTAATTCCCAACCATTTGCTAAAGTGAGAATTTTACCAGCATCTCCATCTGTTTGTTTAACAACTTCTTCTTCTAGGTCTTTTTTAGCGACATAGACTACCAAAGTTCCCGCATCATTCAAACGCAACATTACTTTCATTATTTTTCCTCAGCAGATTCTAGTTCTCTTTTTCGACAGCCGATAATGTACCCTGTATCTAAAAAATGGACAGCGTAAATATAGTATGCTTGTAAAAAAGTTCCTATACTTGCTACATATCCCTCATCACCAATTTTTGCTAATACTTGTCCAATTTCTTTACCTGGAAAAGTACCATCATTTTTGATGAGTTTTTTTATTCTTACTTTTTCACCTATTTCAAAAATTGGTGGTGCATCTATTTCTATTTCATCTCGTTGCATGGGAATACCTTTGTTCATCAACTAAATTTAATAATTCTTCTATGGAAAGGTTGCGTTTTTTTACCGTTGATTGGTGACGCACTAAAGTTAACACAGCTTGGGTTTCTTGATCATCTAAAAATATTCCCTGCTGTTCTAATAGATTAGATAATAAATGTCTTCCTGAATGTTTACCTATTACTAAACGACGTTCCCAACCCACTTCCTCTGGAGAAAATGGTTCATAGGTTTCGGGATTTTTTAAAACTCCATCTGCGTGAATACCTGATTCATGGGCAAATGTATTTTCTCCTACTATTGCTTTCCAGGGTTGCATATTCGCACCACAAGCATTAGTTACTAATTTAGATAGTTCTAATAAATGGCGAGTATCAATTTCTAAATCTACTCCATAAATCAATTTTAACGCCATAATTACTTCTTCTAATGCTGCATTTCCTGCCCTTTCTCCTAATCCATTTACAGTAGTATTAACTGATAATGCTCCGGCTTTGATACCTGCTAAGGCGTTAGCTGTTGCTAATCCGAAATCATTATGAGTATGTATTTCCACAGGTATGGATAATCTGGAAACTAAATGTTTAACTTTTAGGTGAGTTGTGAAAGGATCTAATATGCCCACTGTATCACAAAATCTAAACCGAGAAGCACCTAATTCTTGGGCTAAAAGTGCCACATCTTCTAAAAATGTAGGATCAGCCCTGGATGAATCTTCTCCCCCTACAGATACCCATAAATTATGATCTAAGGCGAAGTTTATACAATCGGTTAGTCTTTGTAAACTGGTGCGCCATTGATTATTAAATTTGGCTGCAATTTGAATACCAGAAACAGGAATTGCTATGTGTATTCTGTCTAAACCACAACGAATTGAAGCCTTAATATCTGATATTACGGCACGATTCCAACCTAGTAATTTAGTCTGTAAATTTAAGTTTTTGATGGCTGTAATGGCGCGAATTTCTTCGCTACCCATAGCAGGAATACCTACTTCTATTTCGGGGATACCTATGGCATCTAAAAATCGAGCGATCGCTACTTTTTCCTCTAAATTAAAAGCAACGCCAGCCGCTTGTTCTCCATCACGTAATGTCGTATCATTAATAGTAACTTGATACATTTTTCACATTCCTTTTCTGGATTTTTTTGTGATTTTGCATCAGGTTGTTCAAAATATCCTGTTTCTGAATCCTGACGGCTATTTGCTTTTTTTGTAAGTATTCAGCTTTTAGTAATCAGCAATTAGCTAATAGAAGTAATAACAGGAATTGAGAAATTGTAATTTCACTGTTATCTGCATCTATTTCTTTTCATTGTTCATGTTAAAATATTTCATGATAGCTGACGGCTGATGGCTGAATGCTTACCTTTTATTAATTTACGATCCTTAATTATTCCTCAATAATTATCTTTACATCTGTATGCTATCAAACCAAAATTATGTATAATCCATCAGGATTTTTTTGTATGATTTTGATCAGTTTCTATCTGAGTTTATACTATTAAATAGTAATTCATACAACTATTAATAAATCCTGGTAAAAATAACATATTAGTAGGGTGCGTCAGACTGTAAGAATACTGTGAATCAATAAATTATTGATATCTGATGCACCCTACAAATGATAGTTTTGAGTTGATAATTAGGTTTGTTCTGCTAACCAATCAAATATTTTCTCCAATTGTTGTAAATTAACTAAACCATATTGCCACAATAACATCGGTAATGGACCATAATTTAATTCAGGATGTTTTAATGCTACATCAATGTCTTCTTGAGAAATTTGTAGTTCTTTATGCAAAAATTCCAACAATTTCCTATCACTATTACTCATTACAATTATACAAATAAACAATAGTCAAGAATTAATAACTGATAATCAATACTGAATAGTCAATAATTATTAATTCTTTTGACTTTACAATAATTATCTATAAATAGCAAGATAATTTATCACGAAATAATGACTTAATCCACATTTGATCTATATTTCATCTATATTCATAATTACCCCAACATTGTTTTAACCATGTAACTAATTGATCACGAGATGCAAAAAATTCCATTAATACCGTTCTCACAAGAATTACTTCTCGTGTATTATTAGTTTCTATATGTAAATAACCCTGCAAATCACAATAACAACTAATATCTAATTGTTGTAATCTTTGATAAAGATCTGTGCGATCGCTTGGAGGAAGTTGTAATACTTGTTCACTGTGAAATGCACAATTTTCAAATTCATACATCGTTTTGTTGATGATTTTTCAGGGTTTGCATTTGTTTTTCTAATTCCTCAATGCGCGAAACTAAAGTACGAATTACTTCCGCTTCCACATCAGGTAATTTACCATGTTCTAAATGTGCAACTTTCACATTTGGTTTACGAGAGACTATTCTTCCAGGAATACCAACCACAGTAGCATCCGCAGGAATATTTCTTAACACAATTGAACCCGCACCAATTCGCACGCGATCGCCAATGTGAATATTTCCTAATACCTTAGCTCCCGCACCAACTACCACATTATTACCTAAAGTGGGATGTCTTTTACCAGTTTCCTTACCAGTTCCTCCTAAGGTAACACCTTGGTAAATGAGAACATTATCGCCGATAATTGCCGTTTCTCCAATTACCACCCCCATACCATGATCAATAAAAACACCCTTACCAATTTTTGACCCTGGATGAATTTCAATACCAGTGAAAAATCTAGTTAAATGAGAAATAAAGCGAGGAATGAAACTCACTTGACGACAATATAACCAATGTGCTAAACGATATAAACATAAGGCATGAAATCCGGGATAACAAAATATGACCTCTAACCAATTTCTAGCAGCAGGATCACGCTCAAAAATGATGCGAAAATCACTTATTAACGTTGTCCATATCCCATGAAAACCTTGAAAATCGTGATCCTTTTGATTTATAGTATCAGCATGACTGACACTTTTTAAAGACTGGTGCATTGGTAATCTCAGATGAAAATGACCTTTTACTCTTTCTGCTTATATCAGATACTTATTCATCCGCTATTTTCAACCATGTAGATTAAATATATTGAATTTATTAACTTTGTACTCAATAGCTGAAAACCCCTATTTAAAACAACTTTAATACAACTTAATAATTTTTATGGGGTAGAGGTACTAGCATTTTCTAATATGGGTACTGGTATTTATCAAATAAGGTAATAGACTTTTTGTACTCAAAATAAATTGGTCTAATGTCCATATTATCAATACTTGACATCAGATAGGAGATTAAATATTAAGTTGTACTCATGAGAGAAATTTAAAGTCAGCTATTAGTTGAGTAATTGGTAATTTCTCCCCTTTACTGTTCTCTACTGGTCTCTACTGGATGTACTTATAACTACTACCAATATTCTATAGTTTTGTGAGTCAAACAACCGGATTCTTTATTTTATTTTCCAAGATCCCCGACTTCTTAAACAAGTCAGGGATCTGAACCTATCAACTTCTGAAAAGTCCAGGATTTTATTAACTAATGAAATTAATTGACAATTAACAAATCTTCAAAATTACCTCAAATCTTCCAGAACCTAGACAGGATAAAGAATAGATGAATTTAACAATAAATATTAAAAAAATATAAATTAGATTTTTTCTCAAAAAACAATGATATGGTATATACATAAATAGAATTTTGCATTTTTTTGGAGTAGTAAGACTTACTTACTTGAGCTTTCCATCTCAAATATGTAATCAAATTTAGATTTTATAAAGGTTTGAGTACAGAGAAATGTAACGGCAAAATAACAGATAAATAGCTCAAATGCTGATGATAACTAAATTATAAATGAGTACAAAGAAAACTTGAACCCCCAACTATAAATACTTGAACCCCAACTGAAAAATACTAGTACCTCATCCCAAAAAAAAACTTTTGAATTTTGTTATAGTTGCAAATCAAGGAATTGAAGATTTGAGTGCAAACATAATAAATCCAATAAATTCTATCCTGACAACCCAGAACACTCCTAAAAAAACCCCTGCTATAAATCATTTATCGCCAATCACTTAACGCTCCTTAACAAAGAGTCAAAAGTGTTAGGGGCGGGTTCTCCCCGCCCGTGAGGGATGAAATAGCGCTATATCTGAACTAAATTGACTAAATTGAAGTTGCGATTATACCCAAAATCATCAAACTGATGGAATTTTGGCTAGAAGAACAATTATCAGGGTAATTATGAACTAATGATAACACTCTCAAATTAAGAGAACTTTATGTTTGTCTATGTTCTGCCTGTACTTTATTGAAAGCAACTGACAGTTATATAATTCATCAGATATAAGTGAATATCAACCTCTCACAGTGGTTATCCAGTCCACCGACCCTTGCGAAATTAAATGACACTATCTAGTACACAAACCATTAAACCCGCTAAATCTGGTGGTTGCGGTTGTGATAGCACCACAGCACCGGAAATGGATGAAAAACTCAGAGAGCGCATCGAGAAACATCCCTGTTACAGTGAAGAGGCACATCATCACTATGCAAGGATGCACGTGGCAGTCGCTCCTGCTTGCAATATTCAATGTAACTATTGTAACCGCAAGTATGACTGTGCTAACGAAAGTCGTCCGGGAGTAGTTAGCGAATTATTAACACCAGAAGAAGCTGCCCATAAAGTGTTAGTAATTGCGGGAAAAATTCCGCAAATGACAGTTTTAGGAATAGCTGGACCTGGTGATCCTTTAGCAAATCCCGAAAAGACATTTCGCACCTTTGAGTTGATTGCAGATAAAGCTCCAGATATTAAGCTATGCTTATCAACAAACGGCTTAATGTTGCCTGAATATATTGATCGCATTAAAGAGTTAAATATAGATCACGTTACTATCACCCTGAATACTATTGATCCAGAAATAGGCGCGAAAATCTATTCTTGGGTACACTATAAACGCAAACGTTATAAAGGAATTGAAGGTGCAAAAATTCTGCTAGAAAAGCAGTTAGAAGGGTTACAAGCTTTAAAAGAAGCTGATATTTTATGTAAAGTTAATTCGGTGATGATTCCCGGAATTAATGATCAACATTTGGTGGAAGTTAATAAAAAAATTCGTGAGCATGGAGCATTTTTACATAACATCATGCCACTAATTTCTGCACCAGAACATGGAACACATTTTGGTTTAATTGGGCAACGTGGACCCAGCGGAAAAGAACTTAAAGAAGTTCAAGATCAATGTGCTGGTAATATGAAAATGATGCGGCATTGTCGTCAATGTCGAGCCGATGCAGTAGGATTATTAGGAGAAGATAGAAGCCAAGAGTTTACTAAAGATAAATTCATGGAAATGTCTCCCGAATATAATTTAGAAACTCGTCAAGAAATTCACGAAGGAATTGAGAAATTTAGAGAGGAGATCAAACTAGCAAAAGCTAAGGTACAAAATGCTGAACCAGTTGTTAATAGCCCTAAGATTTTAGTGGCAGTAGCAACAAAAGGAGGCGGACTAGTAAATCAACATTTCGGCCATGCGAAAGAGTTTCAAGTGTACGAAGTGGATGGTAAAGAAGTGAGATTTGTAAGTCATAGAAAAATTGACCAATATTGTCAAGGAGGATACGGCGAAGAGGCAACAGCAGAGAATATAATGAAAGCGATCGCAGATTGTCAAGCAGTCTTAGTTTCTAAAATTGGTAACTGTCCTAAAGAGAAATTAGAAGCAGTAGGAATTAAGGCTATAGAGGCTTACGACGTAATCGAAAAAGTTGCCTTAGAGTTTTATCAACAATACGTCAAGGAATAGGTAATAGGTAATAGGAAAAAATAGGTGACAGGTAACAGGTGACAGGTGACAGTATTAGTGGCAAATATTTTATAAATCATCAATCACCAATCACCAATTACCAATTACCAACTACCCATCACCAATTACCTATTACCAAATTACCATCAAGGAGAAATAGTTATGGCTTACAAAATCACAGCAGAGTGTATTTCCTGTAAACGTTGTTTGTCAGTTTGTCCTAATGGTGCAATCACAATGGTAGACAATCAGCACCACATTGATGCGAAACTGTGTACAAACTGCGCTGGTAGTATTCATACTGTACCTCAATGTAAAGCCGTTTGTCCTACCTATGATGGTTGTGTGGAGGAAACTACTGACTATTGGGAAAGTTGGTTTAAAAAATATAATCAACTCATTGCCAAATTAACAAATAAACAAGATTATTGGGAATGTTGGTATAAAACCTATTCTCAAAAGTTTTCGGAACAATTGCAAAAGAATCAAGTAATTATTTAGGTAGCAGGTGATAGTAAATCCCGAATATTGTAGGTGTTTAGCATTGCTAAACCCTCACCAATTACTAATCACCAATTACCAATTACCAAATTATTCATACTTTATAATTTCTTATGTCAACTATGCTAAAAGATTGCATCTATCTGGATAATAATGCCACTACAAAGATAGATCCCTTGGTACTTGAGGCAATGATGCCTGTTCTCACTGATTATTATGGTAATCCTTCTAGTATGCACACTTTTGGTGGCCAATTAGGTAAAAGTGTGAAAATTGCTAGACAACAAGTTGCTAATTTAATTGGTGCTGATGAGTCAGAAATTGTCTTTACCAGTTGTGGTACAGAAGGTGATAATGCGGCCATTCGTGCTGCTTTATTAGCCCAACCAGAAAAACGCCATATCATCACTTCCCAAGTAGAACACGCAGCAGTTTTAAATGTTTGTAAACAATTGGAAACTCAAGGGTATCAAGTAACATATTTGTCAGTAAATAATCATGGACAAATTGACTTGAATGAATTAGAGGCTTCGATTACTGGAAATACAGCTTTAGTAACAGTAATGTATGCCAATAATGAAACTGGAACAATTTTTCCCATCGAAGAAATTGGTGCTATAGTTAAAGAATATGGAGCAATCTTTCACGTTGATGCAGTGCAAGCGGTAGGAAAAGTACCCTTAAATATGAAAACCAGCACCATAGATTTATTAACTATGTCTGGTCATAAAATTCACGCTCCCAAGGGTATTGGTGCTTTGTATGTTAGACGTGGAGTAAGATTTCGTCCCTTCTTAATTGGTGGACATCAAGAAAGAGGACGCAGAGCAGGTACAGAAAATGTTCCCGGTATTATCGCATTAGGAAAAGCGGCAGAGTTGGAACTTTTACATTTGGAACAGACTAGAACAAAAACTAAACAATTACGCGATCGCCTGGAACAAAATTTACTTGCTAAGATTCCTGAATGTCAAGTTAATGGTGACGTAAAAAATAGATTGCCTAACACCACAAATATTGGTTTTAAATATATTGAAGGTGAAGCGATTTTGTTACTATTAAATAAACATGGAATTTGTGCTTCTTCCGGTTCTGCTTGTACTTCTGGTTCACTTGAACCTTCCCATGTTTTAAGAGCAATGGGTTTACCTTACACCACTTTACATGGTTCAATTCGCTTCAGCCTTTCTCGCTACACAACAGAAGCAGAAATTGATCAAGTAATAGCAGTAATGCCAGAAATTGTGGAAAAGTTGAGAGCTTTATCTCCCTTTAAAAATGATGATGCTGGTTGGTTACAACAGCAAGAACAAACATTAGTAAATCGGTAATTAGTTAATGGGTAATAGGTAATAGTGAAAATCATTAATTACCAATTACCAATTACCAATTACCAATTACCAATCACCAATTATCAATCACCAATTATCAATTAACAAGAATTAATTATGTGGGACTACACAGAGAAAGTATTAGAACTATTTTACGATCCTAAAAATCAAGGCGCGATGGAAGATACTCATGAAGTTGGTATTAAAATTGCCACTGGAGAAGTAGGAAGTATTGCTTGCGGTGACGCTTTAAGATTACATTTGAAAGTTGAAGAAGCCACCGATAAAATATTAGATGCACGTTTTCAAACCTTTGGTTGTACTAGTGCGATCGCTTCTTCTAGCGCCTTAACAGAAATGATTAAAGGTCTAACTTTAGATGAGGCTTTAAAAGTCACAAATAAAGAAATTGCGGCTTATTTAGGTGGCCTACCTGAAGCAAAAATGCACTGTTCTGTCATGGGACAAGAAGCATTAGAAGCAGCTATTTATAACTATCGTGGTATTCCATTAGCTGCCCATGATGACGATGATGAAGGTGTCCTAATCTGTAGTTGTTTTGGAATTAGTGATGCTAAAATAAAGAAAGCCATCCAACAAAACAATCTCTTCAGTGCCGAACAGGTAACAAATTATGTAAAAGCTGGTGGCGGATGCGGTTCCTGTTTAGCGAAAATTGATGATATAATCAAAGAAGTTAAACAAGAGTTGGCTAAAGAGAAAATTCATAACCAAAGCGAATTAGCCACAAACCAATCTTCTCAATTAGGACAACAAAAACCATTAACTAACGTCCAAAGAATTGCCCTAATTCAAAAAGTATTAGACGAAGAAGTCCGACCCGTTTTAATTGCCGATGGGGGAGACGTAGAACTATATGATATTCAAGGCGATAAAATTCAAGTAATATTAAAAGGTGCTTGTGGTTCATGTCCCAGTAGCACCGCTACATTAAAGATAGCCATTGAATCAAGACTCCGCGAACGTATTAGTAAAGACATCATTGTGGAAGCAATTTAATTGTTAATTAAGTTAATTCACCAGTGACAATTGACCAGTAAAAAATCATTCTTCTAACCCAATAAACAACCATGAAAAAGATGACAAATTCCGTAGAGCGATCGCCCCCATAGCGACGTTCTATAGACCCTCACTGCCGTAGATAGAAGGCGTGAGATATTCCCAAAACAAGTAAACCACTAAATACTAGGAAAACGGAACAATGAGCGACGAAAATATTAGACAGATAGCATTCTACGGCAAGGGCGGTATCGGTAAATCTACCACCTCTCAAAACACCCTAGCTGCTATGGCTGAAATGGGTCAACGCATCATGATCGTAGGTTGCGACCCTAAAGCAGATTCTACCCGTTTGATGCTACACTCTAAGGCTCAAACCACAGTATTACACTTAGCTGCTGAAAGAGGTGCAGTTGAAGATTTAGAATTACATGAAGTAATGCTGACCGGTTTCCGTGGTGTTAAGTGCGTTGAATCTGGTGGTCCAGAACCCGGTGTAGGTTGTGCAGGTCGTGGTATTATCACCGCTATTAACTTCTTAGAAGAAAACGGTGCTTACACAGATTTAGATTTCGTATCTTACGACGTATTAGGTGACGTTGTATGCGGTGGTTTCGCTATGCCTATCCGTGAAGGTTAAGGTAAGTTATTTAGGGTTTTTGATGGTGCAATTGTTTGAGAAATTTCGGTTTTTTGTTCCCTATTTTTGCCCTGGGATTTTTTGGGTAAATGGGGTTTTTGTTTTGTTTTTCTGCTTTTGTTTACCCTATTTTGTCCCTAGTGTCAAGGGGGATACATGATTTTTGATAAATGGGTTACTGATTTTTCAAGAGAGTTCTAAAAGTTGAATGTAAATACACTATCATAATTTCAGCTAATAGCTACCACAACATTGATGGGTATTCAAGCAGATATGATATCACTCTACTTTTTTGGGAATGTCCTATAAGTTAAATCCCAATTTCTATTCGGCATTGCTGTAAAGTCTTCTCGACAATTGCGATTAGAGAACTGACGCAAAATTTCACCACTGATATATTGAGTATTCATCAAAAATTTACCAAGATCCAATCGTGAAAATTTTTGATCTTCATACCGACTTTTAACATAATCAGGAAACTGCTGAACTACAAATAGCAGAGTTTCTTTGTCGAGGTTAGATAGATGTTGATAACTTGTATTTACTAGCTTTTTAAAATTATGCCCGTACTGTTTTCGTAAAGTTTCTTCATCAAAACCAAAAGTTATTAAAGCACCTTTTAAAAGTAGCTCAGTTGCAATACAACAGTTTTGGATTACGGCATATTTATTGAACGATCCTAGAAGTGTTGCCGATGCTGCTTCCATCTGCTGTTTTGCTAGATACCACAATTCTACTGTTTTATCTGGTATCTTTCCCATCTGCCCAAGATCATCAAGTCCATACGTAAAATCCATGAGATCGATAACCTGATCTAAGAATGTTAGGGCGGTCTACTGATCATTAAATAACCATCTTTTTTGTATGTCAGGTATATCTATTAGAAAATCTATTGGATTAATTGCTGGTGAACCAAAAATAAGTGGTATCCGTAGAGGAAAAAAGATATCTCGAAACATAAATGTTCCTATATGGATAGGTGGCATTACTAAATCTGTTAAACGATATAGTTCTTTATATATTTGATTTATAGCGTTAAATAGGGGATCATATTCAAGTGTGACACTGCTGCCGGGTTTCAATCGCTGTGTAATCGTTAAGTAAGTATGTAGAGGACGTGAAGAGGGTTCTATCCCTTTTTGAATAAGCTCATCATCTACTTCGATTACAAGTTTCATCAAATCAATTTCTTCTGTCACTTCTGCACTCCGACCAAAAATTTACACTACACATTATAATCGTATATGATGTTGCAGGTAAGTTTTTTCTTACATTTGCTTCGAGAAATTTGATTATATAGGTGATTTTTGGTCTATCCTATTTGTCAAATTAAATTTTTTAGTAAACATGAGGATCTTTTGCTATGTCACTTTTAAAGCTACTACAGACGCTCATTTCCGGTACTCATAATCCTGAATTGGATGCAGCGCGGATAAATCATGACAGCTTGCCTCAAAGCGAATATTTTCAGGGTGAAAAACTTTCAAAAGACCAATTGGAAAGGGATAAACAGATAACTTCTCAAAGAGGTTATCAATTGGGGCGGAGTTTGAGAGCAGCTATCGAAGAACATTACTCTGCTCAAGAACAACAGCGAGTTATTGATAATCTTATGAAAGCAATAGTATACCTTGGTAATAACTTCAGGATATTTCCTGATATGGACTATGAGGATATTTGGTACACAGATTACTATGATCTAATTGAATTAGCGAAAGATATGGGTTTAGGGGATCGTACTTTACCTCACTGGCCTGAAGAATCAAATTTCTTTAATCGCTATCTAGAACTGACTACTTCTGATCTGCTTCAAATATTTCTTGGTTTTTTAGAAGAAGCTTTGCTGGATGAGTATAAATTTGGGGCAGATTTAGATAGCTGGGTTAGGTACTTATTAAGAGAAACCTTAAAATCGAGACAGCGTTTAGCTCGTGAACAACAAAAGCAGGACGAAGCTTTGCGCTTTTCCCTTACAATTTTCAAAACAACTCAGCAGAATAAAAGCAATAACAGTAAGTAAGACATTTGAACGTTAAAAGCTCATCACTTGCTATATGTCTCTAAATGAACTGCTACCTACTATTAATCAACTATCCCAGCAAGACAAATTGCGTCTTATTCATTTCCTATGATTAACCGTAGCAAAAGTAGAATGTGGTAATATAACCACAAACTAGTTTTAATTATATGTCCAGTCTTAACCTCAAACCAACCCATAAACCTGTCAAGCAATATTACGAAGAATTAGAAAATTTCAAAAAACTGGGAGTTGTTCATGAAACTGCGGTAAAAGTGGCTTTTCAAAAGTTGCTTGAGTCTTGCTGTCAACAGTTTAAATGGACTCTAGTACAAGAATATGCTATTAAAAAACGAAAAAGAGTTGATGGGGCTTTAGTTGATAGTTATAACTTAGCTCGTGCTTATTGGGAAGCTAAAGACACTAAAGATAATTTAAAAAAAGAAGTCCAGAAAAAACTAGCTATTGATTATCCCAAAGATAATATTATTTTTCAACAACCAGAAAGGGCAATTCTTTACCAAGATGGTAAATTGGTAATGGATGAAGATATTACCAAACCCCAAAACTTAGTAGATGTATTACGACAACTTTTTGAATATCGTCCTCCCGCAATTGAACAATGGGAAAAAGCCGCTGATGAGTTTGGACTGCGAGTGGAAGAACACGCAACTGCATTATTAAGATTAATTAAAGAACAAAGCCAGAAAAATAAAAAATTTATTGATGCTTTTGCCGAATTTTTCAAACTTTGTCGTCAATCAATTAATCCTAATATTTCAGAAGCAGCCGTTGAGGAAATGTTAATTCAACATTTATTAACTGAGCGCATTTTTAGAAATGTGTTTAATAATCCTGATTTTGCTCAACGCAATATCATCGCTGTGGAAATTGAGAAAGTAATTAATGCTTTAACTTCTAAATCCTTTAGTCGCAGTCATTTTTTAAGTAGTTTAGATCGGTTTTATGGTGCAATTGAAGAAACCGCCGCAACTATTGATGATTTTTCCCAAAAACAGGATTTTCTCAATAAAATTTATGAGCGCTTTTTTCAAGGTTTTTCTGTAAAAGTTGCCGATACTCACGGAATTGTTTATACTCCTCAACCGATTGTTAATTTTATGGTCAAAAGTGTGGAGAATATTTTACAAAGAGAGTTTGGTAAATCCTTGGTTGATAAAGGTGTACATATTCTTGATCCTTTTGTGGGAACAGGTAATTTTATTATTAGAATAATGCGAGAAATAGCGGAAATTCAAAAATCAGCTTTACCCTATAAATATGAACATGAATTACATTGTAATGAGGTGATGTTATTACCTTATTATATTGCTTCTATGAATATTGAGCATGAGTATTTTGAGCAAGCTGGAGAATATAAATCTTTTGAGGGTATTTGTTTAGTTGATACCTTTGAAGATCAAAATATTCAACAATTGGATTTATTTAGTCCAGATAACATGAAACGAGTGGAAAAACAAAGGAAATCTGATATTTTTGTGATTATTGGTAATCCTCCTTATAATGCAGGACAATTGAATGAAAATGATAATAATAAAAATAGGAAATATACTACAAAAGATAAAACAGGTATAGATGATCGTGTGTCTGCAACCTACGCAAAAGCATCAAAAGCAACATTAAAAAATAAATTATCAGATCCTTATGTGAAAGCAATTCGTTGGGCAAGTGATAGAATCAAAGAAGAGGGTATTATTGCTTTTGTCACTAATAACAGTTTTATTGAACAAATTGCTTTTGATGGCATGAGACAGGAATTAGAAAAACATTTTGATCAAATTTACGTATTTGATTTAGGGGGGAATGTTCGCAAAAATCCTAAACTGTCAGGTACAACTCATAATGTATTTGGTATTCAGGTGGGAGTAAGTGTTAATATATTAGTTAAGAAACAAACTAGGTGATTTTATGCTAAAATCAAATTAATATTGATGATCTAAATTAGGAATTATTCTCAGTTCAACAGTAGATAAGGAGATAAAAATGCAAATCGTCGTCAAACCAGAACAAGGTAAGTATTATAGTGTGGATGAGTTATTAGCAGTAGCTTTTCAACTGTTAGAACAACATGATCTTAAAGAAAAGCAACTGAGTGAATTAAGACGAAAACTCATGGACGGAACACAACAACTTCATGAAGGGAAAGTAGTTGAAGGTGAATTAGTTTTCCAACAACTACAAGAAAAGTTAAAATAATAGGATATTTTTATTTGTGCCTAAAAAAATTCGAGAACTAAAAGCTAAACTATTAAAAGCAGGCTTTACTTACAGACCAGGTAAAGGAAGTCATACAGTTTGGAGTCATTCCAGTTTATCCTATAGTTTGATTTTATCAGGGAAAGACGGAGCAGATGCAGATCGTTATCAAGAACGTGACGTAAAAAATGCCCTCAGAGACTTAGAAAATTTAGATAACGAGGAAGAGTAACTATGAATCATCATTACAGTATATTAATTCAGTGGTCAGATGAAGATCAAAAATATGTAGTCAGTTTTCCAGAGTTCGGTCCTTATGCCCATACTCATGGAGAAACTTATGCAGAATCCCTAAAAAATGGAGAAGAAGTATTAGAACTTTTGATTGAAGAGTATCAGTTACAAGGAAGACCACTTCCACAGCCTTTAATGGTAGGTTCTTCTATGATAATTGGTCAGTAATGTTCAACGTTTTATTGAACAAATCGCTTTTGATGTAATGAGACAGGAATTAGAAAAACATTTTGATCAAATTTACGTATTTGATTTAGGGGGGAATGTTCGCAAAAATCCTAAACTGTCAGGTACAACTCATAATGTATTTGGTATTCAGGTGGCAGTAAGTGTTAATATATTGGTCAAGAAACAAACTAGGTGATTTTATGCTAAAATCAAATTAATATTGATGATCTAAATTAGGAATTATTCTCAGTTCAACAGTAGATAAGGAGATAAAAATGCAAATCGTCGTTAAACCAGAACAAGAAAAATTCATTCTTCAAAAACTACAACAAGGTAAGTATCATAGTGTGGATGAGTTATTAGCAGTAGCTTTTCAACTGTTAGAACAACATGATCTTAAAGAAAAGCAACTGAGTGAACTAAGACGAAAACTCATGGACGGAACACAACAACTTCATGAGGGGAAAGTAGTTGAAGGTGAATTAGTTTTCCAACAACTACAAGAAAAGTTAAAGCAAATGGGACAGGGTTAAAAATGGGTAATTATTTTTTCTCTCAACTTGCGGTGAAAGACCTCAATCAAATTTGTGAATTTATCGGACAAACCAATATTAAAGCCGCGAGTAAACTTTTTGATACTATTCGGGAAAAATGTAAGTTAGTCTTTTCCTAGCATGGGAAAAGATTATTCTGAGATTTTATCAAATTTACGTGGGTTTATTGTTGATGATTATATTGTTTTTTATTATCCCCTAGAAAATGGAATTGAAATTGTCCGTGTTGTTTATGGAAAAAGAGATTTAAACGCTGTATTTGAAGAATTTGGAAAACAAGAATGAAAAAAGCTAAAATATACTATGCACGAATGGATGAATTTTGGACAAAGGAAGAAAAGTTAAAATATTTAGAAAACCTTAACTGGTATGATGTTGATTGGCAAGAAATTAAACCAGATAAAAATAATAATTGGTTAACTGAAGGTTTAGAAGATGATTTTGATAAATTTATAGAAATTGGATCAAAAGAAGTCAAAAAGCAAAAAGACTCAAATCCACAAGTTATTTTTAAGCTATTTAGTCTTGGAGTAGTATCTAGTAGAGATGAATGGGTTTTCTCTTTTTATGAGAATGATTTACAGGATAAAATAAAAACATTTATTCAAAACTATAACTCAGAAGTTAATAGATACTTTCAGGAGGAGTCAAAACCAAATATTGAAGGTTTTATAAATACTGATTCAAGTTTCATAAAATGGACAGATAGACTTAAATTAGCTTTAGAGAAAAGAGAGTTTCTTTTATTTGATAATTTAAAAATTCGGAATTGTTTTTATCGCCCTTTTGTTAGAAAATATATTTATTTTGATCATCTACTAAATCAACGTAGATATCAACAGTATATAATATTTCCAACACCTGAAACTGAAAAAGAAAATCAGGTAATTTGGATCAAAGTTGGAACTGAAATTCCTATGTTTGCCCTTAGTATTAATTATATTCCTGATCTATTACCTCAAGGTGGTTCACAATGTTTCCCCTTCTACACCTACAATGAAGACGGAACAAACCGCCAAGAAAATATCACAGATTGGGCATTAAAACAATATCAAAACCATTACCAAGATACTACAATCACTAAATGGGATATCTTCTATTATATCTATGCAGTGCTACATCATCCCCACTACCGGGAACGCTACGCAGCCAACCTGAAAAGAGAACTTCCCCGCATTCCCTTTGCGCCCCAATTTCATCCTTTTGTCATAGCCGGAAAACGATTAGCAGAAATTCATATTAACTATGAAAAACAACCAGAATATCACCTGAAACACCTAGAAAATAAAGATTTACCCATTGATTGGCGTGTAGAAAAAATGCGCCTATCTAAAGATAAAACCCAAATCAAATATAACGACTTTCTCACCTTAACAGGTATACCACCAGCAGTATTTTTATATCGTTTAGGCAACCGTTCGGCCTTAGATTGGATTATAGATCAATATCAAGTTACCACAGATAAGCGCAGTGAAATTACAAATGATCCTAATCGTGTTGATGATGAACAATATATTGTGAGGTTAATTAAACAGATAATTACTGTGAGTTTAGAGACGGTAGAAATTGTTAATAATTTACCAGATTTGGGATTACCAAAAGATTGATAAGTAGCAAGATCCCCGACTTCTTGAATGAGTCAGGGATCTATGTATTAAGATATTATTTTTTTGATGTTGTGGGTTGTAGAAATGCGATAAAAACGGTATAATACTTATATTCTCAAGGATCATGCTCATGGAAATCCAAAAAATATTAACAACTTGAAAAGGTTTGACTTGAAGGGGGGTAGTAGCGTTAAATCCTGAACAGATAATTGAAATTGCAGATCACCAAATCTTTGAGCATCCAGGAGCTAGATCCCCGACTTCTCAAAGAAGTCGGGGATCTGAAAGTCATGTTTTGACCCTGGAATTATTGGGATTAGATGATGATGGTGTAAACATAAGGAGTCGCTGTTTCTGGTGGTGTACAAGTGGTGACCAGCGATCATCTTTTTGTAGGTGCTGGTTACAATTCTGTGCGAGGATTTAATGGTCAAATTGGTGTGAAATTTTGAGGATATTTAGATTTTTTAGCGATCGCTTTTGGGTGTTGTGGGTTGTTGAGGTGTGTTAGGGAAGCTTACCTAAGATATGGCATTTCCCGTATTTTGGTTTATGGAATGCGATCGCTTATACTAAAAACAGTATAATACTTAATAATATTTATATTCTCAAGGATAATACTCATGGAAATTCAAGAACTTAAAGCAAGAATTAAAGAAAGCATCCGCAGATGTTTATAAATAAACGCATTTTTTGCAGCAGGATCATCTACAATTGCTTCATATCCATTAGCTATCCGCCATTTTCCATACCCAGTTCTTAAATCAGCTTTTTTTTTGCTTCAAAAATAGACCTGTCCGAAAATTCAATATGTGTTTTCTACAACCGTTTTAGAGACGTTCTATAGAACGTCTCTACATTAATTACTGGGAATGTCCAATGACAATTACCGGAGTTTCAATTTCTAAAACTTCAGGACAACGACTTAACAAAAAATCACACATTCCATTAAGTCCAACTGACTCATCAACTGTAAAATCTTTACCAGAAAATAAACTAATTTGTCGGTTTACAAGTCATTGCTTTAATCGCCAATTTTCTCGCTCCTGATGGTGCATTATTGGTAATTTGTCGTGGTAGAAATATAGAAGATCAGCTTGACTGCTATAGTTTACTGTAATTGTCAATAACTTTAGCAAGACTAGGTACAGCTTCTTCTACGTGCTTTTTGGCAGATTTCCGCAGTTTACCGTAAACAGCTTTTAATGAAGAATTGCTACTTTTTTCAATCCGCTTGTCAGTAAGACTTAACAACACATCGGCCGTACTGTCAGAATTTTTAACCAAGTATGTCACTGCATCGCCACTACCCACTGCATCCTGCCACTTATCTTCAAAAGCCATCAAAAATTCAGGTAACAGGCGAGCGATCGCTCCAGCACAATAATCCGGGCTAATACCTTTCACAGCAGCGTAACCAGCCTTTATTGCTAACCCTGAAATTCCCCCCATAGCAGCGACTTGTGTTTCTAACAAATTGATGCAATCATCCACCAATATTTGTTTTTTATGATTATCACTCAACCCATCAATCAACGCCATTGAACACTTCCTTAAATGATATAATAATTACAGAACAATTAATTATACCAATATTTACATCAAATATCAGGAAAAGTGTAACATGGTTTTATATGGGGAAGGAATCTTTGATAAAATTTCATACTTCAACTAATTTACCAAAGTTTTTAATAGCAAAGTTTTTATTCAAGTGAATCAATTTGCGAAAATTGATCAAGAAAAATCCTCTCTAGTGAGAAGATTTAGAGTTACATTTACAAAAGTTTAGTGAATTGTTAATTATAATTGTTAATTATTGACTATCCTCCATTTTGCACCATCCAAACCAACATCCCTAAAATTTCATCTACAGGAGGTAAAGGATAATCAGACAAATCAATAGTCACAGTATCACCCTCTAACTTTAAAAATCGCCATTGTGTACCACTACTAATTGCACCATAAATAGCACTAAGGAAATTATTTTTAGAACTATTAAATCTTTGGGCAGCGACCATCTCTGCAATACATTGACCAAACCCAGTTCTTAAATCAGCTTTTTTTGCTTCAACAATTACAATTACAGGTGCTTCAATTTCTAAAACTTCAGGAGAACGACTTAATAAAAAATCACACATTCCATTCAGTCCTACTGACTCATCAACAGTGAAATCTTCACCAGAAAATAAACTAATTTGCCGATTTAAAATCCTTCTTACTTCTAACAAAACTGGATAAATAATCCCTTCAGAACGTGCTTTTTCACTAGCAGAAGCAGAAATTGGTATACTTTCTTCAAGATATGCTTTTAACGTCACAGATGGTTCAATTTTTTCAATAACAGGAATAAAACGCCCACCTTCCTGAGTTTTTAACCCGAAAGCCTCTTTAACCTTGCCAATAGATGTAAACTGACTATAAGGCATAATTTATAACATTCCATTTATAAAAAACTTATTTTAACTCAATTATACTGTAGGTTAGCTTGATGCAAGGAAACCCAGCATTACCCAAAGCAAGATTCAGATCCCCGACTTCTTAGAGAAGTCGGGGATCTTGTTGTTCATAACTAATTGATGATTTATATGGTATAAAAGTATAGAGCTTATCTATATGACAGAAAATCGAGCTTACGTCCAAAATCTAGCCCAAGAATATATTAAAGCAGGTCAACCAACAGCATGGTTTGAACAACTTTACTCCCAAGCAAATCATGATAGTACAGCAATTCCTTGGGCAGATATGAAACCTAATCATAATCTAATTCAATGGTTAGATAATCAAAATATTCAAGGTCAGGGAAAATATCCCGCACTTATGCAACGCCAATTTTGGTTACTTATTTAAGAACAATATCATATTATCTAGTTAACCGAATTTATTTTAACCTATGAACAAGCAAAATGAATCTCAATCGTTTTTTGGTGATGGTGACTTAAATAAAGACAAATTATTTGTTGATATTCCCGATGAACAAATCTCTCCAGACTATGATAGGATTCCTAATGGATATGATCCAATGGGGGAAATATATCTTAGGGGTCGAGCTTTCAGAAGTATGGCTGGAGGACGCATTCCCTGGTGGGTTCTTATCTCAGGTTGGATACTCTTTGGAAGTATGAATCTGTTAATTCTTCTTTTAGTGATAGTTTCACAATCTTTTGCACCTCTAGTCTTGTTAGTTATTACTCTTCTTCCTGTCATAATTCTATGGAGAGGTACATTTAATAAAATTTCCAGTAGAAAACGTAGAAAAGGTTGAAATGTAATAGACCTGTGGTGAAAATTACATAAGGGTTTTCTACAACCCTTGCATAGACGTTCTATAGAACGTCTCTACAATAATTGCCAAGAAATGTCTAATACTTACGACAATTTTAATTAATCATTTTCACGAAATTTTGATTTCCTAGCTGTAATCTCAATCGTTCATTCTCAATTCTCAACCTCTCATTTTCCTGTTCCAATCTAATCACCATATCCTGTAGATATTCAACTTTTGATTTTTTCTTAATCGCTTCCTCAATAGCAACCTTGCGATTTTCCAAACTAAACCACTTTTGATAAATTGAAGTGTGCATATTCACAGAATGACCTAAATTATCAGCAGCAGCTTTAATAGGAATGCCCATTAAATGCGCTCGAATTGCCCAAGCATGACGTAAATCATAGGGTTGAAAATTCACTCCCACACATCTAAACCATCTATCTGTACCATGTCGCGCTGCATTAATTTCTTTACTGGTAATTTTATCTTCAATCTTCAACTTTAATAACTCAATTGCTTCTAAATCATTTTTTAAATTAAACTCTTCTACCCAATGGGGATATAATGGTAAAGCATCCCTTTCTCCGGTTTTACATTGTTCATTAACTCGCCATGTATTCATGGTATTATCCACAGATAACCACCAATCTAAATCCGGTTTGACAAAAATTTCAATCGGCCTTAAACCATAAGTAGCTAACATCCCATAAACCCATCTCCACAACTTCCAATTATTTCTATCTTCCCTAGTTACTAACTTACTAGGACGATGAATAGCATAATTTTCAAACTTGAAATATTCCTTTTCTATCTCTTTATCTGTAGGAATATCCCGTTTACGTTTTGTAGTAGCTTTAATTTTTAAATTGCTTAATTCAGGAACTTCTAAACCAGAACATTTACATAATACCCGAATCACTTTAATTAACTCATTTTTCACACTATCAGAAGATGGGCAATTTTGTACAGCATCAATAAAATTCGCATTTATCGCTAGTTTATCCTTGGGTAAATGTTTTTGAGCAATATAAAAATAACTACTGAAAGTATTTTCACTTTTTAAGGTGCGTTTGCGCGTTTGAAAATAATTATTCTCAAAATCTGCCACTAAATCACCAATGGTTTTTAAACCAGCTTTAATCCGAGTTTTCCCTAAATATTTATCAGTCCATTGAAATTGTTTTCTAGCAATTAATTTTCCTAACTCATTTGCTTCCTCTTCCGCAGTATTTAAACCAGCAAAATTAAAAGGAATACCCAGGGAAATATCATATTGTTTTGTACCATTACCGTTTTTATCAAAATCACCTGGTTTAATAGGTAAAGTGCATCTTAACTGTAAAGAATTGCCAGATTTTCTCACAGAAACACAAACATTAGCGGCTCTTAGTCTACCATTAATTGCTTTTAATTCTGTGATTAATTTTGCTGTTAGATGATTTTCTTGTTCATTTACTGCTTGCATTCTACCTAAATATCCTCCATCCGTAATAGCTGTTTGGTGAAAATCGGCAAATGCTTCCTGTGTTCTATCCATACCCTAAATTTACCCTAATAAAAAAACTGTTTAATTCAGACAATGCTTACAGCAAACACTGTGTAAAATGAACATTTTACAGCTATTTCTCAAAAATATCTAACTTTTTCGTGAAGGTAAAGCACAAGAAATCTACATCGTTACCTCCGGTGAAATGATGGCGATGTACGCTGCTAACAACATCGCTCGTGGTATTCTTAAATATGCACACTCCGGTGGTGTACGTTTAGGTGGTTTAATCTGTAACAGCCGTAAAGTTGACCGTGAAGACGAGTTAATTGAAAACTTGGCTAAACGTTTAAATACCCAAATGATTCACTTCGTACCTCGTGACAACATCGTTCAACACGCAGAGTTACGTCGTATGACAGTAAACGAGTACGCTCCTGACAGCAACCAATCTAACGAATACCGCGAATTAGCTAAGAAGATCATCAACAACAAGAAACTCACCATTCCTACACCAATGGAAATGGATGAATTAGAAGCTCTGTTGATCGAATATGGTCTATTAGATGACGATACCAAGCACGCAGGAATCATTGGTAAGCCCGCTTCTGCTGCCAAGTAGTATTTAGTCCACAAGGAACAGGAAAAAGGAACACTCTACACAATTCCTTTTTACCTTCCTTTTTAACCTTCCCTTGGGGATTAATTTCCCCCTCCCTAATTCATCTCATATCCTAAATAGTTAAGAGAGGCCACAAATGACTCCTCCAGACAACAAGAAAATTGTTGAAGAAAGAAAGGAACTGATCAAAGAAGTTCTTAAAGCTTACCCCGAAAAGGCTGCTAAGAAGCGTGAAAAACACTTAAATGTACACGAAGAAGGTAAAACAGATTGTGGTGTTAAATCTAACATCAAATCCTTACCTGGTGTAATGACCGCTCGTGGTTGTGCTTATGCAGGATCTAAAGGTGTGGTTTGGGGTCCTATCAAGGACATGATTCACATCAGTCACGGTCCTGTAGGTTGCGGTTACTGGTCTTGGTCAGGTCGTCGTAACTACTACTTAGGTACTACAGGTATAGATACCTTTGGTACTATGCACTTCACCTCCGACTTCCAAGAACGGGATATCGTATTTGGTGGAGACAAAAAACTCATCAAATTAATTGAAGAGTTAGATGAGTTATTCCCCTTAAATCGTGGTGTTTCCATTCAATCTGAATGTCCTATCGGTCTAATTGGCGATGACATTGAAGCAGTAGCTAAGAAGACATCTAAAACCATCGGTAAGCCAGTTATTCCTGTACGTTGCGAAGGTTTCCGTGGTGTATCTCAGTCTTTAGGACACCACATCGCTAACGACATGATTCGTGACTGGGTATTCCCCAGAGCAGACAAAGCTAAGAAAGATGGTACTCTCCAGTTTGAATCTACTCCCTATGACGTAGCCATCATTGGTGACTATAACATCGGTGGTGACGCTTGGGCCAGCCGGATCTTATTAGAAGAAATAGGATTGCGTGTAGTTGCACAGTGGTCTGGTGATGGTACAATCAACGAAATGTTGTTGACCCCCAACGTGAAGATGAACCTCATCCACTGCTATCGTTCTATGAACTATATCAGCCGTCACATGGAAGAGGCTTATGGTATACCCTGTACAAAATATAAGTTAAATTTGGATATAACCGCATTCAGTTCAGATCAGACATTGCTCATTTTGAACTTTGTAAATTTTGGACTGAAATTTAATCCATATTTAAGCCATGATAAATTTTCCAGATCAGGACATATTCGACGGCTATGAACCGCCAGCATCTACCGATGGTTCTTATAGGGGAAACATAAAACAGATGCAAGCGACACAAACACACTTACAAAACAAATTTAATCAAGAGTTAGACAAGGTAAAAGGACGGTTAAAAGCTGGTAAGGTTAAAGTCGGTTTAGTTGTTAGTAAAAATACGATTCAGCTACAGGCTTCGCTACCAATTCGCCCTGGTGATGCTGATAGGTTGGGAACTGGGTACAGGCAATATAAAATTTCCCTCAATATTCCTGCTAACTTAGATGGTCTAAAAACCGCGGAGGAGGAGGCGCAAGAATTAGGTAAATTAATAGCTCGTAAAACTTTTGAATGGAATGATAAATATTTAGGTAAAGGTAGAATTTCAGAATCTATAAGAACTATTGGTGATGTGCTAGAAACCTTTGAAAATGAATATTTTAAAACTCACAAACTAACAGAGAAATCAAAGCATACATTTTCCTACTACCTTGATTATTTAAAAAGGTATGTGGGATGTGAAACTTTACTAACTCAAGAATCTATTGAATTAGCAATAGAAAAATTAGATAACCAACACGCTAAACAGAGTGCGGTTAAGACATTGAAGGTTTTAAGGAATACTTTAAAATTAACAACTTTCAATTTAGACAACATCAAGATTAAAAAACCACAACCTCAAATTAGGGATATTCCCAGTGATGAGGATGTGGTTACATTTTTTCAGAATTTCTCAAACTATGCCCAAACCAGAAAAGGAACTATTAAAAAAGATTTAATTAATACCTGGAAATTATGGCAATGGGTTTATGGAATGCTTGCTACTTACGGTTTACGACCACGTGAACTATTTGTAAATCCTGATATTAATTGGTGGTTATCGGCTGATAACACCGATAATACTTGGAAAGTTGATAAAGACACGAAAACAGGATATAGAGAGGCTTTACCACTATATCCTGACTGGGTAGAATTATTTGATTTGAAAAATGCTGAATATTTAGAACTATTAAAGAACCAAACTGATGGTAGAAACAACTTCACCGATATTAATACTATTCGTGTTAATTGTTCATCATGGTTTCGTAGAGTAAATATTCCATTTACTCCCTATGATTTACGCCATGCTTGGGCAATTAGAGCGCACATTATGGGAATACCAATTAAGGCTGCTGCTGATAATTTAGGACATTCCGTAGAAATTCATACGGAAATTTATCAGAAGTGGTTTAGCCTTGATAATCGGAAAAAAGTTATCAAAATGGCTATTGATCGTCAGGAGGATATTGAATTTTTAAAGGAGGAAAATTTAAGGTTAAAAGCTGAAATTGAATTATTAAAATCTCAGCTTATACGGTATCAATTGGAGCATTTAACCAACTAATTCAATCTCTGAAGGTGTCCAAGACTTAGATCGAAAATCTCTAGCCGCTTTTCCATAAATCCGCCCCCGGTCTACACAGGTCACTGTGTAGACCTTATTTTTTTGATCTTTTTTAGGGTTTTTGGGTTTTATCTGGTCTCCTGTTTTAAATTGGCTGGTTTCAATTATTAGTAGTTGTGGTGTTGGTTGTAGTTTACCCATGATCTCAGCTATCAATAAAGATTCGGCTGAATTGTTGGCGTCTGGTGTTAATCCAATTTCTGTCAGATCAGATTTACTGATTGTGATAGTAGTAGCGTCTTGCGTAGCACCGCTACCAAATACTTGAGTTAATGTAGGTTCTGCCATAATAAAAAAACTAGAATATTTACAATAAATATTCTAGCACTATTATTTAGTAATAGCGATTTTTCAATATTTTCAAAATAATTATTCACGGAGAAAATAGTTGATTTTATAGATCAACTATTTTCCCATTAAATCATTTCTCATTTCTGAACCTTCTGTTCCCTGTTCCCAATAATCTCATAAAAGTGACGACCTAGTGACGACTTGAAAGTATTGCTATATAAGGAAAGTGACGACCGTGACGGCACTATTGTGATTTAGAAATAAAATTTTTATTGGTGACGTAAAATTTAGAAATTATATATTCTGTAACGTATGTTACTACTGTTTTTTCAAGCCATAACATTTATTAATTAATTGTTGCAATAAATAGCATTTTAAGCGGTTTTTCTTGAGGTTTTAAGCTATAAGTAATCCATATCTTAGTTAATCTTTTTGAAACTATTGCTATGGAAGGATTACAGGATTATCGCTTTTATCTACCCTGGATGGAGTATAACTTCTTTGGACCTACCAAGATTGCTGCATCTTTACGTGAAATTGCTTCTAAATTTGATTCTAAGATTCAAGAAAACGCTGAGAAAGTTATTGCTAAATATCAACCTTCCATGGATGCGATCGTTGCTAAGTATCGCCCCCGTTTAGAAGGTAAGACAGTGGCAATGATGGTTGGTGGTTTACGTCCCCGTCACGTTGTACCCGCGTTCCAAGATTTAGGAATGAGATTAGTAGGTACTGGTTATGAGTTCGCTCATAATGACGACTATAAACGTACCACTCACTACATTGAAAACGGAACTATCGTTTATGACGACGTTACCGCTTACGAATTTGAAGAATTTATCAAAGCATTGAAACCAGACTTAGTTGCTTCTGGTGTGAAAGAGAAGTATGTCTTCCAAAAGATGGGTCTTCCTTTCCGTCAAATGCACTCTTGGGATTACTCCGAACTTGGTAATGTTGTTTGAAAGGTGCGATAATTTCAGGTTTTTTGGTTGGGGAATTATGAGAGTTAAATTTTTAGCCTAAATTGATTTTATTATGTTCTAATATAACATTGTTTGTGAATAACTGCAAGTGGTAAAGGTTTGATTTTTCAAGGTTTGAGGCTTGGCTTAAATTTGACTTAAATCAAGAGTGTTTAATATAAAACTTTTTTATTCGGAATTTTATTAGCCTAAATAGTAAGGTATGTTAGATTATTTGTCCAATGTACCCTAATAACTATTTTTTCCATTATTCTTGTGGATCATCTTCAGGAGGATGTAGACCACTTTCAACCCATCTTTGTCGAGATTTTTGAATGAATTTTTCTCCACGACGTTCATCATTTAGATCAAGACGTTCACAGGTTGCTCGTCCTGTGGGAGTTTTGCCAATAATACATAAACCGTCAAATGTCCACATAAAATGTTCAGCCCAAATTTGCTGACGGGGATTAAACAAGGGAGTTTCTTTTCCAGTGTCGGGATCAATACCTGTAGTAAAATTGTAACGTCTTTCATTGCAACGACGACAGGCAAGGGCAAGATTATCAAGATTATCAGTACCTCCCAAAGATTGAGGTTGCAAATGGTCAATAGAAAGAGGTGCTGTGCTAAGAAGTTCAGGGTAGTGACAGTATTCACAGCGATACTGAGCGCGTTGTCTCACTTGCTCGTAAAGAGATCATAGTTGCAAACCAGGAATCTTTGTCACCCCAACAAGAATTAGTAGAAGACCTAATGGCAATTATTCACTGCTTTTCTTGTCGGTTGTACGGATTGAGAAATTACTCCAAAGAAATCAAAGATCGTCTCAAAAATGCTATTTACAAACCTATACAAAATGTGTCAAACTTAGACAATAAAGAAATACAGTGTTGAGAGTTCTTGCATTCGCTCCCCTAGTTTATCGGTAAATTTGAATAACATGAGGTTTTTAATACGCTTGATACAGATTCCTTCTGGTAGGAATTGGGAAGGTTTAATGAGTGTAGCTGTCATAGGTAGATTATTTTTAGTTTTCTTGATTTTATCATTGAATATTTGGGAAAGTGCGATCGCTCGTTAGGTTGGAAGAAGTGCGAGTACCCATTGTAATCATAGTTGGCGATAATATATATTATTAGCATATCCTGACTATACTATAGTCAGACCGTACCAATTTAGAAAAATCGAGGAATTAATGAGAAGATTAAGAGTGCCTAAAGGACAAGTTTTTTTAAAAAAAGAAGAAAAAATTTTGAGAACGCTGAAAAACTTAAATGGAAACCATTCTGATTCAGACTTTATCCTGAAGTTTAAGGAGTTATACCCAGATGATTGGCAGAAAATCGTCGCTCGCTACGAAGCCCACCAAAGACTTACTCCCAAAGGTAAAAGCCATCCCATCCCCCCACCAGAAAAATATTTGCTGAATATCTCTAAAAAGCACAGAACAGTCCACGCGCAAGGTGAAAATTTAAGTTCGTTGCCGAAAGAATCAGACGATGAAGTCTAACTGGTTTTTTACTAAATGAAATTGAATTTCTTCCCGTTCTTCAAACTGAAGCTGTTCTGGAATTTGAATCATTTCACCTTCCCAAATACCTACTACTTCTTCTAAAAATCTCCGAGAATATCCTAACTCTTCTGGAGATTTATTGTCAGATTTTAATGACGTTTTGGCAATACGTTGAAATACAATCACCATTTCTAATTCTTCATTAGCAAACTCAGGAGGAAGTTCAATTTTGACTATCCCATCATTACCAATTTGTGCTTTGATTTTCATACTTTCCATAGACTTATCTCCTTCATCTATAACCGTTGATAATCAGCTTTTTCAGCAGCAATATAGCCCTCCATTTCTTCTCGATCAGCATGATAATAAGTTAAAGCTGCATACACTGGAATAAGAGTTACATTACCCATGCGTTCAGTGATTTCTTCCGCATTTAATCCCATTTTGTACTAAGCAGCAATGCGTTGGACAGAAACCCTAGTACCAGCAATAGGAGGGCGACATCCTAAAGTTTATGGTGACTTAATAATCAGTGTACCAATAATTTAACATTTTTACATTCATGTTATAATTGATAAGTAACTACTTGGTATCATACATGATGATTACTCAAGCGCTGGAATCACAAACTAATACCTTAGAAGATATATCAGAAGAGATAATTTTCCCCCCCAGTGACCTATATAGTGATGAACCTCCCGTGGAAACAGAACTGCATTTACGACAAATTATTCTCCTCCTTAAATGTTTAGAATGGTTATGGAAGGAGAGAACTGATTTTTATGCTGTCGGAAATCTAAGCATCTACTATAGTCCTCATCAAAAAAAATCAAAAGATGTTAGAGATCCAGATTTTTTCGTAGTTTTAGGAACAGAACGAAAAACTAGAAAAAGTTGGGTAGTGTGGGAAGAAAATGGCAAATATCCTCATGTCATTGTCGAAATTATTTCACCAACTACAGCTAAAACTGATAGAGAAACTAAAAAACTACTTTATCAAGATACTTTCCGTACACCTGATTATTTTTGGTTTGATCCTTATACATTAGAATTTGCAGGATTTAATTTAATTAGTGGCAAATATCAACCCTTACAACCTAACGAAAAAGGACATTTATGGAGTGAAGAATTGGGTTTATACTTAGGGATTCATGAGGGTTTATTAAGATATTTTACATCATCAGGAGTTTTAGTTCCTACACCGGAAGAAAGCGCACAGATGGAAGCAAAAAGAGCAGCAATGGAAGCAGAAAAAGCGAAAATATCAAATGAAAAATATCAAAGGTTAGCCGCAAAATTGAGAGAGTTAAATATTGATCCAGATACAATTTAAGGAAATCTAAAATCAAATTGTGTTTGGTTGAATTACCCCAACTTTGTATATTAGGAGTATTATTTTATGCCAATCATGACTATTAAAGATGTGGAAAAACTGCAAACTGCTATCAATGATGCAGGTTTAGATTACGATGTTGAGTTAACAAACGGGAGAATTTCTATTGTGGGTCCATCAGATGTCGTATCTAGCGAAATTGGTATTCTTTTTAGCCGACTATTAGCTAACTGGGTTTATCCCTGTCGCTTAGGAAGAGTATTTGATTCTGCTGGAGGTTTTATTTTACCAGATAGCAACTTAACCGCTCCCGATGTTTCTTTTGTCAGTGCTGCACGTCTGCGTCAAAGTCCTGGTTATTTTGGCGAACTTGTACCAGATTTAGTAGTAGAAATTAAATCTCAAAGTGATAGAATTAAAACATTAAAAAATAAGATTCTCAACTTGATCAAATTAGGTGCAATTATTGGAATTTTAATTGATCCTGATGAAGAAACTGTAACAGTTTATCGTTCTCAAGGTGAAGCAATAGTTTTTCATAATGGCGATATTTTAACTTTACCTGAACTTTTTCCTGGTTGGGAAGTACCTATTTCTGAATTATGGCCTCCTATTTTTACAGAGGAAGAAATACAAGGTTAAAACATCAAATAGAAAATGATCCAAAACTAGTCTAAGCTGTTGTGCCTTTAACTTGAATAATTAATACAGGCAAGATGCTTGTGCTACTGTAACTTCAGGTTTTTTAATTATACAGTGAGTGCTGCACATTAGCTTATAATTTAAATTTATCATCAGGAGTATAAACTTATGGCTATCATGACAGTTCAAGATGTAGAAAAACTACAAAGTGCCATCAATGAAGCAGGTTTAGATTACGATGTGGAATTAGAAAACGGGAGAATTTCTATTGTGGGTCCATCGGATATTGTATCTAGTGAAATTAGCAGTCGTTTAATTGCTTTCCTCTTTGCTTGGGTAAATCCCCGTCGTTTAGGAAGAGTATTTGATTCTGCGGGTGGTTTTATTTTACCAGATAGCAACTTAACCGCTCCTGATGTTTCTTTTGTCAGTGCTGCAAGGTTGCGTCAAAGTCCCCGTTATTTTGGTGAACTTGTACCAGATTTAGTAGTAGAAATTAAATCTCAAAGTGATAGAATTAAAACATTAAAAAATAAAATTCTTAACTTGATCAAATTAGGTGCAATTATTGGAATTTTAATTGACCCTGATGAGGAAACAGTCACAGTTTATCGTTCTCAAGGTGAGCCAATAGTTTTTTATAATGGCGATATTTTAACTTTACCTGAACTTTTTCCTGGTTGGGAAGTACCTATTTTTGAATTATGGCCTCCTATTTTTACAGAGGAAGAAATAGAAGGCTTAACGGACGACAAGGGGATTGAAAAAAAGAATTAAAAAATCCAAACATCCTCTAGAATTTTACACCGATTTGACCATTAAATCCTCGCACAGAATTGTAACCAGCACCTACAAAAAGATGATCGCTAGTCACTACTTGTACACCTCCAGAAACAGCCACTCCTTTATCTTCCGAATACCAGCCAATTCCGACATAAGGTGAAATCACTGGTAAACTCAAGAATTTTAAAACATCTGCTCCCGTAGCACCTTGAGGACCCCTTCCTACTTCAACACCAAAACCTAAAACCTTAACACCCGCACCATAAGTAACTTCACTATCTTTACTTCCCACCGTCACCCAAGGTTGTGGTAAAAGTTGAGCCGCAACCTGATCAGGAGTAAATATATTTAAGCAAGTTAGTGATGAAATGAGTATTTTAATCATCAATGCTTTTTTCATCGTTTTTTCCTCTACTACCACTGATATTGTAACATTTTAAGAAACTCAACGTTTAGCACCAAAGTTGCGAGAATTAAATATTGATAGGACTTACGCAACTGGCACAAGCGATGGTGCGGCGTAGCCGCACCGAGCGCCTAAAGACTAAACCATTGACATAGCAATATCTGGACGTTTTAGTTGTCCTATTAAATAATTAGAAAGCAAATTATGCTTAATTTGATAAATAGTTTGACCTGTGTTGTAAGCTAAGTTTTTTAGTC
>NZ_JACJPV010000028.1 GCF_014696225.1 Anabaena sp. FACHB-1237 | reverse complement strand
CTGAGTCTTTCCATTGCTAGTCTTAGCTTGTATCTAAGTCGTTTGAATTTGTGTCCAATACTTAGATCATGTTTTGATTTAAGTTTATCAAGATGTGAGCAAAGTTTGGCTATTTTGCTGAAATCTCCTGAGTTATGAGGTACAGAATTAACAGGCAGGATGCCTGTTCCACAGGGGTTTTATGATTTCAGTTTTTACCTCATTGATATGAAATATGCTGTATTAACTACTCACCAATCACCAATCACCAATTACCAATCACCTAGTCTGTAAACCTGGGTGTGAGACAATAGGGACAGTCTAGCCATTCTGGTTGTAGTTCAGCACTACAGGTATTACAGGTCAGACTACTTTTGCGTTTAGCTTTTAATTCGGCTTCTAAACCTGTATCTGTATATACTACCCTTTCTACTTCTTCTAGTGTAGTTACTCCTTGTCTTACTAAGTTTAAACTATAAGCTAGTAGGGTTTTCATGCCTTCTTGGATCGCTACCTCTTTGATCCTTTCTGTAGGTGCTGCTTGGTTAATTAGGGCTTGTAGCTTTTCCGTAATCCGCATTACTTCATATACACCACACCGTCCTTGATACCCTATACCTTTACAAGCTGGACAAACTTTCATACTAGGATTTGCAGCTAATACTTTTGGTTCTATGGTATTGGCTTTATAGAATTTTACCGCACCTTCTTGGGACGCTGATAAACCATAACGTGCTAGTTCTTTTGGTGTGGGTGTGTAGGGAATTTTACATTCTCCACAAACACGACGTATCAACCGTTGTGCTAGTACCCCAATTAGGGAACTGGAAATCATGAAGGCTTCAATATCCATTTCTACTAAACGGGCGATCGCTCCTGGTGCATCATTGGTATGTAAGGTGGTTAATACTAAGTGTCCTGTTAACGCTGCTTCAATAGCTGTTTTCGCTGTCTCTTTATCCCTTGTTTCCCCCACTAGTAACACATCGGGATCTTGTCGCAAAAATGCCCTTAAAGCTGTGGAAAAGTCTAATCCCTTCTCTCTAATTACCTGTACCTGGGTAATCCCTGGTAAACTGTATTCTACTGGGTCTTCTACCGTACTAATATTAATCCCTGGATCGTTCTTTTCTGCTAGTGCAGAATACAATGAGGTGGTTTTTCCTGAACCAGTAGGTCCTGTTACCAAAATCAATCCAAAAGGCTTACTCACCATATCTTTGACCATATTCAAGGTTTCTGGATCGGTGATTAATTTATCTAACCCTAGCTGGGTAGAGGAGTTATCTAAAATCCGCAAACAGATTTTTTCACCGTAGCGACTCGGTAGAGTATTCACCCGAAAGTCTACTTTTCTACCTTCAAAAATGCGGCGAATTCTTCCATCCTGCGGTAATCTTCTTTCCGATATATCTAAGTTAGAAATAATTTTAAATCGCGCTGTCACAGATGGTATAATATGTTTGGGCATGATCGGCACGGCTGGTGATTCCCGTAATATTCCATCTTTGCGGTAGCGTACCCGTAGGTGTTCTTCTTGGGGTTCTACATGAATATCTGAGGCTTTATCTTTTAAGGCTACTAACAGAATTTTATTCACAAGATTGATAATTGGTGCACCTTCGGCCCCACTTTTGGCCTCTGATAAATCCACTTTATCATCTTCTGGTGCTACATCCTTCAAATGTTCACTTAAATTTATGATATCTGAACTGATATCAGTCATTTTATCTTGTTCTTTCTGTTTAGCTTTGGCTACTTTAACATCTAAGTATTGGTTAATAATTGCTTGATAATCTTCTTTAGTGATTACCTGTCTTTGCAAAGCTAAAGGAGGATTTTGCGAATTAAGCAGATGGTTTAGTTCGTCTAATGCTTCCAGATGATCTGGATCTTGCATAGCTACTAAAACGTAGGGAGGATTTTGATCTTCGTGTTTAGACAATGGTACTAAACTACGACGACGACATAAATCTTCGGGAATCAGAGTATCAATTAAACTTCCTATATTACTGGCATTAATGCTGTGAATTTCGGGATCTACAAATTCAACTCCGTATAAAATCTTTAATTCAAATAAATTTTGCCTTTTGTATTCTCTGGCAAGTTCTGGTGTTAATGTTTTCCCAGTAATTGATTCTAATACTTCTGTAAGCGGTCTGTTATTTTTACGACTTTCAATGAGAGCTCGTCTCATATCGTCGCTACTAACATAGCCTAATTGTACTAGTTTGTTGCTGAAAGGTGAAAGCTCACTTCTAGTGGTTAACGCAGTGCTGTGTTTGGGTAATGATGAATATGTCATAGATTGGGCTATATGAATTTAAATTAAAGAAATTTGTTGAAGTAGGGCTTGCCTAATCAACCTTAACCCGTTTATTAATCAGGGTTTGGATGACTTTTAGTGCAATTGGAAAGTACAAGGTTTTGGCTGATTGTGTCTGAAAAGCCTGGCATTTTTGGTTGTTGTATCTGAAAAATTGAGGATATCAAAATAGCTAAAACTGTTCCCTACCCTTACAGATAAATAAATTTTTCACCAAACCCTGAGTATTCCCAGATTTATGATAAATATTGCTTGTAATGGGTTATGAGATTTTAAATGACTTGAGACAGGTCTATGTATTCAATTTATCGTAAATCATTATTTTAGCTTCTTTATATAGTAGTTTATATTTTTAATAATCTGACCAACGCTAGATCGTAATAAAACTTATTAACTAACTGTTACTATTAGTATAGTATACACAAATCTATATTATTATAGGTTATAGGTAAAAAAATGATTAATTCTCGGCAATTAGCTTTTATTTCTCTTAAGGATATTCATAAAGGTGCTTATGTTGATATTGCTTTAGATCGTATTTTCAAAAAACATCAGTTACCTGATCACGATCGCCGATTAATTACGGAATTAGTATATGGTAGTGTCAGAAGACAACGCACTTTAGACAGTATTATTGATCAAGTAGCTACTAAAAAATCCGCTCAACAACCATCGGACTTAAGAACTATTTTACATTTGGGTTTATATCAAATCCGCTATCAAGAAAAAATTCCGGTTTCTGCTGCTGTTAATACTACAGTAGAACTGGCCAAGAAAAATGGTTTTTCTGGTTTAACTGGTTTTGTTAATGGTTTATTACGTCAATATTTACGGTTAGCAGAAAAAAAACCAGAACCTTTGATATTACCGGAAAATCCTGTAACTAAATTGGGGATTTTACACAGTTTTCCTGATTGGATCATTGAAGTTTGGGTATCACAATTAGGTTTTGATAAAACGGAAAAATTATGTTTGTGGATGAATCAAACTCCCACTATTGATTTAAGAGTGAATATTTTGAAAAGTTCTCTTGAAGAAGTAGAATCTGCTTTAAATTCAGCTAATATTTTAGTTAGGAGAATTAATCATTTACCCCAAGGATTAAGATTAATTAGTAGTGCTGGTCAAATTCAAAATTTACCCGGTTTTCATCAGGGTTGGTGGACTGTTCAAGATAGTAGTGCTCAGTTAGTGGCACATTTACTTAATCCTCTATCTGGTAGTGTAGTTATAGATACTTGTGCTGCACCAGGAGGAAAAACTACCCACATTGCCGAATTAATGGGAGATCAAGGTACAATTTTGGCTCTAGATAAAACCGCTTCTCGACTGCGTAGGTTACAGGAAAATGCCCAACGGTTACATTTACACTCTATCAAGATTTATACCGGAGATAGTCGAGAATTTCCTCAGTTTCATCATCGGGGTGATTATGTATTATTAGATGCTCCCTGTTCTGGTTTAGGAACTATGCACCGCCATGCGGACGCTAGATGGCGACAAACTCCTGCATCTGTACAAGAGTTAGCTAAGTTACAACAGGAATTATTAGTAAATACGGCAAAATTTGTTAAACCTGGTGGTGTGTTAGTTTATGCTACTTGTACGCTACATCCTGCGGAAAATGAAGAGGTAATTACCCAATTTTTAGCAGAAAATAGGCAATGGCGTGTAGAAAAGCCTTCATCTGATATTTTCCAGGTTTTAGATGTAAATAGCAAGGGATGGTTAAAAGTTTGGCCGCATTCCCAGGATATGGATGGCTTTTTTATGGTGCGTTTAAGAAATACTGCTAGTTAGGAGTCAGGAGACTGGTTGATCTCCTACCTCCACGGCAAGACTTTTTCACTCAACCCTAATTATAGAATCAATGCAATTTTAGGCAAGAACTAGGGATAAAATGAACTTAGTTAGCCTTAATCTCACATCACCAAAACCTATACATATCATGGATTTTGCTAATTTTACAGCCCAGTTGAATGCTGGCACGATTTTACCAGAGGGAATTGTCATTTTTACCCTTGTGGCGGTTTTGATTGTAGATTTGATTTTGGGGCGTACATCTTCTCGCTGGATCGGTTATTTAGCGATCGCTGGTCTTCTAGCTGCGACTGTCGCCCTGGGTTTTCAATGGGATTCCACTAATCCTATCTCCTTTAGCGGTGAGTTTAATAGTGATGATCTCAGTATTGTTTTTCGCGGCATAATTGCCCTTTCTTCAGTAGTAACTATCCTAATGTCCATTCGTTATGTGGAACAAAGTGGTACTGCTTTAGCTGAGTTTATCGCTATTTTATTAACTGCTACTTTGGGCGGAATGTTTGTTTCTGGTGCTAGTGAATTAGTAATGATTTTCATTGCCCTGGAAACTTTAAGTATTTCCTCCTATCTACTGACAGGATACACAAAACGCGATCCTCGTTCCAATGAAGCGGCATTAAAATACTTGTTGATTGGTGCTTCTAGTACGGCAGTATTTTTGTATGGTGTTTCTCTACTATACGGTTTATCCGGTGGACAAACTGAGTTAGGAGCGATCGCTAAAGGTATTTCTGCTGCTAATGTAGGACAATCTCTCGGTTTAGTCATTGCCCTAGTATTCAGTATTGCCGGTGTGGGTTTCAAAATTTCTGCTGCACCTTTCCATCAATGGACACCTGACGTATACGAAGGCGCACCTACACCCGTTATCGCATTCTTATCCGTCGGTTCTAAGGCCGCAGGTTTTGCCCTTGCTATTCGCTTATTAACCACTGTCTTCCCCGTCGTTGCTGATGAGTGGAGATTCGTATTCACTGCTTTAGCAATTCTCAGTATGATTTTGGGTAACGTAGTTGCCCTTGCCCAAACTAGCATGAAGCGGATGTTAGCTTATTCATCTATTGCCCAAGCTGGCTTTGTGATGATTGGCTTAATCGCTGGCACAGATGCGGGATATTCTAGTATGATTTTCTATCTACTAGTTTATCTATTTATGAACCTATGCGGTTTTACCTGCGTTGTCTTATTTTCACTACGCACAGGTACAGACCAAATTGCTGAATATTCCGGTTTATACCAAAAAGATCCCCTATTAACCCTTGGTTTGAGTCTATCACTCTTATCTTTAGGTGGTATTCCTCCCCTAGCAGGATTTTTTGGGAAAATTTATCTGTTTTGGGCAGGTTGGCAAGCAGGTCTTTATGGTTTAGTATTACTAGGCTTAATTACCAGCGTCGTTTCTATCTATTACTACATTCGTGTAGTTAAAATGATGGTAGTTAAAGAACCCCAAGAAATGTCCGATGTAGTCAAAAATTATCCTGTTGTCCGTTGGGACTTACCTGGATTTAGACCTTTACAAGTGGGCTTAGTTGTAACTTTGATTGCTACATCTATCGCTGGTATTTTATCCAATCCATTGTTTACCTTGGCGAATAATTCAGTTACCAATACTGCGATTTTACAAGCTACTAAAGTTGCTAACACTCCTGTAGTTGTGGTTACTACTAAACAAGGTGAATAATTTTAGCTGTATTAGCTGATATTATTTCAGGACTTATACAACCGACACATCAGTAAGGTGCGTCAGATATGAGTAATCTACTTATTTACTAGATTTATGCAATCTGACGCACCATACAAAAGATGTTTGCTGATGCAGATCCCCGACTTATCTAAGAAGTTGAGGATCTTTTTGTTATTAGCAACAGAAAACACAAATTTACCTGTAAATAGATGTTATTTTCTAAGATCAAAGGAATCTCAGAACTTATAGAAAAAAGATCAGTAAATATTTAGCCATTACCTAATGGTAAGTATTTAATTATAACATAATTCAACAATAAAAATGTTGAAAGTGTTGAAATTTCATCAATATAGTAAATCCAAAAATCTAAAAATTAACATAGATGACTTAACTTGTCATCTTGTAGATATTGTATATCAATTATTAATTGATACAAGAAATTGACAATCCTATAGTAACATTTAGCAACACCAGAAAAGTCTGTAATTAAGGCTTTTTACTTTTGATCATGCAAATTTGTCAAAATCCGAATTGTTCAAATCCCTTCAACCCAGATATTAATAAATCTTGTCTTAGTTGTGGACAAAATGACTTTGGAACAGTCCTGAGAAATCGTTACCACGTATTAAGATTATTAGGTGAAGGTGGATTTAGCAGAACCTACGCTGCTGAAGATATAGATAGATTAAATGCACCTTGTGTCATTAAACAATTTTTCCCCCAATTTCAGGGAACAACACAATTAAAAAAAGCAGCCGAATTTTTTAAGGAAGAGGCTTTAAGGTTATATGAATTAGGAGAAAATCATCCACAAATTCCTCGACTTCTGGCATATTTTGAACAAGGTTCTTGTTTATATTTAGTCCAGGAATTTATTATTGGTAAAACTCTATTAGAAGAAGTCCAAAACCGCGCTTATGATGAAAAAGAAGTGCGGCAACTTTTAGCAGACTTATTACCTGTTTTGGAATTTATTCACCAAAAAAATATTATTCATCGGGATATTAAACCAGAAAATATTATTCGTCGTGATAGTGATAAAAAACCAGTATTAATTGATTTTGGAGGTGCGAAACAAGTCACACAAACTAGTTTAGCTAGACAAGCAACGGCAATTTATACCCTTGGTTATGCACCTACAGAACAAATGGCTGGTTATGCTTGTCATGCTAGTGATCTATATTCTTTAGGAGTAACTTGTGTGCGGTTATTAACCCAAGATTTACCCCTACAAGATCACTATGGCCAATATAATGATCTCCTCTATGATCCCATGAATGCTAAATGGTTATGGAAGGAAAGATTGGCAAAAAAAGGAGTAATTGTTAGTCATCAATTACAGGCTATTTTAGATAAATTACTGCAACATTTTGTTAAAGAAAGATATCAATCAGCCCAGGAAGTTTTACAAGATTTAGAGTCTATTAACTCCCCTGTAAGTTTAAAATTTCCTTCGTTACCACAACCAAAATCAATGACAGATTTACCTCCAGAATTTGAAGAAATTTTGCAGAAAAATATAGAACATCAATTACAAACTAAACTAGGAAAAATCAGTCAAATAGGAAATGATGATCCAGAAAATCAACTAGAAAATCAATTAGAAACCAACACTAATTTACCTCCATTATATACCTTTGATTTTTATGTTGTGACTGTAGATACTAGAGGAAGAGAAATTTACCGCGATCGCTATAGTAGCAAATATTTTGAAGAAGAATTAAGCCGTAACATTATCTTAGAAATGATCTCCATTCCCGGAGGTACTTTTATGATGGGTTCACCAAACTTAGAAGGAGAACCAGACGAACATCCACAACATTCTGTAAAAATTGCACCATTTTTTATGAGTAAATATCCCATTACTCAAGCACAATGGCGCACCGTTGCTAATTTTCCCAAAATAGAAGAAAACATGAATCCTTATCCCTCAAAATTTAAAGGAGGAAATTTACCCATAGAAAATGTTTCCTGGTATGAAGCAGTAGAATTTTGTTTAAGGCTATCCAGAAAAACCGGGAGAAAATATCGTTTACCCAGTGAAGCAGAATGGGAATATGCTTGTCGCGCAGGTACTACCACATCTTTTCATTTTGGAGAAAGTATTAATTCTGATTTAATTAATTGCAGTGGTAGTGATACCTATACAACAGAACCAAAAAGTTATTTTCGTAGAGAAATTACAAATGTGGGTTATTTTGATGTAGCTAATGCTTTTGGTTTGTATGATATGCACGGTTTAGTGTGGGAATGGTGTGCTGATCCTTGGCATAATAATTATGATCATGCACCTACAGATGGTAGCGTGTGGGAAGATGGAGGAGATAAATATCGTCGGGTTTTAAGAGGAGGTGCTTGGAATTTTAGTGCTGAACTTTGTCGTAGTGCTAGTCGTAGTTGGAATGAAGCAGAAGGTGGTTTAAGAGTTTGTGGTTTGCGAGTGGTTTGTTCATGGTAAATTCTATCACTTTAGTTTAGGACTTACGCAAGTGTCACACCATTTACCAGATCCCCGACTTCTTAAAGAAGTCGGGGATCTTGTTTTTAACATTTAAACATTTAAAAAGGTACTACTTCAAACCTAAAAACTTCCACTAATTCATCATTAAGATAAACCTCTATTTGATATTTTCCCAAAGGATCTCCAGGAGTAATAGTCCAAAAATTTTGCATCATTCCATTAACAGGTACTTCACTTTTTATAGAAGTAGCTACTTTGCCATCTTTTGATATATAGAATTTATCACTATTTTCTGTTTTCCACATTTCTGGATGACTGGGTAAACGCAATACTTCTCGTAATTTAATCTTGCCACTTTTACGTTGATAGTTATTAATTTTCATGCGCCAACCATAGGCATCTCCAGGTTTTAATGGTACTGTATTTGTAGGAAAGAAATTAACTCTTCCCTGAGAGTCAATAATTCTTACGCCAAATTGCTTGCTATTAATTATCAGGTTATTTTTATTAGCTATAAAACTTTGCGGATAATTTTGTGCTAAATTTTGTGCTAAATTTTGTGCTAATAGTTTTTGAGGATAACATAAACCAAATAACCCAAAAAGAAAAATTACTAAAAATTTGGTATTGAATTTGGTATTGAATTTGGTATTTTTGATATTAATGATATTAAATATCTTGATCATAGGTATTTGTACAAATCATTATTGATGATCATAGATCCCCAAATTATTAAATAAATCGGGGATCTGTATGTATTATATTTATAGTCATAAAATATACATATTTAGTAACCGTGAAACAGGCATTTTGCCTGTTCATAGTGTACCTCATGTAGATGGAATGTGCTGTAAGTAAATGGATTGTTGATATTTGACGCACCTTAATAATATATCAATCTTCATCTAGTGCGGGAAAAATTTCCTCAAACTGCCATAATTTCTCTTTATTTTCCATAAACCAAATTCTTGTTTCTGGAGTTAATTTACTCCAGACTATATCTATAGGAATATGAGGAGAAGTATATTGAAATTCTTGGCCAATAATGCTTAAATTATCTGCTACATTGTCAGGAATACCAAATTCTTTCCAGTCAATTTTTAGGTTTCTTCCTGCTACTCCTGCGGTGGGATCAAATATTAACTGTGCAGTTCTAATTAAGTCTGCAAAATATTGTGGTTTCAGTCCCATAATTTCCTGAATTTCTAGGGACTTTTTAGGTTCTTGAGACATTTTTACTCTTAGGAATAAATATATTTGGTAAGCTATCAGCTATTAGTAATCAGTTTTGAGTATTCAGAATAATTACCAATTATTATATTAAACCCTGTCAGTATCTATAAAAACTGTAACTGCTGCTACTGCTATCAACATCTCATCATTTTTATCCTTTAGTGAAGCAATAGCTAAACCATCAATCTTCATCCCCCCATTTTCTAAAATGAGGGTTTTTTTCCCAAAAGGAAGTACATCTAATACTTCTTTTTCTCTGACTTGTTCTGGATAGGGTACGGCTACTTTTACCTCCACAATCATATCATTAGGATCTGTTAATCCTACTATTTCCATGATACCAATTAAAGCATTATTAGCGATCGCATTTCTTACCGCCCTCGCTGCTGCTATCGTTGGTTCTTGTCCATGCTGATCTACACCCATACCCATTTCTATAATAAATCTTTTCAATGCCATAAGTCAAGTCTCCTAATATGTTAAGCAATTTTTACACAACAAACACCTTACACTATAACTTTATTAACATAAAAATACGCTTATTTTGGTAAATAACTATTTCCTAAACCACTATCTAACGTAAGTTGCCAGTTAGATGAAGTAGGGTGCGTCAGAATCTTAAAATTGGTAGTTGTAACCTAAATTATTCTGTCTGACGCACCCTACAGAGTTATTTTGGTTAATAAGTGTTTCCTAAACTACTATCTAGGAAGAATGGTTTTTACTAGTGTCAGTTAAAAAAGTGTCACTCTCTCAAGTCACTATGGAGTAATCAAGGAGATATTCTAAGTAAATGCAAGGAGTGATACCAGTTTACAGTGTTTTTGCCACAACTTACTTTAGACTAATGATATTGAATTTCATCATCATGTCTAGTTTAAATTGTGTCTAGCTGGTAGTTGGTATAAAGTTATACGGGGATCGCTTGAGTCTGTCAACACTCAAGCGTTTTTCATGTCTACAAAAGAAATACAGCTATGATGTAGTTAATTGTATCCTTGGACTAACTTTGGCAAATAAAAATATTTGATTTATGAACAGATACTAGGGTGCGTCAGATATCATATTTCACCCACTCTACCAGCGATCGCCCTAAATTTTTGGCCTTTTTAATGGATATAGGTACTTGACTTATCCATTTGATATTCAATATTACAGCAGTTTCCGTTATTATGAGGTACAGATGTTAATGATAAAACCCTTGTAACACTGGCATACTTCGACAAGCTCAGTACAAGTCTTGCTGTGTTCATAGTGTACCTCATCTGGTGTGTTATGCTATCTAACGCACTCTATTAATTTGGTGCGTTACGAAGACAGCTAACGCACCCTACAAGCTATGAAACTCTTAATTTATCGCCAGTGGAAACTATTTTAATTGAACATATATCTCAGTATATTCTCAATACTACTTTTGTCTTTTTTTACAAAACTTTATCAAAAACTCCCATATATCGTCAGTTTATGCCAAGAAAACCACCTACATCATTAGTAAGCGGTTTTCCACAGTTTATAATATTTAATTGTAAAATAGTTCTTCCTCATCGAGTTTATTATAGCAAATTTAAAATCAATTGTCAAGACCCTAATCCCAATTTGCGGCGGAAAAATCAAAAAAATTACAATTCTTAATCAAGTCATCAAACCATGATAAAAGAGTTGGCAACATTGGGTAAAAACAGTCAACAATAACTTCATTGACAGTTACCGGGTAGCAGAATCTAATGTGAATAAATTATCATTTATCAAAATTCAATCAAGATTCTCTGCTATTACTAAACTGAAAGTTTTAATCAATAATTTGGTATATTATGCAGCCAATTCGCACTTTTAACGTTTCTCCATCCCTACCATCGCGGTTAGAACCTTTAAGAAAACTAGCCTATAACCTCCATTTTGACTGGAATGTGGAGAGTAAAGACCTTTTTCGTCGTTTAGACCCCGATTTGTGGGAATCTAGTCATCATAACCCAGTGTTAATGCTGGGAACTATCAGCCAAAAACGGTTGTTAGAGGTTGTGGAAGATGAGGGCTTTTTAGCGCAAGCAGATAGAGCAGCGCGTCAATTAGAAGATTATTTGCAAGACCGCACTTGGTATAAAAAACATAGACAAAATCAATCTCAGGAGTGTTACGCTTATTTTTCTGCTGAATTTGGTTTAGTTGATTGTTTACCTGTATATTCTGGTGGTTTAGGTGTATTAGCAGGTGATCATTTAAAGTCTGCCAGTGATTTAGGTTTACCTTTAGTGGGTGTGGGTTTATTGTATCAACAGGGATATTTTGCCCAATATCTCAATGCGGATGGTTGGCAACAAGAGCGCTATCCTATCAATGATTTCTACAATATGCCCTTGCATTTAGAACGTAATCCTGATGGTTCTGAATTGCGAATTGCGGTAGACTATCCTGGACGCAAGGTATATGCACGGGTATGGCGTGTACAAGTGGGAACTGTTCCTTTGTATATGCTAGACACTAATATTGAACCTAACAAAGCTTATGACCACGATATCACCGATCAGTTATATGGTGGTGATATTGATATGCGTATCCACCAGGAAATAATGCTGGGTATTGGTGGTGTGCAGATGTTAAAGGCTTTAGGCTATGAAGTGACAGCTTACCACATGAATGAAGGTCACGCGGCTTTTTCTGCTTTAGAACGTATTCGTACATTAATTCAAGAAAAAGGACTTGATTACCGACAAGCTAGACAAGTGGTAATGTCTAGTAATATCTTTACGACACATACTCCTGTACCTGCGGGTATTGATTTGTTTCCACCGGATAAGATTTTGTATTATCTGGGTTATTATGCAGATATCTTTGGTTTGCCAAAGGAACAGTTTTTGGGTTTGGGTAGAGAAAATACTGGTGATTTATCTGCTCCTTTTAGTATGGCTGTGTTAGCTTTGAAGATGGCGACATTTTCCAATGGTGTGGCACAATTACATGGTGTGGTTTCACGGCAAATGTTCCAAGGTTTATGGCAAAAAGTACCTGTGGAAGAAGTGCCAATTGCTGCTATTACTAATGGTGTTCATGCTCGTAGTTGTGTGGCAAAATCTACTCAAGAGTTATACGATCGCTATCTTGGTCCTAATTGGTCTTCTGCACAACCGGATAACCAGTTATGGGAACGCATGGATGCAATTCCTGATGAGGAGTTATGGCGTAATCATGAACGTTGTCGTTTAGATATGGTATTATTTGTGCGGGAGCATTTAGTTAAACATTTACGGGATAGAGGTGCTTCTATTTCGGAAGTTGCTCAAGCGCAGGAGGTTCTTGATCCGAATGTATTAACTATTGGTTTTGCTCGTCGTTTTGCGACCTATAAACGTGCTACTTTATGGATGCGAGATTTAGAAAGAATTAAAAAGATTTTACTGGGTAATAAAAATCGTAAAGTACAGTTTGTGATTGCTGGTAAAGCACATCCGAAAGATATTCCTGGTAAAGAGTTAATACGTGACATTAATCATTTTATCCGCGAACATCATTTAGAGAAGCAAGTTGTGTTTGTGCCTAATTATGATATTCATATTTCTCGCTTAATGGTGGCTGGTTGTGATATTTGGTTAAATACACCTCGTCGTCCTCGTGAAGCATCTGGTACAAGCGGTATGAAGGCGGCAATGAATGGTTTACCTAATTTAAGTGTACTTGATGGTTGGTGGGATGAAGCGGATTATGTACGTACTGGTTGGGCAATAGGACATGGTGAAAACTATGAAGATCCTAACTATCAGGATGAAATAGAAGCTAATGCTTTGTATGAGTTATTAGAGAAAGAGGTTGTACCTTTATTCTATGATCATCGTGATGCAGATGGCTTACCTCGTCAATGGGTAGCGAAAATGAAAGATGCCATTCGGTTGAATTGTCCATTTTTCAATACGGCGCGAATGGTTAGAGAATATGCACAAAGAGCTTATTTTCCTGCAAGCGATCGCTATCACACTTTAGTTGTGGATAATTATGCCCCAGCTAAGGAATTAGCAGCATGGAAAGCTAAGTTAACAAGTCACTGGTTTAACATTAAAGTCAAAGATGTAGATGTATCTGCACCATCAGATATTGAAGTGAATCAAAATGTAGCAGTCAAAGCTAAGTTAGATTTGGCAACTTTGACAAATAATGATGTACAGGTAGAACTTTATCAAGGTTCTATAGATGCTAATGGTGATATTGTCAATGCTGTAACTGTCACCATGGATTATCAAGGTCAGGATGAAGCTAATTTAAGTGTATATACTGCCAATATTGTCTACACCACATCTGGTTTACAGGGTGTTTCATTGCGGGTATTACCAAAACATCCTTATTTAGCGACATCCTACGAACCGAGATTAATCGCTTGGGCTGAATAAAGCTATACTTAATAAGTATCAGCATTTAGTCCACGCTATACAATTCAACATTGCAGTAGTTAGTTAAAAGTAGAACAGGCATTTTGCCTGTTCAATTTAAAATCAAGTAATATCAAAGAAAATGACAGAAATTACTGCCAATTATGATGAAACATGGAAAGAAGCCATAGGAGAATATTTTGAGCCATTTCTGGACTTCTTTTACCCTGAACTTCATCAATAAATAGACTGGAGGTAAAACAAACTCCCAGACAAGATATTATCAAAATTCTGCAAAAACAGTTTGGTAATAAGCTGTTGTGCTTTTAAGTTGAATAATTAATACAAGCAAGATGCTTGTGCTACTGTAACTGCACTACTATGTTTATAAATTAACTCACAGCTTCTAATTGCAAATCTATAGTTTTATTTTGCTGTTCTTGTTGTTGTAATTCTGCCAATTCTATTTCTAATTGTACCTTGACTTCATGACGAAATTTGAAAAAATGTTCACCTGCACCTAACGCAATTAAATAATCATATAATAAATCATATTTACGCCATGCCATGACTATTAATTGCCACCAAAAAACAAATCTTGTGGAACGTAAAACTCCTTGTCGCCAAAAAATAGCCATTAAAAAATTCCACTCTGCTTTTGTTAAATTGCGTTGATATTTTGCCTGCCAACCTTCCATCATCATAAAATGTCGAAAAGTTCGTTTAAGATATGGTAGAGGTTCATATAAATTCCAAAAAGCATCAATAAATTCTCTAACAATTTCTGTGGTAGGACGGGTAGGAACAAAATTCATTAATGATTTTTGAGAGGTAAAATATTTACCTACACTATCCATTAAACGTCCTTCCTTTTGCAAACGAGTCCACATTGTTGTATTGGGTAATGCCTGTAATAAACTAAGATGTGCTTGGGGAATATTAGTTTCTTCAATAAATTCTTGAATGCGTTTACCTGCCCCTGGTTTTTCATGATCAAAACCTAAGATAAAACCAGACATAATTTGTAGACCAGCTTTAGTAATTTTGTGGCAAGATGCTACTAAAGAACTGCGAGTGTTTTGTTCTTTATTAATGCCTACTAAACTTTGTACATCAGGGGTTTCAATACCCATAAATACTTGCACAAAACCCGCTTTTACCATTAATTCTATTAATTCATCATCTTCGGCTAAATTTAAAGACGCTTCTGTTAATAAACGAAAAGGATAATTACGTTTTTCCATCCAGGGAATTAATTCTTTTAAAAATATTTTGGCATTACGTTTATTGCCAATGAAATTATCATCAACTATGAACACATAACGCCACCAACCCATTTGATACAATACTTCCAATTCTGCCAGAATTTGTGCTGGTGTTTTGGTGCGAGGTTTGCGTCCAAAAAGGTTAATAATATCGCAAAATTCACATTGAAATGGACAACCTCGTGAAAATTGTATTGTCATTGCTATATAAGCATCTAACTCTAATAAATCAAATCTGGGTAAGGGAGTTTGGGTAATGTCTGGTTTTTCTGTAGCGCGAAAAATACCTTTTTCTTCACCTTTTTCTATAGCTTCTAAAAACATGGGAATGGTACATTCCCCTTCATCTAGTATTAAATAATCTGCTCCCAACTCTAAAGCAAATTCTGGTACGGATGTGGCAAACGGTCCACCCACTGCAACTTTTTTACCTAATTTTTTACCCTTTTGAATTAAGTCGCTAAAATCTTGTTTTTGGATAATCATGGCAGATATAATTATTATATCACACCATTGCCAATCTGCATCGGTTTCTAGGCGGACATTGCGATCGCTTAACCTGATTTCCCAATTGGATGGTAACATAGCTGCAACAGTAATTAAACCCAAGGGAGGATTTGTAGCACGTAACCCAGCCAAATCAATTGTTTCCTGATAAGACCAGAAGGAATTAGGCATTATTGGCCAAATTAATAAGGCTTTCATCAAGCATATCCCCCGGTTTCTTTGAGTTTTAAAAACTATTTAGCTTTCAACTATAAAAGTTAAGTAAATTGGTTTTTATCTATCTTGAGTTATAAATTTTTAATCAGTAAAATGGAAAATAATCCTTACTTTTTATGCAGATTTCTATGATGTTGCTATTTATAATAATTGTACCGTATTTACTTAGTTATACTGAGTCACTTCCCTATTTAAGTATAATTTAATTCTTGAATGATGACTATCAACATTATAGATAATGAAATAAAGGCGTTGCTGAACTCAGGTATGAAATTGAGAAATTCAAAATTTGAAACTTTGCGACTAACGCAAGTACTTCGCTTCGCTGATGCGCGAAATAAATATCATACCCCAATTCAAGCCCCATGAGAGGATTTTGGCAATTTGTATGTAACCCATGGTTAATGGGGATTAAAATGGGTTTTGTAACCGTCCCATTAACAAAGCGGTAAGAGGAGATAACTAGTTATAATTATGGGTAAACAGCGCGTTTTGTCGGGAGTTCAACCAACTGGTAACTTACACTTGGGTAACTACTTAGGTGCTATTCGTAACTGGGTAGAAATTCAGGATCAGTATGAAAATTTCTTTTGTGTGGTAGATTTACACGCTATTACTGTACCACATAATCCTGCCACTTTAGCGGCTGATACCTATACCATCGCTGCTTTGTATTTAGCTTGCGGTATTGATTTACAACACTCTCATATCTTTGTCCAATCTCACGTTTCTGCCCATAGTGAGCTTTGTTGGTTATTAAACTGCATTACTCCTTTAAATTGGCTACAGGATATGATTCAATTTAAAGAAAAAGCACTTAAACAAGGTGAAAATGTAGGAGCAGGTTTATTAACCTATCCTGTACTAATGGCTGCGGATATTTTATTATATCAAGCAGATAAAGTTCCTGTAGGTGAAGATCAAAAGCAACATTTAGAATTAGCGCGAGATATTGTCAACAGGTTTAACCATCAGTTTGCGAAGAAGAAACCCATTTTAAAGTTACCTGATCCTCTAATTAGAAAAGAAGGTGCAAGGGTAATGAGTTTAACCGATGGAACTCGGAAAATGTCTAAGTCTGATCCTTCTGAGTTAAGTAGAATCAATGTTTTAGATTCACCTGATCAAATTGCTAATAAGATTAAACGTTGTAAAACTGATCCAATTAAAGGTTTAACGTTTGATGATTTAGATCGTCCTGAATGCAATAATTTATTAACCTTGTATATGTTGTTATCTGGACAGACTAAAGAAGCGGTAGCTGCTGAATGTGCGGATATGGGTTGGGGAAAATTTAAACCTTTGTTGACAGAAACTACAATTAATGCTTTAAAGCCAATTCAACAGAAATATCAAGAAGTAATGGCGGAAAAAGGTTATTTAGAGTCTGTGTTGAAAGATGGTAGGGAAAAAGCAGAGATGATAGCTAACCAAACTTTAGCAGATGTAAAAGCAGCATTAGGTTATACAGCGCGATTGTGAGGAAACAGATCCCGGACTTCTTAAGATCCCGGACTTCTTCAAGAAGTCCGGGATCTTAAGGCTAAAATTAACTTAAGTTAAATATAAATTGAACTATGCAGGATATCCATAGCAGCAATGCTTTAAACAATTTTAGAAAAGCAGTACAAGCAGGAGATTTTCTCATAACTGCTGAAGTAGCACCTCCCAAGGGTGCAAATATCAAGCATACCATAGAAATGGCGGCGACTCTTAAGGGGAGGGTTCATGCTGTCAATATTACTGATGGTAGTCGCGCCGTGTTAGGAATGTCTTCTTTAGCAGTGTCAGTAATTTTACTGCAAAATGGGATTGAACCGATTTGTCAGGTTACGTGCCGCGATCGCAATAGAATAGGAATACAAGCAGACTTAATGGGTGCTTATGCTTTAGGTATTCGCAATATTTTAGCGTTAACTGGTGATCCTGTAAAAGCAGGAGATCATCCCGATGCAAAAGCGGTTTTTGATTTAGAATCTGTGCGATTATTGCAGTTAATTAATAAGATGAATCATGGGATTGATTTTAACAATAAAATCTTAGAAGATGGGAGATTAGATTTATTTCCTGGGGCAGCAGTTGATCCGCAATGTAAAAGTTGGTCAGGTTTACAAAGTCGTTTTGAGAAGAAAATAGAAGCAGGGGCGCAATTTTTTCAAAGTCAATTAATCACTGATTTTGAAATATTAGAAAAGTTCATGGATAAGATCGCATCTAGTTATAATAAACCAATTTTGGCAGGAATTTTTCTGTTGAAGTCGGCGAAAAATGCCAGATTTATCAATAAGGTAGTTCCAGGGGTGAATATTCCTGAACACATCATTGATAGATTGGAAAAATCTAAATATCCGTTACAAGAGGGCATGAAAATTGCGGCTGAACAGATAAAAATTGCCAGAGAATTATGTCAAGGAGTGCATATTATGGCAGTGAAAAAAGAAGAAGCGATCGCTGCTATTTTAGATTTAGCGGGGGTGGGCAAGTGAGTTAATTGATTTGAAAACCCTGGCTTATTGAATGAGTCAGGGATATCATTATAATAAACTAGGAGTAAATAACATGATAGATGAAAATAATAATGAAATTTTAGATTTAGATGATACCGAAAATGAAGAATATGAAAAAGTTACTTTTGAATATGATCCTGATAAAATTAATATTGCTACAAAATAACCAACAATTCAACAACTAGTAAGAAGAATTGGGCGGTAAAATTATTATTGGATATATTGGTAAAAAAATAGAGTAATTTTTAGGGTTAACAAATATTCATATCCCAAAGATCCCCGACTTCTTGAAGAATTTGGGGATCTGACTCCTATTTATTAACTTCCAACAACTGCGAAGTTTTTAATCTTTCCATCCACTTTTCCAAGAAAACTCTATTTGCTTGTTGTTCCAAAACATCTTCTGTATTTGCTGCATAAGGTAATAAACCCAAAATTGCCGCACTAGTCACACAAAACATAGACTTTTGAAAACTCATACAAATTTTTACCTTTAAATCATCTTCTCCCCGCAAACTTTGACGATAAATACTATGTAAATAGTCTGGCAAATAATGACGCATATCCTGCATTAATAAAGTGGGAGGAATACCAGCACCACCAATAGGTAAAGGATCAGCGTATAATGCACCATACTGAAATCTTGATTGATCTGGAGGAACTTGATATGCTTGGGCATTTAAAGAAACTGTTCCTAAAAATGGTGTTCCTCTAAAAAATACCGCTTCTACATAAGGAATTGCTGTATCTGCCAGAAAAGTTAAACCTAATGATTTCGGTATAATATCATAAACGCGATCGCCAATTTTCACGCTATAGGTAATTGGTTTTAAAGCATCCACAACCAAACCATTTTTAATATGATCAACCACTTGGGGAATAGATGTAATTTTCCCCTGATCATAAAGGTCTGATAAACTTAAGAAAATATCCGCCATCACTCGCCAAAATTGCCCTAGTCCACTATAATAAGCAGACATTCTTAACTGTTCTATTAAAAAATCAGGAAACAGTTGATTTAATCCTAAAATAAATGGGTTATATTTGCATTTTTCCTGAATAACCACTTTGCAAATATTAGCAAATTCTGGAGTATCCAAATAGCTATCTAACCCTCCTCCACCATGCCACATCATGGTTTTCATACAATATTCTGCATATTCAAAATTAATCCGATCATGCCACCAATGACGCAATATTTTTTTAACAGAAACTTCTCCATTAAAGTATTTAAAAAACGGGAATAAGACTAAAAATTGATGGTCAGCAATATAAATTAAGTTTTGAGAATAAGCATCTAAAACTACTCCATAACTTTTGAGAATACCCACAACTTCTAATACATTTTCTGGACTATCTTTAAGTAATGCTTGTCCATTTAGTAATCTTTGAATATATTCTTCTAATGGATTGTAAGTAGATTGATTTTCAGTTTTGATCATTCCTTGATTTACCATTGCTTTTTCTCCTAGTATTATCCATTATTGAACCATAGATATTTATAGATTTTAACAAATATTTGATATCTAACAGTCCTAATTAAAATGTGAGAAAATACGGTTATGAGGTTTGTGCCTTATAGAACTAATAGTTACGACTATGAATTATGCTCAATATACCACTTCAACCACAAAATCAAGGGTTATAGGGTATGAAAAATATCTTTTCGTAATTTCGTAATTAAGTATTTTTTCATGAATGATTTAGGATTGCTATTATAAGATCATCATTAAACTGCCGAAAAATCACTAACATAACTCCAAGGAAGACGCAAAAATAAAAGTTGAGGTACTCAGTCAGCATATTAAATATTTACAACACTATTAATTAAGTAATAATTAAATTTATAATTTATATAAGTTAATATATGATTTACAATTTATAATGAATATTTGTAGGGTAACTCAGAAATTAAAAATAAGTTTATTTGCCGCATTAATGCAATTTAACGTACCTTACCAATGTGCTAGTTGCGTAAGTCCTGATTGTTTGTGATTCAGTTTTATCCTGAACAAGTTCAGAATTTCAGAACATATTATTCAGGGGATTGATTTTTTGGTTAATGTGATACTAGCCAAAATATTATTACAGTGAAATAACAATTACTATAAATCAGTGAATTACCTATTTACTATTGTTTTTCTAGCGACAAATTATATATTAGTAAATTTTAGTAAATCTTGGTAAATATTATTGATAAAATTACCAATTAGTAGTTGACTTTATATATAATAGATAACAGTTAAGTAGCATTAAGAGTATCGAGATTATTTTAATAATTCCATGTAATTTTTTAAATTTAATTATGGAAAATATATCACAAATAGGGTTAGAAATTACTGAAAAATTAGCTTATCCAGATATTTTAGTAATTTCGCGGGTTTTTCAACCACAAGATCCTGTAATTAGTGAATATGTTTATAGTCGCTGTTTACAAGATCCAGATAGAGTAATTCTCTTAGCGAGTAATTGTGCCGGAAATGCAAAATTTGATCAATCTTCAGAGTTTCCTATTTATCGTTGGCCTTGTTTTCACTACTTTTGTAATTATGGTTTCTGCAATTTTTTCCGATCTACTTTTAATGTAATTTTTTCATTTATCCTAGCAATAAAATTATATTATCGCTATCATTACCGTTATATTGAATGGTGTCATGGTGATGATTTCCCAGCTTTATTATTATTAAGTTATATTTTGCCAATTCGGTTCTTTATATATTTACATGGTAGTGATTTATTATCTATCAATAATAAACCATTTTGGCGATCGCTGTTTAAATTAACCCTCAAACGTGCGGAGGGAATAGTTTGTCGTAGTTCCCACACTCACAACTTTTTAAAAAATAGTTTACGTTTGGATACACCTACGCATATAATTAATCCCATAGTTCGTCCAGAAAGATTTGAAAATTCCAAAAATCAACACATTTGGGATAATTTACGTCAGAATATTCGGGAAAATTATCATATTCCTGAAACAGCAGTTGTCATTCTTTCCATAGGTAAATTAGTCAAAAGTAAGAATTTTGATCGAGTGATAGATAATATTCCTTTACTATTGACTATAGGGATAGATGTCCACAGTATAATTATTGGTGAAGGTAGGTATGAATCAGAGTTAAAATCTCAAGCAGAAAGATTGAGAATAGATAACAGAGTACATTTTGCAGGAGATATATCACCTAAAGAATTAGCGAGTTATTATGCAGCTTGTGATATTTTTGCAATGTTAAATGGGGAAAGTTCGGAAAATCAAAATATACAAAATATAGATAATGGAGAAGTGAATTATTTAGAAGCGAGTTATTTTGGTAGACCAATAATTGCATCTCGTTTAGGAAGTTTATTAGATATAATTCATCATGGAAAAAATGGTTTATTGGTCAATCAAAATTCTGGTTATGAAGTGTTTTTAGCATTTAAAAAATTGTGTCAGGATCAAGAACTACGAGAAAAGTTAGGCCGTCAAGGTCAAGAATTAGTTAAACGTAAAACTTATCATCGTTGGTTGTATAATTCAGAAAAATAATGATAATAGAAATCTCTATATATTTTAGGATTGAATTGTCAATGCTTGAATCATACAATCATTGTATTGCTTAATATAATCCGGAAGATATCCTCCGTCAAGAAACCTCGTTTCTCCGTGATGAAGAACGGCGATACTTCTAAAATTAGATTAAGAAACGAAGTTTCTGTGTAAGTCCTAAATGTTTGAAAAGTTAACCACCACCAACAATAGTAACTATTTCCAAGCGATCGCCATTTTTAATTTGTGTTTTCAGCCAAAATTGACGATGCAAAATTTCCCCATTATATTCTACAGCTATCAATCGCTGATTAAAACCCAATTCTTGTAATAATTCTGGTAAAAACATCTCTTGGGAAAAACTACGATGTTCTCCATTAACTTGTAAATTAATTTGTGTGGAAATAGAAATTTGTTGAGACATAATCATCAATTTTTGTGTTAATTGTTGTGAAAACGATGAAATTGTGCAATTAAATATTGTGTAGTTAAAGTAGGTTGTTCCGACTCCATAATTGATCGCACTACAGCCACTTGATCTGCACCAGCATTAATCACATCATTAATATTATTCATATCTATGCCACCAATAGCAAACCAAGGAATAGGACAATTTTTGGCCGCATAATTCACATATTCTAAACCAGTAGCGGCCTTTATTTTTGTAGGAGTTTCATATACTGGGCCAACACCAATATAGTCAGCACCTTCATTAATAGCGCCTTGCATTTCTTGAGGATTAGTAGTAGAACGGCCAATAATCTTATTATGTCCTAATAGCTGACGTGCTATGGTAATAGGCATATCCTGTTGTCCTAAATGTACCCCATCTGCATCCACCGCTAGAGCTAAATCTACCCGATCATTGATAATAAATAAAGCTCCATAATTATGACATAATTGGCACAATTGCCGAGCCAAAGGTAAACGAATGATATCATCTGTATTTTTGTCTCGATATTGTACCAAAGTTAAACCACCTTGCAAAGCTGCTTCCACAATACCTAAGATATTTTCCTGGGGAGAAGTTACTAAGTATAAATGCGATCGCCCTAATAATTCCAGTTTTTGATAACCCATTAAATTACTTTCTAGCGAATATACCTGATATCGCATTTGTTTACAAGCATTTCCCATATCAGGATGATAAAGTTTACCGTACTCTTCCAAAACCCTTAAAGCCTCCTGTACACGGCAAAAATTCGCCTGTAACAAAGATATAATATCACTTCTAACTTCCTCCTGGGGATGAGTTAAACCAGTGCCAGCATCACCCATAGTATCTCTAGCAATTCTTAAATCTATAGTATGCCAAATTGCCAAGTCTTGACGTAACTTTTTACAAACAAGAGATAATTGAGAGTTATTCAAACCAAAACGACACCACTCCTCAATAATGCGTAAACCTTCACGTGCGCGATCTAAATTAGCATCTAAAATACGGCAAACAGCTTTATGAGTATAACTGTTGGCTGATATCATTAAAATAACTCCTTTATTATAGTAATTTTTATCGTAGCAGGAGTGTGTAGGGGTAAAGTACATTGCTCATTAGTGTCGACTTAACGTGAAAGTCATAAGCAAGATGACTAAAATAACTGGAAAATTCTTTAAATTATTTAGTTTACTTGAGTAAACTTTAGGTATTAGCCATGATAGCGTAACGTTTGCCTACAGCAGCTACCCTAAAGCCATAGTATCTGTAGATTAAATTGACACCTATGAGTAATGCTAAACCCATATCAGCACCCCGAACTCAGATGTCTATTTACATCCCAAAGACTGACGAGTATTTACACCGGTACGCGAATTAACACCACTAGCATTAACACAAAGTTTTTTGATCTCAACACCATCTAAAATTGCATTAGTAAAGTCAGCACCCGTAACATTAACATCATCAAATGTTGAGCGTAACATCATCGCATCCTTTAACACTGCATCACTTAAATCAGTATCTTTAAATTTAGCTAAATAAGCAATACCTTCACTAAAGTCCACACCATGTAAGTTTACACCTGATAACAAAGTACCATTAAAAACCACACCGCGTAAATCAGCATTTTCAAACTGAGTATTTTCTAACTTCACATTAGTAAACTCAGTTCCAATTAAACTTTGTCCAGAATAATCTTTAACTTGTACCTTATCTCCAGCAGAACGAGTAATACTAGAAGAACTAGCAGCTTCCGCAGTAACAGGACATAGTAACAATGCCACACATAACACAAAAGTAGTCAAAATTTGCCAGTATTTACAGTATTTCATAATTTTTGCTTAATAGATCTCAACAATTACAATAGTCAATTATTAAATAAAATCACAAATTTAGAACTTTAACACAATGTGATCATACAAACTAAAAAAATTTACACAATGTAGAGGTATTGGATTAACTAGTTCTACATTGTGTAGTTGGTCTGTTAGTTACCAGTATAAATGTGAAATTTAACTTTGAACTCAAACGTTTAAGGGCTTTTGAGGTTTTACTGTTGCATAATGTCCATTATTGTCAAATGGTATAGAAGCAAGAGTTTCTTTACCTGTGATCAATCTTGCGCCACGATTGCGAGTAAAATAATTCCATATCCATTGAATCATAACTATTAATTTGTTATTAAATTCAATTAAGAAGTAGATATGAATAAATAACCAGACAAACCAAGCAAAGAAACCTTTAAGTTTCATAAAACCTAAGTCCACAACAGCCGCGTGTTGTCCAATCATTGCTAAACTACCCATATCAATGTACTTAAATGGAGCAATAGTTTCACCTTGGAGTCGTTTTCTGATGAGTTTAGCCACATATTCACCTTCTTGCATAGCTACTGGCGCTACTCCAGGTAATGGCTTACCATTTTGATGGGCAAAATTTGCTAAATCTCCCACCACAAATATATTAGGATATCCTTTAATACTTAAATCTGGCTCTACAATAACACGACCTGCGCGATCGCTCTCTACTCCAGTTCTTGCCATTAATACTTTACTCATTGGTGATGCTTGCACACCGGCAGCCCATAATACTGTTTTAGCTGCAATAGTTTTTGTTTCGTCACCTTGTTTAATAGTCACAAGATCATTTTCTATATTTGTGACTAAAGTTTTAGTTTGCACATCCACACCTAAAGCCGTTAATGATGCAAAAGCTACTTGAGACAATTCGGGAGCAAATGGTGGTAAAACACGATCTAACCCTTCTAATAGCAAAACCTTTGTTTCTGATGTATTTATCTTGCGAAAGTCTTCTTTAAGGGTTTTAGTAGCTAATTCAGCGATCGCTCCTGCTAATTCTACTCCAGTAGGTCCTCCTCCCACAATTACAAAAGTCAATAAAGCCTGACGTTTAGCTGCATCAGTTTCTTTTTCTGCCGCTTCAAATGCCATAAAAATTCGTCGACGCATTTCAATAGCATCCTCGACAGTTTTTAAGCCTGGTGCAAAATTCTCCCAGTTATCTTTGCCGAAATAAGAATGTTTTGCTCCAGTAGCGACAATTAAACTATCATAAGGTACTTCTTCATTACCAACTATCACTTTTTGATTAGTTGTGTCAATGTCATTAACTTCACCTAATAAAACCTGAGTATTTTTATTTTTACTCAATACAGAACGTAAAGGAGAAGAAATATCAGCAGGAGATAAATTACCCGTAGCCACTTGATACAACAAAGGTTGAAAAAGGTGAAAGTTACGTTTATCAATTAACGTTACATTCACATTAGCCTTAGATAAAGACTTAGCAGCATACAGTCCCGCAAAACCTCCACCAACAATAACAACTTGATGGGTTTGTTTATCGCTATCTATATTCACCATAGGAAGTGTTTCCTTATATTACGAGGTTGTAACTATTCTTAACAAATTTGTATCAAACTTGTCATCAGGATTTCTGTTTATTGAGAACTTATGAAAAAATAGTTAAAGTTTATAAATTGACAAATTACGGTGGCGTGGAGTAGAAAGTATGGTATGAGGCGTGAAAATTATCATTTTGACTCCCAACTTCCAACTCCTGACTCCTGATCAAATCCTGTCTCATTTGCGGTACAATGATAAATCTGCCAATTCTATAACAAACTTTGCGGACAGGAGATGCTTCTATGGCGCGTATGTATTATGATGAAGATGCTAACTTAGACCTTTTGAAAGGTAAAACAGTTGCTATTATTGGTTATGGTTCTCAAGGTCATGCTCACGCGCTGAATTTAAAAGACAGTGGTGTAAATGTAATTGTGGGTTTATATCCTGGTAGTAAGTCTACTGCTAAAGCTGAAGCTGCGGGCTTAATTGTAAAAAATGTAGCTGATGCTGCTAAAGCTGCGGATTTAATTATGATTTTGTTACCTGATGAGGTACAAAAGACCATTTACAAAAATGAAATTGAACCTAATTTAGAAGCAGGTAACATATTAGCATTTGCTCACGGTTTTAACATTCACTTTGGTCAAGTTGTACCTCCTGCGGATGTAGATGTAATCATGGTAGCGCCTAAAGGACCAGGACATTTAGTACGTCGTACTTATGAACAAGGGCAAGGTGTACCTGCTTTATTTGCAGTATATCAAGATGCTACAGGACAAGCACGCGATCGCGCCATGGCCTATGCTAAAGGTATCGGTGGTACTCGTGCAGGTATCTTAGAAACCACATTCCGCGAAGAAACCGAAACAGACTTATTTGGTGAACAAGCAGTATTATGTGGTGGTTTAAGTGCTTTAATCAAAGCAGGATTTGAAACATTAATTGAAGCAGGATATCAACCAGAACTAGCTTATTTTGAATGTCTGCATGAAGTTAAACTCATCGTTGACTTAGTAGTTGAAGGTGGATTAGCTACCATGCGTGATAGTATTTCTAACACTGCCGAATACGGTGACTACACACGCGGTCCTCGCATTGTTACCGCCGAAACTAAAGCAGAAATGAAGAAAATATTGAGTGAAATTCAATCTGGACAATTTGCGCGAGAATTTGTCTTAGAAAACCAAGCCGGTAAACCTGGTTTTACAGCTATGCGTCGTCAAGAAGCTGAACATCCTATTGAAGAAGTAGGTAAAGATTTACGCGCTATGTTTAGCTGGTTGAAAAAAGCGTAATTTTGGGTAGTTGGTAATTGGTAAGTCTTTACCTATTACCAAATTATTTTTACCTCTTAATTAATAACCAAATCATGAAAATTTCAGATTAAGAAAAGAGCGGATTCTCATAACTACATAATCTACACTTTATCAAATTAACAACAAATGAATTCTAGCGTCATCTTATCCAACATTTTAAATCCGCCAGTGCTATTTTTCTTTTTAGGAATGTTGGCAATTCTGGTACAATCAGACTTAGAAATTCCGCAACCATTACCAAAATTATTTTCGCTGTATCTGTTACTAGCAATTGGATTTAAAGGTGGATATGAAATAGCACAAAGTGGTATGAATACCGAAATTGCACTCACACTTTTAGCTGCCATATTGATGGCTTCTGTTGTACCAATTTACTCGTTTTTTATATTAAGAATAAAACTAGATGTGTATAATGCAGCAGCGATCGCTGCAACTTATGGTTCAATTAGTGCAGTAACCTTTATTACCGCCCAATCCTTTTTAAAAGTTCTGACTATACCTAATAGTGGCCACATGGTAGCAGCTTTAGCACTGATGGAATCACCAGCAATTATTGTAGGAATTGTCTTAGTCAGAGTATTTGCCAAAAATCAAAAACAACCAATAGTAGGAGAATATCAACAAGAAGGAGAAACAGAAAAATTTTCCTGGAATGAAGTATTTAGAGAAGCATTTTTAAATGGTTCAGTATTTCTATTAGTTGGTAGTGTGGTAGTAGGTTTGTTAACAGGAGAAAAAGGTTGGGAAAAATTACATCCATTTACCCAAGAGATATTTTATGGAGTATTATCATTCTTTTTACTAGATATGGGCATGGTAGCAGCAAGAAGAATTAAAGACTTGAGAGCTACAGGTTCTTTTCTCTTGGGTTTTGGGATTTTAATGCCTATAGGTAATGCTATTATTGGCATTATTTTAACTAAACTAATTGGTATGTCACCCGGAAACGCTCTTTTATTTGCCGTACTTTGTGCCAGTGCTTCCTATATTGCCGTACCAGCAGCCATGAGAATGACTGTACCAGAAGCTAATCCCAGTTTATATGTATCTATGGCATTAGCTGTTACCTTCCCATTTAATATTATTATTGGTATACCTTTGTATTTCAACATCATCAAAATCATAGGAGTATAACCAGGTGCAAGCTGTTAAGAAAATCGAAATCATCACTAATTCCTTGGAATTACAAAAAGTCCTGCAAATTTTAGATGATGCCGGCGTTTCTGGATATACCATTATTGAAGATGTCACAGGAAAAGGACATAGAGGTAGGGTAATTGATGATTTAGAAAGTCATGCATTAACTAATGCTTATGTGATCACTATTTGTGATGAGGAAAAAGAGCATCAGGTAGTGGAAGCTATTAGGCCAATTATCAAAAAATATGGTGGTGTTTGCATTGTTTCTGATGCTCAATCAATTGTACATTAGGGGAGTGCGGGTACTGGGTGCGGTGTGCGGTGTGTAGAATCAAGCTGAAAATTAATTATTTTTTCCATTCGTAACTAGGAATTTAGATGATTACCCACGACTTGAGCTAGTCCTAAGTTGACAATTTTATAGACAAAGCTATACATTTGTTGACAAAAATCAATATATTTTAGTTGAAAAAATCAAATACTTGATATATAATTCTAACATATCAAGTATTGAATTAACACTGTCAAGTGAAGCGAAAACCAAGCAATGACGGTGATAGTCTTTTCAAGAATCTTGGTAAAAGAAAGACGCGTTGGGCTACAGCGTGTAAGTCTACAGAGGGATAACCGCTCCCATGCTCCTATTGAAGTAGAAAGTAAACTCTAGTTTTGTCTAGGTTTTATATAGCAGATATGATAATAAGGCATCACTTCAGTCATCACATCATCACCAGTCATGAAAGCAGAAACCATTCGCACGACATTAACCCTTCCCAGAGAACTCCTAGAAGCCACAGATAGAGCAGTATTAGAGGGAAAAGCCAAAAACCGCAATGATTTTGTGATTCAGGCTTTAAAAAGAGAGTTAGCTGCACAGAAACGAGCGGAAATAGATGCGGCCTTAGCGGAAATGGCCAGAGATCCCGATTATCAAGCAGAGGTGCTAAAATTAGAGGCAGAATTTGCCACAGCGCAGTGGGAAGCGTTAAAATTAGGGGAAATTCCAAGATGAGACGGGGTGAAGTGTATGATGCGCGTCTCGAAATGACTGAAGGTTCAGAACAGGGCGGAACTCGCCCAGTAATCATTGTCAGTCGTGACGTAATTAACTTATCCAGCCCAGTAGTTTTAGCAGTACCTTGTACTACATACCAAACGGGGAAAAGAGTTTACCCCACTCAGGTTTTAATTTTATCACCAGATGGTGGACTGAGAAAAGATTCTATCGCAATGGCAGATCAAGTACGGGTATTATCTAAATCCCGCTTTTTGCGTTTAAGAGGTGTACTTTCTTCAGTTGTTATGGCGCATCTGGAACAAGCTTTATTAATTGCCTTAGATTTATCAGTATGATTTGGTTTAGGTGTTATGCACTTAACTATGATTAAGGTGTATTCATCATCATAAAATCAAATTATGTAGCGACTGTTGGTTTGAGGAACGAAACCCAACATTTACGGGGATTTCTTGGGTTTCATTGTGTTAATTTTTACATTTATTCAGCAAGCCCTAGATATTATATTAATGTAATAATTCTTCTATTTGATGCTGACTCCAAAGTTGTCTATATAGTCCTGACTGTGCTAATAATTGGCTATGATTACCAATTTGAACTATTTTACCATTTTCCATAACAAAAATGCGATCAGCAGTGGCTGCGGAGGAAAGTTGGTGAGTAATAAAGATTACTGTTCTTTTCTCCGTACTTATAGCCAAATGATCAAGAATTTGGGTAGCTGTTTGATTATCTACACTAGCAAGTGCATCATCTAAGATGAGAATAGGTGTATTTATTAACATAGCCCTAGCTAGACATGTACGCTGTCTTTGTCCACCAGAAAGGGTGATACCTCTTTCTCCCACTATGGTGTCATATTTTTGGGGGAAATTATCAATTTCTGCATCAATTTGGGCTATTTTACTAGCAGATATTACCTGATCATCATTGCTCACAGGATCGCCATAACGGATATTGTTTTTGACTGTGGTGCTAAACAAAAAGCTGTCCTGGGGGACATAAGCGATCGCTTTTCTTAATTCATTTAATGCTATAGTATTAATATCTAATCCATCTATAAATAATTGTTCTGGTGCAATATCTAATAGACGAGGTATAGCATTAGCTAAAGTAGACTTACCGGATCCAATTGGTCCAACAATGGCAATAATTTCTCCTGGGGCAATAGTAAAATCAATATTTTCTAATGCGGCTTTTGTTGCGCCTGGATAGGTATAACTAAGATTATGGGCTGTAATTTCTCCTTTGATGGTATTTTTTTCTAGTTTAATAGCATCGGGTAAATCTTGAATTTTGGGAGTAACACTGAGAATAGATTCTAACCGATCAAGACTTACTTCTCCTCGTTGATAAGCAGTAATTGTAAACCCTAATAATGCGGTAGGAAAAACTAAACGTTCTACATAAATTAATAAGGCTAAAAAGTCGCTAATGGCTAAATTGCCAGAGGAAATTCTGATAGTTCCCAACCAGATAATTATCAAAGAACTAATATTAGCTAAACCACCAATTAGGGGAAATAAAGTATTACGACTTTTAGCTAATTTTAAGTTAGCCTCTAATAGTTGTTGATTTTTTTGGTTAAAAGCATAACGTTCATTTTCCTCTTGTGCGTAAATTTTAATTAGGGATATTCCGCTAATATCTTCCCTAATTAATTCACTCATATCAGAAAGTTTTTCTTGAACTTCTGCTTGTTCATTGCGTAAGCGATCGCTAAATAAATGTACCATGAAAAACATTACAGGATATACTGCCAAAGAAGCTAGAGTTAAGTCTACACTCAGGGACAGCATTACTGGTAATGTTAAAAGATATGCAAATAAAGTATTAGCTAAACTTAAAATAGCAAAACCGAATAATCTTCTAATATTATCTACATCACTAGTAGCACGACTTATTAAATCTCCTGGAGTATTAACTGTAAAATAGGCAGGTTCTAACTTTAGTAAATGTTCAAAAATACGTTGTTTAAGATTAAATTCTACTTTTCTTCCCACTCCAAAAATCCAAATGCGGGAAGCCATTCTCATTAACCACATTGCGGAACTAAATAAGAAAATGAGTGATGCATAGTATATTACTTGATTAAAACTAAAATTAGTAGAAAGAATATTAATTCCTGAACGAATTAATAAAGGGATATAAGCACCTAAAATATTGACAATAAATAAGGCAATTGTCCCCAAAATAGTTTCTTTCCAATATGGACGTAAATAACTGATAATTTTCTGGAATCTTTTATTTGCCATTTGCAATTATTTTCACTATTAATTATTAATATATAGCAATTCCCACCCCAGTAAGTTACAATTTACCATGTTTTAGCGCGGATAAATGCAGATAAACACAGACAATTTTATAACTTCTTAGAATAGAATATGCTATATATATTGGTTATAAAAGGCAGTTACACAAACAAAATCCACTTATGTGGGTAAATATAACTGAAAGTTGGTTGTTCCTAATCCGTTTTCACCTATCCCTAATTTTAGTTGGTTAAGGGCGACCACGTAAGAAAATATAAATTTGGTTAAGATAACTTTCCCATACTTGTGTTGTCAGTTGTAAAGTTTCCGCATTGGGAACAAAGTCTTCTACTCTTAAACCTCTGTTATTAATTTGTTGGGGGTTTTGTAATAAATAGGATGGTATTTGCAGATTTTGTGCGGAAATGATCATCTGTGCTGGTATATCGGAGACAGTGGAGGTATTATTGGCGGCAATAACTACAGTTGAGGTATTATCTGCTGGATAAATACTACCAACATTGGCTGCTGGTGATCTAACTAAGAAGTAGGCGATCGCTGGCGTACTAGATAGGAGTAAAATAGCTAAAGACCATCCTAACAAATAACCTCCTGGTTTTCCTATTCCTCCATCTTTAATGTTTTTCGCTGCTAAAAATAACATTAATGTCACAGCACCTAATGGTTTAAGCGGAAAGGATATTAATCGCCATAAGGAAGCAACAGCAGGTTCACCAGGATTGAGAAAAGCTAAAGCTAAAATAGCGATCACAATTCCTAAACCAAAGCGACTGACAAAATTGCCTGATGGATACCATTTTTGGAATAAAGTGTAGGCTATAGCAGCAAGTAATAGCCAGAGTAATACACGGCTTAACAGTTGAAACATAGATTCTCTCTCTAGTTCTATCTCTATTTTTTAGGTAGTCAACCTTGACGCAACAAGAAATGGATTAATTTTATCGTTAAACTGTAATTTCACGATCAATTGACTAAAAAAAATACCATACCTCACACTCGACCCTATCAGATTATCTTCGTAGTGATTTTAGTGCAAATTCCATAATCTATACAATCCTTGTTTTATCCTGACAGAACTTACGCAACGGCCACATTGGTAGGGTGTGGTTCGACAAGCTCACCAACCACGTCAGACAATATAAATCATCTAAATAACCAAATTGTTGATATCTGACAACAGATTTTTTAGTGTGACACTTGCGTAAGTCCTACCTGAATGAGATTCTCAAACAACCCAATTTCAAGATTAGGATCATCTAAATATTTTTAACATATCTGTATATTTCCCACAAAAATCATTATAATATATATATATTGTATACAATTAAAATTTAAATCAGTAAAACTCATGTAGACATTTATATCATCAAATATGTTAAAGATTAGTATTTTATGATACTTTTTGATTTGTTGCACCAATGATAATGCAGTATAGGATCTAATTAAGAGTACAAAATATGACAAATTAACTTAGTAAAAATATACTAAATGGAGGCAATAAGGGTTTCAAAGGATCTTCCCATGTTGGGGAGAGGTTTACCAAAGGGGGTTTATTTATACCAGGACTTACGTAACTGGCACATTGGTAGGGTGTGGTTCGACAAGCTCATCAACCGCGCCAGACAGTATAAATCATGTAAATAACCAAATTGTTGATATCTGACGCACCCACTCAACAGATTTTTTAGTGTCACACTTGCGTAAGTCCCATATACATTAAAAACTTTTAAGACATCCTTTTAGTTCAACAAAGAAGTGTCTAATGTTTTGCACAAAGATACTAGTATTTTCTAAATGTATATTATGTCCTACATTAGCAACTATTTGTAATTTTAATAATGGCGAACTTTGCAACATTTCTTGATTAAGATTGACAAATTTATCGTCTTTTTCTCCCACAATTAATAATATAGAGATGATATTATCAAATAATTTATCCCATAAACAAGGTTGAACCCCAGTTCCCATGAATTGTAGGGATTTTACCAATGTTAAAGGGTTATTTTGTAAACGACTATTTAACATATTCTCATAAAATTGCTGATGTTTAATATTGCCAAAAATTGGTTGTTGATACCAAAAATCAAGAAATTTGTAAAATTCAGATGTATTAGCTATACGGGTTAATTTTCGAGCAATTTGTTGATCATGTTTAATTCTGGATAACCTGGCAATTTGGGTTAATAAACCTGGGGAAGCAGACTCTAAAATTACCTTAATAAACCTATCAGGAAAATGTAGAGTGAGATATAAAGCTAATCTTCCTCCCAGAGAATAACCAATGAGAAAACATTGATGAATTTGTAAGTTATCTAATAAATGAATAAGAGCGATCGCTGTATTTTCCATAGTATAACATTCATCATGTAAAACTTGAGTTTTACCATGGCCAGGAAGATCAACACAAAGATAGGAAAAATCATCATTTAATAAATTAATGACAGAGGAAAATTCATGAATATTCCCCATAAAACCATGTAAAAACAAAATCACAGGTTTTTGCGAATGTTCAATTAAACAATAATTCCAAAGATAGTTTTGATTTTGGATCACTTGTCAAATTTTAACCACAATTACTGAAACAAACATAACTTAACAACTGAAAGCTGACAGTTTAAGGGAGAAACCTATCCAAAGCAGCTTTTAGCTGTGCAATTTCTGTATCTATATTTCCCTCTTGTGCTGCTCTAGCAATACACTCAGTTAAATGTTCATCTAAGACAATTCTTGCTACCTTATCTAAAGCTCCGCGTACTGCGGCAATTTGTAATAAAACATCAGGACAAGGGGTATTTTGTTGTACCATACTTTTAATACCCCGAACATGACCTTCTATACGAGAAAGACGATTAACAATACGTTTTAAAGATTCTTCACTGTGAATATGAGGATGAAGAGAATCTACTGATGTATGATGGAGATCATCATGGTGATGATCACGAGACTCTTCTTCCTGTTCAGATACTAAGGAAGAATCACGAATTGATGGATTAGCTACATTCATCATAGAATGAGAGTGTGAGATTGATTGACCTTAATCAAATCCTAGCTCACATTGACATAAAATCCATCAAAAGTAGTGCAGGCATCTTGCCTGCAAACATAGATAACATTAATCAAAAGCCCGCAAACATAAACAACATCAAGAAAATAAATAACAGCAATAAGAGATAGACATTAAAATATATATACTTCCGTAAGTTCTAAGAAAAATGTCACCAGGAGGATCAAAATAGTGCCAAATTGGTTTTCCAAAGTTATCCATCGTCAACGTCGTTGGTTTTACGCTTCGCTAATGCGAACATATCGAGAAATTAGTTCTGCTTCCGTAGATGATCTATGGAAAAAAGTAGTTGATTTAACAGACGTTTCCTGGCATCCTTTATTAAAAAGTACCAATGTGCCATTAGGGTTAGTTCCCAAACCAGGGTTAATTTTTCTTGCTGTGACTAGGTTTTGGCCTATTCCTATTCACATCTTTGTGGAAAGAGTTAACCCTAAACAAATGTTAAGTATTCGTGTTCTCGCTATTCCTGGAATTGAAGAACGCATCACTTATCAAGTAGAATCTATGGTGTGTGGTTCTTGTTTATCTTATTCTGTGACTTTACGAGGTTGGTTATCTCCCTTAATATGGTTTCTATCACGACCTTATGTAGATAGAGTAGCACGTTGTCTCATAGAATCCGTAGAAAACTCTCTTTCATAAATTAGTTTTATATTATATGTATTGTAAAATGTGTCAGATGCCACAATTCATAATATCTTCTCTACTCTGACGCATTTTACGGTTTATAAGATTTCACTATTGATAAAAGCATTTATCTATATTGATTAAGCGTCACAAACATTGACATCTCCAGAAATTAGATGCGCGGTTTACACAACCCTTGTAGACAAGTTGCATTTAATATCATGTCCGTTTGAACACTTATCATATTTGTTGATGCTGGTAATGGGTAATTGGGAAAAGGCAATACAATGATAAGCTGTTGTGCCTTTAACTTGAATCATTAATACAAGCAAGATGCTTGTGCTACTGTAACTTCAGGTTTTTTAATTATACAGTGAGTGCTGCACATTAGCTTAAACTATATCGTAAGTGATTGAACCGACATGATATTAATCCTAAGTCATTACTCGGACATGGTATAATCTGCATAAGTCAAGTAAATAAATATCTTTACATTTTTTATGCCCCAATAAATCAATTATTTAAGTTTGATAAGAGATGCAAGGAAGATGCTTGTACTACTTTATATAATGATCAGATTCAATTTTACCATAATCTAATTTAATGATTCTATCTGCTAAATGAAAATAATGATCATCATGACTAATAACTAAAATTGTTTTACCTTGTTGTCGCAATTCTGGTAATAATTGATTATAGAATATATCTTTAAAGATGGGATCTTGATCTGCTGCCCATTCATCAAATAAATAAATAGGACGATTTTCTAAATATGCTGTTAATAATGCTAATCTTTTTCTTTGTCCTTGGGATAATGAAATAGTAGAAAGTTCTCCTTTTTCTATCTTAACTTTTTTATCCAGTTGTAATTTATGCAAATATTTTTGTACTTGAATTTCTAATTCTTTATCTCCTAAATTATTTCCTAAGCCAAACAATTCATCAAATAAGTAAAAATCAGAAAATATCACCGAAAAATGTTGACGATACCATTCTCTATTACGATCAGAAATTACCTCTTGATTAAAAATAATATTACCAGACTCAGGAATATATAAACCAGTAATTAACTTAGCTAAAGATGACTTTCCACTGCCATTTCCTCCGACAATGAATACTAATTCTTGGGGATATAATGTTAAATTAATTGGACCAAGGGTAAAACTGCTATCATCTTGATCTGTATAATAGTTATGGACAATATTTTCTAATTGTAAACTTTGCCAATTGATAATATTATCAGTAGGAATAATGCCGTTTTCACTGCGACTTGCAAGAGATAAACCCAAAGATTCAATTTTTTGTAATGCTACACTAGCTTTACTAATTAATGGTAAATTATTAGCAATATTATCCATTGGTAACATTAAATAAGTAAAAGTGAGAATATATCCCGATAAAGTAGCAGCATTAATAGTTAATAAATATGGTAAAACAAATAATACAAAACCAATAGCAAAGAAAAAGATTAATTTACCCCAACTTGTGGTAGTAGCAAATAATGTTAAACCTTGAGTATTATGACGCAGAAATAGTTTAGCATGATTTTCTAAACGATGACTGAGAAAAAATTGCCGACGTTGATAATGTAATTTTAATTCTTTAATTCCGGCGGTAATTGTGCTAAAATCTTTAAATAAACTATCTTGATCTTCTCTAGCAGCAGCTAGTAATTTTTCTCCCTTATCTAACAACAATTTACAACTACTAATGGCCACTATCATCAAAGTAACAACCATGATAAAAACTAACCATGATAACCAAGTGATATATAATAAACATCCTAATGCCATTGATAAATCAATACACAAAAAAGGTATGATATAAACAGCATTAGCTACGGCTTGTACATCCTCTGTTAAGGTTGCTAATAGTCGGGGATTGCCTAATTTTTCTAAATGGCTTAATTCTGAATTTAATATTTGCTGACTTAACCGCACTCGCAATTGTAAAACGGCATTTTGTGATAAACGAATCAGCATGATTTGAGAAATTACCCCCGTAATTAATGCCACAATTACTAAACCTAAAAAACCCCAAGCAACGGTAGATAAAGGAGATGTATTGCTTTTACTAGCTGCATTACTAATAACTGCTATAAGTCCCGCACTACTAGCACCACTTAAAAAACCTGTAATAATAGCTATTACTACCATTAACCAAGACGAACGTAACAGGAAGTAGATTAAATTCATGATTGATGTATCTCTGTTTTTCTTAATAATAAAAGGGCTGATGTTGATCTTATCTATATCAGCTATTTTATTTTACTGCTATGGGGTTTATGCAGCGATCGCTTTTTCCCATTTTTCTGATCCTATTAACCCCAATTTTCATCCTCCTGTAACTATTCTCAAACCTTTATGCGGAGTAGATACAGACAGTTATGAAAATTTAGTTTCTTTTATTATACAGGATTATCCGCAATACCAAATTATTTTTACTGTACGGGATGAAAAAGATCCAATTATACAAATTGTGCATAAATTGATTGAAGAATATCCAAATAAAGATATTAGTTTGGTGATTAAAAATGATATTATTGGCGCGAATTTAAAAATTAGTAATCTTGCTAATGGTTATGATTTAGCAAAATATGATATTTTAGTTATTGCTGATAGTGATATTCGGGTAAATAGCGATTATTTAAACAGTATTATTCCACCATTACAAGATGAAAATGTGGGAGTTGTTACCTGTTTATATCGTTCCCAAGCTACAGGAATAACGGCAATTTTAGAAGCTATTGGTACAGCGACGGATTTTCAACCTTGTATTTTAGTCAGTAAACAATTACAAGGGGTAAAATTTGCCTTTGGTTCTACTATTGTGATCCGCAAAAATGTATTATTAGAAATTGGTGGTTTGGCAGGTATATCTGATTATTTAGCAGATGATTATCAATTGGGATATTTACCCAGTCAATTAGGGTATAAGGTGATTTTATCTAATTATATAGTTACCCATAATTTAGCTAAAAGTAAGTTTTTAGATTCTCTCAATAGACAAATTCGTTGGGCTAAATGTGTTCGGGTTTCTCGTCCTGGAGGTTATACTGGTTTAATGTTTACTTTTGGTACTATTTCTAGTTTAATTTTATTGATTATTAGTAAGTTTAGTTTATGGGGAATTACCCTTTTATTTATTACTTGGTTATGCCGATTTTTCATGGCTTGGGTAATAGGAATAAAGGTGATTAATGATGAGGTTACTAAACGCTATTTTTGGTTGATTCCTGTTTGGGATGTGGTAAGATTTAGTATGTGGATTTATAGCTTTTTTGGTAATAAAATTACATGGATGGGTAAAAGGTTTGCATTAGTTAAAGGTGGTAAATTAGTAATGTTGAAAGAGCAGGAAGATAAATATCTCTGATTTCTTGAGGAAGTCGGAGATATAGATATAATTGTTGTCTTAATGAATATTTTTATAGTCACGCCAAAAATCTTTTGTATAGTGTGTTAGACTGCATTCCTACAAATAAACAGATTGTTGATATCTGACGCACCCTACCAATGTGCTGGCCAAGTGTTGTACATTGTGATGATAGTTCTCACTAAATTATAAAAGCATAGGAAAATCAGGAGAATTTGATGAATAGTTGTATTTTGATGGTGGAAATCTATGATAACCCTCAACTGCGTCACACACCAGACGGGTTAGAAGTTACAGAAATGATCGTTCATGTACCAGGAACAAAGCCAGATGATCCCACTCATCCCTTAAAAGTGGTTAGTTGGGGAAATTTGGCCAAAGAAGTGCATCAAAATTATCATCAGGGCGATCGCGTAATCATTGAAGGGCGTTTGGGCATGAATACCATCGAACGCAGTGAAGGATTTAAGGAAAAACGTGCAGATTTAACCATTCAAAGAATCCATTTAATTGGACAAGTCAGCAGTCATAGTAGTTCCCCCACAACAACAGCAACGAGAACTGCACCACCTGCACAAACTCCGGTGGCACAAGCAACAGCACAACCTACCTATTATCCTCCAGCAACAGTTCCACAAACACCTCCACAACCAGCATATCAACAAACCTATCAACCCGCACCAGTTCAGCCTGCCTATACTGAACCAGTTAATCCTGATCCTGATGATATTCCATTTTAATAAAATGTAGCGTATATTGTAACTGCCAGATCCCCGACTTCTTTAAGAAGTCGGGGATCTAAATTGTGAATAATTATTCATGTTCATTTTACTTATTGTTACTGATCAATTGAAAATAAAAATCTCTGTCATCCGTTAACTAGAGGCAAGACTTGAGTATTTGTGGTATTTGTAGTATGTGTAGGGTGCGTTAGCTACAGCCGTAACGTACCATTAATCAAGTTGTTCACATCCCCGAATTCTAAGCTGTTGTGCCTTTAAATTGAATAATTAATACAAGCAAGATGCTTGTGCTACTACGGTAGTGATATTTAATTTATTCTTGATTTATTTATTATAGTTATTTTATATTCAAACATCAAACAATATAAACAGGATTTACGCAAAAATGAGATTATTCTACAATCACCAATTACCAATCACCTATTCCCCGCTAACTTCCCCCCATTCTCTAATTGCAGGAAATACAGAAGAATAATCGTCTTCAGGATAAGACATTTTCATGGTAGAATGTAAAATCTCTTTAACACCTTCAATACTACTAAGATTTAAACCAACAGATTTAGCTTCAGAAATAAATAAATCTACTTCTTTAATTAATTGTTTGATGGTTAAATTAGCATTTGTGTAATTACCATCTAACATTCTTTGCAAATTTTGATCGAATGTAGGAGCATATAATTTGCTATCACGTAGTATGCTCATAAATAAATCTACATCAATACCTTGCAATTGTACAAAAGCGAGACTTAAAGCAAAGCTGGTTGTTAATGAAGCAATAAGTTGATTTAAAGCTAAAGTTAGAGTAGAAGCAGTACCTACATTACCTATGTAAACAGGAGATTTGCCAAAATTTTGTAATAACTTTAAATGGCGTTCATACTGTTCTCTTTCTCCTCCTACCATAACTATTAATTCGCCTATAGTCGCTTCAGGAATGCTACCAAGTACAGGGGCTTCTATATATTCGCCACCAGCCGCAACTACTGTATCTCTAATTTCTTGGCTTTCTAAAGGTGTAATAGTTCCCATTTGGATCACACTACGTCCTGATAAAGTATGCCAAGAAGTGTCTGTTAATAAAACATGATAAATAGCTGCGGCGTTAGAAAGCATTAGAATGATACAGTCAGCAGAGCGAATTGCTTCCCGAGGTTTAGTAGCAATTTGCGCTCCTGCTTGCCGTAGTGGTTCTAATTTTTCTGGGGTGCGATTATAGGCTATTAACTCTACGCCAGCAGCTAATAACCTTTGAGCCATCGGTAGTCCCATCAATCCTGTGCCCAGAAATGCCACCTTCATTTTTTATGTTCCTTAGTCAGTAATTGTATCTAACCGCCTGCGGCAAATGTCACCATGATTACTACGGAAAGTAAGATGCCAGGGGAAAGGAGAGTAATTAGTACGAACAGATCATGAGCAGTCATTATGATGTTCCTTTTTGTGAGTGTGACTTTTCATCTCTAGTTATACTAATCTAATTCACAGAAATACCGGATTGTTAAAGAGAGTTTTAATTTTTTCTCTTTTTTTGCTCTTGTTTTACCTGTGGTTTCTACTCTGGTATTTTTAAGCCTTGAAGTGGCTGTAATCTTTGTGTTTCTGTGAGTCCCTGGCTTTGGATTAATACTCCAAAGTTACCTAATCCTGTAGGATCAATTAGTTGATGTAATGCCTGTCGACGTTGCAATATTTGAGAAATTGGTTGAGCAATTGGTTGTGATGTTTGACTAAGATATGCTAATCTTTCTCCTAGTCCCAAGGCCATTAAAAATAACCCTTGTTGTGTATAACCAATTGTGTCTAAACCACAGTTTTTACCCCAATTTTCTAAAGCTGTAAAATCAACATGGGCGGTAATATCTTGTTTGCCAATATTGATGTATGGGTTGTGATGATGACGATGTTGGTAGTAGCACTGTAATGTTCCCTGCGATCGCCTGGGGTGATAATAACGATGTGCAGGATAGCCATAATCAATTGTTAACACATAACCAGACTTTAAGCAGTCTGCTACTATACTCAACCACTGTAAAGCCGCTAAATTAATCTCACTGCGATAATCATTTTCATAGGCATTACTATCAAATTGACTAACATCTATGCCCACTAACTCTAAATATTCTCCTAGTTTACTGGTGGACACTGCTGCTATTTCTTCTTGGAATTGAGGAATTAGATTATTTTCTTCCTCTTCTGTAATTGTGACATAAATTTCTTGTAATTGACCATCTTTTATGATGAATTGATGAACTGGAAAAGCATCTACTAATTCATTAGAAAAAAAACAGCCAATTATCGCTTTATATGCTATATCTGACCATTGATACCAATGCAAAGGTAATTTATCTATCAAATGTTGTAAACGTTGTTTTTGTTGTTGCTGTAACCTCGGTGATTTTTCGATAATTATGTAATGCAATGATTGGAAGAAATCGGGATAATTTTGTTGGATATAATGCAAAATTTGCTCGGCTAAAATTCCCTGGCCTGCGCCCATTTCTACTAGGTGAAAAATGCTAGGTTGATCTAAAATTTCCCACATTTGTAAAAATTGTTGAGCTAATAATTCCCCAAAATCATGACTTAAATTTACGGAGGTGAAAAAATCACTATCTTTAAAGCCGATTTTTACGGCATTAGTATAATAGCCATGATCGGGATCATATAAAACTAGATCCATATATTCTGCAAAAGTAATGCGCTTTTGTGGACTAGTAATAATGCGGTTAGCGATCGTATGACAAAGTTGTATATTAGAATCTAAGTGAGGAGAATTGAAAGAAGAAAAATTTATCGGCATTATCACAAAAGTTATAAGATTGATTTTTGAATTATGAGAGTTTCACCCACAAATTGTGGATGATTAGTCAATGAAAAGATCAAAGCCTCAATTATGTTATATATTATAAATGTATTGTTATAAATGTATTGGGAATACATTAATTACTGGAGAAACAACAAAAGCAAGTATAGCTATTCCCATTCAAGTGAAATACAAGCAGTAATAATTGAACATAAATGGACGCAGATAAGCGCAGCCAATTTTGTACTTCATTAGATTATAAAACGCTATATTAAGGTTTGTTAGTAACAACGAAAATTATTTTATATGGGTCAGTTAAAACAAAATTCTAGTGATTTTTTTTGAAGCTACCTGCTGATCAAGTCAGCGATAATAAATATAGTGTAGATAATGGTAGTTTTTCGTATTTTGTTACTCCAAAAAAAGTAGAAGTTTGGCGTTATGGTAGACCAATTAGTGCCAATAATTTCGATCATTGATTTTGTCAATTATAGGACTTATGCAAGTGTCACACCACAAATCTGTTGTAGGGTACGTTATAACGCACCCTACCAATGTGCCAGTTACGTAAGTCGTGAATTAATTTATTGATAATTTATTGACTAAATCAAAAATAAGTTGGGGATCGTATTAAAGAAAACTAATAGCTAATAACTGATAGCTAAATGCTGACATTCTGGTAGTTCATGATTTCATTACAAATACCTGATGTGACAGTTTGAATAACTGAATATAGCCGCTAGTAGATAGTAGTTAATCAGTATAAAATCAGTAGAGATTAAATCTAGTTAAAACTAGAAAAACTATTGCAAAAGTCCAGATAAAGGAGTGGGTAATTATGGAATATATGGCATATTCTTATATGTATATGGAAAATGAAGATAAAACAGGAAATATAGAATTAATTCTTCCTCAATGGGAGTTTAATTTGTTGAAATTTTTTAAATCTTCTACTTGGTTAACTATGGCTGGTATTACTGTATTGTTAGCTGTAATTAATCAGATGCAATTTGCATCAGCAGAATATGTAAGAACTAATGGTAGTTGTTTATATGTGCGGACTGAACCAAGTATAGATAGTTCTTCAGTAGCTTGTTTACCTAATGGTAGATATATTGGAGAAACAGGAAACGTTAGTAATGGGTATGCAACAATTTCTACAGGACGATATCGAGGTTATTATGTAGCAGAAAGATGGACTGGTAATACTCCTGGCTATCATAGTCGCAGATATAATCGTCGTTATGGTGCTGCAAGACGGGTTTCTTTAGGTTATGGCGCACGAGGTCATAGAGTTAGAAAAATTCAGCGAGCCTTGGGAATTAGGGCAGATGGTGTGTATGGGTCAGGAACTGTTTATGCGGTAAGAAATTTTCAAAGACGTAATGGTTTGCGTGTGGATGGGGTAGCTGGTCCACAAACTCGTAGGGTTTTAGGGATTGACAGTTGACAGTTGACAGTTGACAGTTGACTGTTAACTGTTAACTGTTGACTGTTAACTATAATCGTTGTAAAATACTTAACCCATGAGTATCAGTACCACAGGTATTGTACAACTCATAATCTGAAGCCATCATAAGTATATCCATAGTTTCTTGAACACAAGGATACCAAGGTTTAGGATTTTTATACGCATAAAAAGACTCTACACCATCAATGCCACATTCTACCGCAGCCGGAATTAAATCAAACAGCGACTTTTTATAACGTGCTGGATGTGCTAACACTGCTAAACCTCCAGCATCATGAATAGCACTAATAATATTAGCTGCTTGATAATATTTGCCTGTAGTAGCTTGTGATTGAACATAAGGTTTTATACTAGAGCTTTGAATATCAAAACTGTAGGCTAAAATATGCACTTCCACATCTAAAAGATTAGCGTTAATTTCCACACCACTCCACAAATGGGGAGCATGATCATCAGGATGATTACATCTCCACTCTTCTAACCAATTTAAAGCAACTTGATAACCACCCACACTATGATGATCAGTAATAGCTAAACCTTGTAAACCATGAGCGATCGCTTGACTTATTAACTCATGAGGTTGCAACTTACCATCAGAGTGAATTGTATGCAAATGAAAATTGAAAAACAGAGGACAACTTTCTGCGTTAATGTTCAGAAACACTTGCTTGAGTAACTCAGTAGAAACCGTAGTCTGGGCAAAATTTACAACCATAACTTCCCTACATACATAAGACATTGTTCCAGAAAACACAACCAACGGGCAGTTAAAACTACTTCTTCAGTAGCATCCATAGATGTTTACGATATATCAACACTACCTTAGCAAATATTTACGTTAACGGCGATGAGTATTTTCAATGACTTTTATCACAAATAACAAAATTAATTTCAAACAGTTAATTATAACCAGTTCCGTGATCATTGTGACAAATTTCAAAAGTGGTGCCAGCATTTTACTTGCATAAATTATAAGCAAATAAAAAATTAGTAGGGTACGTTAGCTATCTTTGTAACGTACCAAATTAGCATTCAGTGTTGAAAATCCTTCCAGTAGCGTAAAGCACTAACATTATAGCAAGAATCGCTCCATGGAGGTACAAAAAGCCGGAATTAGAAGCACATATAGCTTTCTTCCCCGATGAATTAATAACCCAAGTTGCTAGTTATTAATTTTCGGATATTTTGTAGTCTGTAGGGTGCGTCAGGCAGGATAATTTAGGTTAAAATCACCAATTTTAAGATTCTGACGCACCCTACTTCATCTAACTGGCAACTTACGTTAATAGTAGCCCAAAAGCTAACAATTATTAACAATTAAACCTGTTCTGAAAATTAAATGTGCCTTTTCTGCAACCCTTGTAGAGACATTCTATAGAACGTCTCTACATTAATTACCACCAAATGTCTATTACTTACTTATACTTCACGGCAGTCACAGATATATAGTGACTATATTGAGTTATCAGAACAACATTAAGTGATTGAACGCTACATATCAAATCATTTGCTAGTCTAAACCCAATAACTCCCCATTTCCAGGAGTTACTTCACCAATTAAATAAGCTGAAATATCATGAGAATGAAAATGATTAATAGTATGCTGTGCTTGAGAAGGTGGAACTAATAGAACAAAACCAATACCCATATTAAATGTATTATACATAGCTTCACTATTAACATTTCCTGCTTCAGCTAACCATTTAAACACCGGAGGAATATCCCAGCTACCCAAATTAATGTTAATTGCTTGATTTTGACCCAAACATCTGGGTAAATTTTCTGGTAAACCGCCTCCAGTAATATGCGCCATACCATGAACCTCTAAATCCAACCTTAAAGCATCCAAAACTGATTTAACATAAATTTTAGTAGGAGTAAGAAAGATTTCGCCTAGACTTTTACCATCTAATAAAGTTGGTTTATCATCCCAACTAAACCCACCATCATCAACAATCTTTCTAACCAAACTTAAACCATTACTATGAATACCAGAACTAGCTAAACCGATAGCTACATCGCCTAGTTGTACCTGAGAACCATCTAATATCCGGCTTTTTTCCGCAATACCTACACAAAAACCAGCTAAATCATATTCACCAATTTGATAAAAACCAGGCATTTCCGCAGTTTCACCACCCAATAAAGCGCAACCAGCTAACTTACAACCAGTAGCAATACCGGAAACAACCTGGGTTAATTGTTCTTTATCTAATTTACCTGTAGCGACATAATCTAAAAAGAATAAAGGTTCAGCACTAGAAGTCAAAACATCATTAACACACATTGCTACCAAGTCAATACCCACAGTATCATGAATATTGAGCAGATGGGCAATTTTCAGCTTTGTACCCACACCATCCGTACCAGAGACTAGCACTGGTTCTTGATAACCAGTGGGAAGTTGAAAACAGCCGCCAAAACCACCCAATCCGCCTAAAACTTCTTTTCTAAAGGTACTATGAACCAGATTACGAATTTGATCTACAAAAGCTCTACCTGCTTCAACATCAACACCTGCATCCCGATAATCCATATCGAATCACACCATCAGCAATTTATCAATTAGCCAATTATAGCAGGTAATGGATAATTGATCATGGATAAATTGATAAGCTGTTGTGCCTTTAACTTGAATAATTAATACAAGCAAGATGCTTGTGCTACTGTAACTTCAGGTTTTTTAATTATACAGTGAGTGCTGCACATTAGCTTAAGAGGTGATTATTAAAATGATTATTCGTAGATTGGGTTCAATAAAGAGAAACCCAACTATGAATAAATTTTTACTGGCTAATAACGGCTATACATTCAATTTCTACCAGGACATTTTTAGGTAAACGTGATACCTCTACACAAGCACGCGCTGGGGCTGTATCTTCTGAAAAATATTGAGCATAAACCCCATTTACTGCGGCAAAATCATCCATATTAGCTAAAAATACGCCAGTTTTTACTATATCTTTAAATGTTGCTCCTGCTGCTGTGAGTATCGCTTCAATATTTCTCATTACTTGTTCTGTTTGTTTGATGACATCATCTCTATAAACTACCTCACCTAGACGCGGATCAATGGCAATTTGTCCAGCGACAAATAGCATTTTTCCAGATGCGATAATGGCTTGATTATATGGACCCACGGGTGATGGTGCGTTATCAGTATGAATTACTTCACGAGTCATGGTTATCTCTTTTACTAAGGGTGCATTTTCTGGGTGGAAGTTTAAATTAATATCTGTGGTATAAACTTCTCTATCTGGCATTATCGCACCTGTGAGGTCAGCATTTTCAAAGGTTGCTCCATAAATATTTGTGCCGGTTAAGTCTACTGCTACAAGTCGCGCATAATAAACAATGTACAATTTTCTTCCATAGGAGTTTCTTTTCCCTCTACGTGTATGAGAAACCATCCATTTCCTGATATCCTAAAACCGAGAAATTATGCAAACAAAATATCAAGATGGAAAGCCCAAAAACCCCCCATTGGTTTGTTCGCAGAGATATAGACGGCTTATTTGGCCTAGCTCTGGATAACTTCATTCAAATATTATTAATAGTCAGCTTATGCGAAGGTGTACTAGGTTTTGCCCCTGGTCTAGTCTACGGTAGAATCTTACCCGGAGTCGCCTTAAGTCTGATTATCGGTAATTTTTATTATGGTTGGTTAGCAAAAGAACAAGGCACAAAAGAACAACGCGATGATATTACAGCCCTTCCTTATGGTATCAACACTATTAGTTTATTTGCTTATATATTTTTAGTTATGCTACCGGTAAAATTAGCCGCATTAACCAAAGGTGTATCTCCTGAACAAGCAGCAGAAATAGCATGGCAAGCGGGCTTAGTCGCCTGTTTAGGTTCAGGTTTAATTGAACTTTTTGGTGCGTTTATTGTAAACCCATTACGACGAATTGCGCCGCGTGCTGCTATGCTTTCCACTTTAAGCGGTATCGCTATTACATTTATTGCTATTGGCTTTTTATTTCGCACCTTTGCTAATCCTGTGGTGGGTTTAGTTCCGTTAGGTGTTATTCTTGTCACATACTTTGGCAAAGTACATTTTCCCATACCTGGAGGTTTATTAGCTGTATTACTGGGCATTGCCCTATCCTGGGGAACAGGTTTAGCTACGTGGAATAATGCTAAATTTACTGAAGCTATGACACCCATCGGCTTTTATTTTCCTAATCTATTTTTAGGACAACTTTGGGCAAGTCGCACGGTTTTAGTAGAATATTTTAGCATTATTTTACCAATGGGATTATTTAACTTAGTTGGTAGTATTCAAAACCTAGAAAGTGCTGAAGCAGCCGGAGATAGGTATCCTGCAATACCAGCTTTAGCTACTAATGGTATTGGTACTATCGTTGCTGCGGTTTGTGGTTCTTGTTTTCCCACTACTATCTATATTGGTCATCCTGGATGGAAAGCATTAGGAGCAAGAGTAGGTTATTCTATTGGTAATGGTGTGATTATGGGTGTTCTTTGTTTAAGTGGCACTGTTGCCATGTTCGCCTATTTTGTTCCTATAGAAGCAGGTATGGCCATTGTCCTATGGATAGGTATTGTAATTGTCGCTCAAAGTTTCACCGCCACACCCTCTCATCACGCCCCAGCAGTGGTTGTAGGCTTGTTGCCAGGTATTGCAGGATGGGGAACATTAATCGCTAAAAATGCCCTGCGTGCCGCGGGTTTAGGCACTGTGGAGAAACCATTTACACCTGCTTTAATTGAACAGTTTAAGTTAAGTGATACCTATATTCATGGGGCTTTTGCTTTAGAACAGGGTTTTATCTTTTCAGCGATGATTTTAGCCGCCATTACGGTTTTTATTATTGAACGGGATTTTCGTCAAGCTGCTTATTGGTCCTTGGGTGGTGCTGGTTTATCTTGGGTGGGGTTAATGCACAGTTATCAATGGACTATTGCGGATACTGTGGTTAATTTGGGTTGGGGAACTGGCTCTAGTTGGGCTGTGGGTTATGTTTTACTGGCTATTTTGTTCTTTTATGTCTGCTATATAAAACCTAGACAAAACTAGACTTTACTTTCTACTTCAATGGGAGCATGGGAGCATGGGAGCATGGGAGCGGTTATCCCTCAGTAGACTTACACGCTTTAGCCAGACGCGATAAATTAATTGCGGCATTTAGATCCCACATTCCGCACCCCCCAGTGTCACAATCGGTAATTTCGGATTTTTGAAGACCTTTGAGGATAATTTTAATACAAAATGGTCTAAAGTTTAGGTAGCGATCGCCAATCTCAAATCCCTAAATGACCATTTTTCGTTGTGTGACAGTTTAGGGTGCGGAAGGTGGGTTTAAACACTGAATTTTCCGAATTTTTAAATCAAGTTTACCCCATTTGTATCCACATTCAGAGCCAACTTGACTTGTTGCTTCCCATCTACTAATAACATTGAAAAATCATTTCGAGAAGTGGCTGAAAAAATGAATTTTCAAGTGCTTGAGTTTAATGGTGAAGATAATCACGTTCATGCACTTATTGAGTATCCGCCCAAACTATCTATCTCCCAGATAGTAAATGCTTTAAAAGGCGTATCTAGTCGTAGGTATGGGCGGCTATAAAAACCCCATAACGAAGCATTATGGAGTCCCAGTTATTTTGCTATCTCCGTAGGAGGTGCGCCGCTAGAGATATTAAAGGAGTATATCAAAAATCAAGAAAAGCCTTCCTAGAAGGACGGGGCTTGTATCCCATTATTTTCGGTCAGAAAATAGTCCGATGCCTTTTCTACGACACGCTCTGCGTAAGGCGATCGCTGCCATCGCTAATAAATCAAAATCATACCCCAATTGAGCAACGCCCCTGATAGCCGATGGTTAATACCTGACAGTTAATATTTAGTTGTAGCAATCATCAGAAGAACAAATATAGGGAAAAGATGGGGATCGCTTGCAAAAATCTTCACAATTTGTTACAAAAGTACAAATAACTTCTAGCGACCCAAATTCTCATGTTAGGCGGACTTACTGGTTTTACAGATCCTAAAGGCACAGATTGGGGAGAGCGAATGCTCAACACAGTCGCCAGCCAAACGATTCGCCATTTGTTCACCAAAAGCGAGTCAGTAGAAGTTTTAGTACGGTGCTATCCCTCCAGCAAACTTCTGCAAGGCAGTATTGATAGCTTTAAAATGAGCGGTTCTGGCTTAGTCATTCGTAGGGATTTCGGCGTTGAGGAAATGTCTTTTGAAACTGATGCTGTGGCCATTGACTTCGCCTCGGTTTTAAGTGGTAAACTCACCCTCAAACAACCTACCCAAGCAGTAGCTCAAGTAGTTTTATCGGAAACAAACATAAATCGCTCTTTTCAATCGGAATTAGTCAAAAAACGGTTAATTAATCTCACACAACCCACTTTAATCGCTTTCTCTGACAATCACCCAGTTTCTTTTACTGAAGTTACTGTTAAACTCTTACCAAATAATCGCTTACAACTGTCAGCACAGGCTGATTTGGGTAACGAAAAACTTATACCTCTAAATATGATTTTAAGTATCGGGATTGAAAAAAGAAGACGAGTTTCTTTTAAAAACCCGGAAATTCAACTTGAGCAAATACCAGAAGCACAAAGAGAAATTTCTCAAAGTTTAAGTTTGGCACTAGTGGAAATTTTAGACAATATGGTTGATTTAGACCGTTTTGATTTAGATGGAGTAAAACTGCGGTTAAATCGTTTAGAAACCCAAGGAGAGAGATTAGTTTTTAGCGGATACGCCGAAATTGAACGGATTCCGAAAACTGTTTCATAGGAGTAGGGGCGAACGGCCGCTCGCCCGTTCGCACCTACGGGAGTCAGAATCAAAAATTTTCACTCTGCACCCCGGACCCCGCACTTTACTTACCTACCTACACCTATATATTGAAATCCTGCCTTAGTCATCTGCTGCGGATTTAAGAAGTTACGTCCATCTATCATCACTGCATGACTCATCAGTTTGGCCATTTTACCATAATCTAAGGTACTAAATTGTTGCCACTCTGTGACTAAAACTAAAGCATCACAACTATCTGCTAATCTTTCAGCATCCGTTTCTACTAACACTCCAGAAAGTCCATGACGCATTCCTGTCTGGGAAATAATGGGATCATAGGCTTTAACTCTTGCTCCTAAACGGTTAAGTTGTTCAATTAAATTTAGTGCGGGAGCATCTCGTAAATCATCGGTATCTGGTTTAAATGTTAATCCTAATAAACCAATCGTTTTACCTTTAAGAATTTTTAAAGCCTGTTGTAGTTTTTCCAAGGCTATTAAACGCTGCTTTTCATTAACCGTTACAGCCGCTTTCATCAGTTGCGCTTCATAACCATAGTCATCCGCAGTATGAATTAAAGCAGAAACATCCTTAGGGAAACAAGAACCACCCCAACCTATACCAGCTTGCAAAAACTTGTTACCAATACGCGAATCTAAACCAATACCTTTTGCAACTTGAGTAACATCTGCACCAACGCGATCGCAAATATTGGCAACTTCATTAATAAAACTAATCTTTGTCGCCAAAAATGCATTAGCTGCATATTTAATCATTTCGGCTGAACTTAAATCTGTCACCAGTACAGGTACAGGTGGCAAAGATTTATCTTCGGCGAATTGACGTTCCACAATGGGCGTATAAAGTTCTTTCATCATCCCTAGCGCTTGTTCACTGTTTCCTCCTAAAACAATTCTATCAGGATTAAAGGTATCATATATAGCCGAACCTTCCCGTAAAAACTCTGGGTTACTCACCACATCAAAACTATTAGCGATATCTGATCTATTTTCACCAGTTTGTTTTTGACGTTCCGCAAGACCATCTAAAATAATCATTTTTACCCAGTCGCCTGAACCTATGGGGACGGTAGACTTATTAACGATGACTTTATAACCACCAGTGAGATTTTCTCCAATGCCACGCGCTACAGCTTCTACATAACGGGTATCACTTTCGCCATTAGGTAAAGGTGGTGTACCCACAGCAATAAACAGAATTTCTCCATGGGCTACACCAGCACCTAGATCACTGGAAAACTGAATTTTGCCATTACTAATAGCACCTTGCATAATTTCCGAAAGTCCAGGTTCAAAAATGGGGGACTGGCCAGACTTCATTAAATTAACTTTTGCTTCATTATTATCTATACAAATAACATCATGTCCAACATGAGCTAAACAAGCTCCTGTAACTAAACCGACATAACCTGTACCAATGACACAAACACGCATTTTTTTATTCCTAATTTAATTTGAGTTTGATTTTGTTAATGTGTTAGTAAACGCACAGATAAGGAGTAAGTGCGGGGAAAATTCATGCATTGAAAAGTTGAAATTCTTTATTCTGACTTCTGGCAAATGGCCGTTCGCCCCTACCGACTCCTTATTTACCCACGCGCTCCCGAAAATCTTCTATTGTTAGTTTTAACCCTGATTGTAAAGGAATGGTAGGTTGCCAATTTAATAGGGTTTTTGCCTTCGTAATATCAGGACGACGGCGGCGGGGATCATCTGATGGTAAAGGTTCAAATTTGATTTCTGCGTTAGGATTAATTAAGTTTTGCACAGTTTGTGCTAGTTCTAAAATGGTATATTCATCAGGATTACCTAAGTTTATCGGTCCTGTGTTTTCACCATTCATTAATTTTATTAACCCGTCTACTAAGTCAGAAACGTAACAAAAACTGCGGGTTTGTTGTCCTTCTCCATAAACAGTGAGAGGTATTCCTTTTAACGCTTGTACCACAAAATTACTGACTACCCGACCATCATTTTCTAACATTCTCGGACCGTAGGTATTAAAAATTCTGGCCACGCGAATTTGCACGTTATTTTCTCTGTAGTAGTCAAAAGACAGAGTTTCAGCTACTCGTTTACCTTCGTCATAGCAAGAACGAATACCGATGGGGTTGACACTACCGCGATATTCTTCTGTTTGGGGATGAATTTCAGGATCTCCGTATACTTCGCTGGTAGAAGCTAATAAAAATCTAGCTTTGACTCGTTTAGCTAAACCTAGCATATTTAATGTCCCCATGACATTAGTTTTCACGGTTTTAATGGGATTATATTGATAATGTACTGGGGATGCAGGACAGGCTAAATGATATATTTGATCTACTTCTAAACGTATTGGTTCAGTAATATCATGACGAATAACTTCAAACAAAGGATGATCTAACCATTTGAGGATGTTTTGTTTACGGCCTGTGTAAAAGTTATCTAAACAGATGACTTCATGACCTTCATTTATCAGTCTATCAATGAGATGAGAACCAATAAAACCAGCACCACCAGTGACTAAAATTCGCATAAGTTGATTTTGGGAGTATTTTTCTAGTTGAGATACAATTGCTATTTTGCTTTTTTATGTTTACTACCGCAATAGCTTATAACATATTAGGGAAGAATTATAACAGAAGATCGAGAAGTTGGAGCGAGCAACCGTTCGCCCGTACGGTAGTGAGAATAGAGAATTTTCACGTCTGGTTACCTACACAGTGCACTCTGCACTCTCTAGGATGATGTAAAATTCAACTTTTGAGGATTGATGATTGATAGATCCATTTGTGAGACTGTGATATTAGGATATTGTGGTTCTGCCAAAATTATCACTGAGCAAGTTAGTTGTTTTGTCAGTTGGGTAGTAAGATCATTGATGGGTAATGATCCAGGACTATTATGCTGTCGAGTAAAGGGAAATATCACTAAATCATATAATCTAGCAGCTTGTAAAATGGCCTGGGGTAAATTGTCATGGGTGATGACTTGTACTTCTGGTAATATGGATAGGCTCAAGGGAGATAAAAGTTTATAAATATACGATCGCCTACTTTTTATTTGATCATCACTATTGCTTAATTTTCTACTTGGTAATATCCCAGGAAAATTCCTAGTTTCATTAATACACACATTCAATAAAGTTAAGTGAGCTTGATTAGCATCTGCTAACTTTTGGGCAAAATTAATAGTTTCTAACCTTGGTCTAAGTAGATTTTCTATAGGTAAAAGAATACGTCTAATTCTTTTAGGCGAATCAACCAATCGCGCTACCACTACAGGACAATGAGCAGACCATAAAACATCATTTATCAGACTACCAAATAAACGCTGTCTTAAACCATCACGTTTACCCCAACCCATAATAATTAAATTGGCTTTTTGTTCTCGTGCAGCCCTAACAATAGCAGGTGCATAATTATCATCTATTCTTATTAACGGTTCTATATTAATTCCTAAGAATCTACTTTGACTCATGGCTTTTGCTAATAAGAGTTCACAGCGTTGGTATGCTATTGACAAATTTTTAGTATTCATTTTAGCAGTAGCATGAGCGATCGCTAAAGGAATAACCTTACCTTGACATGGTTTAGACAACAAAGCGGCCATTTCCATTAAATTTTGCTGATTTTGAGGATTATATAGTGGTACAATCACAGTAAAATTTTCATTTTCTAACTTTTGTTGAGGTACAAATAAATTTATATTAATAGATTGATTTACGGATTGATTTACAAACGTATTAGTTAAACATAAACCCAATTTACTAGTTAACCAAAGGCTAAAAACCGAAGTCATCAACATCAGAATAATCATACTATAAAATAATTCTGTGGATAACAAACCAACCCGTAAACCTTCCATAGCTACAGTTAATATTATTCCCACCACAGGAATTGATAAAGACCACATCATTAAAGTTTCTGTCCATTGATATCTATAGAATAGTTTTGTAAATAAAGCTGCAATAAATTTAGTAATAAATAAACTGAAAAACATCAAAATAGCTAAAGTGATAATTTGGTGATTATTAATAATAGTGTTGACATCAATTTTTAAACCTAGACAAACGAAGAAAATAGGTATAAATACAACATTACCAATAAAAAGTAACTTTTCCTTAACAGCACCATCTCCCAGAGTAGCATTAATCGCTAAACCAGCTAAAAACAAACCTAAAATTTTTTCAATACCGATTAATTCTGCCCCTAGTACTGATATAAAAATAGATAAAATCACAAAAACAAACTTTCTATCATCATAATCACCAATATGTTTAAAAAATTCCTGTCCCAGAAAATTTAATCCCACTAAAATCAGTAATAAATAAATAGCTATACCAATTAGTTTACTAATTAAATAATTAATCTCAAAATTAGGGAAATGATCAAACTTAATACATAAAACCAAGATAATTAAACTAGCTAAATTAGTAATTAAACTAGCAGTCATAGTTACCTTAACAGCATGACTTTTTAGAACACCCCAACCGCTAATAAGGGGGTATGCTAAAGGAGTATAAGCAGCAATACTAATACCGATAAATATAGAATTAATATGAGATAAATTCAGAAATTTGCCTAACAAAATTCCGCCAGTCAAAGATAAAATGAGAGTAAAAATAGTAAATATCAAAACTGGTAATTTATCATAGCGAAAAAGTTGTAAATCAAATTCTAAAGCCGTGATAAATATTAAATAATCTAAACCAATATTAGATAAGAGACTTATCATAGGAGATGAAGACTCAAGCAAATGCCAACCTGATGAACCTAAAGCTATTCCCGCAGTTACTAAAGCTACTAAACCCGGTAATTTTAATTTTTCCACCACCTTATGAACTACTAAAATTACTAATAGTAAAATAGCGAAAGGAAAAATATACTGTCTCCAAAATTGAGTAGGTTCTAAAGCCAAAATAAATGACAGAGATTTCATAATATCAGAGGAGTCAGGAGCAGGAAAAAATATATTTTACCAATTACCAATTACCAATTATCACTTCAAGACTGAATTTGACTTAAAATCAAGCGTAAACGATCATAATCATCTTTGAGTAATAAACTCAGGTATCTACCAGCTTTAATTAACCATTGTCGATCATGCTTTCGTAATTGATAGATTTGTCTAATCGTAGCAGCTATTAAAGATTCCACAGTTACACCACTGACTAGTAGTAAGGTTTGTAAAAAATCTAGTTGTTCAGTAAATTCAATAATGGCGGTAGGTTCACAGATATAAACAGCTTGATGAATTTGTGGAGGCCGAGGTGGTAAATATTGATAAATGCGTTTATTAACATTATTTTGATTTTGTGAAAATTCCAAAGCTCTAAAACCGACAATAATAGCTTTAAACTCAGTTTTTAACATAGCAAAAATTTGGGGTTGTTCTTCCCGCAAAGCTTCCAAAGATAAACCCATAGCTACCGCTCGATGGACAGAATCTATAGGCATAGTGGTAGCATGATAAACTACCCCATAAACTAGATTATTGGATTCTTCGTCTTTAGCACAAACCCAACTACCAAAAGGTGGCATTGGTGGGAAACTTAAATCATCAGGTTCTAAACACTGGGCTAAAAATTCCATAGTGCTAGTTTCGATGACTTCTGCAATATGATGAGGATGACGTTCTCCTATAGCAAATTGTGGTAAGGGTAGACGCATAAGTCAGTAGTCAGTAGTTAGTAGTTAGGAGTCAGTAGTCAGAATACTAAGAGGACTTTTTTATTCCCTGTTCTCTGTTCCCTGCTGATACTTTTAACCGAGACATTCCCTGACATCTGAGATATCGTGAAGGTCCAGTACAACATTACCAACTGAGTTGATAAAGGTGGTATCCCACATTGCCTTGAGGAAAATCCCCAAAGCTCCATTA
>NZ_JACJPV010000027.1 GCF_014696225.1 Anabaena sp. FACHB-1237 | reverse complement strand
ACCTCATGCTACTTGCAAAAGTATGACTATTTCCAGAACTGCTGATAGTTGGTTTATTGCTTTTTCTTATGAACAAGAATGTCAACCAACTATTAAAAAACATGATGCTGTTGGTGTTGATTTAGGTCGGACAATTTTAGCTAATCTTAACCTTGCTGGTATTCCTTATCATTGGTTACATTCTACTGCTAAAACATGGATTTATATGACAGAAGAAGATGCAGGAATAGACGTATACCTGAAAGGTTTAAGCTGGTCAATTGATCATAAAAATAGAACTATGATTTATAATCTTACAGTTCCTTTAGTAAAAAGTAATATTGATGTATGTATTTTCAATTGTGATTATCAACAAATTTCTCCTAGTATTTACAAAATACCTCATCTTTATATTGCATTAGGGGAAATAAAGGGTGGAATTGATCCTGCTGGTGCTGATGAACATTGGAAAACGGCGAGAACTGCTTTATCTCGAATTAGAAAGGCATTTTCTGGAGTTAATTTATCACCACATACGTTTTTTATCGGTGCAGCTATTGAAAAACGTATGGCTGAAGAAATATGGGATAATTTAGAATCTGCTAAACTGACTAATGCTGCTAATATGACAAATGATTTTCATATCTCCTCAATTTGTCATTGGTTAATTAATTTATAAGTATGCAGTTATCAGTATTCACCTTTCAGCAAAAATTAGATAGCAAGTAGCAATAAAATGATATCTTAAATTACATAATTATCATGAGAATTAATTACTATGTTGTCTGTTAATGTTTCCCTAGAAAGTGCTATTCCTGTGGATGAAATTCGCTATGACGAAAAGGGTCTAGTTCCCGCTATAATTCAGGATTATCTCGATGGTACTGTGTTAATGATGGCTTGGATGAATCAAGAATCTTTAACAAAAACTTTGCAAACTGGTGAAACTTACTTCTGGAGTCGTTCCCGCCAAGAATTATGGCATAAAGGCGCTACTTCTGGGCATATTCAAAAGGTGCAAAGTATTCGCTATGATTGCGATAGTGACGCTTTATTAATAGGTGTTGAACAATTAGGTGATATTGCTTGTCATACTGGAGAACGTAGTTGTTTTCATCAAATTGATGGCAAAATTACACCTCCGCCTGGGGATACATTATCCCAGCTATTTGATGTAATTTGCGATCGCCGAGATCATCCTAGTGAAAACTCCTATACCTGTAAACTTTTTACTGAAGGAGACAATAAAATACTCAAAAAAGTTGGTGAAGAAACTGTTGAAGTAGTGATGGCTTTTAAAGATGATCAAGAAGATGCGATCGCAGGTGAAGTAGCAGATTTACTTTATCATCTATTAGTAGCCTTAGCACACCATAAAGTAGATATTAAAGCAGTTTATCGTAAATTACAAGAGCGTCGCAAGTAACAGAAATAAAGAACTTGTCGTTTGCCAAATTAAATGACCAAAAATCTGGTATGCAAGCCCCGTCCTTCTAGGACGGCTTTTCTTGATTTTTAATATACTCCTTTAATATTTCTAATGGCGCACCTCCTACAGAAATGGCAAAATGGCTTGGACTCCATAATGCTTCTTTATTACGGACAAAGACAAACAGAGGTAGCAGCCAAACTAGGTAAGTCAATTTGAACAGTACGCAGACTGGTTAAAAAATGGGAGGAACAGGGTTTAGCTGCACATATAAAGCAGGGCGTTTTCATTCTCAAAAATTTAGCAGAAGTAATTGTGTTGCTTCTTTCTTTTGTTTTTAAAATATCAGTAAATATTTTATTCACATTTTATTCACGACTTACGCAACTGGCACATTGGTATGAGGATCAACTGAAATCACCAATTGAGAATTTGTTGAAATCAGCAGGTAATATTCTCAATTTATCTATAGCAATAGTTACTGAAGTACGAGAAAAACTACTTTCAGGAAGACCTGATATTGGAGTTATAATTAATGGTCTTTTAATGGGACACATTGAAATAAAAGCCCCAGGAAAAGGTGCAGATCCTAGTAAATATGAATTACTTGATTTACTTTGGGTTTTAGATGCTACAGTAGATTTATATCCTAAGTTATCTTCTTTATTTGATGAAGTGATTAAAAGTGAATTGTTTGCAGCTACGGACTTTCCACAACCAACAGAGTTAGAAAAATCTAATTCTTTAGAAGTTCAGAGTGAGTTACCATTTTTAAGTTTGGAAGAAATAGATTAGATGAAGAAGATAAGTAAATACTTTACTTCAAATTATATGCATCCTAAATCAAATATTATTCCTATATCTAACTATGTATTCTTGGTTCTGGATACAATGTTGATAATAATTCACTTTCAACTTGAGCTAATTCATCTAATCTCGTCATTACTGTATTTCTATCAAAATAAGTATCAGCTAGTACCCAGTATGTACCAAAATGTCTGGCTTCCGATGCCATTAAACTGCGGTAAAATGCTGCTAATTCTGCTTCTGGACAATTAGCAGCTAGTAAACCTAAACGCTCATGACTGCGAGCTTCTATTAACCCTGTCACTAATAAAGAATCTAAAAACCTGTGGGGTTCTTGACTACGTACCTGGGCTTTTAATCCCGCTCCGTAGGGTGGTGGCGCAAGAGGTCCAATAGGTATATTACGTTTTTCTAACCATTGGTTCACTTGTTCAAAGTGTTCTAACTCTTCACGAGCGATCGCTGTTAACTCTCTTACCATTTTTACATTTGATGGATACCGAAATAGCATATTTACTGCTACGCCTGCGGCTTTGCGTTCACAGTGAGCATGATCTAATAAGATAATATCTATATTAGCGATCGCCTGTTTTATCCATTGTTCTTTTGTTGGTTGTTTAAGAACATTAATAGTTGGTGTTGGTGAACTAATCATTGTTTTACATTTATATATTTTGCTCTATATTAATTTTTGACATAGCTAGAGCATCATTCCAAACCACAGGAACACAACCAAACAATTGAGCTAAAAGCTTTTGTTGTTGGTTTGTGGGGTAAAAACGGTACTGATATCTAGCTTTCATGATTAGTGCTACAATTGGTTGGTAGGTTAATTATATATTGGTTTGGGTAAAATGACAAGTATTTTTAGGCGTGAAAGGAATAGCGTTACGGACTTAAAGATTCATTTGATCTGTGTTACTAAATATCGTCAGTCCGTATTTACCGGAGAAAGTATTGATTTGATTGAAAAATCATTTCGGGAAGTTGCTGAAAAAATGAATTTTCAAGTGCTTGACTTTAATGGTGAAGAAAACTATATTCATGCACTTATTGAGTATCCGCCCAAGCTATCTATTTCCCAGATAGTAAATGCTTTAAAAGGCGTATCTAGTCGTAAATATGGGCAAGCTGGCTATAAAAAACCCCATAAAGAAGCATTATGGAGTCCAAGCTATTTTGCCATTTCTGTAGGTGGTGCGCCATTAGAAATATTAAAGGAGTATATTAAAAATCAAGAAAACCCGTCCTAGAAGGACGGGGCTTGTATCCCAGATTTTTGGTCAGATGTCAATAATCTATGTATTTGCTTGATTTATAGAATCTGACGCACTCTACTAGGGATATTATTAGCTAAAAACCTTAGCTGCTGCGGCTATACCAGCACCAGGAGTAAAGTTATCATAGCCAACTTGAGGAAGTGCTACTTCTAAAGCAGCGATACAACTAAGGATATCCCGATCGCAAACAAAACCCAAATGGCCAATACGGAATATTTTATTACTCAGATGATCCTGTCCTCCAGCTAAAGCGATGTCAAAGCGTTTTTTCATCACTGAACGCAATTTATCAGCTTCAGCTATTTCCACCGCCGTAATTGCGGGACTTGCACATTCATCTGCCGCATATAAAGGTAAATTCAATGCTTTCATTGCGGCGCGGGTAGCATTTTTCTGACGTTCATGGCGAGCGAAAATTGACTCTAAACCCTCTTTTTTCATCATTCCCAAAGTGGTATGTAATGCCACAATTAAATTAACTGGGGGTGTGAAAGGAGTGGTATTTTTAGCGGTAGACTTGCGATATTTGCCTAAATCTAAATAATATTTGGGTAATGTGGCGGTTTTGTAGGCTTCCCATGCTTTAGGGCTAACAGAAACGAAACCTAAACCGGGGGGGATCATATAACCTTTTTGTGAACCGGAAGCAACTACATCTAAGCCTAAACCATCCACGTTTACATTGTAAGCTCCCAAGCTGGTAACAGCATCCACTATAATTAATGCTTGTCCATGTTTTTTCACATGACTATTAATAGTTTCCAAGTCATTAATTACACCTGTGGATGTTTCACTATGGGTAATAATAACAGCCTTAATTTCTTTGTTGGTATCAGCTTCTAATACTTCAGCAAACTTTTGTGGATCTAAGGGTTTTCCCCATTCAGCAGTAATAGTTTCTACATTTAAACCAAAGGCTTGGGCTACTTCTACCCAACGTTCACCAAATTTACCATTATTACCCACTAATACGCGATCGCCAGCTGACAGAAAATTAATAATTCCTGCTTCTACCGCACCGGTACCACTGACATTTAACATTAAGACATCGCTAGTAGTTTGATGTAACCATTTGAGGTTTTCTGTCACCTCAGCCATCATACTACTAAATTCGCCACTACGGTGGCCAATGGGATGTTTAGCTAATGCTAATAAGGCCGCTTCTGGAACTGGAGTTGGTCCAGGAATCATCAACATTAATTTATTGTCCATTTATTTGTCCTTAAATTCCCATATAAGTAATTGGTACAATAATGAAAACACAAACTAGACACTTAAATACACTTTTAAATATTATTTCTTATATATGGGTATTTTCCCTATATAATATTCCTTTGTGTTGTGTTAGCACGTTTTCCTTATGAGATTTTGTATCTTAGCATAGAAGTAGCTTTCACTCTGAGGTAAAAGTAAATTACAATTACAGCAACGATATTCAACTTCCATGTCAGCAGCAGCAAATATTTATTTGTTCGTAATTTGTTTGTAGCGACAATCAAGACAGTCGCTACAAAACATAGATCATATATTTTACATGATTGAGTAATTATTTAGTAAATAAATTGGCGATCGCTAACGCCGGATCTGGTTTTTTTACCAAAGATTCTCCTATCAGTACAGCCGAAGCACCTGCTGTTTTTACTACATCCAAATCATCCGCATGATGTAGACCAGACTCACTCACTACCAGAATAGCCTTTTCTTGTAATTGTTCACCTCGCATTTTTAGTAATTCGCAAGTAGTTTGAATATCCACAGTAAAATCTTCTAAATTGCGGTTATTAATTCCCACCAAAGTAACACCATTTAAAGCCAATACTCGATCTAACTCTTCTAAATTATGTACCTCTATCAAAGCTGCCATTTTTAAATTATTAGCAATTTTAACAAAATATTGTAAATCTTGATCATTCAAAATTGCCGCAATTAATAAAACCGCATCTGCGCCATTAATTCGCGCCCAATACATTTGATAAGGATAAATAATAAAATCCTTACATAATAAAGGTAAATCTACAGCATTACGCACTAAAGACAGGTTTTCAAAACTACCTTGAAAGAATTTTACATCAGTTAGCACTGATAAACAACTAGCTCCCCCAGTTTCATAAGATTTAGCAATTTCCACCGCATTAAAATCTTCACGGAAAACACCTTTACTGGGAGATGCTTTTTTTACCTCAGCAATTAAAGCTGGGTTAGTTTTCCCGTGACGTAAAGCGGCGATAAAATCACGAGTTGGAGGTGCATCTAAGGCTTTTTTTTGTAGTTCTAGCAAAGGGAGTTTTTCCCGCATTTGCGTAACTTCTGTTTCCTTATGCCAGACAATTTCCTCTAGGATGTTATTGGGTTTAGCATCATCTACTAAGGCTTGATAGCTAACAACAGAAACATTAATAATCGGACTAGGTGGAAAACGACGAATCTTCATATTTTGGTGATTAGTAATTGGGGAGTGCGGAGTGCGGAGTGGGGAGTGCGGAGTAAGAATAAAGAATTTTCTCCCTACTCCCTACTCCCTACTAACTTAATAAAGCTCTCTTGTATGCTTCATCGAGAACTTCCGAAAGAGTGGGATGGGCGTGTACTAAATGAGCTAAAGTTTGTACGGATTGACGATTAGCTAAAGCAGCAGCAGCTTCATGAATTAAATCAGAAGCATGAGGTCCAAATATATGTACACCTAAAACTTCCCCAGTATCATGACGGTAAATTACCTTAGCCATACCATCCACGTCACCATCAGCCAAAGCCTTAGAATTACCTTTAAAATAACTTTTAGCTGTAGCAATTTCAAAACCTTTTTCTAGTCCTAATTCTTGGGCTTGGGGTTCTGTTAAACCCACATAACTTACTTCTGGATGAGTGAAAGCGGCAGCAGGTATACTGCGATAGTCAACAGTTTTTTCTCTACCCATCATATTTTCTACTGCTATGATACCTTGAGCCGATGCAGCATGAGCTAACATCATTTTTCCAGTAGCATCTCCTATTGCCCATAAATGAGGGACAACCTCACCATTAGCAAGAACTTTCATATTGTCATTAACGGGGATAAAATTGCGTCTATCTAATTCTACCCCTACTGATTCTAAACCGAGGTTTTGGGTAGCGGGAACACGCCCTGTAGCCACCAAACAAGCATCTACCTCTAAAACTTCCAAATCTTTCTTAGTTTCAAAATCAGCCAATTCTATGACCACAGGTGAACCGGGGATAATGCGTTTAGCGTAGATACCCACCTTAGTTTCAATGTCACGAGGTGTAATTAATACTCGTTCTGCTAACTTAGCTATATCTCGATCAAAACCTGGCATTAAGACATTAAGAGCTTCAATCAGAGTAATTTCCGAACCTAAAGCCGAGTAAATATCAGCAAATTCTAAACCGATGTAGCCACTACCAATAATAGCGATCCAATTGGGGATACTTTCTAATTTTACGCCTTGATCGCTAGTAAATACTGTTTTGCCATCTACTTCTATTCCTGGGGGTACAAAAGGCACAGAACCAGGGGAAAGGATGATATTTTGAGCAGTAATGGTTTTTTCCCCACTATCAGAAGTGATGGTAACTTTTTGTTTACCTGCTAACTTACCCCAACCGCGAATAATATTCACGCCTAAACGTTTAAGACTGTTAGTTAAATCGCCTTGAATTTTAGCAACGAGATTATTAGCATGGTTAGCGATCGCTTCCCGTTCAAAAGCCACACTACCAACTTGAATCCCCAAAGTCTTTAAATGATGGGCATTTTTTAATTCTCTTACCTTACCTGAAGCAGCTAACAATGCTTTAGAAGGAATACAACCGCGATTAACACAAGTTCCTCCCATATCCCCAGATTCAATAATAGCAGTTTTTAAACCGCAACTAACAGCGTGTAAAGCTGCGCCATGGCCACCGACACCAGCGCCAATAATCACTAAATCATAATCAAATCCAGAACTCACGTTAGTTTCCCCGTTATTTTGGTTAATGTTGTTCAACTTTACTTGCTATCTTGCTATATTGTAAAACTTTGCTGATGATAGTTTTTCAAATATAGTTACATAGTTACTAAAAATATCAGGACTTACGCAACTAGCACATTGGTAGGGTGTGGTTCGACAAGCACACCAACCACGTCAGACAATATAAATCATGTAAATAACCAAATTGTTGATATCTGACGCACCCTACAATAAATTTTTTAGCGTGACACTTGCGTAAGTCCTAAATATAATCAAATATTTCTAGCTTGGTAAGGCTTACACCTTGCTGCTTTAAATACAAGCGGATCTATTAATTTTCTAGGAAACATAGACTGTTTATGACGATTTTTAACCATACCCGACACATTCAAATCTTCTAAAACGATAACTTCGTTTTCCCTAACTATTTTGGTGGATAGTTTGTGCAAAAAGTCTTTCCGGGTATCAGCTATTTTGTTATCATAAAAAAGATTACAAGAAAACTAATCAAACAAAAAAAATGACTAATACAGGTATAGAAGAACGTGCATATTGGTTAGCTTGGTCACAAATTTCTGGGATTGGTCCAATATTATTACAAAGACTAAAATCACATTTTACTAGTTTAGAAGTTGCTTGGAATGCTAGTAAAGGAGAATTAATTAAAGTTGAGGGTTTGGGTAGTCAAACATTACAAAAAGTAGTGGAACAGCGATCACAAATTCATCCCCAAGAACTATTAATTAAACATCAAGAAATTAACCCTAATTTTTGGACTCCCGCAGATCCAGAATATCCACAAGTCTTAAAAGAAATTCCCACCCCACCATCAATATTATATTATCGTGGTGTAATTGATATCCAAGAAAATTTAGGTAAAAAACTCTTAGTAGGAATAGTAGGAACTCGTCAACCTACAGAATATGGCATTAAATGGACTCAACAAATTAGCACTGCTTTAACAAAACATGGTTTTACAATTGTTTCTGGTATGGCTGAAGGAATAGATACCGCAAGTCATACAGCAGCTTTAAAAGCAGGAGGAAGAACCATCGCAGTAGTAGGAACTGGAGTAGATGTCATTTATCCTTACAAAAATCGGGAATTATATAAAGAGATTTTAGCATCTGGTTTAGTAATTAGTGAATATCCTGCCAAAACTACACCTAATCGTAATAATTTTCCCCGCAGAAATCGCATTATTGCTGGTTTAAGTCGGGCAATTTTAGTTATGGAAGCACCTTTAAAATCAGGTGCTTTAATTACTGCTACTTATGCAAATGAATTTGGTAGAGATGTTTATGCTTTACCAGGAAGAGTAGATGATCAACCATCTCAAGGATGTTTAAAATTAATTAGTCAAGGTGCAGGTTTAATTAGTCAGCAATTGCATGAATTATTAACTGTATTAGGTGCAATTCCTCAAATAGATATGGACACAACAATAACACAAACAATAGATGATAAAATATTTAATAAAATAGATCCTCAAATTTCTAAAATATCTAATTTATCACCAGAATTACAACAGGTAATTAATACTTTAACTTTGGATATTTTACCTTTTGATTTAATTGTCCAAAAAACAAATATGGATGCAGGTTTTGTTTCTAGTTGTTTATTAGAATTAGAGTTGATGGGTTTAGTTTCTCAATTACCAGGAATGCGATATCAATTAATTCAACACTGAAATATGAAATCCCTGACTTCTCTAAGAAGTTGGGGATATTTGCTATTATAAACGCTTATACATATATATAATATAAATATTATATTAGAAAATAGCCTAAATTTGGCTTATTGCGATTAAATTTAATTATATGTTATACTATGTGACAAAATACATAATATACATCCACTATTACAGAAAGAAATGATACGAAATATCACCCTTTCCGATAAGATATATATGCTGCAAAAATATTGCTCACTATGAGCAAAATTACAACAACTAGTTCAGGAATGTATATGAGTCAAACAGAGATTTTTGAGAAAGTAAAAGCAATTGTCGCTGAACAACTTAGTATTGATGATGCTGACACTATTAAACCACAATCTAGTTTTGCCAATGATTTACAAGCTGACTCTTTAGATACCGTTGAGTTAGTTATGGCCTTAGAAGAAGAATTTGATGTAGAAATTCCTGATGAAGCTGCAGAAAAAATTCTCACAGTTCAAGAAGCTGTAGACTATATCCAGTCTAAAATTGCTACATCAGCCTAAAACAATCTTTAGCTAGTATTATCTGTTTAACTTATGTTAAACTAGTACGATAGGGCGGAATTAAAAATTATAATTTCAAAGTTCTCTAAACCTATAACTCCTTAAAATATGGTTACGATATGGTTTCTTAATAATTTTGAAAACAATGTTTATTTCCGCCGGGACATACTAGCTTCTTGACTTCCTAAATTATTAATAACTCATTGTTAGCAGTTATACAAAAACTAAGAATATTTAGGATTTCATAATATCATTTAATTGGAATTAAGCAAGACTCAGCAAAATTACTGCGTTGATGTCATCTAATGCTAGAATAAATCCTCATAATTGAGTAAATTTAGCACTGTGTACTCGCTTATGACTTACGCAACTAGCACATTGGTAGTGCGTGCCAGATGTCAAAAATCTGTTTATTTGCAGGATTTATGTATCTGATGCACCCTACAACTAACCTATTGTTTGTTTTGTTTGTTCGCCATATTTCGCCATCTTTGTATTAATCATGACAGAATATAAACGTAACCGCGTTGTTGTTACAGGTGTGGGCGCGATTACACCAATTGGTAACACATCCACTGACTATTGGCAAGGACTATTAGAGGGACGTAACGGTATTGACTATATTACTGCTTTTGATGCATCAAAACATAATTGTAGAATTGCTGGAGAAGTCAAAAAATTTGATCCATTGATTTACTTAGAAGCTAAAGAAGCTAAACGGATGGATCGTTTTTCTCAGTTGGGAGTATCAGCAGCTAAACAAGCTTTAGCAGATTCTGGTTTAGTTATTAATGAATTAAATGCTGAAGATGTAGGGGTAATAATTGGCTCTGGTATTGGTGGAATTAAGGTATTGGAAGATCAACAAACTATATATCTAAATCGTGGACCTGATCGTTGTAGTCCGTTCATGATTCCCATGATGATCGCTAATATGGCAGCAGGATTAACAGCAATTCATACTGGTGCAAAAGGTCCAAACTCCTGCTCTGTAACAGCTTGTGCGGCTGGTTCTAACTCTATTGGTGATGCTTTTCGACAAATTCAAAATGGATATGCTAAGGCCATGATTTGTGGCGGTTGTGAAGCGGCTGTTACTCCCCTATCTGTAGCTGGTTTTGCGGCCGCAAGAGCGTTATCTACTCGCAATGATGATCCTGCTCATGCTTGCCGTCCTTTTGATAAAGACAGAGATGGATTTGTCATGGGTGAAGGTGCGGGTATATTAATATTGGAAGAGTTAGAACACGCTTTAAATCGCGGTGCGAAAATTTATGGGGAAATGGTAGGTTATGGTATGACTTGTGATGCTTACCATATTACTTCCCCTGTTCCTGGTGGTTTAGGTGCGGCAAGAGCGATTGAATTGGCTTTAAAGGATGGTAATTTAAGACCAGAGATGGTAAGTTACATCAACGCACATGGTACAAGCACACCAGCAAATGATAGTAATGAAACTTCAGCAATTAAAAAAGCATTAGGCGAACACGCTTATAAAATAGCTGTGAGTTCAACTAAGTCCATGACAGGACATTTGTTAGGTGGTTCTGGAGGTATTGAAGCGGTAGCAACGATTTTAGCGATCGCTAATGATGTCATTCCACCAACAATTAACCTAGAAAACCCTGATCCTGAATGTGATTTAGATTATGTGCCCGGTACTAGTCGTCACCAAAAAGTAGAGGTAGCTTTATCTAATTCATTTGGTTTTGGTGGTCATAATGTCACCTTAGCTTTTCGGAAGTATGTTAAATAGAGTAATTGACAATTGATAACTGGTAATTGGTGATTAGTGATAGCGTAGCGTTAGCCACATCATAAAAGAATGATCAATTATCAGTTGACTCCTCTATTTTCTTTATCTCTTGTTATAAGTGAACCTATCACTAGTATTATAGAGATCCATCTTTGTTGAACATTTAGTTTAACATGGTCAAAATATTAGCTTTATTCCTTACCAAAACCTCAGAAAATCCCACTTGTTACAGACCACTAAAAGTGGGAAGATGAGAGTGGGGATCATTTATAGCAAAAGTCATGCATTCAAAAGTCAAAAGTCAAAACTGTTGTATGTCAATGTATTTTGACATCCCTTAGCGTTTTGAAAATACTTAGTGTGCTTGACAGGTGCTATAAGTTTAGAAACCCACTAAAAAAGCTAAAAAGAGTCCTAACCCGTCGTTAACAATAAGAGATTATGGCTGTTGCAACCCAATCCACCGAAGAACTTTGTATTAATTCAATCCGCTTTTTGGCTGTTGATGCCATAGAAAAGTCCAAGTCTGGACACCCTGGACTGCCGATGGGTGCTGCTCCAATGGCTTTTGTACTTTGGGATCAGTTCATGCGGTATAATCCCAAAAATCCTCAATGGTTTAACCGCGATCGCTTTGTGTTGTCTGCTGGTCATGGTTCAATGTTGCAGTATGCCCTACTGTACCTCATGGGTTATGATAGTGTCACCATAGAAGACATTAAGCAATTTCGTCAATGGGGGTCTAAAACCCCAGGCCATCCTGAAAACTTTGTGACTGCTGGTGTAGAAGTTACCACAGGTCCTTTAGGCCAAGGTATTGCTAATGCCGTGGGTTTAGCTGTAGCTGAAGCACACTTGGCCGCCAAATTTAACAAACCTAATGCCACAATTGTAGATCATTACACCTATGTAATTCTTGGTGATGGCTGTAATATGGAAGGTATCTCTGGTGAAGCAGCTTCCATTGCTGGACATTGGGGCTTAGGTAAACTGATCGCTCTTTATGACGATAACCACATCTCCATTGATGGTTCTACAGATGTAGCATTTACAGAAGATGTATCCAAGCGCTTTGAATCCTACGGTTGGCACGTTCTCCACGTTAAAGATGGTAATACAGATTTAGCGGGCATTGCTAAAGCTATTGAAGAAGCTAAAGCAGTTACAGACAAGCCAACCATGATTAAAGTAACCACTACTATTGGTTATGGTTCTCCCAACAAAGCTAATACCGCAGGTATTCACGGTGCTGCTTTAGGTCCAGATGAAACAGCATTAACCCGTACAAACTTAGGCTGGAACTACGCACCTTTTGAAATTCCTCAAGAAGTTCTTAACCATACCCGCAAAGCAGTAGAACGCGGTGCTGGTTATGAAACTGAATGGAATAAAGCCTTCGCTGACTACCAAGCTAAATATCCCCAAGAAGCAGCAGAATTTTCACGTTTACTCAGTGGTAAATTACCCGAAGGTTGGGACAACGTTCTACCTACCTATACCACAGAAGATAAAGCTCAACCTACTCGTAAACATTCTGAAATCTGCCTTAACAAATTAGGTACTATTTTACCAGAGTTAATAGGTGGTTCTGCGGATTTAACTCACTCCAATTTAACTGAACTTAAAGGTGCGGGAGACTTCCAAAAAGGACATTTCGCTAACCGCAATATTCACTTTGGTGTCCGTGAACACGCTATGGGAGCTATCTGTAATGGTATAGCTTTACATCGTTCTGGTTTAATGCCCTACGGTGCAACTTTCTTAATCTTCACAGATTATATGCGTGCTTCCATTCGTTTAGCCGCATTATCTGAAGCTGGATCTATTTGGGTCATGACTCACGACTCCATTGGCCAAGGTGAAGATGGACCTACCCACCAACCTATTGAAACATTAGCTTCTTTACGCGCTATTCCTGACTTAACCGTAATTCGTCCTGCCGATGGTAATGAAACCTCTGGGGCTTATAAAATAGCCATTGAGAAGTCTAAGGAAAATGCTTCCACCTTATTGGCATTTACTCGTCAAAATGTGCCTAATTTAGCTGGTACATCTGTTGCTGGTGTGGCTAAAGGTGCGTATGTATTAGTAGATAGTCAAGGTACACCAGATATTATCTTAATTGGTACTGGTTCAGAATTAAGTCTAGCTGTGGGTGCAGCAGAAAAGCTCACAGCAGCAGGTAAGAAAGTGCGTGTTGTTTCTATGCCTTCTACAACTTTATTTGATCAACAAGATGCAGCTTACAAAGAATCTGTTCTACCTAAAGCTGTTACTAAGCGTCTATCCGTAGAAGCTGCTAGTAGTTTTGGTTGGCACAAGTATGTTGGTACTGAAGGTGATACCGTTAGTATTGATACCTTTGGTGCTTCCGCTCCTGGTGGTACTTGTTTAGAGAAGTTTGGTTTCACTGTGGATAATGTGGTAGCTAAAGCTAAAGCATTGTTAGGTTAACTATCAAAAGGTACAGCAGGTAATAGCTTTTCTTGCTGTATTTCGTAATTGTTTTGTAATGATTTACAGGTGGGCTAATACGCTCACCTTGTTTTATACAAGTAAATTAAATCTACATTTCGCACAAGTGTAGAGTCAAAAAACGAAAATAATTAAAAAAATAATTATCTCCAAAAGCAATTTTCGATAAGGTTTTTTCAAGATTTTAGTTTAAAGAACTATAAAATATTTTTAATGTAAGTTGCCATTTAGATTATCTAATCATTAAAACTAAGTAACGACAAGAAATAAATGGAGAATAGACATTATATTTTGTTCATTTTGCAGATGACGAGTACGATATATTATATTGTATTGTGTACCGAAACTTCTCTCATCAGTCCAATTGTCTTTTAAGCAAATTTCTGTTTTATATTTATTCAGGCGATCGCAAATTAAATCAATACAATCATTAACTTTACCATCAATCACAAACCCTAACATTGCTGCATAGTCATGACCTATGCTATATATTCCTTCAACAAATCTTTTTACTTCACTCATGATAACTATACAGTACATTCCATCTACATGAGGTACACTATGAACACAGCAAGATGCCTGTGTTACAAGGGTTTTATCATTAACATCTGTACCTCATAATAACGGAAACTGCTGTATCTATTGTAAATGTTGTTGTAAATATTCTTGATATCCCAACTCTTCTAATTTACCCTGTTTATCCATCACCATATCTTTGAGACTTTGACGATATTCCTGTACTTTTTTTAATAATTCTGGCCGATGACTGGCAATTATTTGGATGGCTAAAAGTCCTGCGTTTTTAGCATTACCAATGGCTACGGTAGCTACAGGAATACCTGCGGGCATCTGCACAATGGAGTATAATGAGTCTATACCTTGTAAGTTACGAGTGGCTACGGGTACACCAATTACAGGTAAGGGTGTTAAAGATGCTACCATACCTGGTAAATGTGCCGCACCTCCTGCACCTGCAATAATAACTTTAATACCGCGTTCATGGGCTGTTTGGGCATATTCTACCATGCGTTCTGGTGTGCGATGGGCGGAAATAATGGCAACTTCTGAGATTATACAAAATTGTTCACAAATTGCGATCGCATCTTTCATGGTAGGTAAGTCAGAATCACTACCCATGATAATACCAATTTCAGGAGACATAGAATTTCAGATTGGAGATTTCAGTAAATCTCAATTATCCATTGTCAATTGTCAATTATCAATCGTCAATTTCATCTACAATAATCATTGAGTTAAATTTGGTGACCGTTAATGCGTAAATCTACATCCATTTTGCAAAATATAGCTATTATCAATGCTAGAATACCTGGTTATCAAGGGTTACAACAAATTATCGTCAATGATCATGGTGCAATTAGTGATATTATCTCCATGAATCAAGCTGGAGAAAATCCCCCATCAGCAAATTTACAAGTATTAGATGTTGCTCAAGATTGGATTTCTTTAGGTGGAGTAGATTTACAAATTAATGGTGCTTTAGGGTTAGCTTTTCCTGAGTTAACGTCCAAAAATATCCATAAACTAGATGAAATTAGCGACTTTTTATGGAATTTGGGCGTTGATGGTTATTTACCTACCATAGTTACTACTTCTATAGATAATATTGGGCGATCGCTCAACCTAATTGCTAACTATACACCCAAATCTGGCGCGAAAATATTGGGAGTACATTTAGAAGGACCTTTTTTAAACTATTATAAACGGGGCGCACATCCAGCCGAGAATATTCTTCCTTTTACCATAGAACAAGTTAAACGAGTTTTAGGTGATTACAGTTCTCTTGTCAAGGTTATTACCTTAGCCCCAGAACTGGACAATACAGGTCAAGTCATTCCCTACCTACGATCTTTAGGCATTACAGTTAGTTTAGGACATTCTCAAGCCACATCTACAGAAGCACAACAAGCCTTTTCTCAAGGGGCAACAATGATTACCCATGCTTTTAATGCTATGCCTCCTCTACATCACCGTGAACCAGGATTACTAGGTGTCGCTATGACTCATCCTGATGTAATGTGTGGTTTTATTGCTGATGGACAGCACGTCTCACCAATAATTTTAAAAATATTATTGCGTGCCAGTGAAGGATTATTTATAGTTAGTGATGCTCTTGCACCGTTAGGACTACCAGATGGTTTCTATCCTTGGGATAATCGCCATATAGAAGTATTAAATGGTACAGCTAGATTGCAAGATGGTACATTAGCTGGAACTACTTTACCATTGTTGACAGGAGTACAAAACCTGGTTGAATGGGGTATTTGCGATGTGCAAACTGCCATTACTCTAGCTACAGATGCACCAAGAAAAGCAGTAAATTTACCTATTTTTGGCTTAAATCAGCAGGCTAATTTATTACAATGGCATAAAAATGAAAGTACAAAAAAACTATCTTGGCAAAGAATTAGTAATTAATCAAGACATAGCGTTTTCCAGTCTAATAGACATAGGAGTGAAAGGCGTTGCTGAACTCAGGTATGAAATTGAGAAATTCAAAATTTGAAACTTTGCGTCTAACGCAAGTGCTTTCCTTCGCTGATGCGCGAAATAAAATAAATATCATACCCCAATTCAGCAACGCCGAGTATATTAAAAGTCAAGAAAAGCCGTTCTAGAAGGACGGGGCTTGCATCCCATTATTTTTGGTCAATTAGCGAAAAGATTTTGTGTTACCAATGAGCACTGCTAAAACCCTACTGACTCCTGACTCCTGACTCGGGTGATCAGAGAAACAAAACTTATCTAAGACTGTGTTCATGCTATAATTTGGCTAAACTAGAACTATCACAGCACAATATCGCAGTTTTCACCATTTGACTATTTCGGAATTTCGGCTAGGCTAAAGAAGTCTTAATTTTTAGCAACCTGAGAAACTGCTGCCATTTACTTGTATGTAGGGTGCGTCAGACTACATAAATCGTACAAATAAACAGGTTTTTTATCTGATCTACCCTACCAACCTTCCAGATGCGTAAGTCCTGTGGTCATTCACCCCAGGTATAATGTGAAGTTTAGTAATTTTTCCGTTCTGACTGTACAAAAAATTCAATTGTTTCATACTGCTTATAAGGTAGATATATAACACCCTAAGCAATATTGTTAATTGCCACTAGTGATAAATGCTAGATTACAATGCCAGTTGATGAGAAAATCTAAAGAAAATATAAAATTTATTCCCATGACAGTGGTATGAGGAGGAGAAAGTGTTTTTAAGACTTGCAAATCAACATAGACAGTTTGTACAGGACTTAGTAATGAATCTACAAGCATTAGCAAATGTGCTAGAGAAACATGGATTCCCGGCTTCTTGCTATACTTGTGGTAATCAAATGAATAGCGCGTCTTTTATGGTTAGTTTAGGAGATAATCATTTAATACGATTTTTGGTATCTGATTATGGTATCACATGGACTGAAATGCGAGATGATCGAGAACTGATGAAACTAGAAGGTGCAGAAGCCATTACTCAATTAGAACAACTATCTACCCTTGTAAAAAGGTCTATAGAAAAACACCAATGTCCAGAAAATTATGCATCTAAAAATAAGCGTGTTTTAAATCCAGTAGTTCTTAGATAGTCTAATTTAATTGTTTTGTCTTGTGTTTCATCTTGGAACTATTTACTAAATTATTAGCACTGTTGAGATTTATCCTTGCATCTTGAAAATAGATAGTTGAGATACTAGATAAATTTTACAGTGCGATTTAGTCAGAAAAACACAAAGAATCAATAAAAATTTCATAAAAATGTTGTAAAATCAGCGGTAGTTGTTTTTCCTAGTCATTAACAACTATTAACAACTATAGTGATCTCCTCACAGTGTCCGCGGAAAGTGTAACTTAAAAGTATAAAAATGTCTCAACAAACGAACCAAAACCAATTACCACCTACTAGTGCTATTGATAGTGTTACCAATGCTGTATTTGAAAATTGGTTTGAATACCCTATAAAAGCGCAACCTCATCATACGGACTATGCGGGTATTGTTTGGCATGGTACATACTTAACTTGGATGGAGGAAGCACGAGTAGAGTGTTTGCGCTCTATTGGTATTGAGTTTTCTGATTTGGTTGCGTTAGGTTGTGATTTGCCTGTAGTAGAATTATCTGTACGCTATCATCGTTCTATTCGTTTGGGTATGTCCGCAATTATTAAAACACGGATGTCCGAAGTTACAGGTGTACGGATGAATTGGGATTATAGTATAGTTTCCCCTGATAGACAGGATTTATACTTAACTGCTCAAGTAACATTAGTTGCATTAGATAAAGAGAAAGGGAAAATAATGCGTCAGTTACCAGCTAGTGTGAAAGATGCTTTAGATAAAATTGCCGCATCGTATAAGTAGGGGTTTAGCAATGCTCATTGCTGTCAAACTGCTACTTCTGAAACTAATTGATTTAACACCGCATAAAAAAATTAAATTTGCTACAATCTGAATTTTTACTCCATTGCTATGACTTACATACAGTGCATAATATTTGATTCTGAGTCAACTTTCCTGATGTCTTTTTACAATTTTTTCAGCAAGCCCTAAGTAATTGGCACATTAATTAACTGCTAATTAACCCCATCTACTGCTTCGCTCGAAATAAGCTACAAGGAAGTAAGATGGGGTTATATCCAGCAAAACCATCTAAATATCTGATATGTAAGAATTTATCTGGTTTTGCATAAGTTGTTTACATCAGCAGTTCATCCTAAATATTTATTAAATATTAGGGCATTTATTAAGGTGTAGCCGCAGGGGAACCAGTAGCCGCAGGGGAAGTTGTAGCCGCAGGGGAACCGGTAGCCGCAGGGGAAGTTGTAGCCGCAGGAGAACCAGTAGCCGCAGGAGAACCAGTAGCCGCAGGAGTAGAACCTGTATCTGTTGGTTCTCCTCCTGCAGTAGCAGCAGGAGTGCTGGTGGTATTGGTAGCTGGTTGATTGCCACCTTCACAAGCTCCTAACATAGTAGCCAAACTCAAGACAATAGCCAAACCAAAAATTTTTGTTTTCATAACTCCTCTTTCACCAAATTGTGGGCATAAAAATTTTCGCCTGTTCAATAACATACCCTATTTATGGATTTTTGTGAAAGTCATTGACATTACATATTGCCAAGTCTTTCGACTAGTGATCCTATATTAATGTATAATTTATAAGAAACTTTGCTAATATTTTCTCTACAGGACGGATTTCAGGGAAGTTTATGTTAAATTGCCCTAAAAGCAATAATAATCTTAACAAACTGCTTATTTAGTTTAAAAAACATTTAGAAAGGTGTAATTAACATAGCAAGTAAAAGAAATGACAAGTAACAGAGGTGAAAGTCTGTTTGTAAACAGGCTTAGTCCTATAATTTAAAATTAAAAGATTCAAAAGGACAAAGGGGAAAATACCATGAGTTTTGCAAGTAAAGCTAAAAAAAAGAACTGGTTTGCTGGAAATTTGCTATTTCCCATCAGAAGAAGAAGTCAAAAACTAGCGCCACAACTGGAGGTTTCGGCAAAGAAGGAAGAAGAAGTGAGTAAAAATCAAGATAAAAGCGGTATATTAGCCCAATTATTGGGTTTGAGTCGTAAAAACGTCACAATAACCACATATAACACAGAAAACAAAGAAAAACCTGTATTTGATCCCCAAGGTAATTCTCATTACTCAGAGATGAATAATAGTGGAATATTACCCATCTGGTTAATTAAATTATACCAAGCTAATCATTACTCATCAATACTAACATTGGTATTAGTATTGTGTACATTAACAGTTTATAGTTTAACAGTGTATTCACAGCAGCTTTGGAGTGGAAATTATAAAAGACTAAGAAATTTGCAACGACATGAAAGACAATTAAATACTGCGAATGCAACTTTAACCAGTAAAATAGTAGAGGATGGAGAAAAACCCAAAGCAGGAATGGTGACAGCGAGTCCTGAAGGAGCAATTTTTATTAATCCTATGCCAGAAAATTCTAGCAAATCATCTCCATCTAATCAGTCAAATGTAATGACAGAAAATAAAACACCAACACCACTAGGATACTAACTCAAATTTTGAGTAATCAAATGTTAATAAATGTAAATTATATAAGTCTATTTTTGTAGAAATACAAACTTGCTGTAAAAATCATCTGGGATAAGAACCATTAGTCTATTATGCAAAAAACACCAATTAGGAGAAAATTTAGGTTACAAAATCTCATATACACGAGACAAAGAAAGTTTGAGAGAAATAACCTAGCAACTCAAGAAACAATAGGAAGTAATGAAAATTTTAGTGAAAATACCAATCAAGATATTAAGTTAAGAATAATGACAGTTTGGGGTATACTAATAACAGCAATGTTAGGACTATCCTTAAACTTATATAGGTTACAAGTTATAGATGGAAAGAAACTGACAGCAAAAGCTAGAGGTCAGCAAATGGTGAATTTGCGTCCTTATATGCCCCGTCGTCCAGTAGTAGATAAAAGTGGTAATTTATTAGCTGTGGATAGGCCAATCTATGATTTATATGTACATCCTAAATTATTTATGAAATCTGCTCAAGAAGTTGCTGAGGAAATTGGTCCGGTTTTAGGGAAAGATCAAACAGAATTAGTGAGAATTTTTGAGAAAAGAAGAAGTGGAATTTTATTATCTGGTTCTGTGTCTGAAGATATTGCTGATAAGTTAATATCACTACGGATAGATGGTTTGGAGTTTATTCAAAAATATTCACGTTTTTACCCACAGGATGATTTAGTATCTGATGTTGTAGGTTATGTAAATTTAGACCGTCGTGGTCAAGCAGGTATAGAATATAGTCAAGAAAAATTGTTAGAACGTTCTGGACAAACGGTAAAGTTAAGTAGGGCTGGAAATGGAGCTTTAATTCCTAACCATGCTCCAGAAGGATTTTTACATTTTGATGATTTACAGTTACAATTAACTATAGATAATCGTTTACAAAGAGTGGCAAGAGACGCTTTACAAGAACAAATGAAAAGTTTTAAAGCCAAACGAGGAGCGGTAATTGTCATGGATGCTACAGATGGCTCTTTGTTGACATTAGTATCTCAGCCTAATTATAATCCTAATCAATATGGAAAAGCTGATATTTCCTTGTTTAAAAACTGGACTGTAGCTGATTTATATGAACCTGGATCAACTTTTAAACCGATAAATATAGCGATCGCTTTACAAAATGGTGTCATTAAACCAGATGATGTATTTGAAGATCCTGGTTTTATTCAAGTAGGTAAACATATTATTAAAAATGCTGAAAAAACCGGGCATCGTAATTTAGATATTGCAGAAATTTTACAAACTTCTAGTAATATTGGCATGGTGAAAATAATTCAACGTTTACAACCTGCCATATATTATAATTGGATTGAAAGATTGGGAATAGGTCAAAAGGTAGAAACTGATCTACCTTTTGAAGTTACTGGTCAACTCAAAAGTGAAACACAATTTGTATCTTCTAAAATTGAAGCAGCAACTACATCTTTTGGCCAGGGTTTTTCTATGACTCCATTACAGTTGGTGCAATTACATGGTGCATTAGCTAATGGTGGTAAACTGGTTACTCCCCATGTGGTCAAAGGTTTAATTGATAGTAAAGGTAAGCTACATTACTCTTTACCTTTACCTCAGCCGCGACCAATTTTTTCCCCAGAAACTACTCAAAAAGTGGTGGAAATGATGGAAACGGTAGTAGATAAGGGTACGGGAAAGGCTTCTAAAATTGATCGCTATCGCATAGGAGGTAAAACTGGTACTGCACAAAAAGCTAGTCCTCGTGGTGGATATATTCCCGGTGCAAGAATTACTAGTTTTGTGGCTATTTTACCTGTACAAGCTCCTCGTTATGTGATTTTTGCTATAGTAGATGAGCCTCAAGGAGAAAATGCTTATGGTTCTACTGTTGCAGCACCTATTGTCAAGAAGGTTATTGATGCTTTAATTCCTCTGGAACAAATACCACCAGATATAAATAAGTAGACATAAGACTGAAAATTAAATGTGCGTTGTTTAAAACCCTTGTAGAGACGTTCTATAGAAGGTATCTACAGTAATTATATTAGGACTTACGCAAGTGTCGCACTAAAAAATCTGTTGAGTGGGTATGTCAGATATCAACAATTTGGTTATTTACATGATTTATACTGTCTGACGTGGTTGGTGTGCTTGTCGAACCACATCCTATCAATGTGCCAGTTACATAAGTCCTGTGTATAACTAAAAAACCTAAAATTACTGTAGTGCAAGCATCTTGCTTACATCTATTATCCAAATTAAAAGCACAATACCTTACCACTAAATATCTATGGATTATTCTTGACTATCTTAATATTTGCTTGTGAATTTTTGCGCGATCGCTAACTATAAAATTTTCTATCTTTTAGTAGCAAAAAGTCTTTTTATCTTCATGGTTGACAGGTAACGGTTTTAACTAGTTAGTATGTTTATTTTGTCCCACCTGAGCATAGGAAATGCTACAATTGACGGTCTATACTATTTCTACCTTTCCTGTTGTAACAAATATGAAATGGAGTAAAAAACTATTGTGGATAATTTTGAGTATATTAACCTCTGTTATTATCATCTTAGTCGCTAATGGCGTGCCCGCTGTTGTTCCACAACCTAATTTAACTACTACTGCTGAAATACCAGAGGAAATATTACGCACAGAAATTATATTAACTGCGCGATCGCCTATCAATGGTCAGCCTCTTACAGCTACGGAATATACACAATTGCAAAAACAATTACAAACTAGTCCCGCACCTGGTTTAAACTCTGCTATTCAAGACCAAATATTTGTGTTAAGAATACGTAAAGCTATATTACAATTATTCCCATTTTTAGGTATATAAGGGAGTTGCATCACAGCTTATTTACTATATTCATGAAAATACTCACGTCTACTTGCAATTTTTCCCCTAGTTTGAGTATTTCTAAATATTGTTTCAGTTCTTCATGTCCTAACCCGTTGAATTTTGGTAAAATTTGATTATGTAAACAACTGTAATATAGTTCCTGCGCTCTATTAAGTCCTAGATTTAGATTCAACTGATTACTAATATCTATCAAGCGTTCTAATCTTTCCATAGCTGTATCAAAATGATTATTGGTGCTGTATAATAATTTACACAACAGACCAATTATTAACTGTTCTAAGATTTGTTTACCTTGAGGTATATTTAAACGACAGCGTAAATGTTTTGCTTCAGTGGCGATCGCTTCTAACTGTAACATATCATAGTTACTTAATTGAGTATCTGCGATATCTTGCTCTAACGCTTTCAATATTGTCATACAACGATACTCTAAAGCGATTTCTGCTGCTACTTGTAACTCTTGAGGTACTTCCAACTCATCTCGATGAAATGCCATCATCACTGCGTAATTATCTCGATAGGCTTGAGTATATAATTGATCTAACCTCGTTAAAGTTTCTTGACTCAACAACCTCATGATCCGATGACGTTCTTCGGTAAATAAATTCTGTAAACTAAAGGTTTCTCCAGCAAATAATTCTGTCATGATCAAGATAACATGGGCAATACTTCCCTGTTCTAATGCTTGAAATAACTGGTCTTTTTTAATACTATAGTCTCTTCTACTGGTAAATTGTTGAATGCAGCAATGAAAATCCCATCCGCCTAAATGTAATACAGCAAATAATAGATGCTGATTTTCCCAGGTAATATCTGATACTAATTGTAACTGTCCCACTGCCATTTTTAATGTACCAATGCGCTGCATTTTATAGTCTAGTTCTTTGGTAGTGTAACAATAAACATTTTTATTAGAAATAGGATCATCTTGATCAGTAATAATATGATCCTGATGGTTAAATAAAGAAGTTATGGCATAATGAGCCGCAACTTGTTTAAATCCGATTTGGGAAGTAATGACTAATTGACGATATACTTCGGAACCGTTTTGAAAATGTTCAAGGTTACTGGGAGCTAAACTTAAACGCTTTATGAATGGTTTTTCTAATTGTACACCAGAAATTTCGCCAGCTAATTCTAAAGCGCGGGCAGCATAACGTAAAATTTGCGTTCCTTCAGGACGAGAAAGTTCTTCAAAAAACCAACCACAACTAGTAAACATCAGTAAAGCGTGACGCTGCATTTCCAATAAACGTAATGCTTCCACTTGTTCAGCAGCAGTGAGTTTATGGGTTTGATGACGACTTAAAAAACGATGGACATTAACAGGAGAGCGATCGCACATTACCTGAATATATTCATCTCTAGCTTGCCAAGGATAGTTGAATAAAGAATTACCATATTCTTCATAAACTTTTATTAACTCATCCCTTAACCAATTTAGGGCATTTCTTAGAGGTTTGCGCCATTTTTGATGCCATGTACCTCCTTCACCGCCACAACCGCAATCATCTTGCCAACGATCTACACCATGAGCGCAACTCCACGCTGTAACAGGTTTTAATTCTACTTCCCAAACTGGTGGATGAATACTCAGATAATGGGCAAAATTTGTTACAGTCCAATTATGACGAGGAAACTCGCCAATAAAAGCATAAGCTAAGGTTTTTTCTGTACCCTTTTTATGATGTCCAAAAGTTTCACCATCAGTAGCTACAGAAATTAATTGTGAAGAACGATGATCACCACGAATAGCCGCGCCTATTCTCCCCGCAAAATGGCTAGAACTGTAGACAACATCGCTAAAACCCATATCACGGGAAATAGGACCATCATAGAAAAAGACATCAATATAAGCGTTTCTACTGCTATCTACATAACAACGATAGGGACGGGTAGGGTCAATTTGACTACCGCCAACTTCATGCCATTGTGGGTTTAATAAATCTTCTGTAGGTATAATACGACAACGTTGAGCTTGGGAAGGTGCAAGAATAATAAATTTAATATTTTCTGCCACTAAAGCGGCTAAAGTAGCCTGATCTACGGCGGTTTCTGCTAACCACATCCCTTCAGGATCGCGGCCAAAACGGGAACGAAAGTCTTCCTTGCCCCAACGAATTTGGGTATATTTATCACGTTCATTAGCTAAGGGCATAATAATGTGATTATAAACTTGAGCGATCGCGTTACCATGACCATTTAAGCGTTCACAGCTTTTAGCATCCGCATCTAGAATACGCTGGTAAACTTCCATATCATAACGTTCCAACCAGGACATTAAAGTTGGACCGATATTAAAACTCATATATTCATAATTATTTACAATACCCAAAACCTGCCCGCGATCATTCAATATTCTAGCAAAAGCATTAGGACGATAACATTCCCAATGAATACGCTCATTCCAATTATGAAAAGGTGCTGCACTAGGTTGACGTTCAATAGCATCAAGATAAGGGTTTTCTCTAGGAGGTTGATAAAAATGACCATGGACAGTGACATAAACACCATGGGCAATTTTTAAAGGATCATGGAGATCACGGGGATCATTTTCCAGAGCGTCTTTAGCCTCTTCATCGAGTGATAATATAGAGATAGAAGTACCAGGAATTTCCGAAGTAGAAATCATATATTCTGATCCAAAAAATTGTAATGCTGAGTGGCAGTCTTGTTATATATAGCATTCAAAAGGCAGATCCTCAACTTTTGATCCTTAAATTTATAATTCATTGAAAATCAAAAAAAGGACGTGAGATTATCTTGTTAATTCTCTTTCCAGGAAAATATTGATAATTTCCTAATATCTGCTAACTTTCCCGATAAATTAAAACCTATTTCACTGAAAGTACACAAATTGTATTGATTATGTCAACAAAATTACAATAAACTTAACTATTTCTACTAATTTTTGTAAAAGAATAGAAAACTTTCTCAATATTTCCACAGATAATTAGGGATCTAGTTTATTTTATTAAAGTTTGTTAAGGTTTATTAAAGTTTGTTAAATACTTTTAATAGAGTTAAAATATAAGAAAATATAAGAAAATATAAGAAAATATAAGTAATATATCTTTATGGCTGTAGTAGCAGAAGTAAATGCTTATTTAATAAATTTAGCAGTAGTTCCTATTTTATTACCTACAGCGATGAATTATACTTCCACAACCAGACAAAATCTTTGTGTAGCAGTGACTGTAGTTTATTAGATGTAGTGTTAATTTTAGTTAAGACTTACGCAGGTGTCACACCAAAAATCTGTATGTAGGGTGCGTCAGAGAGTATAAATCATGTAAATAAACAGGTTCTTGATATCTGACGCACCTTACTAATGTGCCAGTTGCGTAAGAGTCCTGTTAGTTTATAGTTTGTTTATAGTTTAGTTTATAGTTTAGTTTATAGTTTAGTTTATAGTTTAGTTTATAGTTTGAAAAAATACCCGATTAGTGATAATATGTACTTTTCACAACGTAATAAACATTTTTAAATACATATAAATCTAAAGCTGTTCTCCTTATGGATGATATTTCTTCTAAGCTCATGTCAATATTTCAAAATGTGAATGAGTGGCTAAAGTTTGCAGAGGCTAAAAATGGTATTCTGCTCGGTTTCTCTGGTGCTGCGATTACTGCTACTATCACTATACTGTCCACAGGGCAAAATCTGCCTAATTCATTAAAAATTGGGTTATTTTTCACAACTGTTTTACTTTCTATTTGTGCTTTAGTTTGTACGTTATCTTTTTTACCTAAAACCAATCTTGAACGTGTTGTTTGGTTAAAAAGTAAACCACCTAAAAATACAAATTATATCCAAAAAGATACAGATAACTTTTGGTTTTTTGGGGATTTACAAAAATATAATGCAACTGATTTATTAGCAGCACTTAATCAGCACTATTTGAAGGGTAAAATCAATGCACCTTATGAAAAAGAATATCAAGATATTGCTACACAAATTACTGTTAATGCTGAAATTGCCTTTCTGAAATTTCAACTTTTTACCTATGCAGTATATGTTTTAATTGCTTCGATTTTAGTAATTCCCTGTGTTATTTTGTTTAATTTAGTGATTTATCGTCATTTATAATCATTTATAATTAGTGAGGTATTTTATGTCATCTATCAATAAGGAATTAACTGTAGTTCAACTTGATCTTGTTAACTCATCAAAGTCTTTTCAAGATATATACACTAAATACAATTTAGGTAATGAAACTCTAGCCAAATTTATCCAACAAATTGAAGAAATTATTGCTACAGCTTTTAATCAATCAATTAAAAATCAAGAAATTCAAGGTGAATTTACAAAAATTGAAACTGCTCTAGCTGATGGTTGTAGACTGACATTTGAATCTGTTGAAAATGCTTATAATTTTATTAGAATATTTTGCAGAAAGGTTAATGAGCGTAATGAAGAAACAGGTATAGATCAGTGGTGTTTTCGCATTGGTGCTGCAACAGGTAATGTTGATTATGATCCTGAACGTATGAACCCAATGATTAGTAATGTTTTGGTGGTAGTTAAAGAATTGGAAACAGGAGCGTTTCCTGGTTGGTTATTTATTGATGAAATGACATATAATGCACTTTCTCAAGAAATACGAACTAATTTCTCTAGTCAAACTTTTGAAAATAAACATGGTCAGTCAAGACAGGCTTATGGTTGTCCTATGCTTGCAAATTATGTACAATCTATTAGACCTATTATATGGACGGATAAAAATAAACAAGCATTAATTAAAATTATTAAAGATGTATTTACAGAGCAAGAACTGATCACTATATGTGACAATAATACAGGTAGTCTAGGAGGAAATCCTTATCATGCAATTTCTGGAAATACGGTTAATGCTAGATATAGTGATTTAGTTAATCATTTAATTAAAAAAGGGTTTATAGATAGTTTCCTAAACATACTTTGTCAAGAGAGTACACACTTTGCTAATTTAGTAGAATCTTTACGAAAATAAATCATTTTTTTTAGTGAAACATAATGAATATGACAGACGAATATAAACAAGTATTAATTAAAATTATTAAAGATGTATTTAGAGAGCAAGAACTGAGGACTATATGTGACAATAATACAGGTAGTCTAGGAGGAAATCCTTATCATGCAATTGCTGGAACTACGGTTAATGCTAGATATAGTGATTTAGTTAAATATTTAATTTCAAGAGGGTTCATAGATAGTTTCCTAAACATACTTTGTCAAGACAGTGAACGCTTTTGTGATTTGGTAAATTATTTAAATGAGTTATTTAATGAGTACCATTGCCATCTTTTAATTTCTGTTTTACAAAGAATTGAACATGAAAGGGAACAGAAAATTGTTCAGATTTATAATGAAAAATATTGTTTAAAAAATAGAAATATTCAGACTATAAAATCATTTAATATAGTAGATATTATTTTTAATTTAGTAAAGTCAATAAAAACATCTGATAACATTGCTTTACATTTAAACGATTTTGGAGAGTTTTTTCTAAAACATCTCTTACATATTGAAAGTGTTAAAAATGAATTAACAGAATGGATGAATACGAATTGTCCAGAACCAGAAGTTACCAGTGAAAGTGTAGATAATACTAAAAGTCTAGATTATATTGTTAATTATATTTTTGTTATTGTTACTCCTCATACCACAGTGCAGGGGAAATATTATATAACATCTCAAGTTGCACAATTTAGAAATAATGATACTCTGATCCATGCTGCTGATGATCAAACAATTATTACATTATCTAAGGGAGAACAAGGTTATTTAGAAAAGGAAATTATTTCTGTTGCCATACGTGAAATTATCGATCAACTGCGATTAACACCCATTTTTTTTAGTCCTACACCAATTATTGAATTATTTTTACCTAATGAACTTTTAATTAAAGATTTTAGTATGAAAATAATTGAGGAAAATGAAATTAATCAACCAATTGGTTATTTATATCCTCTTACAGTACGCTCCCATCATAGGTTTAAACATCCTAATTCTAGAAGTCAGTTAGAGTCAAAATTTAAAAAACTAAAACAAATTATTAATGATAGTCATGATATAAATAATCTTCTAGATTCTCTTCAAAGAGAAAATTGTTATAAGATTATTCCTGAAAATGACTTAAAATTAAAACCAGATAAGTTTTATATACATTACATTTCTCCAGGTATTCCTTTGTGTGTATGGACTAGATGCAGATGCACAGTTGACGAACATAGTAGTGATCTAGGTAGAGAAATTTTTAAAATATCCACTGATAGTTATTGTAAAATATATCAAATATACAATAACATTTTCAATATTAGACGAAAATTTTATCAACAATATCAAAAAAATTTAACAGTAGGAGTGTTATTTGATCATGATAAAATACCAGAGGAAGTAAATCAACTGATATCCCCTAATATGGCCAGGAAAATCTGATAAATAAGAGTTAAGATACCGGACTTCTTAAAGAAGTCCGGTATCTGGAAGGAAGTCCGGTATCTGGAAAGAAGTCCGGTATCTGGAAAGAAGTCCGGTATCTGGAAAGAAGTCCGGTATCTGGAAAGAAGTCCGGTATCTGGAAAGAAGTCCGGTATCTGGAAACAATCTGTAAACTATATTTAAGGACACAAATAATGACTGAACATCAAACAGAAAACAACTCACCAAACAACAAAGACTGGTATTTATTCTATGGTGATGGACAAGATCATCATATTAATATCAAACAAAAACTCAAATCTCCTCCACCTTGGCGAAAATTTTTAGAAATTCAACAGGAGGACTTACCAGCAATTCAAGAACGATGGCAAAAAATTCAACAATTAGCTAACTCTCCCGAAAATGAACGAGGTCAAGAAAAGGGTAAAAAATTTCGCGTTTCTAGTCAATTAACCTCAGCAAATAATGATAGTGATGAAGAGGAAACTAGTATTAATAATATTAATAAAATTACAGTTCTAGATGCCGTTAATGCTGCTATCTTGTTACGAAGACCACTGTTAGTAACAGGAAATCCTGGATCCGGTAAAACTTCCTTAGCTTATGCGATCGCTCATGAATTAAAATTAGGAACTGTACTCAGTTGGCCTATTACTTCCCGTTCTACTCTCCAAGATGGATTATATGCTTATGATGCGATCGCCCGACTTCAAGATTCTCAATTAATTATAGATCCAGAAAAGAAAAAACTTCTTGATATTGGTAATTATATTACATTAGGACCATTGGGTACAGCATTTTTACCATCTAATTATCCTAGGGTTTTACTAATTGATGAAATTGATAAAAGTGACATCAATTTACCCAATGATTTATTACATCTATTTGAAGAAGGTAAATTTTCCATTCCTGAGTTAGTCCGTTGGGCTGATACTGCTAATATAGAAACATCTAAAATAGAAGAAAAAGAAGAAAAACAAGGAGAAACTGTTAAACCTGTAACAGTACGTACAGAAGATCCAGATATTAAAGCCACAATTAAAGCAGGTAGAGTACATTGTGCAGAATTTCCCATTATTATTATGACCAGTAATGGAGAAAGAGACTTTCCTCCCGCATTTGTGCGGCGCTGTTTACGGGTAAGAATGCCTGATCCTGATCCTGAATCTTTAAAAGAGATCATTAAATCTCATTTTGATGATGACAGTTATCAAAACATGAAAGAAACAATAGATAAGCTCATAACAGACTTTAGAGAAAAAGAAGCAACAGAAAGGGCAACAGATCAATTATTAAATGCTATTTATATGAGAAATAACCTCAATCCTGAATCTTTTACTGAAGATATACAAAACTTATTGTTTAAATCTTTATCTGACACCGATGAACAGTAAATTTACCTTTCTTACCTCTTTAACCCTCTCCTAAGAAAAGACCATAGTATAGTAGGGTGTGTTAGCGATAGCGTAACGCACCAATAAATCGCTATTAAGCTGTTGTGCATTTAACTTGAATAATTAATACAAGCAAGATGCTTGTGCTACTGTAACTTTAGGTTTTTTTAATTATACAGTGAGTGCTGCACATTAGCTTATCAAAGGTTAATTAACGGTTAATTAACATTACAAACTTAGTTGTAAAATACCCTAAAATACTCTAAAATATAAATAATAGAGGTAAATAATCAAAAGATTTTAAAACCATGAATGCGCAATTTGACCAATTCATCACCACATTAGAAAAAGAATTAAATCTGACTGGTACAGAAATTGCCGAAGTTCTTTGGTTAGCACAACAAACTTGTACTCCTATTTCTGTGGAAAAAAAACCAAATTCATCGCTAGAAACTAATAAAGATAATCCCAATAATCAATCTGAAAATACACCTCCACAAATCCCAAACAAGCCCCAAAAACCTGAACAAATGAGAGGTAACAGTGAACAAGAACCTCCTCCTCCAGTTCCAGTTGCTGTGATTACTAAATCGCCAAATGACTATCCTGATAGTGGTTTGTCAATCAATATTCCTGATGTTTCCTCCCTTCCCTATCCCCGAAAAATTGCTAAAGCACTACATCCTTTAATTCAATATATCGCCTACGGTAAACCAGTATTATTAAATGAAAAAGCCACCGTTGAACTGATGGCAGAATTAAATGGTATTTGTATTCCTATACTTCAACAAAGAACAGAATTAAAATTTGATTTAGTATTTGTTATAGATAAAAGTGATTCTATGATTTTTTGGCAACGTATCATCAAAGAATTACAACAAATTCTTAAACATTATGGTATATTTCGCCATATTCAAACCTTGGGTATTTCTCAAGATAAGGGAAATATTTATTTAAAACAAGAAATAGGTAAAAAAATAGGTAAGAAAATATATTCTCCTCAAAAATTAATTGATCCTAGTGGTCATAGAATTATCTTCATAGTTAGTGATTGTGTGAGCGAAATTTGGCGCAATGGTACAGCTTTTAATCTATTTAACATTTGGGGAAAATATAATACTGTGGCTATTGTGCAAATGTTACCCGAAAGAATGTGGTTAAGAACTGCGTTAAGTTCTGGGGCAATGGTACAATTAAATATTGCCAATTCTCTGGCTAATTCTGCCAATAATACAGTCGCTAATCGTAATTTATCTATTAAAAAAATTTTAATTTGGGATGATATTAATTTTCATAAATCTATTAAAGTTCCTGTATTTAGTCTCACACCAGATTCCATAGAAACTTGGGGTAAAATGATTATAGGAAAAGGAACTACTGGCGCTGGTGGTTTTGCCTTTCCAGATTCAGATATAATTAAACAACAAACACAGACAGAAGAAAATGAATTAGAAAATGAATTAGAAAATATATCTCCAATAACCAATCAACAGCGAGTATATCAATTTCGCATGAGTTCTTCACCATTAGCCAGGAATTTAGCCAGTTTATTAGCATCTGCACCTGTAATTAACTTACCAATAGTGCGATTAATTCAAAAAAATTTCCTACCTCAATCAGAAAAATTAGTTCATATCATAGCTGAAGTATTTTTAGGAGGAATCTTAAAACCTACTCAAGAAATTACGCCAGGTAAACATCCAGATGACATCGAATATCGCTTTGTTAATGAAGAAGTCAGAGATATTTTCCTGAAAGACAGTTTGCGAATTACTTCTCTGGAAATAGTTGATAAAATTTCTGAATATATTGCCAAAAAACTAGGAGAAAGTGTCAAAGAATTTCAGGCTTTATTGAAAAATCCACAGGAATTAAAACATATCCAACAAGAGAAAAATCTTTCAGGGTTAAATTTTGAATATTTTGCTACTATCACTACCAAAGTTTTAAAAAGATTGGGAGGCCAGTATCGCACATTGGCTAACGAACTGGAAAAGGCTTGGAAGGTAACACCAATTACCTTAGAAGAATTTTCATTTACCACTGCCACTATTTTAACTACCAAGACGTTTGATTTTGAAGTCGCTACCATAGAACCGGAAAAACCACTCTTTGGCATGGGAAAGACACAATTAAACATAAAACGTCAACCACAAAAAGCAGAGTATTTCCCAGAAGAATTAGGCGATAATCTCACCTTAGCAATGGTGTCTATTCCCGGTGGTACTTTCATGATGGGTTCACCCAAAGAGCAAGATAGTTATGATAGTGAACGTCCCCAGCATTCCGTCACAGTACCACCCTTCTTGATGGGTAAATATCCAATTACCCAAGCACAATGGCGATTTGTGGCACAATTACCCCAAATAAACCGACAACTAGAACTAGATCCATCTGCATTTAAAGGGGATAATCGCCCTGTAGAGCAAGTTTCCTGGTATGATGCCGTAGAGTTTTGTTTACGTCTTTCTCAATATACAGACAGACCCTACAGCTTACCTAGTGAAGCACAATGGGAGTATGCTTGTCGAGCAGGTACAACCACACCGTTTCACTTTGGGGAGACAATTACCACAGATTTAGCTAATTATGATGGGAATTACACTTATGGAAATGGAGTTAAAGGAGTTTACAGAGAAAAAACAACAGAAGTAGGGTCTTTTAAAGTAGCCAACAACTTTGGATTATACGATATGCACGGGAATGTATGGGAATGGTGTTTAGATGATTGGCATAATAACTATGAAGGATCGCCAACAGATGGTAGGCCATGGTTTGACGACAATACTACTCTATTTGACAAGACTAAAACTGCTGTAGTGCGTGGTGGTTCTTGGAACGACATTCCTGTCATCTGCCGTTCTGCGTCTCGCAACCCTGATGTTAGGGCGGGGCGCGGCCACTTCGACAACTATATCGGTTTTCGTGTTGTGTGTGGGGTGGGGAGGACTTTGTAGCCCTTTATACTTTTGCCTTTTTGCCCTTTGCACTTGTTCTTTTTTACTTTCTTGAGCGTAGTGAAACGGAGCGGTTGAAAAATTTTTTTTATCTTTTGATTTTTTTGAACTAAGCTGTTGTGCCTTTAAATTGAATAATTAATACAAGCAAGATGCTTGTGCTACTGTAACTTCAGGTTTTTTAATTATACAGTGAGTGCTGCACATTAGCTTACTAAAATTATTACAAAGTTTTCTAAATTAATTCATCTTGATACTTTTAGATAAAAAAGCTGGACAAATAGCTGGTATAATTAAGGCTGATTTAGCTAGTATTGTTATGCTAATAAGTTACTATGATGTGCAAAGTGCGCAAATTGCATTAGTAATCTTTAGTAAGCCATAATACAAAAGAATTTTCCACCATTATTGATTCTGTCAAGAAAATTACAATAAACTTAACTATTTTTACTAATTTTTGTAAAAGAATAGAAAACTTTCTCAATATTTGCACAGATAATTAACAGTTACAGATATGATCACTGTACAAATTACAGATAATGTTAGGTAAAAAATGTCTACCAAAAACCTGATTTTTACGATTTTACTAGTGTTTATTCCTATTTCCTTAGCCGCACACTTTTTGGAATGGGGAGAATTAATAGTTTTTATTACAGCAGCCCTAGCTATATTACCCCTAGCGGCTTGGATGGGAGAAGCTACAGAAGAAATAGCTGTTGTAGTTGGTCCAATTTTAGGTGGATTTTTAAACGCCACTTTTGGTAATGCGACAGAATTAATTATTGCTTTAGTTGCTTTAAGGGCAGGTTTAATTGATGTTGTCAAAGCTAGTATTACCGGATCCATTATTGGTAACTTATTGTTGGTAATGGGTCTTTCGATGCTTTTAGGAGGGTTAAAATATAAAGAGCAGAGTTTTGAGTCTGTAGTGGCGAGAGTAAATGCTTCTTCAATGAATTTAGCGGTAATTGCTATTTTGTTACCTACAGCGATGAATTATACTTCTATGGGAATTAGTGAAACAACCATACAAAATCTTTCTGTAGCAGTGGCTGTAGTGTTAATTTTAGTTTATGGCTTGACTTTGCTATTTTCTATGAAAACTCATGCTTATTTGTATGATGTTGGTGTAGCAGATGTGGAGGAAGAAGAAAGTCGTGAAAAACCAAATCTTTTTTTATGGATAGGTGTACTTTTAGTTTGTACTCTACTAGTTGCTTTTGAATCAGAGCTATTAGTTGATACCCTAGAAGTAGCCACATCAAAATTAGGTTTAACAGCATTATTTACCGGGGTAATTTTAGTACCTATTATTGGTAATGCGGCAGAACACGCAACGGCTGTAACAGTTGCTATGAAAGATAAAATGGATCTTTCTTTATCTGTAGCTGTGGGTTCAAGTATGCAAATTGCTCTATTTGTTGCTCCTGTGTTAGTAATAGCGGGTTGGTTTATGGGTAAACCAATGGATTTAGGTTTTCAACCTTTTGAATTAGTGGCCGTAGCTGTGGCTGTGTTAATTGCTAATAGTATTAGTTCCGATGGAAAATCTAATTGGTTGGAAGGAACTTTATTGTTAGCAGCTTATATGGTATTGGGTTTTGCTTTTTACTTCCATCCAGTTGTTAATTAGACATAGGAGTGAAAATGAATGTAGAGACAATTAATTCATCAATTGTCCCTAGAAGGGGTTTCAAATCACCTGTCTGCCGACAGGCAGACGGACATTGAATTACCACCAGATATCTATTAGCTATCAGCTTTCAACTTTCAGAATTTTGAATGCCATTCTGGCTGGCGGTTGCAGGAGTTTAGCACTATTAAACTCCTACTGAATACTGACAGCTGACTACTTACAAAATTTTGCTAAAATTTAAACTTCCTCAAGATAGATGAATAGATTAAATCGGTTATATAGTCTCATATAAGAGAAGTTTTGTAATATCAAACTTTTGAGGTGTGCATTGATTTTTATTTTGAGTTAAGTAGGGTATTATGTAGGTTAAATATGGTTAAATATGGTCAAATATAATGAATAAATAGGATTATTAATGACAGGTATACTCAGTTTAGCACCATCAAATTTACATCATTTTGTTCCAGAGTCAAAAAACTATATCCAGCAATTTAATCGTTTATCTTCTCAGTTCATTTCTACTTTGCCGATTACACCACCTGAGTTTATCAAAGTTGAGGAGAATAATGTAGATAATTTACCTAATTTAGCATTACGAAGGAATAAGATTTTTCAACAAGTCAACCAACAACAAATACAACAGATTGATTCAGGCTCATTTATGTTAGCTGATGCTGCTAATGTACCAATAAATGAAAATCCATCTGTAAAACTAGCTACTAGATATTCTCCAGTTAAATCGGAAAATATGCCTGTTTTGGGGTTTGGTAGTTCAGGAATATCTGTAAGAGTTTTACAAAGATTGTTATTATCTAATGGCTATGGAGTTGCTGTAGATGGTGTTTTTGGACCTGTGACAGAAGTAGCAGTTAAGGCTTTTCAGAATCGTCATAGTTTATCGGCCGATGGTATTGTTGGCCATAAAACTTGGTGGAAATTAACAAGTTAAGCTAATGTGCAGCACTCACTGTATAATTAAAAAACCTGAAGTTACAGTAGCACAAGCATCTTGCTTGTATTAATTATTCAAGTTAAAGGCACAACAGCTTAATAGCGGTTAACTATCAGCTATCAGTGAATTGGTAGGATGCGTCAGACTTATAAATAACGTCAATAAGCAGATTATTAATATCTGACGCACTCTACTAGGAAGACTATCTTCGCACCATATTCATATCCAAGGTATATAATCCTATTTGATGAGGTACTCTGACAAATCTTCCTGTGCGATGACCTCTGGATAATTCATTTAGGACTTTATTTTTCACCTCTCTGATTTCTAATTCGTCTAATTTGCCATAAATACCATTAACTATTTCATTAACATTGAAAACTTTGCCAGGGTTGTTTTCTAAAAATAATGTCAGTGCATCAATTAAAAACTGACCTTGAAATTGTGGTAACATGGGTACAGTTTTTGATTGATTTCTGGTGAAATGTTTGGGAGTTTTGGTTTTTACTCCCTTGGATAAACCTTTCTGATGAATGGGACCCAGGGCTGTTAGATCTATGGTATAACATCCTGGTTCATTGGGAATTGCTGACCAATAACCACTTTCTCTACCTTGGGTTAATGATGATTGAACTCTACCTTTAACAACTTTGAAAATGGTAGGCTCTAAATCACCATAGAGCGATCGCACAATAAAGTCTATGTGACAAACTGTACCCAGATATTCCCGCAACAGTTTTTTTAAGGCTTCCATGCGACTCATATTTTGATACTCATTTAACATGGGAACTTCTTCCCCCCTGAGTAAATGATGTCTTTGTCGTTGATAGAATTGTAGTTTTTCTATCTTGTCTATTTGTTCTACTTCTGCTAATTTTTCTGTATGTTCAGCATTGATAGAAATATTATTTATCACTGCTGATTTTACAGAATTTACATAACCTTCCGAGGTATAATGAGAAGATAAAAATGCTAGAGATTCTTCAGAAACCGCCGGAAGCTGTGATAATTTTTGGTGATCATCATAGGACCAACTAGATAGTAAAGATTCCACATGGGCTAGTTGCGATCGCGCCTCTAAAAACAGACTTTGATACTTTTGAGTCAGACTCCCATAGTAATCTCTTAACTCTAAAAGTGGAGTAATAAAAACATCCGGTGGTGCTTGTAATTGTCCTGGAGAATTCATAATATTGCCATCAAATTGAATTACTGTTAATTACTGCAAATCTGTATCATTCATGTAAATCATCGGTCTTGGTTTAGCCATTTTTGATGATTGAACTGATTTTTTTGGAGGTTGGGGAGGACGACAACTTTCACAATACAAAGGTCTTGTACCGAAAGTTTCTCTTTTTGTCGCCTGATTGCACTCTTTACAAACGAAATTAAAAATGCGCGTGTGAATCAGTCTTTTGTGCGCTCTGACGGTATATTCCCGAACATCAATCAATTTGGTAGCCATAGTTAATAATTAAAATCTCAATCCTCTTAATATAACTATTCAAGCAAATAAAACTGTATCAGTATGTGTTTTTCTATAACTTTTCTAAAAATCAACAAAAATCCTATCCAAATCCATAATACAGAAGTTTCCTTCTTAGATGTTATCGGATATCCCCAACTTTGATCAGAAATCAGGGATATGATATATTATTATTAAACTATGAATACAATGGTTTTCTTTGCATCCATCTTGAGAATTATAATAGACATAGAAGTGAAAATGAATGTAGGGACAATTCATGAATTGTCCCTAGAAGGGGTTTCAAATCACCTGTCTGCCGACAGGCAGGCGGACATTGAATTACCACCAGACATCTAATAGGTGATTGGTGATTGATGACAGAATTAAAAGTTATAATTAATACTCTGCTCATAAGGTGTATCAAATGGGATCATCTAGTAAGATTATCTAGTAATAACTTACAGATTTTCGAGATTTGATACACCTTCACAGATATTACAACCGCGCAGTTTGTTAACTACAAACTAACCAACAAACTAACTAAGTCTAACCTTCACAGCTTTGGTTTTTGCCGATTCAGCTTTTGGTATAGTTAAAGACAAAATACCATTTTTATATTCTGCTCTAACTCGATCATTTTCTACTACAGAAGGTAGACTAATAATTCGTTGGAATTTACCATAACGAAATTCTGAACGACTTAAACCTTCTTCTTCTGTGGTAGTTTCTGATTTACGTTCACCACTAATAGAAACTGATTCAGTGGTTACTTCCACACTAATATCTTTTGGTTCTAAACCAGGTATTTCTACTTTCAAAAGTACACTATCATCAGTTTCTTCTATTTCCGCAGCAGGAATAAAACCTAGTCCTAAATCTCCACCTCCATCAGTAGGTAGTAATCTTTCAAATAAACGGTTCATTTGTCGTTGGAGTATATCCATTTCTCTAAATGGTTCCCAACTTTCGATTTCCCGGAATGGTTGCCAACGTACAAGTGTCATATTTACCTCCACGAAAACATACTATTGAACTGGAGAAGACTAAATTTAGACTACACTTCAAGTATCTGAATTGGTAAACAATGATCTACTGGTTAAAAATTTATACTCTTCTTACAATTTCACTCTTTGAAGCCTAATATAATAGCTTCCTACTATCAACATAACACTAAAATCTCAATTGATCATAATTCCATCAAGTTCGGTTTTATGTACTATAAAATCGCAATATCCGTATAGTGGGAAAAATACATCTTTCAGAAGTAAGATAATAGGTGATAGGTGGTAAATAGCAGATACTCTATACAATTACTCAAAGTTTCCTCTAGTATAGTGATAAAAAAGTTATGAACAAATACCTGGGTAGTGATAAGATGTAGTTCTGACGATGTGATGTACATTTTTAGATATACAGCACTTTTGGAGTAAATGAGGTACACCAATTTGAGAAGGTAAGCTAATGTGCAGCACTCACTGTATAATTAAAAAACCTGAAGTTACAGTAGCACAAGCATCTTGCTTGTATTAATTATTCAAGTTAAAGGCACAACAGCTTAGTTTTAAAAATTGAAGTCCAATCTGTGACTGTACCTCATACACCTCAAACCTGCTGTAATTTGAGGATTTTGTACTTAGCATGGCAACTGTTGCATTATTCAGGTTGTTCTTGAGAATATTGACTAACTAATTGGCCAATTTCTGGGTTATAAAGTCGCAGATAATTCCAATAATTACCAAATACTTGACGGACATAGTTTTTAGTTTCATCAAAGGGAATTTCTTCTACAAAATCATCAGGATCTTGTTTAGGAATAGTTTGTAACCATTTGGCTACATTACCAGGACCTGCATTATAACTAGCGATCGCTAACATAGAATTATTAGCATATTGTTGATGAGTATAATCTAAATACCAAGTTCCCAACATAATATTATCTTGGGGGTTTTCTAGGTTAATTTTTTTAAAGTCCGTGTTAATTTGTGGTGCTATCCAGGCACCAGTGGCAGGCATAATTTGCATTAAACCTGTTGCCCCAACTACTGATTTAATTTTCGGTTGAAAACGGGATTCTTGACGGATTAAAGCTGTAACTAATAAAGGGTTAAGTTTTCTCGTGATAGACCATTGTTGAATATCTTGAGTATAGGGGAAAGGATAACGGGCTTGCCAATAGGTGATTTTTTTACTTAAAGCATGATATTCTTCTTTTTCTGCGGGTATTGTGCGATCTTCTAACTTAGAAATTTTATCAATACCAATTAAATATTCTCCCTTAACTAATTGCATTAAACCATCTGTAAATTGTTCGCCAACTCTGGGTTTATTTCTATTAGTAAATTCTGCCTGCCATTGTAACCAAGCATCTCGATCTTGACCTAATAAATATAGTTCCTTAAAAGTTTCTGATCCTGCTGTTGGTAGAGGTCTTTGAGGGATAATTATTTGTGGATTTAGGAAACGCACAGTTTGGAAATCACCCACATTTAAACCTAAAATACTAGCAGATCGCCAAGCATAATAGGAGTGAGGAAATTCGCTGAGAACGTATTTATAAGCTGTAATTGCTTCCTGTTGTTTGCCTAATCTTGTAGCCCATTTAGCCACCCAAAAACTAGCTCTAGGGGCTAAAATACTATCAGGATTATTAGTAGCAATTGGTTGCGCCCATTGCCAGGCACTATTATAATCATTAGCCTTAGCTTTGGCTATGGCATTACGCCATCTATATTCTGCTGCTGCTTCAGAGGTATTGTATTTACCTAACAATAATTCCCAAGTTTCACTAGCACCTTTAGTATCTTTTAGCGATTCTTGTAATTTGCCTTTTTTCTCTAATGCTACTGGTGCTTGTTCAGGGAATTTATTAATAATTTGATTGAGATAGGTAATAGATGTTGCACCTTGAGACATTTCGGCTAATCTGAGTAAAGCTGTACCTGTTTCTGTAGCTGTGGGAAATTTTTGAATCAGTTGTTTGTAGACAGCGATCGCCTTATCTTGTTCCTTATTTAATTGAAAGCCTCGCCCAATTCTATAAATACTTTCTGCGGTTTTTGGAGCTTGAATATAGGCATCTTTAGCCTTAGTAAATTGATTATTTTCCCAATAAACTGAGCCTATTAATTGCCAGTCTTCTGGTGTTAAAGGTGGTTGTTTCACCAATTCATCTAAAATACCCACAATACCCGGATCATTAGCAGCATATTTAGCCAGAGTTAATCTTAATTTTGGTTGTTTAGGGTTATCTTGTAACCGTTTACGAATAATTTCCCAAGTCAGGGGATGGTAGGGAAATTTAGTAATAGCTATATCTTGTAATTTTGGTTGCCCAATTAAATATATGGCCTTGACAACTGCCGCCTCTTTGGGGTAGGTTTTTAATACCTTTTGTCGTAAATCAGAAGCCTGTGGTTTTTCTCCTAAAATATCATGAGCTTGAGCTTGTTTGAGCAAAATATAAGGAGCTAAGATAGGGTAATCATTTTCTAAACCTGTTAATAATTCTAAAGCCTTTTTACCTTGAGAAGTTTCTATATAATCACTTGCTAACAAATAACGCGCCCTTTGTCTGTCAGGAGAATTACCTTTTTCAGCAATTTCTGTGAGTTTTTGAAACCTTTCCGGTATAGATTGAGATACCAAAGGAAAGACAATTGATTTAGTTTTATGAGCTTCAGATAGCTTTTCTGGTTCACTTTGACTTAAATTTAACCATTCTCCCAAAGTTTTTCCTAATTGGGGGGCAGAAACCATTGCCCCAGCACAAAAAGCCAATAGTCCAGCACCAGCAAGCAAATAAATTTGTGTTTTTTGGAGTTTCTTCAGCATGGATAATCTATGGGAGTAGAGAGTCAAGGAAAAAAGTAGATCAGTACCTTAAATACTGTAACATTAGATAAACACTATTTTGCTAAATTTTACAATCATTGCCTAATGATTTCCGTCAAGTTTTGCTTGCTGGGATTTTTTAAGTAAGGTATGTTACAGTTTTAAGCTGTTGTGCTTTTAAGTTGAATAATTAATACAAGCAAGATGCTTGTGCTACTGTAACTTTAGGTTTTTTTAATTATACAGTGAGTGCTGCACATTAGCTTGGTCTAACACACTGGTAGCGATACATAGTTAACCATTCATCAGGCGATCCAGCAATTTTAGGTGATCATCTTATTATGGTAGGTTGGGTTGACGCAAGGAAACCCAACAACATTAAACTAAGATTAAAATATAGTCATGACTGATAAACCTCAAAATATCCAAGCAAAAATCAACCAGCAAGTTGAACTATTTATCAACACCTATCCCCAAGAATTAGAAACTAGAAAAAACTGGTATTCAAATATCGCACAAACATACAATTACATCAGACCATCCTATCCCCAGAACATCATCAACCAAGGTTTAAGCATTGCCAAATTACCAGAAAATGCCAATATCTTAGAAATCGGTTGTGGTCCTGGTATAGCAACATTACCCTATGCCAAATTAGGATTTAATATTTTAGCCTTAGAACCCAGTCTACCAGCTTGTGAAATAGCAAAACAAAATTTGGCAAATTATCCTCATGTTCAATTTTTACAAACAACCTTGGAAGAATTTACACCACAAAAAATTACAACGTTTGATGCTGTTTTAGCTGCAAATTCTTGGCATTGGTTAAACCCAGAAATTGTCTATAATAAAACTGCTGATCTTTTAAGAAATAACGGTATATTAATTTTATTATGGAATATGACACCTCAACTTAATTATCATCTATATCAAAATATAGAAGAAATTTATCAAATTTATGCCCCATCTTTAGCTAAATATGAAACAATTGAACATCAAAAACAAATAATAGCAAGTTGGAAAGAAAATACCCTAAAATCTGAAAAATTTACTCACTTAAATACACAAATAATTATCTATAAAAAAAATTACACTATTGATGATTATTTACTACTTTTAAGTACCTTTACACCTTATTTAAAACTCAATTCAGAAATCAGAAACTCCCTATTTATATCATTAAAAGCAAAAATAGAAACCTATTATCAAAGAAATATCGAAGTAACTTATGTTTCTGCCGGTCAACTATTTCAAAAAGTTATATAATAACAACATTACAGCAGTTTCTCTTATTATGAGGTATAGATATTAATGATAAAACCTTTGTAATACAGGCATCTTGCTGTGTTCATAGTGTACCTCATGTAGATGGAATGTGCTGTATTTCCAAAATATTAGAACCTACGCAAGTGTCACAGTAAAAAATCTGTTGAGTGGGTGCGTCAGATATCAACAATTTGGTTATTTATATGATTTATACTGTCTGAGGTGGTTGGTGAGCTTGTCGAACCACACCCTACCAATGTGCCTGTTGCGTAAGTCCGGAATATAAAGAATAATCAAGTAAGTCAATGAGGAGAAAGCAATGAAAAAATATATTATGTTTGTTTCCCTACCTTTAATGGGGCATATGAATCAAATGATAGCGATCGCTCAAGAACTAGTTGAACGAGGACATAAAGTTAGTTTTGTAATTCCTGAAATTGCCAAAAACTGGATATCTACAACTGGTGCAGAATTTATTAATTGGGAAATCATGCTAAATGAAATAGAAAGTAGCAATGATGAAAAAGATAATATTTGGCAAAATGTTTCTCAAGAAAAAAGCATTTTACATAGTGAAAAGATTATTTTTGAACGCTTCATTAAGTTGTATTCTCCTATGTATCAAAGTTTAATTTCTATTTTTGAAAAATATCATCCTGACCTATTAATTATTGATCGTGCTGTTATTGCAGCAATGGATTTAGCTCAACAAATGAACATACCATACATTATTCAAACTAGGTTTTTAGGTAATTTTGTGAAAACTAGTAGCAAATATCCTCATTTTAGTACATCTTATTCTATTAATATGAATTTATGGGAACGCTGTCTTAATTATCTCCAACCAATTCTATCTCTACCTTTTCTTATTCCTAATATGATTAAACTTAATCAACTACGTCAGAAATGTACTAATAATAAAAAGTTAAATGATCCTTTTAATAAACAGTTAATTATAGTAGGTACATCTTTTGGGATTGAAATTCCCAGAAAAATACCTCCTTTCGTACAAATGGTAGGTCCAATTTTTCCTAAAATAACCTCATCCCCTAGTCCTTCTTTAAGTACATGGTTAGAAGATAAAGAAGCAGCAAATGGTATTATATATGTTGCTTTTGGTACTCTTGCCGAGATTAACAAATGGCAGTGTCAAGTATTAGTAACAGGTTTAAAAAATACTAAATTGAAAGTTTTATGGTCTTTACCAACAAACAATCATCATCATCTTCCTGATTTACCAGATTCTTTTCGCATAGAAAATTTTGTTCCGCAGCAAACAGTTCTTGCTCATCCAAATGTGAGAGCTTTTGTTAGTCATTGTGGTATGAACAGTATTAACGAATCTTTGTATTTTGCCAAACCGATATTAGCTCTACCTTTTTTTGGAGATCAACATTATAATGCAGCCCGTATTGTAGATATTGGAGTTGGATTGAAATTGAACAAACAAAAATTTGATAGCACTGAAGTAACCACAAAAATTAATCACTTGCTTACTAATTCAACTTATAAAGAAGCTGCAAATCGGATGTCAGATGTTTTGAAAAATAGTGGAGGTTTAAACAAAGCAGTAGACATTGTAGAAAAGATGTTACTGGAAGGAATAGATTATTTCATCAAATAATATAAAAAAGCTACTTTATACTATGAATTAATATGATTCAAAACAGGTTTACCAGTAGATATAGCCTGTTCAATAATATCAACTGCTCTTTTTGTTCCTCCTGCTTTTTTAATTGCTGCTTGCAACCTTAAAGCATTCTGTTTATAAATATCTTCTGTGAGGACTTTTTTAATAGCCACTCGCAAATTATTCACATTAACTTTTTTCACAGGAATAGCTTCCCCACATCCAGACCAAACTATTCTCGCAGCCACTCCTGGTTGATCATTAGCCACAGGAATTGCTACCATTGGTACACCATTTGTTAAACATTCTAAAGTAGTATTTAATCCTCCATGAGTAATAGTTAAATTTGCCTTTTGTAATAATTGTAATTGTGGGGCATAACGCACTATGATAGGATTTCCTGGTACTCCTTTGAGGATTTCAGGATCAGCAGAACCTCCTAAGGAAATGACTAATTGTGCATCTAAATCTTCACAGGCTTTAGCAATATTTTCAAACACAAATAATAACTGATTTTGTAATGTTCCCATAGAAGCATAAATTAAAGGTTGTCCTGTTAATTTATCCCAGGGAAAATCAGGAACTTCTCGCCCCACTGGACTATGATATGGGCCAGTAAAATGAAAATATGCAGGTAATTGTTGACGAGGAAATTCTAATTCTGCTGGTTCTTGACTAATTTGTGCTAAGGGTAAATAGGGTTTACTAAGTTTTCTAGAAAGTAAATTATTTTCTGCACGATAATTATTTATAGGTAAATTAATTGGTTTTACCAAACTATCTAATAATTCATAACCTAATTTATTGCGAATTTTTGCCCACCAACTAGGATTATAAGACCAATTGAGGAAAAATGGCGGAATCGTCAGTTCTCGATTAAAAACTACTGCACTACAAATACTAATAAAAGGTAGATTACAAACTTCAGCAATTGTTTCTCCTTCTATGATTGCTTGATCTATGATAAGTGCTTCTATGCCTATTTTTTTGATTGCTGGAGGAATGTATTGTAAATTAGTATTGGCCTTATCTGCAAACAAACTCATAGTGTATTTAATGGCTGCTTGTCCGCTTAATTTTCCTAATTTATCTAGGTTGGCTTTTGCTGAACCTACAGGAAATATATTTTCCCCAATCATACAAAATTCTAAACCTGCTTTTTCTGCTACTGCTGCTCCATCAGGATAACCAATTAATGTCACACGATGGCCACGCTGTTGTAATTCTTTTCCTAAAGGTAGCATTGTATTCAAATGTCCAGTAGCTAGGGGACATATTAAGCCATAGTGAGTCATTTTTAGGTATTTCTGGTAAATTACAAAATGCTGTAGATTATACCAGAAATTACCAAATTGGTCTACTGTAATTTCAAAAATTTATCTAATGCTGCCACTAAACTTGGTGGCCAACGACGGATATTTGTCACCCAATCTATATCTTTATAACGGCTATCCAGTCCGAACGCTGCTACCCAATTACTTTCGGCTTCTCCTCTTTTTCCTGTCACCCAATATACTGCTGTTAATGCCGCTCGCATATCCGCAAATTTGGGATATTTACGGACGATATTTCGCATTTCGCGGATAGCTTTTTCTGTTTGATTGGTTTGATACAATGCTAGGGCATAATTGGCTCTAGCAAAGGCAAAACCTGGAGCTATTTCTGTGGCTTTTTGATAATCTAAAATAGCTGCTTCCCACTGTCCTAAACCTGTTTTAGCATTACCCCGATTATTATAGGCCATGGCATCATTAGTATCTAATTCTAATACATGATTGTAGTCAGCGATCGCTAACTCCCATTTTCCTAAAGCCTCTAATGCAGCACCTCTATTCAAATAAGGATCTGTGACATTCGGTGCTAACTCAATCGCCTTATTATAATCCTCTAAAGCCGCTACTAACTTATTTTGACTCACACGAGAATTACCACGATTACTCCATATAGCCGCATTATTAGGGAATTTCTCCAGAATTTGCGTCCAATACTCCTCCGCAGTGGCGAAATCCCCCTTATTCGTTGCTGTAAATGCCTTATTTGCTAAATCATCCCCCACTTGTAACTGCTGTTCTGTATAAGTAGGTTGTAATTCAGCTAAAGCAGGCATATTTCCTGCCAAAACAACCACCAAGTTCAAGAAAATACCGAGAAAAATACTAAAAATCTTAATCATTTAAGTCTTGATAATCTGCAACAAATTCATCATATACAGGACTTACGCAACTGGCACATTCGTAGGGTGCGTCAGACATCAAAAATCTGTTTATTTGCAAGATTTATACTGTGTGACGCACCCACTCAACAGATTTTTTAGTGTGACACTTACGTAAGTCCTAATATAGTTATCCTAAAGGATATCTGAACCACAAAAAGCTTACCAATACTCAATTGGCCAAAAAACCATGTTTTTGATATCTAACACACTCTACCAGTTAGGAGTTGAGACAAAATATCACTCAAAGCTAATCTTAGTACGTAAATTATCAATTACCTTGATAAAATTTACTGATATAGCCACATAACATCAGAATCTTACTACTGACTACTGACGGCTAAAAACCAAAACCTATTATATAATCGCAAAGACAGTCCATCATAGATCAGAGAAAATCTGTATTACTTTATATTTTTATATTTATAGTTCTTGCTAATTACCGTGTTAATTTTTAAATGTAAGTCAGATCGGAATCAAAACAGGCATAAACTACTACCTAAAATGCCTGTAAAAGGTAAATCTGTAAAAATTCTCGCTTCGATAATAACAGTATTCATATTGTGGGGATACAAAGAAATACAGGATATATTTCAGCAACCCCAAGCTATTTTAGTTTTAGGAGGATCTACCTCCGATCTAGAAAGAGAGAAATTTACTGCTAAGATAGCTAGGGAACATCCAAACTTGCCGATTTGGATTTCCGGTGGTAGTCCCCCTGAATATACAAAACAAATATTTACCAAAGCAGGAATTAATCCCAAAAGATTAAACCTAGATTATGAAGCAGTGGACACGCTGACAAACTTTACAACCTTAGTAGATGAACTTCATAATCGGGGGATCACCAGTGTTTACCTAGTCACCTCCGATTTTCATCTTCGTCGAGCTTGCATCATTGGAGAAATAGTTTTAGGTAGTAGGGGTATGAATTTTAAACCAATAGCAGTACCATCTCAAACACCGTCAGAACCCATAGAAAAATCTATTCGTGATGCCGCCAGAGCTTTAGTATGGGTAATGACAGGTTATACTGGTCATAAGAAATAACAGATCAAAATCTCAAATCTAAAATTCCCAAGATGGCCATAAGTTTGATACCCTAGCTTAAACAGATTTGAGAAAAGAGAAAGCGTGGAAATTCAACTTGGTCGGGGAAAAATGGCTCGCCGAGCCTACGGCATTGATGAAATTGCTTTAGTCCCTGGAAAAAAAACACTCGATCCCAGTTTAGCGGATACCAGATGGCAAATTGGTAATATTGAGCGAGAAATCCCCATTATTGCCAGTGCTATGGATGGTGTCGTGGATGTGAAAATGGCCGTCCGTTTATCAGAGTTAGGTGCTTTAGGTGTAATTAACCTCGAAGGTATTCAAACTCGCTATGTAGATCCTGAACCGATTTTGGATCGCATTGCATCAGTAGGTAAGGATGAATTTGTTACCTTGATGCAAGAACTATATGCGGAACCAATTAAGCCGGAACTAATTAAAAAACGTATTCAGGAAATTAAACAGCAAGGTGGTATTGCGGCAGTTAGCGCTACTCCTGTAGGTGCAAGTAAATTTGGAGAAGTAGTAGCTTCATCAGGAGCGGATTTATTTTTTATCCAAGCTACGGTAGTTTCTACTGATCACCTTTCTCCAAATAATATTACACCCCTAAACTTAGCGGAATTTTGTCGTTCTATGCCCATGCCAGTGGTATTAGGCAATTGTGTCACTTATGAAGTTAGCTTAGACCTGATGCGTGCTGGTGCTGCGGCTATATTAGTGGGTATCGGACCTGGTGCAGCTTGTACTTCCCGTGGGGTTTTAGGCGTGGGAGTACCACAAGCTACGGCGATCGCTGACTGCACCGCCGCTAGAGACGAGTTTTACCAAGAAACGGGTAAATATATTCCTGTCATTGCCGACGGTGGTTTAATTACTGGAGGTGATATTTGTAAATGTATCGCCTGTGGCGCTGATGGTGTGATGATCGGTTCACCCTTTGCTAGAGCCGCCGAAGCTCCTGGACGCGGTTATCATTGGGGTATGGCCACTCCTAGTCCTGTATTACCTCGTGGTACAAGGATTCGCGTCGGTACAACTGGTACACTAGAACAAATTCTGCGTGGACCTGCTGTACTAGACGATGGTACTCATAACCTGTTAGGTGCTTTAAAAACCAGTATGGGAACTTTAGGCGCGAAGGATATTAAAGAAATGCAGCAAGTTGAAGTTGTTATTGCTCCTTCTTTACTAACTGAGGGCAAAGTTTATCAAAAAGCCCAACATTTAGGTATGGGTAAATAGGAGTGAGTAGGGGTAAAGCATGATCTCATTGGTATCAACTTAACTTAAAACATAAGTAGAGACGTTCCATGAAATGTCTCTACTGGGAATGATAGCGCAGCGTGGTGTAAGCCATATTTCTTTGTGTAATCACCCAAGTTGCTAGTTATTAATTTTCCGATATTTTGTAGTCTGTAGAGTGCGTCAGACACCATAATTTAGGTTAAAACTACCAATCTTAAGATTCTGACGCACCCTACTTCATCTAACTGACAACTTACGTTAATAAGCTAATGTGCAGCACTCACTGTATAATTAAAAAACCTGAAGTTACAGTAGCACAAGCATCTTGCTTGTATTAATTATTCAAGTTAAAGGCACAACAGCTTACTAAAAATCATCTGCTATATAAAACCTAGAAAAAACTAGACTTTATTTTCTACTTCAATGGAAGCATAGGAGCGGCTATCGCTCAGTAGACTTACACGCCTTAGCCAGACGCTATAAATTAATTGCAGCATTTATATCCTTGTCCATCTCAAAACCGCAATTGTAACAGCGATAAGTGCTTTCAGACGTGGACACAGATAAGCACTGCTAAACCCGTACAAGTAGTCAGAATAAAGAATTTCTTCCCTGCACTCGGCACTCTGCACCCCGCAGCACCCCTATACATATCACAAACAAAAAAATTTTCTGATTGTTTCCTCAAATTACTGGCAAAATTGTATCTGTACCTTATAATAGAACTAGCGGAGACAAATGTTTCCGTTCACTCCTCACACCACATTACGCCCGGACTACTGTTCGGGCGCTTCCTTTTTAGACATCAGCTATCAACTATTACCTTAAAATTTTACCTTTTTAGCAATTACTTATCACCTATCACCAATTACCTTTGCTATGGTAGAATTTTCACCAAAGTTAGAAACATTTTATGTAAAGGTTTTGTGGAATGTCATCAGTAATAAGCGTTACAGATTCAAATTTTCCCCAAGAAGTCCTCAGTAGCGAAGTTCCAGTATTAGTGGACTTTTGGGCACCTTGGTGTGGTCCTTGTCGCATGGTAGCTCCTGTAGTTGAAGAAATTGCGGTGCAGTATGTAGGACAACTTAAAGTCGTTAAAGTCAATACTGATGAAAATCCCCAAATTGCTAGTCAATATGGTATTCGCAGTATCCCTACTTTAATGATTTTCAAAGATGGCGAAAAGGTAGATATGGTTGTTGGTGCTGTACCAAAAAGTACATTATCTAACACCCTAGAAAAGTACGTTAGTCCACCTAACCCTTAATAAAAGGATCAATAGATAATACCATTCATAAAAGTGATCATGGTAAACAGTAATCTAAAACGCTGATAACCTAATCTAAAATTCACATTCAAAAAATGGTAAGGGAATTATGGAATTTTCTGGAAATTATCTATTGAGTCCAATTAAACTTTTGTGAATAGTTGAAGAGATGCTGCTTTTGCATCTCTGAAAAACTGTTCTTATATTATCAGTAGTCAGCTTTTAGCTTTTAGTAGTAAAATTTTTCCACCCTTTTCTAAATGTTATTAAATAATTTTTAATGTTTGATTTTTAATGTTTGATTTTTAATGTTTGATTTTTAATGTTTGATTTTTGTATACTCCATTCTTTATTTCCCCATGAACTCTGACGCATCTTTGACAACATTGGATTCCTTACAAGCTGATATCGCTGAGTTAATTGATCGTTTACCAAGTTTAAAACATCGGCAATTTATTCATCAGGCTTTAACTACTATTTTAAATTTAGCTGATACCGAAATTGAAAGGTTAGATTGGAAAATCCTCACAGCAGCTTTAACTGATATGGAACGAGGTTTTAAACTATTTTATGATTACCGTCATGTCAGAAAAATTTCTATTTTTGGATCTGCACGTTTACAACCAGAACATCCTGCATATCAAATGGCTTTAGAATTTAGCCATGCAGTTACACAAATGGGTTTTATGGTGATAACTGGTGGTGGTGCTGGTATTATGCAAGCTGGCCATGAAGGTGCTGGTAAGGAAAATTCTTTTGGTTTAAATATTCAATTACCTTTTGAACAACAAGCTAACCCAGTAATTGACGGAGATGCTAAATTAATTAATTTTAAGTATTTCTTTACCCGTAAATTATTCTTCCTTAAAGAAAGTGATGCTGTGGCTTTATTTGCTGGAGGCTTTGGTACGCAGGATGAGGCTTTTGAATGTATGACATTAAGCCAAACTGGTAAATTTGGACCTGTTCCTTTAATTTTAATTGATCATCCCGGAGGTGATTATTGGCATTCTTGGAGTAATTATATTAATCAACAATTAGTAAATAATGGTTTAGTTAGTCCTGATGATCCTAGTTTATATACGGTGACTAATAATTTACAAGTTGCTTATGATGTGATCAGAAACTTTTATCGGGTTTATCATTCTAGTCGTTATGTGGGTAATCAATTAGTAATTCGTTTACGAGAAGATTTATCTGATGATCAGGTAGTAGAATTAAATGATTCTTTTAGTGATATTTTGGTCAGTGGTACAATTTATAAATCTCAAGCCTTACCAGCAGAAGCACAGGATGAAACCTTTGATTTACCTCGATTGGTTTTACATTTTAATCAACGAGATTTAGGACGGTTATATCAAATGATTTCTATGATTAATAATATGGGTATTGTCACTGAGGAAGAAGCAGCACATCCTGAAAGAAAGTGATTGCTGGTAATTTCTCAAGATTTATGAGGATAAGATCCAAGAAATCAAGTCTCAATTATTGTCTTAGCTATTTCTTGGTGACAATGTAAAGCCTCCAGGGTCAAAACTTTATTACATAAACCACTATTCTCTATGATAGCTTAGTTGCCATTTCAATCCCTAATAGGGATTATAGAGAATTTTAACTTCTGATTATGTAGGAGGTTTGTTAGAGTTTTTTGGTTTCAATCCCTAATAGGGATTATAGAGAATTTTAACACCGTGCTGGACTACCGTTGCGCAGGGCGGCGAAGTTTCAATCCCTAATAGGGATTATAGAGAATTTTAACTAAAAGTACGCAGTACAGGTATTTCACAGATCCTGTTTCAATCCCTAATAGGGATTATAGAGAATTTTAACTTTAACAGGGTTATTTTGTAAGTAATCCTTAAAGCTATGTTTCAATCCCTAATAGGGATTATAGAGAATTTTAACCTTTAGCCCCATCTCTATTCACGTAAGGATGGATTATTTCTGTTTCAATCCCTAATAGGGATTATAGAGAATTTTAACTTCAAGAGGTATCCTGTGCTTTTTGCATTCAAGTTTTATGTTTCAATCCCTAATAGGGATTATAGAGAATTTTAACAGTCTCCTTGTCAGAAATGTCGTGTTTATGAAGGTTTCAATCCCTAATAGGGATTATAGAGAATTTTAACGAGATCGATTTGATCATTAGTAGCCTCATAAATGTTTCAATCCCTAATAGGGATTATAGAGAATTTTAACGCCATATTAAATGATGTGTTTGGTAGTACGTCACCGTTTCAATCCCTAATAGGGATTATAGAGAATTTTAACATGGTGTCGTGGGAAGCTGTTACATACCCACTTGGTTTCAATCCCTAATAGGGATTATAGAGAATTTTAACTTTAGAAATTGAATTAAGGAAAACTGAAAAGAAAATACTGTTTCAATCCCTAATAGGGATTATAGAGAATTTTAACCAAGAATTTGCGCATACACAGGAAGATATTGCCAGTTTCAATCCCTAATAGGGATTATAGAGAATTTTAACTCTTGTCAAAAGTTTTATCAACTTCGTCCTGAATTGTTTCAATCCCTAATAGGGATTATAGAGAATTTTAACGACAAATTATGAATTGCTTATTTCTGATTCATGGTTTCAATCCCTAATAGGGATTATAGAGAATTTTAACTATGCGTATGTGTATATATCCTAAGTATTTCTACTGTTTCAATCCCTAATAGGGATTATAGAGAATTTTAACGGGAATTAGATGGGAAGTAGCGCGATCGCTCACTAGTTTCAATCCCTAATAGGGATTATAGAGAATTTTAACAGACTCCTAATGGGTATGATAATCTCTCAGAGAGAAGTTTCAATCCCTAATAGGGATTATAGAGAATTTTAACTAGTATTATCAATCATTTTAAAGGCGGAGTGGTTTAGGTTTCAATCCCTAATAGGGATTATAGAGAATTTTAACTTCTTCAAATAGCAACTGTGTGCTTGAAGAATGAGTTTCAATCCCTAATAGGGATTATAGAGAATTTTAACTTTATCTGTGTTTGCCATTCCAGTAGTGTTAAGGCGTTTCAATCCCTAATAGGGATTATAGAGAATTTTAACTTAGATTCCTTATCAGGTTCTACTATTGAAGCAATCGTTTCAATCCCTAATAGGGATTATAGAGAATTTTAACACTTCTGGATGTAGTGGTTGTAGTTGTGATTGGTAGTTGTTTCAATCCCTAATAGGGATTATAGAGAATTTTAACTTTAGTAGGTATAGCAGTATGGCTAGTCAGAACTTGTTTCAATCCCTAATAGGGATTATAGAGAATTTTAACTCCATATCTCAACAACCCGGGAATTAGATATAGAAGTTTCAATCCCTAATAGGGATTATAGAGAATTTTAACAAAAACTTGCACATCAGAATATTGAATTAGAAGGTTTCAATCCCTAATAGGGATTATAGAGAATTTTAACGAACAATTTAGATTAGAAATTGCTTCATTATTAGGTTTCAATCCCTAATAGGGATTATAGAGAATTTTAACCGTGGGGTAGTGAAAGGCTAGAAATATTTAGTTTTCAAGGTTCGGTAGCGCGAGTGATATGATTGTAGTCCATTCCAGAAAAAAAGTCAAGAGGTAAAATAGCCAAAAACCTTACAGTGTAAAGTGCGCGAGTGTGTCAAAAAGAAAAAACCCGGAAAACCTTATGAACAATTGAGTTGAGACATTTTTTCATCATTGGTGATTTTTACACCCACCCATTCGCGCAATTAGCAACACTTAGGCAAAAATTTTACCACTTATAATCTATCACCTATCAGCTAACTTAAGAGGAGACGGTTGTAAATTAATACTGCATGGTTCATCCAAAGATTGTAAAGTGCTAGATTTAATCTTCTCCAAATATCGGACTAATAACATAACTTGCTGAGAATTAGGACGATAAGAAAGATTACCTTGTTTAGTAAATAATGCCGTAGAAGCGATCGCTTGATAATCTGCATTATGTTGTGATTGTTGAGTCAACCAAACATTATCTGTATAAGCAGGAATTAAGCCAGGTGGTAATTCCCCTTCTAAAAATGCCAATAATCTTTGTTGACAAATGCGAGTATTAATGCCGCGATTTTCAAATAATTGCAATACTTCTGGAAAAGATAAAGTACGATCTGGTAAAATTTTCAACAATTCTGAAAACAAGAAATAATCACTATATTGTTGTTGAGGAACATTCAAAATCTGGGGATATAATGGCAACATGGATAAACCTAAAGCCACTCGACTACAATTAGGAGAACCATTTTCTGTTGAATAGGAATTGTGAATTATTTGGGCGTTAGGAAGTTTCTGTTTTAACCAACGGTTAATAGTTCCTATAGAAGCTACTCCTCCATTGATAACTGCCTGATTGATAGCTTCGGTGGGAATACCGCGAGTTACTAATAATTTATTTAATTCTCGATTTAAACGTCTGACAAAAGGTACAAATATTTGACTTTCTAAATCTCTGCGAGATAGTGACCAATGTTGATCGGCAAATTCTAAAGTGAAGGTTTCTTGATGTTGTAAAATCAGTTTTAAGGCTAAAGCTGCATCTAATAAAGCTTGTCCTAAAATAGAACTTTCTAACTTTTGTTGGAGACGAATTCTCAATAGAGTATCAGGTTCTGCCACTCTAGGAAGTTCTAAATTTTCTAACTTTAAATTAGAAAATTGGATTCCATCTAAACCGGGAATTGATGGTTGCCAATGCCAAGGATTTTCAGTAGAATTATGAGAACGATCAGTGGATAAACGAGGTTGACGAGATTTTGGTGGTAGCAATAGTTGACAAATAATATCTTGTTCTATGGCTTTACCAGCATAGCTAAAACTATGCAGCATAAAGTCTTTATACCTAATTCCTTCTAAATTTGTGGGAATATCTATTAAGGTCATTTCGGTAGAAATTGCACCAATATTAATAGATAAAGTGTTTCCTAAAATGGGATGATCATTATTTTTGATATCGCGGAAACCTTGAGTTTCACTTAATTGTACGGGTTGAATTTTAGTATTATCTAATTCTGGTAATAGACTAGCGATCGCTTCTTCCACAAATAATACTTGTTGACCATGTTCTACCAATTTACTAGTCAAAATAGCTTCCCGCACATTAAAACGATATTGTTCATTAGCCGCGCTAGGACAATTACAAATTACTCCCGTAATATTATTAATAATGCGGGAAAAAGTAGGATGATCAATACCTACAGCATTAGCAATTAAAGCCGGAGTTGTGCTAGTTTGACTAGATTTAAGGGTTAATAATAATTTAGACAGCGATCGGACTACCCAAATTAACGGACCTGCGGAAAATTCATTTAACTGTAACACAGGTTCCCACTTTTGTCGTTCTTGTTGATAAGCAACTCCAATATGTAAATAAGGTTTCAACTGTGCAGAAAATAATTGTTGATTATTTCCCACAATTTCGGAAATAGGAATTACATTACTGGGTAAATAAACTTCCGCAGGTAAACGGAAAGACTGTTGAAATATAGTGCCAATAGTTTGTACTGCTGCTGACCAATATATCGGATAAACCACTAAACCATCATAATTAAATAAAGCCGCAGAAATACCCGTAGTTCCTAAATCTAACCCTAGATACCACGTATTATTAACTACATCATCATCAACATTATGATCAACATTTTCAGGAGTTTTCAAAGCATCTTGTAAAATCTCCTGAGTAATAGTTTGTGAAGTAGTTTGTGGTAGAGAATCTTGTTTTTCTTCCTCTAGTAAACGAACAAGATGATCTGTAATCTCTACTTGAATCTGTTCTTGAGGAACACTTTTGGGGACATCTGTAAATTGTTGAATATCTACACCTATTCCTGAATTAACTTCATTAGCCGATTTGTTTAAAGATTGATCAAGATCAAAATTAGCCAAATCTTGATCTAATGATTGTAATTGTTGTTCATCTAAAACAATTTCTGGTACATTAGGAAGATCGTTATCTAATAAAGACAATAAATCGTCCTGGGGAGAAGCCATTACATAGTTATAAGGATGATCATAACCATAATCAATATTATTCTCCAACTTTGTACCATCTTGTGGTATGGTATCTACCAAAATATTCTGAGATAAATTTTCTGCTGTTTCACTTTCTTGATCATCTGGATAATATTTATTGTCTGGCAGAGTATCCACTACTAAATCAGTTAATACCGTAATAATATCCACATTATCTGGCAAATTATTATCCACAGAGTTATCGGATAATATTTCTTCAAGATTTAACTCAACATTTAACTGTGGTATAGCTTCATCATTAAAGCTATCACCAACTAATACATCAGGATTATTTTGATCATCCTCTATTGTTTCATGCCACACATTAGGAACTACCAGGATATTATCTTGTAAATTATCCTCTTGTTCTCTTGATATTACATCATTCACATCATCACTGTTAGATAAGTCCTTAATTGTATCAACTATAGGTTGATCAGTTGTAGCTGGTAAACCTATAGAAAAATTCTCATCTTCCCTTTCTGGAATAGAGACAGAAATTTCCGGAGGATGATCCCAATTCAAAAAAGTTGCATATAATTCATCAACTGCATCTGCATCATCTTCACTAACTTCCTGAACAACATTACCAGAAATCAAATTAGTCAAATGTATATTTTCTCCTACTGTAAATAGAGGTTCATTTAAAATATCCATCCTACTTTCTAGTAATCTTGAAGAAGATTCATATTCATTATTTCTGTTGTCATCATTCACATCAGAACTTGCAGATGTTTCTTCATTTTCAGATGGTACTAATAAGTTAGAAACAGGCGTTAATTCTTGATTATCTTGAATACCAGATGCTTGAATTATCGGTTCAATATTTAAGGAATACTGCTGTAAATAGCGAGTCAAATTGTCTAAGAAACTGGCCATTAGTTGTTCCCCTTGCATCCCTTGGCTGTGCATTTTCGATAATCCTTGAGACAAAGATTGGTAGTAAGTATTAATATTCCTTTCTAAAGCCTCAAAAATAGTATTCACTGTACCATCTAAGGATAGCAATCTTTGATCTAAATTCTTCACCAAATGGGCTAATTGTTCTATTTTTTCTGCTGAGTCTAAAATTGGTTTAATTGCTGAATTTAGGGCTTCTAAATTATCTTCTTTGTCTTCTGGATATTCCTGATCTAAATTTGATTTTTGATTTGATTCTTGGGCAACTTTTACGCCAGCATTTCCTACAATATTATTTGCATTTAGATTTGATATTAAATGTGGTGCTAAACGACTCATCAATGCTTCTAAAAATTCAGAAATAATCTGTTCTTGGTTTGCTAACTGACGACTTAAAGAATAATTTTGTAGTCTTTTTTGTTCTAATTGTCTAATTTCGTGCATGAGATTTGTTCGTTCTTGTAGCATTTGGTATAATTCAGATTGTAAAGACTGAATTACTACTGTAATTCCTTGTTTTATTTCTGTGAAATTTACCTCACTTTCTACAGATTGTGTAATAGTTTGACTTGATTGATTTTGAGTGTTATTTTGTTGAGTCTTTTCAGAAAATTGTGTTAGCAATGATGAAAATGGTGTTACTGTAGATGGTGGTGTTGATGACTCAGTAGCCGGTTGTTCTGTAAATGTTTCTATAGATGATTCAAGAGTGTCTATTTGTCTATTTTCATATTGCTCTTCTAAGTTAACTAACAAATTACGCACTCGTTTAAATAATTCTCGTTCTTGTTGTGATTGATTAAATATAAGTTTAGAAAGACCATTATGATTATGAGTTAATACTTGGTCAATTTCTTCAATTAGTTGTTGAATTTCATCTTTGTAGGAAGTCACTTTACATTACCTTAATGAATTTACAATGAATTTACAACTGATATAGCAGTTAGTAAAGATAGATGACAGATAATATCAAATACGAGTGGGAAGTGCAGACTGCTGATTACTAACAATTTTGTAGTAAAGCACAAATTGAGCAAAAGTAGAGGGGTTAATTAACAGTAACTGAAAAGCTAACAATTGCTAACAATTACCTACTTGTGCTTACTGTACAAAGTCACACCTCTATGGTAACAATATTGGAACTTTGTGGTAAAATATCTTTATGCTACTAGGATTCAAGACCGAACTCAAGGCTAACAAGGAACAAAGACTAGTACTGAAATAACACGCAGAAGTAGCCACACACGCTTGGCATTCAGGTTTAGCATTGTGTCAACAGGTTCTCATACGTAATCGCTATTTGGTTACTACCTGCTATATAAAACCTAGACAAAACTAAACTTTACTTTCTACTTCAATGGGAGCATGGGAGCGGTTATCCCTCAGTAGACTTACACGCCTTAGCCAGACGCGATAAATTAATTTAATTGCGGCATTTAGATCCCTATCCATCTCAAAACCGCAGTTCTCACAGTGATAAATTCTTTCAGATAAAGAAAGATTTTCTTTTTTATATCCACAGTGAGAACAAGTTTTGCTGGATGGATAAA
>NZ_JACJPV010000026.1 GCF_014696225.1 Anabaena sp. FACHB-1237 | reverse complement strand
GACCGCATTTAGTACAAGTCTTTGATGTATATTCTTCAGTTATTCTCACTAATTTGGAACCGTAACGGTTACACAAATGCTCAAGAGGAAAGAGAGAACTGATAGAATGCCCAAGTCATCATTGCTCCTAACTCAGTGATATTTTCTAGTAGCGATCGCATTTTATGATAAGTTTTAAAATTTTATTATAAATATTTATTATAAATAGGACTTACGCAAGTGTCACACTAAAAAATCTGTTGTAGGGTGCGTCAGATATCAACAATTGGGTTCTGTACATGATTTATACTGTCTGACGTACCCTACCAATGTCATTTACCTGCAATTGGCTGTATTTCTAATTAGCAACGTATTCTCTAAAATTAGCACGACGACGACGTAAATGGGCGAGTGCTTGATGTTCTAACTGTCGAACCCGTTCCCGACTTAGACTTAACCTTTCCCCCACTTTGGCCAGTGACATTTCATGACCATCTTCTAAACCAAATCGCAGAGCCAATACTTCCCGCTGTTGTGGTGTTAATTCTGCTAAAATATTGTTTAGATCCTCTCGTAAAAATTCCTGAGTGGTGTAATGTTCAGGAGACGGTCCATTATCTTCCAAGAGTTCTTGTAATTCTGTATCTTGGTTGTCACCAACGCGCACATCCAAGGACACAGGTTGACGCGCCATATTCAGATACTCACGAATTTGAGCAGGTTCTAATTCTAATTCTTTAGCTATTTCTGTGGGAGATGGTGATCTCCCCAATTTTTGAGATAATTCTCGTTGAACTTTTTTAATTTTGTTGAGTTTTTCAGTAATATGAATTGGCAGGCGAATTGTCCGCCCTTGTTGAGCGATCGCTCTTGTAATTGCTTGTCTGATCCACCAATAAGCATAGGTGGAAAATTTATACCCCCGCATGGGATCAAACTTTTCTACTCCTCTTTCTAAACCTAAAGTTCCTTCTTGAATTAGGTCCAGAAATTCCATATTTCTTTTCTGGTATTTTTTAGCAATAGCCACTACCAAACGTAAATTAGCCTCAATCATTTTTTGTTTAGCTCGTTTACCTTGGATAATTGCTTTGTTAATTTCTGCTTCTGGCTCATTAATTTCTTCAGCCAACTCTGCTATACTAGGTTCATAACCCAGTTTATCACTTAATGCTTCTTTAGCATCTAAGAAAACCATCATTTGCTGTACTTGTTTACCGTAAATAATCTCCTGTTCACGGCTTAACAAAGGTACACGACCAATTTCTCGCAGATAGGTTCGCACCATATCAGCCGTAAATTTGGCATTGATATTTTCAGTTTTATTATTATTTTGACTGTTAATTGTAGTCATTGGTGCGGTTTCCTCTATTCTTTAAACATTTAAACACAATAAATAATTTTTTTAACAAAATCTTAACAAGAGTATTTTGGTAGTCAACTATAGACATTTAGTGAATATAGGAATCTACTATTAATTATTATCTTTTTAAGCTCCTGTTAAGGCCATCTCCTTTATTTTTATCGGTTGTTTTCTGTGAGATATTGCAATTATATGATGACTACGCAAGATTATTCTTAGGTTTTTTGAGGTTATAGTTCCAGGTTATTTCCTAAAATGATTGTTTCTGGAGTAGAACCAACTCATAAAATTGCCCGTCGCATTTATCAGTCAACAGTAAAGTTGATAAATTGGCAGGATCAGTATTTTAATAAGGCTACAAAACAAGTCAACATTTTTCCGTAATTTCTTTATAATTTCCCAGTCATCTCCTTACATTATCTTTACATATCTATAGTGACGGCAAAAATCCCTCTTATGTTGCTTTTCAATAGTGGGATAACCGAACTAGATGTACTCTAATTTAGAGGGATGTTACGAAAGGTTAATTTTTTGGAGTCGGGAGTCGGGAGTCAGCCACACAAAATAAGCCCGACTAGGAGTGAATTCCTGCGTTTAATAAGCTGATGTGCAGCACTCACTGTATAACTAAAAAACCTAAAATTCTAAAATTATTGTAGTGCAAGCATCTTGCTTCCATCTATTATCCAAATTAAAAGCACAACAGCTTAGTAAAATTCATATAAACATAACTAAAAATAACTATTAACTTCTAGTTTAAGTCTAATTCACTAAACTTTAGCTATTAGCCATGATAGGGTAGTGTGGTGTAGTCCACAATTCTAAAAACCTAAATCCGCTTTGGCGACTTCGGCCGCTGCAAATACTTCTGCATCACTCTTTTCTTCCCATGCTACATCACCTATTTCTGTATAAAAAACCGAATCGTAAGGACGAGTACGCACTACTACAGGCATTGGTACAGCATGACCTAAAATAAGAGCTTGTTGTTTAGAATCTAACTTCGCCAAAACTGAACGTAAACCTCCTGCACCAGATACACCTGTAAAAATTGCATCAATATCCTTTTCATCATTTAATAATGCTGTAATACGAGTCCCTATTTGAGACATAACTTCATTATCTATGCCAGAAGGTCTTTGATCAACTACCAAAAGTGTTACAAAGTATTTCCGTAGTTCTCTAGCTATGGTCCCAAATATTGTACTTTGTACTACTCCTGGATCAAGAAAACGATGGGCTTCTTCTATGGTAATCATTAATGGTGTAGGCCGATCTAAAGGATTTTTGCTTTGTAGAAATTTATCTGCTTTTTTTACATAATGTTCATGAATACGTCTGGTAATCATATTTGTCACTAACATATAAGAAAGCATATTTGATTGCGAACCAAACTCTACAACTACATTTTTACCAGCTTCTAAAGATTGCAAAATTTTATTAATATAATTCTGTGGACAAGATCCACGCATATATTTTAAACTGTCTAATCGTAATAATTTACGTTGTAACGACATTATAGAACCTTTATGTCCGCGTTTTTCCTCACAGAACATATCAATATCTTCATTACTCATGTTAAGTAATTGAATAATCCAAGATTTGCCAAATTCACTAAATAATATATTAGCATTATCTAATGCTGCTTCAGAAAGTCCTAAATCACGACTACATAATTTAATATCTTCTATTTCTATTTGTTCATAACTTAAATATAACTCTTGTGCATCTCTCACACCACGCCGTTTTGTAGAGTCTCGATCAAGTGTATATACTTCCACTGATTTAGGGAATAATTGTTTTAAACCTTTAACGGTATTCACGTTTTTACCTTCCGCCACTGCTTCCCAGCCATATTCTGAGTGCATATCAAAAATTAAGTTTACAGCAGCACTTTTTCTAATCACACCAGCTAAAATTAATCGCGTTAAAAAAGATTTACCCGTACCAGATTTACCAAAAATACCATTACTGCGTTCTACAAATCTGTTTAAATCTATACAAACAGGGACATCCATATCTAAGGGTTTACCGATAGAAAAGTTTTTACGTTGAGGATCATCTTCCCAACCAAAGACTTTGCGAAAATCATCCTCATTAGCTTCATAAACTTGGCTAAAATGGCTGGGAATGGTTTTAACGGGTAATAGTTCTATGGTGGTATTGGTTTGGGGTTGAAAGGATGCTAAACCAGTGCTAGAGGGAATAAAATCCATGGGAGAATAGGTTGTGGCAGTAGTTTCCGGAGTAAACATAAGCATGAGTGCTAAATTAATCATGCCATAGGTTCCACTACCAGCTAAGACTTCCCTAAGGAAATGATCATCCCAATTGGGGGGGTTGGCGATAATACGGGCATTAGATGATCTTAATGATACATCTGTGAGCATACAGAAAAAACGCGATCGCACCCCTTGAACGACTAAAAATTTACCTACCCGCATATCTTCTACGGATATATCAGGATGTAACCTAACTTCTAAACCTCCAGTTAAAGAACCTTCAATTACTGAACCTAATGGTTGTAAGGCTTTCATTATAATGGTGATTGGTGATTGGTAATGGGTAATTGACAATTGATAACTGGTAATATAATTTTACTAAGCTAATGTGCAGCACTCACTGTGTAATTAAAAAACCTGAAGTTACAGTAGCACAAGCATCTTGCTTGTATTAATTATTCAAGTTAAAGGCACAACAGCTTAACTTGTGACTCCTGACTAATAATAGCTTTAATCAATTTCAATTCTATGAGGTGAACTATCTACTGCTCTAGTGATACCGGATAATGGTTTTCTGAATTGTGAATAAAGGCCATCGCGCCAATTAAAAAACGCTTCATTGTTAGGATTATCTGCTATAGCTGGTAGTCCCTTACCTCGTAAAGATGCGGGTAAATCTAAATAGGGACCATCAGGAAACTTGATTAAAATGGATAAACTGGCCACCGTTAAATCTAATAAAGTGGGTTCATCACCTGTTAAATAGGGGTTATTAGCCAATAAATCAGAAAACATTTGTAAATCTTCTTGTACACTGGTAATGGCTGCACTGATGACATCAGGAGTAAAACCTACACCAAAACCCAACGCTGAGAAAAAGTCTGTGGGAACAACATCCAGAAAACTTTTAAAAATATCTGGAGTAGCATTAGGTAATAGAGATTTACGGAACTCTTGATCTTGACTAATGGTAGCAAATAAAACTTTTCTACCTTTAACACTGAAAGTCTCATCAGCCCATTCTTCTAATAATAGAGTTAAAGCCCGTTGTTTAGGATCTTGAGGAATTAAAGGACGATCTGGATATTCCTTATCTAAATATTTAGCGATCGCGGTAGAATCTGCAACATATCTATTACCATCTTTAATCACTGGTACTTTTTGCTGTCCAGTCAAGCGGAATAATTCTACCTGGCCAATACCAGGAGTAACTTCGATTTTACGGTATTCCAATCCTTTATAATCTAGGATCAGGCGGACTTTTTCAGAAAATTGTGATAGTTCCCACTGATATAATTCAATCATATTCGATACTTCTTTGCTGATTTATCTTGGTAATGTGATGATTCTAGCCTGAATTTCTCCAATTCTACTATGAATTGCAGTTGATTAGTTCTAATTTACTATAACAGGAAGTTATTTAACGAAAGCATCATGACTTTCTGAATCATTTTGTATCATTTTGTACGTACAAATTCAATTAATAATCATTTTTGGCGTTGCTGAACTCAGGTATGAAATTGAAAAATTCAAAATTTGAAACTTTGCGTCTAACGCAAGTGCTTCGCTTCGCTGATGCGGGAAATACATATCATACCTCAATTCAGCAACGCCTTATTTTTATTCAAACTTAACATTTACGTAGATATCAATCTCAAAACATTTATCAAAATTTCATATTATGATTTGTGAACCAATCCATAACTAATATAAAATACAACCTGACCATAAACCATAAACAAGATTTATGAAAACTGACTACAACAGACTTTGGAGAAAAATTACTAGTATAATAACTTTAGCAGGAATGAGTTTATTAGTACCAGTTCCATCACCAGCTAAGGAAATTATTAATCCTAACCCAAGTATTTTTAACGAACCTCCTTATAATCGAGGAAAAAAGACTCCTCAAACCATACCCACTAAAGAACCTGCTTCAGAAACCACCCCAGTAAATACACCAACAAATACACAAGTATCTCCAGCAACTAATCCCACAGAAACCACCCCAGTAAATACACCAACAAATACACTAACAAATACACCAACAAATACACAAGTATCTCCAGCAACTAATCCCACAGAAACCACCCCAGTAAATACACTAACAAATACACCAACAAATACACAAGTATCTCCAGCAACTAATCCCACAGGAACCACCCCAGCAGTAATGGAAACTGAAGAAAAGAGAAATTTAATACTAGTGTTGGAAAAATCTAAAATAGTGTTGGATAATTCTAATTCTCAAGGATCTTTTAAAATCTTAATTACAGCCTTAGAACTATCAGGATTAAAAGATGTATTGCAAGGAACTGGACCTTTTACAATTTTTGCACCTACAGATGAGGCATTTAATAAAATACCGAAAGATGCACTAGCAGATTTATTGAAACCAGAAAATAAAGAAGTATTATTGAAGATATTGACTTATCATGTTGTTTCTCAAAAAGTGCTTGCTCAAGAATTAACCAAGGAAATAAAAAGTTTACAAGGAGATCCTATTAGTATAAAAGTTAATGGAGATGTTATAGAAGTAAATGATGCAAAAATAATTAAATCAGATGTTCAAGGTAGTAATGGGGTAATTCATGTAATTGATAATTTGATTTTACCTCCTAGTCTTTAAGGAGTCAGTAGTCAGTTTTTGATAGGACTTACGCAAGTGTCACACGAAAAAATCTGTTGTAGGGTGCATCAGATATAAAAAATCAGTTTATTTACATGATTTATACTGTCTGACGTGGTTAGTGCGCTTGTCGAACCACGCCCTACCAATGTGCCAGTTGCGTAAGTCCTGTTTTATTCTTAGCTGATAACTGATAACTGACTGCTGACGGCTAGGAATTACCGAGATTTAGCTGTGGTTTTAGTATCAGCTTGTTTGCAATCTTGCAATAATGTAGTAATCATTTGTTCCAGTTTTTGCGCAGTTTGTTCTTCTTGGCGCAAATTCTGCTCTAATAATTGCACAATTTGGGCTTGTTGCATCTGTTCGGCAATTTTGATTAAAAACCGATAGGAAACAATTTCTAGTTGTTCGATTTTAGTATGCCATATTGCTACACCTAAATCAACAATCTTAGGATTACTAGCACCTAACAAACTAAACTTTTGACATTCACTAATTAAACCAGCCGCAACATCGCAGGTAACTCTTTGTGGTTGTTCTCCTAAAATGCTTAAAATTTCTTCTAAGTTATCTACGTGCTGTTCTGTTTCCTGAATATGTGGTTCAATTACTGATTTTAGCTGATTGTTTTGACAGCATTCCCACATCATTTGTTGTGCTTCTAAAAAGCGATTTTCGGCATCATACATCCTACTCACTTCATAGATAAACTGTTGTTGTAAAGTGGTGATTTTTTTACTAGCTGGGCGTTCAGTAAGTTGAACCATGATTTATACTCCAAAAAAATGGCAGTTCTTCTTAACCCTAATGTCACTTTTTCCGATTCTCCTCATCCTACAGATACAGTTTAACCATGCTACTAAGATAGAATTTCAGGACTTACGCAATTAGAATATTCGTAGGGTGCGTCAGACTGTATTAATCCTGCAAATAAATGGATGTTTTCCATCTGACGCACCTTACAACTAAGTACTCTAAATAGTAGGGTGCGTCAGACTGTATTAATCCTGCAAATAAATGGATGTTTTCCATCTGATGCACCTTACAACTAAGATAGAATTTATTAACATATCCTATGTCTTAGTGATTAAATTAACACCTCAAATAGCATATCAAAATGGGTGGATAAAATCTGATGATTAAACAAAAGATAATTCTTGGTGATGCTATTACTAAAATGCAAGAAATAGCATCAGAAACAGTGGATTTAGTAATTGCTGATCCTCCCTATAATTTGGGAAAAGAATATGGCAATAATCACGACATTAAAAGTTTTGAGGAATATTTGCATTTTTCCAGAAAGTGGACTAAAGAAGCCTATAGAATTTTAAAACCTCATGGTACAATCTATGTATTTATCGGATTTAGATTTATTTCCTATCTTTACGATATTTTAGATAAATCATCAATCTTGGTTTTTACGTAATCATGATAACGCTATGCAGGATTTTCAAGAAACTGTAGAAACTATGTATCCTGAAAATTCCTAAACTTCTCTACTAGTGAACTTCTTATAAAGTCATCATAGAAACTTTCTATTCAACATCTATAGAATTATCAATGATTAATCACCAATTACCAATCACTAATTACCAATCACCAATTATAATATAAAAAATATCTCTACTAAAAACTGCAAAACTACCGTGAATCATAATCAGGAAACTACATATTACTCCTTATTAGGATTACATCCATCTGCGTCTGTTATAGATATCCGTCGCGCATATCGGGAACTTAGTAAAGTTTATCATCCTGATACGGCGGAATTACCTGATCCTGTTGCTACTGCTAAATTCCAAGCAATTAATGAGGCCTATGCTACTCTTAGCAGTCCAGATAAACGCCTTAATTATGATATTAAAATAGGTTATTCTCGATTTAGTGTCATTCAAATACCTAGTGACCTAGATCATCCTGTTCATAAACCTTATGATTATTCTAAGTCAATGTATTTGGATGCAAGTGATAGACCTTTATCACCTGGCGAAATTTTTGCATTATTTATACTAGGATTAACTTTTATTGGTTGTTTTGGTTTAGCGATCGCTATTAGCATTCTACGCGGTGATCCATTATAGTTATTATTGGTCAGCAGTCAATAGTCAGTTATCACTAATTACCAATTACTAATTCTTATGTTACCAGCAAACACACCTCTATACAGTCATCCTCTCCCCCAAATTGAAGAATGGTTAAAGAACCAAGGTTGTCAACAAGACCGCAATGAATTACACTGTTGGCACATTACTAAACCTACTTGGAAAGCAGAACTATGGTTAGATGTAGAACAAATTACCGTCCGTTATTTCCAAGCAGGCCAAAACAACCAAGATATTCAACGTTCTTTTAAATATTCACTAACCCGCAAAGATATAGAACAAGCTATTTTTGCGGGTCCATAACTATTCCTGGGCTTTCCCTTTTACCTTTCACCTAGCTTCAAGTCTTCAGCACGAATACTCAAAGACTGTGAACCTGTATTCACAGAATCAGCTTCATTTCTAGCTATTTTACCACCATTAGATAGCACGGCCACAGCACGAGCATACTGCGGATCACTTTGAGTACCAATTAAGCTGGGGTTAGATGCTAACTGTTTTTCTTGGGATTGTGTCAGATCCAACTTAATATCGGGTACAATACCTTTGTGATTAATATCAGTGCCATTGGGTGTATAATAATGGGCAATAGTTACAGCTAAACCAGAACCATCTGATAATTCATGAACCGACTGTACTAAAGCCTTACCAAAAGTTTGACTACCTACTACAACTGCTCGTTTATTATCTTTGAGCGCACCAGTGAGAATTTCACTAGCACTAGCGGAATTACCATCTACTAATACAGCCAAAGGTAAATTAGTAAGAGCGGTACGATTAGCCTTAGTTTCGTCACTGTAGCCTTTACGGTTCACAGTCTTGACTATACCGCCATTATCATACCACATTCTGGCAATTTCAATACTCGCATTTAATAAACCGCCAGGATTACCACGTAGATCCAATACAAAAGAATCTACCTTTTGTTTGTTCAAATTCACAATAGCCCGACGCATTTGATCCGCTGCATGGGAACTAAACTCTTCTAATTTAATATACCCAATTCGCCGACCATTTTCTTGCCTGAGAGTATAGCGAACTGTAGGAACTTCAATGATAGCTCTAGTTAATTTGATTTCAAAAGGAGTTCTACCGTTTCTTTGTAGCTCTAGTTTTACAGATGTACCTACCTGGCCACGAATTAATTTTGAGGCGTTTTCCACTGACATTTTTACAGTAGATTTACCATCAATCGAGATAATTTCATCACCTGGTTGTAATCCGGACTGGAGTGCAGGAGAATTTTCAATAGCTTCAATGACAGTCAGTCGCTGAGTTTTTTCATTGACTTCCATCCTAATCCCAATCCCAGAAACTTCTCCAGAAGTTTGGTTTGTCAAAGATTCATACTGCTGAGGATTCATGAATCGTGTATAAGGATCTCCTAATCTTTGTAACGCTTCACGAATCGCTGTATAAGCATCCTCTTTGGATGTATAGTCTTTACTTAATAAACTTTGTCTAATGGCTTGCCAATCTTGTTGATTAAACTTACCATCAACATATTCACGATTTACTAACTGCCAAACTTGGTCTACTAATGCTTTAGGACTATCTTGTAAAGCCGCGCTAACGCTGCGTGTCCATGCTTGACCAACTAGAGAGAGAGTAGCAGTTGTGGCGATCGCACCACCAATCAAAGCTGCTTGAAGGGGTGAATAACGTTTCGCTGATTGGTTCATGTATAATTAGTTGGAATAGTTGTGTTTTTGACATTTTGTGAAAGAGACACTTGAGCAAGTGTCATGAATGACCCCCGATCATTGCCATTAACATAGCATTTTCTAATTAGAATTGCTGTCATTTATAATTTAGTTTTCATGGTTTTAATCAAAGGTTAATTTTCTGACAACTTATTAAGTTACGACATAAATTGCTACAAAAGCTATCTTGGGTTTTCCGCTTACTGATACTTTTAACCGAGACATTCCCTGACATCTGAGATATCGTGAAGGTCCAGTACAACATTACCAACTGAGTTGATAAAGGTGGTATCCCACATTGCCTTGAGGAAAATCCCCAAAGCTCCATTAAAATCTCGCGGTATGTCATAACCGCAATTGGGGCAAACAAAGCTCCTAATTATGTTGGTTGTTGTTACTACTATAACCTTAGTTTTTGCTTCTTTCCAGCCTGTAGATGCTTTTTTGTCTGAGGAGGTAGCATTAGTAAAAAAATTTACGTTGCAAAATTAGCAAAGGAAAATCTAGACACTCCTATTTTAATCTCAAGTAGTTCTCTTGATCCTTGTATTTGGTTAATTTTTCACAGAGAAAAATCCACATCCGCACAGGTATGGTTAGAAAATTGCGCTAGGTTAATTTTTGATAATTTTTATGATGCTACTGTGTACATAAGATCAAATTACTTTTGGTAGTCATGTTTTCCGTGCTAAATTAATGGCACAAATTATCTTAGATCCTTATGGAATATTGGTAAAAATAGAAACAGTTACCGAGTAAGTATTCCTGGTAATCAAGAATCTTGGTATTGAGTTTAAATCACAAAAATATAGTCAAACATAGTCAAATATAAAACTATTTTAGATGTTATCAGAATTTCACTATCAGCTATTATTAGACATAGTAGTGAGAATTATTGTAAGGACAATTCATGAATTGTCCCTACAAAGGTTTCGAGGTTATGCACATTTAATTACCACAAGATGCCTATTAGTCTACTGGTTCAACCACAGTGCCGACATATTAGCAATTTTAGCGATGTAGATATGCAGTTTTGGCAATACACAGGTTTAAATGTGAACATCAAGGAGAATTGATAATTTTTGATGCTGATATTCTAAATGATTTTAAATGTTGAAAATTATACTTTAATACTGGATAATTGATCACAGACAAATAAAAACCTAAAAAAATCTTGATATAGTATCATTGACAACAATTATCAATATCTACTTTCACAAGAATCTTCTAAAATGGGAAATAATAATTGAGTAAATATACTAAGGGAGAATGGAAAAAGTCATGGCTGCTAGTGAGTCTGGAACATCCGTTAATTTATCAGACAGAGAACTGCAAATTATAGACTTAGTGGCCGCAGGCTTAACTAACCAAGAAATTGCGGTAAAGTTGGAAATTAGTAAGCGTACAGTTGATAACCATATCAGTAACGTTTTAACTAAAACTAAAACTGATAATCGTGTTGCTTTAGTACGTTGGGCTTTACAATGGGGTAAAGTATGCTTGAATGATATTAACTGTTGTAGTTTACCTACTGAGGATAATTCAAAATCTACCTAAATTTAATTAATAGTTTCTTTCTTCACATATTTCCATAAGTGTGAATTTGTACAAAAAGTTAAGGAGGGTAATAAATTTATTACCCTCTACTATTTGTATTGACCATTTTACAACACAACTCGCACATTGATGATAATGTTCTGTAATGTGTAATGTTGGGTTTTCTCAACTTAACCTACTACAAATGTACATTATTGTATATAATTTGGATAATTTTGTAGATCATAGGACTTACCCAAGTGTGACACCAAAAATCTGTTGTGGGGTTAGGGTGCGTCAGATATTAAGGGCGTTGCTGAATTGGGGTATAATTAATATTTATTTCGCGCATTAGCGAAGCACTTGCCTTAGACGCAAAGTTTCAAATTTTGAATTTCTCAATTTTATACCTGAGTTCAGCAAGGCCATATTAAGAATCTGCTTATTTGCAGCTATGCTGTCTGAAGTGGTTGATGGGCTTGTCGAACCACACCCTACCAATGTGCCAGTTGCGTCAGTCCTGGATCATTGTATATCATCAAAAAACTATGAGAAAATTGTATTTTTTATTACCAGGAACAGATGATAAATTTGCCTGTGGAGGTTTATGGGCAGAATTAAAAACTATTAATTTAGCCGCGAAAATTTGCGATGTTACTGTGGTTACCTATCGGCAAAAAGAGGAGGGTAACTTATTTTTAGATGATGTATTAAAGTCTAATTTGGATGATGTAATTTTTGTGATGAGTTGGGGTTTTGATGTAAGTAAACTAGCGAAAAAATTAGCGAATTATCATGTTATTTATCATGCCCATAGTGTGGGATATAATGTTAATTTACCAGCTAATATTCCTATTATTACTGTTAGTAGAAATACGCTAGGATATTGGGGACAAAAAAATCCTCATTCTTTAATGTATTATCTACCAAATGTGATTAGTAATCAATTTACTAATTTACATCAAACAAGAGATATTGATGTTTTAGTGCAGGTAAGAAAGTCCTCCGAATATTTACTAAATTGTTTAATTCCTGCTTTAGAAAAAAAATGTCGTGTCTTTGTGGTTGATTCTTATGTAGAAGATTTACCAGGTTTATTTAATCGTGCTAAGGTATATGTTTATGATTCTGCTGAATATTGGGCTATTCAAGGTGTAAGTGAAGGTTTTGGTTTACAACCGATGGAGGCCTTAGCTTGTGGTTGTCAGGTTTTTTCTAGTGTTAATGGGGGTTTATCTGATTATTTAGATCCGGGTTTTAACTGTTATAAAATTGGTGGATACGCTTTAGAATATGATGTGAAAAGAATTTTAAGGGTGATTAGTTCTTCTGAAAGTTTACATTTAGATTCAAGGGTATTGGATGAGTATAGAAATGAGAATATTTTGCAGAGATTAGGAGTAATTTTAGGAGAAATTAATGATTTTTTTGATGATTATAGTAATTATACATCACCAATTGAAAATTTAACAAAAATTAGGTTGATTAAATTAAAAATTCAGCGAATATCTGATAAAGTAAAGAAGAAGTATTTAAAAATAAGTTGAAGAAAACGATGAATAAAAGACTTTTGGTGACAGGGGGAGCAGGGTTTATTGGTGCAAACTTTGTGCATCATTGGTGTGACGTTTATCCAGATGATAGGTTGATAGTATTAGATGCTTTAACCTATGCAGGAAACCGAGAAAATTTACGACAGGTTGAGGATAGGAAAAATTTTAGATTTGTGCAGGGGAATATAGGCGATCGCTCATTAATTGATGATATCCTAGAAACAGAAAACATAGACACTATCGCCCATTTTGCCGCCGAATCTCATGTAGATCGTTCTATTCTTGGACCTGGGGCATTTGTGCAAACAAATGTAGTAGGAACATTTACACTTTTAGAGGCTTTTAAACAACATTGGCAAAATAAAAATCAACCTGATCATTATCGTTTTCTTCATGTTTCTACTGATGAAGTTTATGGTAGTTTAGGAGCAAAGGATCCGGCATTTTCAGAAACTACACCTTATGCTCCTAATAGTCCCTATTCTGCTTCTAAAGCTGGTAGTGATCATTTAGTCAGAGCATATTATCATACCTATAATTTACCCACAATTATTACTAATTGTTCTAATAATTATGGTGCTTTTCAATTTCCAGAAAAGTTAATTCCTTTGATGTGTATTCACATTTTGATGGGTAAAGAATTACCAGTTTATGGAGATGGTAAAAATGTGAGAGATTGGTTATATGTGGGAGATCATTGTCGTGCTTTAGATGTGGTAATTCAAGGAGGAAAACCGGGAGAAAATTATAATATTGGTGGGAATAATGAAGTAGAAAATATTAGTTTGGTGCATAATTTATGTGAAATAATGAACGAATTAGCAACCAACTTACCAGTGTATCCAGCACAGAAATTAATAACTTTTGTGAAAGATAGACCAGGCCATGATCGAAGATATGCTATTAATGCTGAGAAAATTAAACAAGACTTGGGTTGGTTTCCCCAAGTTACTGTTAATGAAGGGTTGCGTTTAACGGTGGACTGGTATTTAAAAAATCAGGATTGGTGGCAACGTTTGTTATCATATTAAGCTATCAGCCTTGAGTAGTCAGCTAAACTGTTGTGCCTTTAACTTGAATAATTAATACAAGCAAGATGCTTGTGCTACTGTAACTTCAGGTTTTTTAATTATACAGTGAGTGCTGCACATTAGCTTATAACAACAAGATCCCCGACTTATTTGAGAAGTCGGGGATCTGACTCTAGCAATTTTCACACATCAAAAATGTACAGGAAATTTAGATTGTAATAAACTACGTACAGCTAGTTCTAAATCTGTTTGTTGTAGTAAATATTCTCCCACAATTACAGATTGAACTCCTGCATCTCGCACTAAAGATAAATCATCTACTGTTTGTATTCCTGAGTCACTAATGATCACAATTCCTAAGTTTTGTAATTGCGATCGCCTAGCTGCTAATAATTGTTGAGTAATACTAATATCACTAGTAAAATCTTGATAATTATGGTTATTAATTGCTACTATTCTCACATCTTGTAGTTCTAATACTCGATCTAATTCTGATAAGTTATTAACCTGTACTACTGCATTCATTCCTAAATAATGAATTACTCTTAAAAAGTTTTCTAGTTCTTGATTTTTTAAAATTGCAGCCATTAATAATACTGCATCCGCACCAGCTGAACGTGCTAAATAGATTTGACAGGGATCAATAATAAAGTCTTTGCATAATAGGGGTAATGTTACTGTATATCTAATCGCCCGTAGATGATCAAAACCACCATGAAAAAACTTTTTATCTGTGACTACTGATATGCAAGATGCTCCCCCTTTTTTGAAAGACTGGGCAATACTAACTGGCTCAAAATCTGGTCTAATTATGTTTTTCTCCGGAGAGGTTTTTTTGACTTCTGCAATTAAACTAGGTTTATAAATACTCTGTTGTAAAGCTGTGATAAAATCTCTAATTGGTGGAGCAGAAGTTAATTGACGTTGTAAAGAAGCCCAAGTCATATCTTGTTGTATTTGGGCAACTTCTAAACGTTTATACCAAATAATTTCTTTGAGAATTGGTTGTATTTCATGACAGGAAATGGTTCTTTGGTAACTCATATTTATTTATGATATATCAGATTTACTGTAAATTAATTGCTGCGGTTTTGTTTGGGTAAATTTAGTGTAAACACCCTGATTTATGGATAATATTGTTTACACATAACCAATGTACACATTACCAGAAATTTGAATTTTGTGCCGATTTTGTTAAGTGAGACAAGTTGATTTTTTATTCATGCTTTCTAGATTTTTTATATTAGATACATCAGGTTGATTTGTTGGTGAACTACCCAATAAATAGTTATTTTTGAGTAATCTAATATAAGTACGATAGGGAATATAATCTACAGGATCATAACCAGAAAATTGTAACATTAATACACAAGCCCACGAATATTTGCCAGATATGATGGCTTTAATAATTTGTTCTATCTGTTCTGTTTTGATTTGTTTATTAACTGAGTTAGTCAAGTTTTGTGTAAGATTGTGACTGATATTGTGAGCCATATATTGATCATCCTCGTGTAAGTAGATTTAATTTGTTTTTGCTTAGGACTTTTTTAGTGTAGTGAAGTGAGAGGCTGATTTATCTAATAATTACAACAAGAATCAAAATATTAATGTTGATATCTGTTGATATCTATAGATAAATCAACCCAAAATATTAACCGTATTGCAAAATGAACTTCTTGCTTAAGATTAGTCAAATTTGTATAGAAAATACATGAACTATTTTTTGATTTACTTGTCTATTTTTTTGTTTTTAATCTTCTCTGTTAATCTCTCAACTAATTACCTAAGTTTGGTAATAAGTCAACTATCCTATGGATGATTTTTTATTAAGACTTATACAAGATGTAGCTGAAACCCTTATTCTTCTATAGGGGTAATTGATGAATTTGATCATAGGGAAAATATACTCCTTATGATAGATGATTTGTAATATTGTTCCATAGTTCAATCAAAACTGAATTAAATTTAGTGAATGTTGGTAATTTTCGCTAAATAATTAAGAATTTATAGAATTATTAAGCATGAATAAGTTAGAGAAATGCAGGGCTGTTGACTAATGCAATTCTCATGAAATTATTGATCTGTGATCGGTAAAATCAATTAACATCAAACTTATTAAAACTTAATGATTTTCATCATCCAAAATTTAGTATTGCAATCGGAATTATGAACGCACAAAAGAAAATTCTTGTCATTGAAAATGATATAAATACTCGTAATTTAGTATTAGATGCTTTGATATCTAAAGGATATTTTGCGATCGCTGCGGAAGATGGTATTCTTGGGTTAAAATTAGCTCAGGAATATGCCCCAGATTTAGTAGTTTGTGATGTTTTAATACCAGATATTGATGGTTTTACTGTTTTAAGTAATTTGCGGGAAGATCCACTAACAGCAATTATTCCTTTTATCTTTTTTAGTGCTAGTAATACCCAGGAAACTGTAAGGAAAGCAATGGATTTAGGGGCAGATGATTATTTATCTAAACCTGCTACTATAGATGCTAGTGTGGATGAGTTATTAAGGTCAATCGCTATTAGACTACAAAAACAAGATTTATTTAAAAACTGGTACACTATGAAAGCTATGAATAGTAAACAAACAGAAAATATAAAGACAAACACGGTTTCTTCTCTATCAATTTTCCCGAATATTCCGCATTTTAAAAATGTTTTTGAATACATTGAAGCTCATTATCATGAAGGTATTACTTTATCAGATGTAGCTGCTGCTGTGGGTTATTCTTCACCTTATTTAACTCATCAAGTAGCTAAACAAACAGGGGAAAGTGTTAATGCTTGGATAGTGAAAAGAAGAATGGTAGCTGCTTTGTCTTTACTAGAAAATACTGATCAAACTATTGAAGATATAGCTATTAAATTAGGGTATCAAAATGTTTGTCATTTTTCCCGTCAATTTCGCCAACATCATGGTTTATCACCGAATAATTGGCGGAAAAAACATCAATTAATAAGTAATAATGGCAATAATAAATTGCATTCAATGATCAAACCTTTACAATTAGCAAATGTATAATCAATAATCAATAATCAATAATCAAGATACCCGACTTCTTCAAGAAGTCGGGTATCTGAATAGTTAGGTTTTCGGTTTGGCTAATTGTTGCAGAAATAATTGTATTCCTAATGCTAATAAACCCAAAGCTACTATACCAAATACTCCTGCACCTAAAGCAATAATTCCTACTACTAATGTTCTGACTGCGGAACTAATATTGTATACAACTTGATTATCGGTATGAATGGGTTTTTTAGCGAATGTTGTGGCGATCGCTATCATTAATGAATATGCTGCAAAAGATAATCCTGCTGCAATTGCTGATCCTGTAAAACAACGCACGGGATTGGCTTCTAGCTTTTTAGATTCATCTTTAATTTGGTTTTGTTTGGTTTCGTTCATGTTAGTTAATGATGATTAAATTGTGATGTTGTTGTTAATTTTGATCAGTTATGCAAGCAAGATGCTTGCACTACTATAATTTTGGTGATTAATAAATTAAGAACTGATTTCTATTCCATGTTCAATGGTGTGAGTTGTAAACAATTCTAAATCTGGATCAGGAATTGCTGATCTGATTTTTTGTTTAACTATTTCTGCTTGTGATGCTGATTCTACAATAGCAAATACTGAAGGTCCAGAACCAGACATCATGGTATTTAAAACTTGTGGTTGTGCTGCAAATAATTCTCTTAATCGCAATACTTGAGGATAGGCTGGTAAGACAACTTTTTCTAAATCATTGTGTAATTGGTGGGCAATTTCTCCTATATTGTGATTATAAATTGCTTTAACCATTGCTTCAGAATGGAAGGCATGAGATCGGGCTGCTAAACTATCTTGATCTGCAATATATGTATGTCCAAATTTTTCTCGATAACTTTTATAAGCCCAAGGTGTAGAAACTTCTAAACTGCGATATTTTCCTAAGACAATATGCAAATTATCTACAGTTGGTAAAGGTGAAAGTTTTTCTCCTCTTCCTGTAGCGATCGCTGTTCCTCCTGCAATACAAAATGGTACGTCAGAACCCAATTTTCCGCCTAGTTGTTGTAGTTCTGATTCTGTTAATCCTAAGTTCCAAAGTAGATCAATTCCCACCAATATGGCGGCTGCATTTGTTGAACCTCCGGCTAAACCAGCAGCCACAGGAATATTTTTTATCAGTGTAATATCCACGCCACCAAAATTATTAAAAGCATCGGGAAATTCTTTAGTCATTAATTCCGCAGCGCGATAAACTAAATTAGTTTTATCATTGGGTACTTGGGGATGTTGACAATAAATGCGAATATTTTCTGTACTTGCAGCGTGAATTTCAATTTCATCAGCTAAATTGATACTTTGCAAAATCATGGCTAACTCATGAAAACCATCTGCACGACTACCGATGATTTCTAAATATAAATTGATTTTAGCCGGGGCGATTAATTTGTACTTCCTCATATCATTATCATGTTACAAATTTAGATACTATTTACCAAAGTTACCCATTGTTGAACACTGAGATCCTCAGCCCTAACTTGGGGATTTATGGCTAATTTTTCCATTAATTGTGTCAAGCGATCGCGGTCAATTACTGATTCTAAATTATTTCTTAACATTTTTCGCTTAGAGGCAAATCCTAACTTAACTAAAGTTGCTAATTTTTTGGGATCTTCTGCGGGTATTTCTATTTGTTTAGGTGACAAACGTACTACCGCAGAATCAACTTTAGGAGGTGGATAAAAAGCTGTTGCGGGCACGATAGAAATTAACTCACAATCCGCTAAATATTGTACTCTAACTGATAACGCTCCGAAGTCTCTTGTACTAGGTTTAGCATATAATCTTTCCGCTACTTCTTTCTGAATTAATAATACAATAGAGTCAAAAGGTTGAGGATTAGGATCAGCGATCGTGCCCAGTAATCTTTCAATAATTGGACCTGTGATGTTGTAGGGGATATTAGCTACTACTTTATTTTGATTTTGGAACTTGGGGAAATTACCAATTTGGGCTGGTATATCTAGTTCCAGAAAATCACCTTGTAATAGTAAGAAATTTTCTTTACTTCCTATTTGTTTTACTAGTAATTTACATAAATCTCGATCAATTTCTACTGCTAATAAAGATTCTACTAAGGGTAATAATCTCTTAGTTAAAATTCCTGTACCTGGCCCTATTTCTAATATTCTATCGGTTTTTTGACAGTCGGCTGCTTTGACTATGGCGTTTAGGGCTTTATCGCTTTTTAACCAATGTTGGGCAAATTGTTTACGCGGTTGTACCATTATTGATGTTCAATAAGTTGAGGATTGAATGTGATTATAATATCATAAAATAAGCGATCGCTTTTCAATGTTTTGCCGAAAAAACTGAATGTTTATATTCAGGTGAAGACGATGGTTATTTACCATTAAAATTTTATTATCAGTTTTTTAGTCAAGTTAATTTCTACCTAAGAATTTCAATTTTAGCTGCATCAAATACTAAACCACCACAGGCAAAATATTTATGAATATTGATTTTTACAAATAAATCCTTGAGTTTTTCTGCAATTTCAGATGGAGGATTTCCTGATAAAGCAATTGCGATTAAATGTTCTGCACTGTGAATTTCACTTTCTATCCCTAATAGGGATTATTAGAAATTGCAATCGGGCTAACTTGGGGCGACTTGAGCGATCGCACTGTTTCAATCCCTAATAGGGATTAGTAGAAATTGCAATCTAGCCTTGTTTTCCGATGTTTACATCGTACAAGTTTCAATCCCTAATAGGGATTAGTAGAAATTGCAATTGGAGGTAAAGTTAATATTGGTGCAGTCATAGATTTGTTTCAATCCCTAATAGGGATTAGTAGAAATTGCAATGAAAATACACAAATAAGGAGATAAAAATGTTTGTTTCAATCCCTAATAGGGATTAGTAGAAATTGCAATAGGGAAAAAAAATCAGGAGTCGTGACCGAGAAACTAGTTTCAATCCCTAATAGGGATTAGTAGAAATTGCAATGACAAAGCGGAGCTATAACACTAGTGAAGGTAAGCGTTTCAATCCCTAATAGGGATTAGTAGAAATTGCAATGAAAAAAATTTAGAGAGCGTATGAAACTTAAACAAGGTTTCAATCCCTAATAGGGATTAGTAGAAATTGCAATCCCATTGGGTGCGTCAATCCCTTTGGGGTAATAGGTTTCAATCCCTAATAGGGATTAGTAGAAATTGCAATAACAAGGCTATCGCCTATTAAGAGATGAAGAGTTTTGTTTCAATCCCTAATAGGGATTAGTAGAAATTGCAATGCTATTTTGTTTTGCGTTGCGGGTTTGGGTATCCAGTTTCAATCCCTAATAGGGATTAGTAGAAATTGCAATACTGCTCCCCAAGGACAGGCATGGCTATCCACAGCGTTTCAATCCCTAATAGGGATTAGTAGAAATTGCAATTATCCCCTGATCCTGTTGTAAGGGTTATTAGACCTGTTTCAATCCCTAATAGGGATTAGTAGAAATTGCAATTTGAGGTTTTAGTTATGCACGTAATTCAAGATGGTATGTTTCAATCCCTAATAGGGATTAGTAGAAATTGCAATTGGTATGTCTGCTGATATTCATGAAGATTGGGTTGTTTCAATCCCTAATAGGGATTAGTAGAAATTGCAATAAAAAAGCAATATCTGTTTCAAATTAGAAGTTTTCTTGTTTCAATCCCTAATAGGGATTAGTAGAAATTGCAATTTCAAAAGTACATGAAGAGGACTTCCATTTCGATGTTTCAATCCCTAATAGGGATTAGTAGAAATTGCAATAGATAGTACAGTCTTTTCCATTTTAGTAAGTTAAGTGTTTCAATCCCTAATAGGGATTAGTAGAAATTGCAATTGGCTTTAATATAATGTTTCACTTGCTGGGTTACATACTGTTTCAATCCCTAATAGGGATTAGTAGAAATTGCAATACCAGTAAATATAGAAGTAGTTACTGAAATATTTGTTTCAATCCCTAATAGGGATTAGTAGAAATTGCAATCGGAGAAGATACAGTAATTAAATACAAGCAGGCAAGAGTTTCAATCCCTAATAGGGATTAGTAGAAATTGCAATCCCACTGTTTAGCTTCGGGTGTGGATGGTTCTGTGTTTCAATCCCTAATAGGGATTAGTAGAAATTGCAATGATTCTGTTGAAAAACAAGTATTCACAAAGAGAGAGTACCGTTTCAATCCCTAATAGGGATTAGTAGAAATTGCAATTTTTAGGAATAAGGTTAGTCGCTGCCATTATCCCTGTTTCAATCCCTAATAGGGATTAGTAGAAATTGCAATATTTCGTCGTGGAATGTGGGAGTTACACGAGGATGTTTCAATCCCTAATAGGGATTAGTAGAAATTGCAATCACCTTAAACACGCTTAAAAGTGCAGTTTCCGTAAATATTTGTTTCAATCCCTAATAGGGATTAGTAGAAATTGCAATTTCTGAAGCAGATGATCTTGGAAGGAGGAAAGACGGTTTCAATCCCTAATAGGGATTAGTAGAAATTGCAATCTACCGCGAAGAAGCCAAACAAGTATCAGGTAAAAAAGGTTTCAATCCCTAATAGGGATTAGTAGAAATTGCAATCAATTTTTTTCCCTTCCTTATCAATGGTTTCAATCTTGTTTCAATCCCTAATAGGGATTAGTAGAAATTGCAATTAACTCTTGCTGTACAAGACTGCTTGTGATGTTACGTTTCAATCCCTAATAGGGATTAGTAGAAATTGCAATTCTAATAGAGCAAGATAGGTTTAAAGGAAGCGTAAAGTTTCAATCCCTAATAGGGATTAGTAGAAATTGCAATACTAAATCTTTAATTTTTAAATCTTCAATTAAGAGTTTCAATCCCTAATAGGGATTAGTAGAAATTGCAATAATAATGTGTTTTTGTCCTGATTCTGCTATAGCTATCGTGGTTTCAATCCCTAATAGGGATTAGTAGAAATTGCAATTCAATAGCCATAAGGGTTTTAGCCACATCAGCAGACTGTTTCAATCCCTAATAGGGATTAGTAGAAATTGCAATAATAGCCTGATTCATTCCTGATAATTTTATGTGTTTTCATAGTTTCAATCCCTAATAGGGATTAGTAGAAATTGCAATATCACCCTCCGAACTAAGAAGATTAGCAGTTTTCTTGTTTCAATCCCTAATAGGGATTAGTAGAAATTGCAATAACACTAAATGAGCAAGCCAAAGCAAGTCTAATATTTGTTTCAATCCCTAATAGGGATTAGTAGAAATTGCAATATGAGCAAATAGAGAAATTTGGGAGGAGTTGGCTTGTTTCAATCCCTAATAGGGATTAGTAGAAATTGCAATATGCTAAAGCCGTATTTAGCGGCTTCATATTCAACGTTTCAATCCCTAATAGGGATTAGTAGAAATTGCAATTCAAGTCTCTTCTTAGCTTCATCCATAAATTGGGAATGTTTCAATCCCTAATAGGGATTAGTAGAAATTGCAATTTCTGAGGTTATGAATGAATGTTTGAGAACTATGAGTTTCAATCCCTAATAGGGATTAGTAGAAATTGCAATCCTGGAGTTAATCCAATTTGCCCAATTCTGAGCATCTAGTTTCAATCCCTAATAGGGATTAGTAGAAATTGCAATTCCGATGATCATATAAATAAGGAAAAGATGGAAAAGTTTCAATCCCTAATAGGGATTAGTAGAAATTGCAATAGCAGGGTTCTGAAAGCCTTGGTATATTTAGTTTTCAAGGTTCGGTTGCGCGGATGCCATAATTATAGTTGATTCCAAGAATTGTGTCAAGAGGGAAAATCAATGAAAACCTTACAGTGTAAAGTGCGCGGGTGGGTAACTTGGATAAAACATATCAAAAGCTGATGTAGAAAACATTCCAGCCATTTTTTGCCCACCTAGATTTTTTACACCCACCCATCCGCGCATCAAGCAAAGAAAACAGTATGATCGCGGGGTTGTTCACCACCAATTCTTTCTATTTTACCATGACAGCAAGCACAAAGGAAATAAAAACGGATGCTATCGGTATCAGACTTAATCAGTTTATTCAGACGCGATCGCAGTTTAGCATACTCAGTATCAGTCAATTCACATTCAAAAATACTATATTGTACCCATTGTCCATAAGACTTGAGGATATTGTGAATTTTAGTGCGTCGTTTATCTTCAGAAATATCATAAGAAACCACAAGATTCATAAATTGATAATTGGTGATTGGTAATTGGTAAAAACACACTCTTCTCTTTTTGCTGGGACTTGTGACTTTTTGTCACTTACTGTTACCCGTCAACTGTCACCTTCTTACTTCAAAAATAAAGGAGGATACTTATCAGTTGTTCCCATTAAATACTTAGCTAACAACCTAGCTTGTAACTCAAAAGATTCTCGATAAGTACATTTTTTACCCATCACTGGATGTTTAAACTCCGATTGTTTTTTCTTCTCATAATTAGTGAGAAAAATTTTCCTACCTTCAGCAGTAAGAGAAACAGCATTACTCAAAGGTTCGCTAATAAAATCATCCGGCTTTAAAAATTGTTTATTCAACAAAGTCAAAACCAAAGAATCAACCACCAAAGGTCTAAACTCTTCCATTAAATCTAGTGCCAAAGAAGGACGATTATAACGATCAAAATGTAGATATCCCAAATAAGGATCAAAACCCACAATATTTACAGCAGATTGGATATCATGACGCAACAAAGAATAGCCAAAACTAAGCAGAGAATTTACAGGGTCAGTAGGTGGACGACGAACACGCTTAGTAAATTCAAAATTAGGATTAAGAATTAAGCTATTAAAACAACCAAAATAAACAGCACTACCAGCACCCTCTAAACCTCGTAAGGAATCAATATTTTCTGTTTTATCAATGGCCGCAATAATATTTTCCAAACGAGTAATATCAGCAGACAAATCAAGATGATCAAATTCTCGTTGACGACGTACCAAAAGTTGCCGATAATTTTTTAATTTACCTCTGACAAAACCCTGGACAACATGAACAGATTGAGGAGTATTTCCCGCAGCTTGCCATTGAGATTTTCTCACAAAAATATTACCAGACATTTCCGGTTGTAACTGTCCTAAATAATGACCTCTTTCATCAATAAAAGATAGAGGAATATGACGAATCATCAACTCAGAAACAACAGCAGGAGAAATAGTAGAACGACCTAAAACCACCACACCATCTAATTTAATAAATGGTACATCTATGATAGTTTGCTTATCGAATTTGACATTAATTCTTTCATCAACTTTACCAATAAAAGAATCTGCTTGTGAAATGTAAAGAGTACCCATGATCAAATCCTCAAAATATACAGTAAAATATACAGTAGGGTATGTTAAGCTAATGTGCAGCTAAAATGTATAATTAAAAAACCTGAAGTTACAGTAGCACAAGCATCTTGCTTGTATTAATTATTCAAGTTAAAGGCACAACAGCTTAAGATGAAATCTGTAACGCACCATCTTCAAGTTTTTAGTGCGTTACGCTATCGCTAATGCACCATACAAGCTGTAACGCATCCTATTCAAGTTTTTAGTGCGTTACGCTATCGCTAATGCACTACAAGCTACAAGCTTTTAGGTGACAGGTGACAAGTTAAGATTTTTCAGCAATTACTAATTACCCATTACCGATAATTAATTTGCTTCTTGATAACGTCCAACCTTATCAACAGCTTGGGGTAAACATCGAGAAAATAAACTACAACCATCACAGCGTTTTGTTTTGACAGATTTTGGCATAGTGCCAGTAAACAACAACATTTTTATAGCTTCAATAGTGGCAATAGTATTTTCTCGTAATTCTGGCGTAATTTCTACTAATTGACGTTGATGTGTTTGGGCATAATAGATATAACCAGAATTGATATTTTTACCAGTCATTTCCTCCAAACACAAAGCCTGAGCGCAAACTTGTAATTCATCATTATCCCATTCTCCTTTACGTCCTCTTTTGTATTCAATGGGGTAAAATTCGCCATTTTGAAATTCAATTAAATCGGATTTACCAAGTAATTGATATTGATCAGATTTAAGATAAATTGCCCGTATTTGGTAAGTTTCCTCCCGGTTTAGTTCTCCTATTGTGTGAACTCGTTCATGTAAACTTGTGCCTTCAATAGTGTATTGATTATCTGTAAATTCACCAGCGCAATGAATTAACCAACAACGATGGGGACAATAGGAATATTGATTTAGTGAGGCAATGTTAACGTAATCTTCTGGAGAGGTGACAAGTGATAGCATATATTATTTGCCATTTGATTTTCAAAACAATAAAAAACAATTGATCTGTGGCGAATATCTTAATTGTCAAGCGATCGCGCAACCCTACAAATGTACCCAGATCCCCGACTTTTTAAATTAAGTAAAATTTGATTTATAAGACAAAAAAGAAGTCGGGGATCTTTCTATAAATAATGTTGGTTTAATGTTGGTTTAATGTTGGTTTAATGTTGGTTTTTCTCAACCTAACCTACCTTCTTCTTACCATACCCATACCCATAGTGGTTTTTCTCCCAACACCTGCATATAAAGCAAAATCAGCCAAAGCATTAATTTGTTTAATTCCTATTGCTTCCACATTGCCAAGAATACGATAACTAATTTCACCTAAACAACCAATAAATTTATTTTCATAGTTGCTAATCACCTCAGTTTTGATATTAAAAGCACTAGGATAAACTGATTCAAAGGAAATATTAGTTAATTCAATACCGCTATATTTATGCCACCGATTTAGTAGACTATTAAATACAGACTCCTTAGTTGGTAAAACATTATCAAATGCACCTTGACGAAAGGCTACAGGTGTAGAAAATATAAAATTAATTATCCTTTCTGTTTCACTTGCCTGTTCATATAATTGGGCATAAGTACAAACATTAGACCAAGGTTGGGTAGATTGGGGTGTACCTTGAATGCTAGTAATAAATAAATTGGCTGATCCTAAATGCCAAGGATGTTCTGGGTTAAGATTCAACCATAAAGGTGTGAGTTTACCAAATAAATTGTCATCTAATAAAGATATGCGCCACCAACAAGAACTACCGGCAGGAATAGGATTTTGATGGATATATTGCAAAGTATGGAATTGGATTTTATGTTTATTTTTTACTTGCAAAGGTGAGAGGGTAAAGGCCTTATCAGCATTTGATTCGTGGAGATAATCACCTAATTTTCTATCTACAGAACTGACCAAATTAAGGAATAAGGCATGGTAGTGTCTACCAGATAGGAAGTTGGGGTAAATGGGGGATTGGGGGGTGATGTTGAGGATGAGACTGTGAGGCATATTATTGATGGTTTAACATTCTAAGTTAAGGGCGGGCAAGATGTCCACCCCACAGGATTTGTAAGTGTGAAAATGATGAGAATTTAAGCCTTAAATCTGTATTGCATTTGTTTGGGAATTTTTACATTTTTGACATCATCAAAATAGTAATATTCTCCTTGCATTTGCACATTTTGAATCAGACTTACTGGCGGCATATTTACCACATCATAGCTAATTACTCGATTAGTAAACATGACATCTAAAGGATTTAGAGGATGAGTACAGGTGAATAAATCAGTTTTAGTTTTTGGTGGTGGTAATTTCTCCACTGTGATTTCTGCTTTGCTCATCCATTTACCTAAACGAATCCATTTAGGTAATTTAATGTTTTTTTGAGCAATGAGAAAAAACTCAAATTGACTTTCTGGTGCAATTTCCTTTGCTCTACCAAAACTGGGAATATTCTTTTGGGTTTTTTCCATTTCTACATGGTAGTTATTATTGGCATATTTCCATGTATTGAGAATAGATAAATGATGCAAAGAACGAGCCGGAGTTATATAAATTCCTTGTTCATTTAAAGGAGTTAAATGTTCCTCATATTTTGGCACTTGTTCAGGGCAGAAATAGCGATAGGAATTTTCTTCAGAAACAGTGGTTGAATAGTTTTCACTATCAATTAAACCTAGAGAATAACAGAGGGCATAATTATGAATTATTGGCTCTGTTTCGTACAGTCTGCCAATTTCACGAGTGGCAAAATAGAGGCTGTCATGTAGTTCTAATTTGCAGCGATAGATAATGGTCATAGTGGTGATGATGGGGTATAGATTCCCGACTTCTTTGAGAAGTCGGGAATCTGAATATTCAACTACTTAGTTTTAGCGGCTGTTTTCTTTTTACTAATATGTTTGCTGGCATATTCTTTAGCTTCAGTATCAGCTTTTTGCAAAATTGATTTAATTCCCGCCTCATTATTTGTGAGGTTTTTCACTTCATTAATTAAAGGTACAAAACCATCACCAATAAAGTCAGTATGCACAATAAATTCATCATTCATTAAACTTTCAATTGCACTTTTAGCAGATGTAATTACATCATCTTCATCTAAAGGATCTGGTGATTTGAGAGTATTACTAGCCTTCATTTCATCATATATTGCTTGAGTCCAACGCAGGTTACTGGTAATTTCTCCATCAGCAAAAATCACACCAATTAACTCATTTCTAACTCTACCTGTACGGGTTGTTTGTGCGCCATAGTGACGAGTTCTCAGGATGTTATTAAATACATATAAAAAACTCGCTTCTGTGGGGTCTTTTAAAGTGACAATGCTGGGGAAAAATACCTGTGGTCTAATGTGATCTTGCTGGTTAATTCTGCTAGTGACTTCACCAGCTTTAGAACCACTTTCTCCTTTAGAAGCCATTGTCCCATTTTCAAAAGGAGCATTGAGAGTAAAGGTTTCATGAGACTCATCAAAAGCTGTAATTGAAAATGCAGTATCTACCACAACTTTTGATTTTTCTGAACCAGAATCACCAATAGCAAAACCGTAAATAATACAATCAGGGTTATCCATTGCAAAAGATACGTTATATTCACATTCTTCTGCTGTCATAAATTTGTATTTCCGCAATAATTCCCGACCTACTAATCTTTCCGGTGTGGACTGTTTACGTTTGAACATGGAAAGACGGCTAATGGTATTTTTTTCTTTGACTCCTGCTCTTACTCGTGCTTTATTTAGTTCGCTATCTGTTTGGAATAAAGGGTAAGATTCAGTAACACGAATAGTTAAAAAGTGAGCATATTTTCCCATTGGTTTGTAGGGAATTTCTGTTTGAAATAATTTAGCATCAACGGTTTTTAAGAGTGACATAATTTTCTCCTGGAAATAAATGTTTAATAAATGAGTGCTTGAACTAGAATCCGCATTAAGGGGTCTAAATCATCAGGAACACGATAACTATCAAGTCCTTGATCAAGATGTTTATTAAGGCGATCTAGTTGGGCAAATTCCCATATTTTGCCAGTAGTGACTGAACCAATAAGGTGAGTTTGTTGTTGATTTGTTTGCCATTGATCTAGGGCGATTAATTCTGCAAAAAGTTGAGTCATACCATAATCTAAATCCTCTTTTTTAGCTTCGATTACTAAGAGGTTATTGCGATTTTTGATTAGATAATCAAAGTAACCTTGTAGTTGTTCGCTCACCTTAATTTGATATTCAATTCTCACCTCCGATTTAGTATAGTGAACTAAGTCTAAAATTATTGGAGAAATTAATACTTCTCTGCGACTTGTCTCATTGGCCAAATCAAAGTATGGAAGAATTTCATCAAGTCTTTCTTGCAATTCTTGTAATCGGTCTAGATTTTCTTGATATTGGGGTAAATTCAACCGTTTTCGAGCAAATGTATAGCCAAATTCTTGAGCAAAATCTTGAGGTGAAATGTGCATCTCAAAATATTTGCTAAAAGTATAAGACTGAGTAGAATCCAGAATAGTCATTATCTAATTTTCCTCAGTTTCAATCTCAGTAATTTCATCAGGTTCATTTTGGGGGCGTGCTTTATATTCTTCATCATCTGCTAAACGATAAAGAAATTCACAGGTATCTCGAATCAGGTTTAATTGACGACCTGCTAACCGGGCGCGATCGCTCTTAAAACACCCCTCAAAAACATCCTCTACAAAATATTTTGCAAACTCTAAAACAGCTTGTCTTTCTTCCTCCCTTTTACTCATCATCCAACGTCCTTCCGCAGTGGAAGAATGTACCCTATCCATAAGTTTAAAAATCTCTGCTGCTACGGCTGAAATTAAACTTTCCCCATTAAACACACAAGAATCTGCTTTAAGAATAGTTTCCGCAGCGATATCAATGGGTTTTAAAACAGCATTAGCTTTAGGACTAAACCTTTTATTTGCCCGATAAAAACGGCGATAAAGTTCCGTTAATTTCTTTGGATGATTCAAAGTTGATTTTTCTTCCACAATTAATTCCTCCTTAATAGAATCAAATTTTGTATAAGGGTCAAAACAAGGGTAAAAATGATAGGTGTAAAGTTTGATTTTCTCAACTCTAGCTGTTTCCACTCCTTGGTTACGCACCCATTTATTCAGATAAGCGAACACATATAGAGGACTGGTTTCAAAATCCTTAGCTAATTCCGTAAATTTCCCCCAATTAGCATCATAACCAGTCTTACTTTGTCTAGCATTCACATCTAAATGAATAGCGTAAGCCGCAGTTAAAACATTCAAAGGTGCAGAATATTGAATACCGTACTCTTCCCAACCTTCAAGAATGTAATCAAGTCGGAATCTATCTCTTTTTACTAAAGTACGGAAAGCATGAGGCGCACTATCAAGAAAAACGGTTTCTTCAAATTCTGCACCATCATTAAATGGGGGAATTGGAGACTCAGAAACCACAGTTTTCACATCTAAAATCATGGGAAAAGCGAACGCTAACCAACTCGGCATTACCCAAGATTCTGTATCAGTGCTATCTCTTCCTGGTGGTAAGGCCATGAAGTAAAATGTTAAAGGTTGATCTTGAGGATAGGAAAGTTTAAAAGTGCGATCTTTTTCACTATCTAAATTTTCATCAATTAAGAAACTATCCACACATTGATAATTTTCTTTAGATAAATCAACCTGTAAATCTTTACTAATGAAATGATTACGAATACTAGTATCAAAACGAGTTTGGGCAATATTTGTGTAGGCTTTTTGTAAAAACTTATTAGTTTCTGGAGTGAAATAATAAGTTGGATAAAAGTAGAGATAGCGATATTTACCATCTTCAAATCTTTTCCCTACAGCTTGCGTTTGATTCATTAATATTTGTCTGAGCATCATTTCCACGCCTGCAATACTAGAAATGTTGCGTTTAGCGTTAGAACCTCCTAACATTTGCTTATTTGTATAAACTTGGGGAGTAAATAAAACTGCTGATTCCATTTGCTCAGTAACAGTATAAGCTGAATGAGAAATTGAGCAAATTAATTGTTTACCTCTGCCTGGTTTTTTCGCAGCATTATAATTACCTAGTTCATTGATAAAATTATCAATTTCAGTGGTGACAGATGTGGATTGATTAGTATTAGGTAACATGATCACTCTTGATACCCACAACCTTAAATCATCCCAACCATCAGGTAATTGATATTGTGCCAGAATTGGGGAAATTAAATCTGTCAAGTAATAAATTACCTGTTGACAATTTTCGCGGACATCTTCAATACCTGGATGTTTTTCCAGATATTTAGCCGCTAGATAATACCATTCATAAGGTACACCTCCTGTATTACCTTTTAATTTTTGTTCTTTCAAACTTTCATTGATACGTTGAATTTCTCGAACTTGCGGTAAATATTCTGTTAAATTCCAAAATTCAGCGACTTTATGAGTTAAATCAAAATCTGGAACTTCTGGTAATTTCTTATCTTTTTTTCTGGCAGTTTCGATTTTTTCAACGGTTTCTTCCCAAATTTTACGAGTAATTAGATCTCCAAATTCGGCAATTTGATCAATGCGAATATCGTCATCAAAATTAAAATCATAATCAATGGATAAAACATTTTGTTTTTGAAACTTAACTAAATTTTCACTGCGACTTTTACCAACAGATGTTTTACCAGTATTTAAAATGCGTAAAGTAGCATCTAACGCAACTTGCATTAAACCAAGAGAATCAAAAAATAGATTGTAATATTCAGCATATTTCATTCCTTTTCCATCTCTACCAAATCCCGTTTGTCTGAGTTTTAGTTGACCTGCACAAAGAGATTTAATCTTATTAACTACCAAATTTGGTAAAGTTTCTCGAGAGATAGGAGGAGCATCACGCAACGCTAGATAAATTACCCCTGTGGGTAGATATAACAAAGGTTCATAATATCTATTTTCTGCGGTATTTAAGTTAGTATGAGCTTCAATTACAGCATTATTTACAACGTTGGTTAAAACACCTCTATTTTCGGCAATGTGATGATATGTAAATTTTAATTTACCATCACTAAGACTGTGAATAATTTCATTAATTCTCGTATTTTCTGCATCTTGAGGATGTTTAATAATTGAAGCGAGAGAATCAGCTAAACAAGTTAAATCTGATAAACTGCGAATAGTGCGATCTTTGAGAATAGGATTTAAACCAAATTCAGAAAAATTCCAGTTAGTATCCCAGCGTCTTTGGGCATTATAGGCCATACACAATAAATCATCAATATATTCTTGATACTCTTCAGAATTATCTGGATTGATAAATTTATCAAGTCCTAATTGTTTGACTTTTTTATCAATAATTTTTCTATGTTCATCTAAAGGTAATTTGCGACATTCTTCTGGTGCATCTGGGAATTTTTCAAAGTCATGTAAAATGAAACCAGCAATTACTAAACGTCGTTCTTTATCTTTTACCACTCGTTTAATTGTGGTATCCAGTTTTTCTAACCTTTGTTCGATTAAATTAGCTGGAAATAAACCATTAAGCAAGTGAGTATTTAAAGATTGATCAGCCGCATTATCTCGTCTAACTTTTGTTTTACCTTCTACTGCTCGTTTTTCGTCAATTTCATCAAAGAATTTACCACCTTTGGCTGTGACACCAATAGCGATTTTTACCAGATTTGGTAATACATATTCGGCAAAATCTGCCATTACTTGATCGTTGGGATTTTGCGATTGTATGGCTTCTTTTAATAGTTTAAGTGTGAGTAATTGTCCTTTGGTTTCAATTGTTCTATCTCCATCACCATCAAAACCAAAATCACCTGATAACCAATCATCATCTGAGGTTTCAGAATTAGCGTTATCTACTATTTCTACAAGTGATAATTGTTGAAATTTATCTGTTTTTTTACTTTTTTTAGCCATTGTTTTTTGCCAATAAAATTAAATAAGAGTTGATTTTTATGATGTGTTTTATGCAAATCCTTCTAGTAGTTTAGCAACTTGTTCAGGATCAGGAAGTTGATTTGTCCAGCCAAATTTACGAGTCATTTTCATATAAAATTCTCGTTCTAAGTCATCTTTACACTTTTCTAAAATGACTATATTGTGAGTCCATCCAATTTCTGCAACTAATGGTTGCAGTTTTTCATTTTGGCTGTATGTGACGTAAAAATTCCTCATATTCCAGATATTTCGAGCAGAAAAACCACTAATACCTGGAAATTCTGTTTGTAAGTCTTTTGATAACTGTTCAACTACAGATTTACCCCAGTTAGAATTTTGTTGTTTGATAAAAATCATCTGGCCAATATCCCAATATAAGTTAATCATTTCTCGATTAACTGCTTTGAGTGCTTCATATTGGGCGGAACGAATTCGTTGTTTTACTTCCATAAGTAGATGTATGTAATTATCAGAAATTGGGTTATTCATAACTACAATGTTTTAATTAGCTGCGTAAACTAAACAGGCTTGTATATCTTCCCGTTCTAACCAGGGATATGCTTCTAATAAAGTTTCGATAGTATCACCTGCTGCTAACATTCCTAAAATATGTTCAACAGCTAGACGACGACCACGAATTATTGGTTTACCGCCAAAGATTTGGGGGTTAAATGTGATTCTTTCTAGTAATGTTTGTTCTTTGATAATTTAGGTATATGGTTTAGGTTTTGGTGCGTTACGAAGACAGCTAACGCACCCTACTAGCTATTTTCAGGAAATGGGAGCAGGAAAAACTACTCCCAATATGCAAGAAATTATTTTTAAGCGGTTACTTGTGATTCTACTACTAGCCGCCACTCTCTTCGTTGCCCTTCAATACGACGATCTTCAAAAATATAACCTCGTTTTCTTAAAACATATATGGTTGCAGAAAATCGGTGGCTGATTTTTTCAACTAGTTCTTCTGTAGGATGCCAGTAACCATCTGACATAAGCTGTAGCATACGATTTGGAAGGTTTTCTTTCATAAAAATTACCTCAAGTGGTTTGCGCCGAATCAGCCATGCTAGTGCTAACCTATAAGGTGCGACTCTATATAGGTGAACTGGGATAACTTTTTTCCGGTTCCCCATAATATAACATACGAAGTTTAAAATTAAAAGGTCTTTGGAAAAGAAGTAAGGAAAAAAATCTATTTACAAAATTGGAGATTGAAGACATTTAACAGCGTATTAAGACAAGATTTGTTTTGCTTTATTTATGCTAAGTCTAATTTAGTCTTAAAGGGTATCAAAGATTGCTAGTAAAGATATCAAAAAAATCTGGCAATAAAAAGAATTTTTCTTCCATGAGACTTTTTAAGATGTATACTAAGGAAGCCTTGAGAATAAACCCTAATCCCTATCAGGGATTGAAATTTTGGTAAAGAAGTAATCAAGGCATGAATACAACTCCTTCAACTCCATAATCCCTATTAGGGGTCGAAACCTTAAACAACCCATATCTCATCTCCTTTGCTTTTAAATGTATAAACAAGCGTATCTAATAGCAGTGCCGATTGACCAAAAGCTATAGCATAAGGACTACTAGCATCATTAACACTGTATTGGTCACTAATGGGATAAACTTGAAAGTGCATAGGCAACCTTAACCGCATTCGCACTTCAGCAACTGGACGACGAATAACATAACAAACTAAACCCTCTTTCTTCAGTTTTTTATTAATTTGACTGATCCAAGTGATATCCGGTTGCCATACTCCCACCCCTGTTAAAACCTGTACTTTCCAAGCGTCTGCTATGGGTTGTAAGTCTCCATCATAGGTAAATTTCCAGTTCAACCGTTCCTCCCGGTAGGCTTTCAACTTGATAAATGCTAGACAATGGGCAAATCTACCTTTTGCTATAGGTTGTCCAGTGCGTGCGGCGGTTTCTTTTAATGTCCGCATGAATCCCGCTTCTGTCCACATCTCTATTTCTAAATTGCTTAAAATTCCCGGTAAATCATAAGTTTTAAATCTCTCACTTTCATTAGTTTCTGTTAAATCATATAACCCACATTGCAAAGGACTAGAACCACGAAAACTTGCTGCATCTTCCGCAATGGGATTTCCTGATTTACCTGATTTTTCTCGCCATTCTTTAGCCCATTTTTGAATATGTCCTGCTTGGGATTTTAAACTGGTATTAAATACTTTTTCACAGGCTATTTGAAACTTTTCTCGACTTTGGGTATATTGTTGTTTAATAGTGCGATCGCTCAACTTCACACACAACCAAAAAGACTGTACAGCACCCCATTTGCGATAATATCCATGAAAATCATTAATTTTCCGATATTGTTCTTTAATTATTTGTTGTAAAAATGGGCGATCATAAATATGATCCGCTTGCAATGGTGGTGAATCTGTTTGAAATAAACGCTCAACCAAAAAGTTAGGAATTAAAGCATAAGCTGTATAATTCTCAAATTTAACTTGTTGACCATTTTTTTCATATCCATCATGTCTTCCTAATCTTCCCAAACGTTGAATAAAATTGCCAGAATCAGAAGATTCAAAAATTAGAAAATTAATCTTAAAATCAACTCCTACATCAATTGTACTTGTACCTAAAACTAAATCAGCCGCTAAACTTAATTCTTTTTCACCTTTACTTGATAAACCTGTATTTTCTCCCACTGTCAAATTATAAGGTTGTAAAATTTCCTGAAAAAATGGCGTTAGTCGTTTCACTGATGCAATAGAATTAAGAATAATTGCCCCTTTACTTCCTGGATATTCCTGAAATTGAGAGATAATCACATTACTATTTGCTTTTAACCAAGTTTCCGCAGCTTTAAAACTCGGTTCTAAAGGCATAAAATTGAGTGTAATTCCTTGTGTTACCTGTCGCCAATTTTGGTTTTGAAGTTGTACTTCCTGTTCTGGATGATCAGGAAATTGATATTTATTTTCTGCTAGAGGATTTATCTCTTTACACCGAAATCCGGCTATTTCTAATTTGCTAATTAAATCTTGATCTGGTGTTGCTGAAAGAAAGAGGAACTTTTTGCGGCGGTTTGTACAATGAATTAATAGCATTGTATTAATTACGCTGGCAATTTGCGGGGCTGCAAAAACATGAAATTCATCAAAAATAAATACATCAAAGTCTTTATCTATCTTATTCCATAATTTTTCAGGACTATCACCTGTAATTAAATAATTACTGCGATGTAAATAATGGAAAATATCAGGATTAGTTAATAATACTTCTCTTTGACTAGAAAGTGTTAAAATTGCTGCCCCTTTTTTTAATCCTTCATTTTCTGCATAAATTTCTAAATCTGCACCGCTTAATTTAACTATGCGCGGTTTATTTTCTGGGTGAAATATATCAATGTATCCTTTAATTTGGGTTTCTTGATCTCTTGCCAATTCATTGGTTGGGTAAAGTCCAATAGCGCAAAATTCACCCTGCAAAACTTCTAAATAAGCTGCTAAACTTTTACCATCTCCAGTCATTGCAGTGTTAAAAACCACGTCAATGTTAGGATCTTGTAATGCTTTTAAAGTTTCTAATTGATGCCAAGATAAACACCAACCATCTGGTAATTTTACCCCGTCAGGTGTGGGGACTGTTTGAGAATAAACCGGTTTAAGTTGTATTTTAAATTCTGTTTCCATTGCTTTTACTCTAGTTCAATATCTTGATATTCTTGAATACTTCCTACTCGAATCATCCATAATTTTCCAGTTACATCTGCTCTTTCTAGTCCTGCTATCAGAGTTTCTGCAACTTCACGATAATCTGCAAAATTAGGACGCGGTGGTAAACGAATAACTACAATTCCTGTATAGTTGGAAGGTTTATATTTAAGACGATTTCCAAATCCTCTATCTATTGTTACCAAACATCTAGCTTCGCTGTGGCAAATATCAATTAATTCCTCATCTGGAGTTGAAGTTAAACCTTGTTCTTTTACAGTTGCTAGATCATGTCCCGCAAGACGCAATAATGTAACTATTCGCAGATTACCCAAATTTTCATCAAGTTTAATATTCACTTTCTTACTTCCTTTTACATTCCTAAAGGAATTTCTATATAATTATTTTTAGACATTTCTGCACCATAAGCAATGCAAGCTAAAATGTCATCCCTTTCTAAATCTGGATATTCTTCTAAAATTGTCTCTATTGTTTCTCCACCTGCAAGTAAATCTAAAATTAGTGATACCCAGATCCGATGATCTTTAATACAAGGTTTACCAAAACAAATATTTGGATCAATGGAAATTCGAGAAAGTAAATTATTTGTACTCATTTTTGTTGTTTCCTATTTAGTCCTGTTTACTATGTTATCTTTAGTTATTTATTAAGGTAATTAAAAACTGTCCGTAACTCATTGCTAAAATCTATAATAACAGCCACAATAAAAATTGACAAGCGAAAACAAGTATAAAGTACACGGACACTTTCCATGAGTCGAAAAGGTCAATCTATTACACTATCAGTATCAGAGCGCGATAAAACGCAACTAGAAGCGATCGCTCTCCAATTTGGGATGAAGTGGGGAGATGATCCCAATATCTCCAAACTGATCAAGTCTATAGCCCAACATGAATTAATAGTTAGTAAAAATAATGACTGGCAGGATTTTCGTATCCGTGCCTTACATCGTTGTATAAGTGCATTAACGGATATCGGACAAAATGAACAGGCGGAAATTATAGCTAATTTGCTACTAGAACGCAGTGAATTATCCGTACCTTTACGGAAAGAAATAGAAGGGTTTTTAAATAACTCCCGTCCATCTTGGCGGTTACAAATAGATCACTATATCTTACGTCAACAACCCTTTCAACTTGCTTATCAAGATGCACTAGAACAAGTACTTAATTTTACTGTACGTTATGCCAAAATCAGACCCCATGAAAAACGTCTATATCTTGACTGTTGGTGCAAAGAGACAGAAGGAAATCTTGATATACCAGAATTAAAACATAACTGGTGTTTCCGTTTAGACGGAATTAATGAAGCATCAGTTACGGAAATTACTCAAAAATGGCTTAATGACTTGGATCAAATAGATGTGGAAATGCACCTATTGAATAAGTTAGCGTTTGCATATCAACCTAAACCAGAGGATAAAATAGTGGAATGGATACCAGATCAACCACGGGTAAAACGCGTAATTAGAAGAATATCAAATACATTCTGGTTTATTCGGGAAATTATGCAATATTCCTCTGATTGTATTGTAGTTTCACCGGAGAATGTGCGATCGCTCATCAAAGCTAAACTCATTACCCTGTGTGACAATTATGCTATTGTAGTAGGTGACAATAATAATCAGATTTCGCCCTAACTGGAATAAAAATCCCCTTAAACAGCTAGGGGATCTCAAAGTTTATGACACATTACTCAGAACTTTTCAAACATCCTCTGATTTAATATGTGTACTAATTTCTGTAATAGTTGTAATCACTGTTAATAAATCAATTTTGTTAATATGTAGTGTAGTACACCTTATAATAGTTAAGCAAGAGTTGTTAACCCATTAAAATAATCTTGTAATTGTTGAGAATGGTCATGAGACATATTGGGTTTTGGCAGGGAATTAAGAGGAAAAGATTGTATTTCTATTACTTCTAAAGGATCAGATATCTCCATTTTTCCTTGTACTTGAGCTTCCACCACAATACAAATTGAGTGAATGCGAGGATCACGATTTGGTGATGAATAAACCCCTACCAATCGCTTAATATTAGTTATTTCCAATCCAGTTTCTTCTTTTAATTCTCGATGCACAGCACTTCTAATATCTTCTCCCCAATCTACCACACCACCTGGTAATGACCAACATCCATCATCTTTCCGTCTAATCAGGACAATTTCTCCATTTGGTAAAACAGGAATGATACTTGTACCAGTAATAGGATGGCGAAATATTATACCTAATACTGTTTGCAAGAGTTTTTTAATGCTAAAGCCAAAATCAATCACGGGTGTAAAAAAAGCAAAGAGTTTCAATGGTAAAACGACCTGATTATACAATATTTTTCGGTTATTTGTATCATGACTTACGCAACTGGCACATTGGTAGGGTGCGTCAGATATCAACAGTCTGTTTATTTGCAGGCATTCAGTCTGAGGCACTCTACAACAGATTTTTGCTGTGACACTTGTGTAAGTCCTATGTATAATTTTAATTAACTTCATTATTAATTAATTCATTAGGTTGATGTTTTGCGTCTACAAATAGCTGGAGTTTGATTTATGATTCTAAGGCCTGATAGATAAAAAATCAACTTATGTGCTAAGATATCTTGCTTTTAACTTGAATAATTAATACAAGCAAGATGCTTGTGCTACTGTAACTTCAGGTTTTTTAATTATACAGTGAGTCAACAGATCCCTATCTCCTGCAAAAATGCAAAAAATTAGGAATTTGGCGATCGCTTGACAGAAGTATTGTAGTTATGGTAGAATGATACGTTGTTTAATACTTATTGATTTTCGCACTAGGGTAAAAGTATCTCAATAACACCAAGTAATTGATATTGCCTACATAATGCCTAGATGCAAGTTTTTTGTTGTTTATTTACGAGGTGAATATGGCAAAGCGCCGTAACCCGAAAAAAGAAAAGGCGCTACGAAACCAGGCTTACGCCAGAAAGTTTCGTAAACGGACTACTACAGGTAGAATGGGCAGACGATTCCAACAAAGATCGCCTAAGAGTGAAGAAGATGAAGCAACGGGTGCAGCAGCTATGGATGCTGACTAATTTCTCTGTTTGTGAACTTCTCAGGTGAGAGGGGAGAGGGGAGGGGTGAGAGCAAAAATTCTTTATTCTGACTTCTTGATCTCCTGACTCCTGACTCTTAGATCATGCTAAGTTCTTTTTTCGCTGCTAAAATAGCTTGTCTAATTTGATTAAATCCTGTACCACCGTGACTATTACGGGCTGCTACAACTTGTTTAGGAGTTATGGCTTCATAAATATCTGCTTCAATGGCAGGATGTAATGTTTGCCATTCTTCCAGGGTTAAGTCTTTCAATAGTTTACCGGAACTAATACTGGTTTTGACAATTTTACCTACGAGATTATAAGCCTCTCTAAATGGTACTCCCTTAGCTGCTAAATAGTCTGCTACATCTGTAGCGTTAGAAAAGTCTTCTGTAACTGCCACCGCTAGTCGTTGCGGTCTAAATTCTAAACCTTCTTGAAATAGAATTGTCATTGCTTCTAGGCAGTTTTTAATAGTATTTACGCTATCAAATATACCTTCTTTATCTTCTTGCAAGTCTTTGTTGTATGCCAGGGGTAAACCTTTCATAATGACTAACATGGCTTGCAAATGACCAAATACGCGCCCTGTTTTTCCTCTCACTAATTCAGGCACGTCGGGATTTTTCTTTTGAGGCATAATGCTAGAACCAGTAGCACAGCTATCTTTGAGGGTAATAAAGCGAAATTCTTCCGATGCCCATAAGATCACTTCTTCCGATAGTCGACTCAGATGAACCATGATGATACTAGCTGCGCTGAGAAATTCTATGGCAAAATCTCGATCGCTCACTCCATCCAGACTGTTAGCATAAATGTGATCAAATTCCAATAGTTTGGCTGTATATTCTCTATCTATGGGGAATGTTGTTCCCGCTAATGCTCCACATCCCAGGGGAGATATATTAACTCTTTTATTAACATCTGCTAATCTTTCCCAGTCCCGTTGTGCCATCTGCCAATATGCTAATAAGTGATGAGCTAAACTTATTGGTTGGGCACGCTGTAAATGGGTATATCCAGGAATCAAGGTTTCTACATTTGCTTCTGCAAGATCAAGAAGGACTGTTTGGAATTGACGCAGTTGTTGACGAATTTGTTGGATTTGGTCGCGGAGATATAGTCTTGTATCAGTACCGACTTGATCATTACGGGATCTAGCTGTATGTATTTTCTTACCAATATCACCAATAATTTCTGTAAGCCGTTTTTCTACAGCAAAATGAACATCTTCAGCATCTATGCCGGGGGTAAATTTACCTTGTCTGTATTCTTGGCGAATTTGTTCTAACGCTGTAACTAATTTTTCTCCTTCTGCGGAGGAAATTATTCCAGTGTGAGCTAACATTTTGGCATGGGCTTGAGAACCAGTAAGATCATATTCTATGAGTTCTATATCAAAATTGATACTAGCATTAAAACGAGCGATCGCTGGATGTAATGCTGATTCAAAACGTTGACTCCAAGTTTGTTTTTCCGTCATAAATGAAAAGAGAAAATTATAATCTTACTATAGTTTTAGGCATTGTAAACTTCCAAGTTCCGTGCTGCTAATTCTTACCAGCTTGCTTAATTAAATCATCTAATTCTTGCTGCATTTGGTTTTGTACCAATTCATAGCACTCATTAACGTAGGAGCGATCGCTTGCTGCCTTCTTGCCATATCTATTAAACCTAATCGGTTTACATACTCTAGTATAAATCTGTTTAGGAAAAGGAATATTCGGTAAAGGTCCAAAGGCTAAACCCCAAGGCATTCCCAGATACACAGGAAATACCAGAGGATCGATATTCAAAATCCAAGGTATACCTAATTCGTGCAATTTTTGCATATACTTATATAAATCAGCTAAAACAATTAAGGTATCATGCGCTCCCCAGGAAATCGCTGGTAAAATAGGTACATTTTCTCGCAACGCCAACTTAATAAAACCCTTTCTACCCGCGAAATATATTTGATTCCGCATTTGATAGGGACGAAAAACATCTTCTGCACCACCTGGATATACTAAAACCGTCGCTCCAGCTTTAAAAGCCGTGTGAGCCATTTTTGGATGGGCACGTACTGCACCAGCTTTCATAGCATATCCCACGATTTGCGGAAACACTTCCCAAACTTTGGGGTGCATCAAGCCATAAATAGGTCTTTCTGTACCAAAGCGACGTATCCAATCATACAACATCATCGAAGTATCAGGGGAGGCTAAACCACCATTATGAGAACCAACCACTAAAACTTTTTCGTTAGGGACATTTTCCCAACCACTGGTATTAACACGAAAATACAAATTATATATAATACTGAGAAGAGGCATCATTGCCTGAATAAATTGGGGATCTCGTTTATCTAAAGACCATCCTAAATCTTTATGTGGTAAAGTGGAAATTTCTAACATGGAATTATTCTATATTTGTGATACTTTTAGACCTTAGCTAATATTATACATAATAATATATTTTTTGGCAATTTTTTGAACAACTTTTTCAGACAATTATCATTGTTGCTCAGACATGAGTAATGAGCAATTACCGTAGCGTAAGCCTTATGATATTCGTCCCATACTTTTAAAACATCCTCTAATACTAATTCCGAGCATTACTAATCTTAGCATAATCTAAAATCTTAAAAAGAAGTGATATTTTTTTGATTTTTTCAAAAAAATATCACTTCTTTACTCTAGGCAATAAAAACGCCCTACTACAAATTTGCCAACTTCCGTTGCATATTTATCTCGAAGCTAATAAGGCTTTAGTTGCAGATTCTCCTAATTTATTCATCTGTTTATAGAGGTGGAAATTTAACACAGCAGTAACAGTCATTTGTCCTAATAATGCCATGAAAATAGTCTCTAACCCTAGTTCTTGTAAACCAAACCAAGGGAAGGTAGAAAATAACCAAACAATGGGATAATCATATTGTCTAATGCCCAAAAATGCCAGAGCAATTGGTGGTAAAAAGATTAATCCTCCCACAGCAAGCACCGCAAAAACATAACGTTTGGGATTTTTCATCAATAGCACTAATTGGGCAACTGTGGCATAGAGCATGATTAAACTAGCACAGAAAATCATCTCCGATAATACTTTGATCTGTGGTAAATTATCATAACGATAAAGACTTTCTGGAATAGTGAAAATCCAAATTGCTAAAGGTATGGTGACAATTAAAAGGTTAATGCCTATAGCCACAATAGCAGGGCTTTTTTCACCAAACATTAAATCTTGCCATCTGGACTTTTTAAGTTCATCTTCATGGCGATATCTGGACCAATCTTGAATAGTTTGACGAGGTGGGGCTAAAATCAATATTAGGCACAAAACTAAGACAAAATTACAAAACATCACAATATATAAAGCATCTAAATCTTGTCTTTCACCTATTGCTGGGACAGATAAGCCTAAAAACATGATTTGCAAAAATGCCACTAGTCCATAACTTTGTTTCTTGCTTAATATTGTCGTATTGGGATTACGGAAACAACGTTTAATTACTTGCCAAATTCCATAGGAACAAATGCCATAATTAGCTAAGTGAAATAGCAACAATGTAAAAGTATTGCTACCAATTGGTAAGGCAAAAAACATCAATTTTTTCATTCCAGAATCATGGGAATAACCAAATAAATTAGGGAAAAGATAATTCGTAATTTCCCAAGGACTAAGTATTCTCACCCAAGAAAAAGGATTTTGGATTATGTCATTATCATAGGGATAGAAATATGTGCAAGCCATTGTCATGAACAAAAACAGCAAAACAGAACCACTTCCTAACCAGGATAAAAAATTACTAAATGAACGATTTAGTAGGCCACATAAAATGGCGGCACTATAAAATAAAATGCCAGAGCCTATCAAAGTTAGGTAATAACTAACAATGTAACTAAATGCTATATCTGCACCAATTCCTGCAACTATATGCAAGGGAATAGCTATCAAAATCCCAAGATATATTAAACTGGGTACTCCTAACATTTTGCCAGTTAAAATACTGGTTTCTGCTTGTGGACTTAAACGAATAAAGTTTAATGTTCCTCGTTGTTCTTCTTTGGATAAGTCGTGAATTAGGGTGTAAGTTCCTGCTACTAGTAATGTGAAAATGAAAATCACAGTAAATGTGAGAAAATAATATTCCCAATGATCTCTCCACCATAATGTATAGTTGATTTGATTCGGAGGACAAAAGTTTTTAGCTACATAGTTATTCAGGTGACTTAACTCGGTTTGCGCTTGTTGCAGTTGTTCCTGTAATTTGGGAATTATGGTAGGATCAGAAAGGGTAATTTGCTGATAATTAGAAATTTTACTTTCCAAGGAATTAATCAAGCTATAAAGTTGTTGCTGGCTACCATTGTATACTTTATTAAATTCACAGTACGTATCGGTTAGATAGTATTTATCCCCAGGAAAACTAGTTAATTGATAGAGGAAAACTAGCAGTTGCACAAGTATAGATGATCCCATTACTAGAATCAAATTTAAGGGGTTAAACCTCCCTTTTACTTCTCGAAATAGTTGGGGATTAGCTTCTCCTATTCTGTCTGTTAATTTGTCTATAAAATTCATCAACATGGTTAATTACTCCAAAGTTTGTGAGTGTTTATTTTCATTTTTTAGCGGTTAGTTAACGACATGGAAATTGTTTTTTATTGATAAAATAAATCCAAAAAATCCAAAAAGATAGCCAAAATATCAACTTTTTGCTAACTGCTGATAGCTGATAAGTTACTACGATGCTTGTTTATGTCCTAATTTTAAGAAAATGGTTTCTAAGTCTTCTTGTGTACAATGAAATTCTGTTAAAGGAATACCTACACTAACAAGCGATCGCAATAAATTCGCACTATCTTCCGGCTTACCAGAAAAATTCACTCTGATACTATTTCTACCCTGAATTACCTCCCATTCTGACACTAAATCACAATTCTTAATCTCACTTATCAATACATCTAAATTACCCAAAGTTGAGATAAAAATTTGCTGTTGAGATAGACGTTGATAAAGATGTTGCAAACAAGCACTTTCCACCAAAAACCCTAATTCCATAATGCCTACAGATGTACATAACTCTGCTAAGTCACTTAAAACATGGGAAGAAATTAAAATTGTCATTCCTGCTTCTTGCAATGCCTTAATAATTTCTCTAAACTGCATCCGCGCAATAGGATCAAGTCCTGATACGGGTTCATCTAAAAGCAGTAAAATGGGTTCATGGATAATAGTACGGGCTAAACTCAAACGTTGTTTCATCCCCCGTGATAGGGTAGAAATCATACTATGACGTTTATTAACTAATTGGATTAGTTCTAAAACTTCATGTAAACGTTGAGTTCGATGTTTTCCCGTTAAACGATACAAACGCGCAAAATAATCCAGATAATCCCAAACCGTCAAATCTTCATAAAGTGGATAGTCGTCCGGTAAGTATCCTAAACGACGTTTAATTTTAAGATTTGTTTGATCTCTTAATAATTTATCTCCATTAATATAGATTTCACCAGTAGTAGGTTCTTCCGCAGTAGCTAACATCCTAATTAAAGTAGTTTTACCTGCACCGTTAGGACCAATTAACCCATAAACTTCACCCACTTGGATTTCTAAGTCAACATTATTTACAGCAATATGTTTTTCAAATTGCTTGGTTAGTCCATTAGTACGAATTGCGATTTCTTTAGCCATAGCTGTAAAAATGCTGTATAAAGGGTATCACAGACATGAAAAATCAAGTCCAGAAAATTCAGCATGATATAAACTAACTTACTTATACAACAATTTTTACCCTTGTTTCGGAAAATGAAACAGGACTTACGTAACTGGCACATTAGTAGGGTGTGTCAGGTATCAAGAATTTATTTATTGACATAATTGATGCTGTCTGACGTGGTTGGTGAGCTTGTGGAACTACACCCTAGATAAGTCCTATTAACATGAAATTTAATTTGTTTTATGATGATATTTGATGATAATTTTTTAAATTTTCTGGCAATATAGAACGAGTTTTTACTTGGATTTCTACAGCATAAAATTCATCTGCTGCTATGACTTTCATTAATTTACAAAATCATCTGATATTCCATCACAAAAGATGTCATTTATAAACATTCAAAAGTTCAGATCCCCGACTTCTTAAAGAAGTCGGGGATCTTTTGCAAGGGATCTTTTCCAAACTGCGGTATGATATCTTTCTTATCTGTTTACAATCTCCACAAAACCTAACTATGACTCAAAACTACAATATTACTTTACTTCCTGGTGATGGCATCGGTCCAGAAATTATGTCCGTAGCAGTGGAAGTATTAAATGTTATTGGTAAACGCTTTGATCTGAAATTTACCTTTCAGACTGCTTTAATTGGTGGTGCAGCTATTGATGAAACTGGGGAACCTTTACCATCTGCTACTTTAGATATGTGTCGCAACAGTAATTCTGTATTACTTGCTGCTATTGGTGGTTACAAATGGGATACACTACCTTCTTACAAACGTCCAGAAGCAGGCTTATTAGGACTAAGGGCAGGTTTAGAACTATTTGCTAACTTACGTCCTGCGAAAATTTTACCTCAATTGATAGATGCTTCTACTTTGAAAAAAGAGGTAGTAGACGGAGTAGATATCATGGTAGTACGTGAACTAACTGGTGGTATTTACTTTGGTAAGCCTAAAGGTATTTTTACTACTGAAACCGGAGAAAAACGTGGTGTAAATACGATGGTTTACAGCGAGTCAGAAATCCACAGAATTGGCAAAGTTGCCTTTGAAACAGCCAAAAAACGAGGAGGAAAACTTTGTTCTGTTGATAAAGCCAATGTATTAGAAGTATCCCAACTGTGGCGCGAAGGGATCACAAAATTAGCTGCGGAATATCCCGAAGTAGAACTATCTCACTTGTATGTAGATAATGCCGCCATGCAATTAGTTCGCGCTCCTAAACAATTTGATACCATCGTTACTGGTAATTTATTTGGTGATATTCTTTCTGATGCGGCCGCCATGTTAACTGGTAGTATAGGAATGTTACCATCTGCTAGTTTGGGTGCTAATGGTCCAGGAGTTTATGAACCCGTTCATGGTTCAGCACCAGATATTGCTGGACAAGATAAAGCCAACCCTTTGGCACAGGTATTAAGTGCGGCAATGATGTTACGCTACGATTTAAACCAACCACAGGCAGCAGATTTAATTGAAAATGCAGTGTTACAGGTTTTACAACAAAATTATCGCACAGGAGATATTATGTCCCCAGGAATGAAACTCGTTGGTTGTCGTGCTATGGGTGATGCACTATTACAAATTCTTGAATTATAATAAGTGCGGTGATAGGTGACAGGTTATAGGTGACAGGTGACAGTGCAAGAATTACTTACCAATTACCAATTACCCATCACCAATTACCTTACATGACTTCAAAACAAAATCTATCAAAATCTATAAAATCAACACCAAAAATTATAGTGTACGCTTTAAAACAAGAACAAACAAATTTTGCCCCTCCCAAACGCCATCTGCCTCTAGTTGATCCTACATTGATTAGGGCAGCAAGTCAGATTTATTATACCTACTGTGAGGTACACCCAGAAATCCAGGGAAGGGCTACCGGAGTCGCTATTAGCCGTGTCACTTATCGCGGTAAAGTGATTTTTACCGGGTGTCCAGTATTACTTCCACAGGAGTGTTTCGTACCATTAAGTCAAATTGAATCCTATGTATATTAGTGATGATTAGTTATTTTAATTAAGTTAATCATTTAATCACTTTTGTAAAATATGGATAGTTTTGTTTATGCTGTCACAAATATACTTGTAGGTGTATTTGTGTTTGCTGTTGGTGCTTCTGTGGGTAGTTTTCTCAATGTGGTTATCTACCGTCTCCCTGCTGGTTTGTCGGTGTTATGGCCGCCTTCTCGTTGTCCTAAATGTTTAAATAGATTAAAACCCTATCAGAATGTACCTGTGTTTGGGTGGTTATGGTTAAAAGGACGATGTCATTTTTGCAAAACAAAGATATCTAGTCGTTATCCATTGGTAGAAGGTTTTACGGGATTAATCTTTTTAGCGGTATTTTGGGTTTTTCAATTTTCTCCTTTGACTATCGGTTATTGGGCTTTTTGTAGCTGGTTATTAGCCTTATCAATGATAGATTTTGATACAATGACCTTACCTAACCAGCTTACTAAGTCGGGGTTAGTTGCAGGAATTGTATTTCATCTTGTGTTAGGTTTATTATCGGCTAATTCTAGTGTAGGCGTAGCTAAACATTTAATGACTAGTATAGGTGGGGCAACTTTAGGAATATGGTTATTTGATGGTATTGCTGTATTAGGTTCTATAATATTTAAAAAAGCTGCGATGGGTTCGGGGGATGCAAAATTAGCGGCTATGATGGGAGCATGGCTGGGATGGCGATATTTACTCTTAGCAAGTTTTATAGGTTGTTTTATCGGTGCTGTGATTGGTATAGGAGCTATTTTACTATTAGGGCGCACCAGAGATCAAAAAATACCCTTTGGTCCTTTTTTGGCCTTAGGTGCTGTAATTACGCTATTTGTAGGGGAAAATATGTTATCTGGTTATATGAAACTATTTTTGGTGTAATAGGATAGGACTTACGCAAGTGTCACACTAAAAAATCTGTTGAGTGGGTGCGTCAAATATCAACAATTTGGTTATGCAGATGATTTATACTGTCTGACGTGGTTGGTGTGCTTGTCGAACCACACCTTGCCAATGTACCAGTTGCGTAAGTCCTGTAGGAGTCAGGAGTCAGTAGTCTGCACTCCATACTCAAGAGTCACTCGTTAATGTAATTGATATGACGTTATGAAGATTTACTATTTTGGTAATATATGGCAGGCAATAAATGATAGATAATCATTTTACCAATCACCAATTATCAATTACCAATTGTCAATTATTTATAAATCTTCAATTGAAAATCTACAATTGTGGTGACAACCTTTTCCGGTGGTTACTTTTTAACCCATCCCTACTACTAAATTAAGATAAAAATGGCAAACAACGAAGAATCACGTGGTTTAAAGTCTCTATTTGATTGGTTTGCAAACCGTCGCAAATCTACTAATTCTAATTTAGAACGTCAAGAAAGGGAAATAGCAGATGGTTTATGGCATAAATGCTCCCAATGTGGTGTTTTATCTTATACAAAAGATTTAAAAGCTAATCAAATGGTTTGTGCAGAATGTGGTCATCATAATCGTGTGGATAGTGATGAACGGATTCGACAGTTAATTGATCCTGGTACATGGAAATCTATAGATGATCATTTACGGCCAACTGATCCTTTGCAATTTAAGGATAGAAAACCTTATAGCGATCGCCTCAAAGAAATGCAGGATAAGCTAGGATTAGTGGATGCTGTAAAAACAGGTTTAGGAGAAATTAACGGCCTACCCATAGCTTTAGGAGTGATGGATTTCCGGTTTATGGGTGGTAGTATGGGTTCTGTAGTGGGGGAAAAACTCACTCGCTTAATTGAACAAGCTACACAACGTCGGTATGCTGTGGTTATAGTCTGTACTTCCGGTGGCGCGAGAATGCAGGAAGGGATGTTATCATTAATGCAAATGGCGAAAATCTCCGGTGCGTTACAACAACATCAAGATGCGAAACTGTTGTATATTCCCGTGTTAACAAATCCCACTACTGGCGGTGTAACAGCGAGTTTTGCCATGTTAGGTGATATTATTATTGCTGAACCAAAAGCAACTATAGGTTTTGCTGGTAGAAGGGTAATTGAACAAACTTTGCGGGAGAAATTACCGGAAGATTTTCAAACGGCTGAGGATTTGTTAAAACATGGTTTTGTGGATGATATTGTACCTCGAACGCAGTTAAAAAATACTTTGGCACAATTAATATCTTTACATCAACCTTTACCTACTGCACCAAATATGGCTTTATGGGAAAGTATGAAGTTAAGTCATTCTGTAGTTGAGTAGGAAGATATGCAGAAAGAATTGATCATTGATCATTGATAAGTATTCAGCTATCGGTATAGCTGATGGCTGAATGCGTAGGATAATTGATTAGGACTTATGCAAGTTTCAGAGTACAAAATCTGTTGTAGGGTGCGTCAGATATGAACAATTTGGTTACTTACATGACTTATACTGTCTGACGTGGTTAGTAGTCTCGTCGAACCACACCCTACTAATGTGCCAGTTGCGTAAGTGCTGTTGATAATTGATAATTAATTCTTTTTCCTATTTTTTATTTGTCACAAATTAGGATATCCAGGGATTTAAGGATGTACAGGATCATTTTAAGAATATTTTACAATTACTGATACAATCATACATACTTTGAGACAATTCTACAGACTTCAATATTCTAAATCTTGAGATTGATCTACTATTGTGATTTTTGGTGGTAAGCTAATGTGCAGCACTCACTGTATAATTAAAAAACCTGAAGTTACAGTAGCACAAGCATCTTGCTTGTATTAATTATTCAAGTTAAAGGCACAACAGCTTAACTTCATTTCTAGATTTTTTCTCCTTTAATTCAAAGTTACAGCATATTCGAGGTTTATGAGGTACACTAAGCGATTGAACTTCAATTTTTAAAACTACCCTCTAAAATTTGTGTACTTCATTTACTCCAAAAGTGCTGTATCATCATGACTAATCATCAAACTCAGATAATTTATCAACAAATATCAGTCATTACTCAAAGTCTCACTATCCTCAATAGTTACTATCATTGGACTGGTAAACATTTAATTGACACAAACGGAACAGATAAAGAAATAGCAGCAAGATTATTTCATGCCGATTTTCCAGTATTATCTCACACTAATGCCGATGATCCCATTTTTAATTATGGCAATCAAATGGCCTTAAGTTTATGGGAAATAGACTGGGATGAGTTGATCAAATTACCCTCCCGTAAAAGTGCAGAACCCATAGAACAAGCAGAACGCGATCGCATTATTAAAAATTGCCAAGAACAGGGTATTTGTAATTATCAGGTAGTAAGAATTTCTACTAAAGGTCAGCGCTTTTTTATTCCTGATGGTATCCTCTGGAATTTATTAGATGAACATCAGCAACTTTGTGGACAAGCTGCCACGTTTTCTACTTGGGAAATGCTGAATTAATTGCTGAATTAATTATTGATCAACTCTTGATCAAGGATAAATTGCTAATTCTGTTTCTGGATCAAAAAAATGAATCTTTTCAGGATTAATTGATAACCATATTTGTTCATTTATGCTCACCATTTTATCAGGAGGAATACGAATTTGTAAATTTTGATCTACCCTAGTTTCTACATCAGGATCATGAATTTTTGCCGATAAAAAAGTATCATTTCCTAAATTTTCTACTAGTTCTACTTTCACAGGTAGATTTTTAGTTGCAGGTACACTCAAATTAAAATGTTCTGGACGAATACCTAAAATTAATGTTTTTCCATCATACTTTTCTAGGGCTTTTGCCCACGTATTTGGTAACGTAAAACGAAAGTGTGGATGGGTAATTAGTAATGGTCCATTAAATTGCACAGAAATAAAATTCATGGGGGGGGAACCAATGAATTGTGCTACAAAAATATTGGCAGGATAATTATATAATTCTAATGGTTTTGCCACTTGTTGAATTTGTCCTGCTGACATTATCGCTATGCGATCGCCCATGGTCATCGCTTCAGTTTGATCATGGGTTACATAAATAGTAGTTGTTCCCAATTGTCGCTGTAATTTAACTATTTGTGTCCGGGTTTCTGCTCGCAATTTTGCATCTAAATTAGATAACGGTTCATCCATTAAAAATACTTGCGGGTTACGAGCGATCGCTCTTCCTAATGCTACTCTTTGTCTTTGTCCTCCTGACAATTGTTTTGGTAGTCTGTTTAATAATGATTCAATTTGCAATAACTGGGAAACCTGTTGCACTCTTTGATCAACTATATTTTCCTCCGCCGAAAAATACCTCAATTTCTCAGGTAGTTTTCGGGTCATTCCTGTTAATAAATTCTCTCCCCATTGGGATATTTTATTCTGCTTATTGTGATTTTTTCCTAAACGACGACGTAACCCAAAAGCAATATTTTCATACACAGTTTTATGGGGATACAGAGCATAATTTTGAAATACCATAGCGATATCTCTATTTTTAGGAGGTAAATCATTGATCAAGCGATCGCCTATATAAATATTCCCCCCAGTAATCTCTTCTAACCCAGCAATTAACCTCAATAATGTACTTTTACCACATCCCGAAGGTCCAACCAATACAATAAATTCCCCATCAGCAATTGTTAAATTGATTCGTCTTAAAACCGCCAGATTTTCAGCTTGTTCGTCAGACTCATGACGAGGAGAAAAACTCTTATAAACGTTCTCTAATATAACTTGTGCCACAATATTTAATGATACCCTTTCAACTTATAAAATAACTTTTTTACTAATCATCCCCATGACCTATTCCCTCTACCCTGTCATAGATTTTAACATCAATTACCACCAAAAAAATTATGTCAAGTGCATAAAAATAATTTTTAGCAATTGAGCGCGAGTAAAGGGTTTTGTTAAATACCCAGAAGCACCAACAAACTTCGCTTTAACTTTATCAATAATTCCCTTATTTCCCGTGACAAAAATAATCGGTGTTTTCTTAAACATCGAATTATTCCGGATAATTCTACATAACTCATAACCATCAATTCCGGCCATATTTAGATCCAGTAAAATTAAATCTGGTTTATGTCTAATAATAGACATTACCGCTTTTACTGGCTCATTAATTGTCACTAAAGAGAAGTTTTCATTTTCTAAACAACGACTAATTTCCTTGAGAATAGTGGGACTATCATCTACGGAAATAATTTTGTAAATTTTTTGCTCAATTTTGGTATTCTCATTAACTTTTTCTGAATCCAACTCTATGCTATTAGTAACAGTTGCTAGGGAAAATTCTTGATCTGACTCTAATTCTCCTTCATTGGTAACATTTATTAATAAGGATTGTGGTGTAACTTCTTCAGATACTTTTGCTATGATTGATTGTTCAATAGGTGGTTCAATTGGTTGTTCAATTAACTGCTGTGGTACAGTAACAGTAGTTTGTGTTGGAATTACTTTCCGCAATATAGGAGATTCATTAATAACAAATGATTTACCACGTACTAAGTCAGTCTTACTAAGATATTCTTGATGATCAGCAATTTTTGGTAATTTATCAAATGGAGGATCTGGTTCATGTAAAACTATCGAACCCTTGACAATGTATGGATACAAATTTACAAGTAATTGTAATTCATCCTCATCCATAATTATCGCTAGATGACGTAAACTAAAACCCTTCATCCAATTAGTTAAATTTTCAGGAAGTGGTGGTAATTTTTTATCTTCAAATTTCCTACTTATCAATAAATAAGGACGTTGATAAGGAGAATAAACATAAGGTAAAAATTGTTGCCAAATTTGCCGATAATCTTCACTATATTCCAGGAGATAATTAACATCTAATCTACAATATTTCTCAGAAATTTTGATAGTATTATCTAATTCATAACTACCAAATTTAATTAATAAAAAAGAGTAAATTGTCTCTTTAATTAATTCTTGAATCAGCAAAGATGCGTGGTTAAACAGTAAATGCTTCTCAGCAACTAACCAAGAAATAGCAGCATATTCAGGAGGTTCAAGCAAATGTTCATTTTGTTCATTCCCCTCAAACTGCAACCGCATTTGTGCGCGTATCTCACTAGCTACTAATGGAATATTCGGGCTAAGACTACGCATTACTCTTTCTAATCTATCAAAAGACTCTACTGAATAAGTAGCATAAATGATCTTTCCTGATTCTATGTATATTAACCAATATACAGAATTACTTAATACTCGAACATAAGTATTTTCACAACAATTACTTAATTGTCTTAATAAACCTTGAGGAGATAAATGAGTAAATGAACCAGTATTCTTCATATTTTCTATAATTTTTCTATGCGGATAAAACAAGCTAATCTTGAAAAAGATTAAAGAATTGTCTTTCTTGAGATGATCGCTAGGAAAAACATTGGCATCATGATAGGATCATGACTTTAATTACTTTAATTAACGCCTTCTTTTCTGGTTAATATTCTAAACTACAGCGGTTTCCCTTATTATAAGGTACATATGTTAATAATAAAACCCTTGTAACACGGGCATCTTACTGTGTTCATAGTGTACCTCATGTAGATCGAATATGCTGTAAATGATCAGTTTGCCAGAAATAGGTTGCCATAAAATCGGTTTTTCCCATATCAAAATCCACCAGAGACAATTAATTATAAACATGATCAATAAGTAGACTATTGATACATGAACCTTAAATTTTACCAGTGAATTGATTTACATGAAACCAGAAAAAAATGCACATAATCTTTAAACAAAAACGGAGGTAAATGTATATATTGATTATTACAGTAAAGAAGAGGTCATAGAAAATTGGCAACTGACATAAAATTGATAAAATTCTAGGTCAGACTTTTTGATCAGTGCTTGATGAAATTTTGTACCTCCTACAAACTACAACTTGTTGTATGTTTATTACCCTGATTCAGAATAACTGCCAGCAGGGCAAAACAGTATAATTGTAGTCATACTAGCATCAGAACCGATATACTTTAAAAAAAAGGAAAACAAAACTTTGGACTATAACATAACACAAAACGTTATGATTGATACATTTAACCTGGATGAAGTTGTAGAATTTGCCGAAAATCCTGAACCTCGTTGTCCATGTGTATTATTATTAGATACATCTGGTTCTATGCAAGGTGATAGGATAGAATCCCTTAATCAAGGGTTACTAAGTTTAAAAGATGAACTGGTGAAAAATACCCTCGCTTCTCGAAGAGTAGAAGTAGCAATTGTTACTTTTGATAGCCATGTCAATGTGGTACAGGATTTTGTCACAGCAGATCAGTTTAATCCTCCCATTTTAACTGCCCAAGGATTAACAAATATGGGTTCAGGGATTCATAAGGCTTTAGATATTATTCAAGAACGAAAATACCAATATCGCAAAAATGGTATTGCTTATTATCGTCCCTGGATATTTATGATTACTGATGGCGAACCCCAGGGAGAATTAGATCATCTAATACAACAAGCAGCCCAGAGATTACAAGAAAACGAAGCTAATAAAAAAGTAGCATTCTTTACTGTAGGTGTAGAAAACGCTAATATGAGTTTCCTAAGTCAAATTGCCGTTCGCAGTCCCCTCAAGCTAAAAGGTTTGAACTTTATTGAGATGTTCGTGTGGTTATCAGCTAGTATGTCGGCGGTATCCCACTCCCAAGTAAATGAACAGGTGGCTTTACCTCCTATTGGTTGGGGATCTGTTTAAAATACTCGTTGAACTAACTGTTAGCTAATTGGCTATCTGTTAGCTATGGATAATTAAGTTATGGGTGATATGAATAAAAAAATAGAGAATCAGCAATGGCGCATAGTGTCAGCATCCGTATGTGGTACTAGTCACGTAAAAAATCAACAATTGTGTCAGGATGCTCACCATTGGCAAGTATTAAATAATAATATGTTGCTGGTGGCAACGGCTGATGGTGCTGGTTCTGCTAATTTAGGAAAGGTAGGAGCAATGATCGCCGTAGAAACAGCGATCGCCCATCTTGCAAAACAGCATTTTAGTCCAGATCAACTACAACACGACGACTTTATTACAGATTTGCTCAACGATACCATAGCAGTATCTCAAAAAGCGATCGCCGATGAAGCAATGACAGGCAATCACCAACTCCATGATTTAGCCACAACATTAATCATTATGATTGCCACACCCAATTTAGTAGCAGTAGGACAAATTGGAGACGGTGTAGCAGTAGCTAAGAACAATATAGGCGAACTATTTGCTTTAACCATGCCCAATAGCGGTGAATATATCAACGAAACCATATTTTTAACCTCTATTAATGCCTTAGATACAGTACAAACTAAAATATGGCGAAATAAAATAGTTAACATAGGAGTGCTAACCGACGGATTACAAATGTTAGCTTTAAATATGACAGCCATGGAACCTCATAAACCATTTTTCTTACCATTATTCCAATTTGTATCCAGTGCAGAAAATAAAGTATTAGCTAAAGATCAGCTAATTAAATTTTTAAATTCTGATAAGATTACAGAACGTACTGATGACGATCTAACTTTAGTGTTAGCTGCGTTAATTAATTAATTAATGGATAAATAAAGTCTTAGCCAAGTCATACAGCAATGATTAGATGAATGGATTTGCAATATATAAAACAGTAAAAATTAGTAAGTTTATTGTGCATTAAATCTGTAAATTGAGAGAAGTCTATTTCATTGCCATATCTTTTCAAATAAACCTTTACAATTGTAATTACGTTATGCAAGTAATACGTTGTCGTTCTGTTCACAAACAAGAAATTCTCAACCTCTCCGTCATTATAGGACGTGGGGGAGAAGCCTGTATTTATGCAGTACCATCCGATGATAATTTGGTAGCAAAGGTATATCACAAACCAACCCTTTTATCAGCTGAAAAACTGCAAACAATGCTGGCCAATCGCCCTACTGATCCTACAGCTAATATGGGACATATTTCTATTGCTTGGCCACTGGAATTATTAGAAACAGTAGATGGCAGTAAAAATATAATTGGCTTTTTAATGCCAAAAATTGAAAGGATGAGACCAATAGTAGATTTTTATAATCCCAGAACTCGTCGCCAATATTGTCCGTTATTTAATTATCGTTATTTATTAAGAACCGCTCGAAACTTAGCATCTACTTTTGTAGCATTACACACTAGTGGTTATTGTATTGGTGATATTAACGAATCTAACATTTTAGTAAGCAACACAGCCTTAGTAACATTAGTAGATACAGACTCATTTCAAGTAAAAAATATAGAGAATAATCAGGTTTATCGCTGTTTTATGGGTAAACCAGAATATACTCCTCCAGAATTACAAAATAAAACTTTTGGAGATTATGATCGAGAAACCTATCATGACTTATTTGGGCTAGGAGTATTAATTTTCCAACTATTAATGGAAGGAACCCATCCTTATTCGGGTATTTTCAAAGGCATTGGTGATCCTCCAGGTTATGAAGCACGAATCGCCGCCGGACACTTTACTTACAGTCAAAATAAAAAAGTTCCCTACGCACCCACCCCCATAGCCCCCGCCTGGAAACTATTACACCCTAACTTACAAGAATTATTTTTAAATTGTTTTGAAAAAGGTCACGATAACCCACAATTACGCCCCACAGCCCAAACATGGCTATCCACATTAGCCGATATAGAAGAAACTTTACTTACTTGTTCTAATAACACCCAACATTGGTATTATAGTCACCTACAGGAATGTCCTTGGTGTCAAAGAACATCTCATTTAAAAGGTAGAGATCCTTTTCCCTCTGTAAAAGCAATCATTAATAAGCAACATCTACAACCACATCTTAAATTAAAACATCAGAAAAATCGCACCCCTAAAATTGTTAAACCTTATTATTCCAACCCCATTGTATATAATAAGCAACCGGTAACACCCCAATATACAACCAGCGTAAAAACTAACTTAAAAACAGGAGTAACAAAACTACCAAAAACAAAAGTCTATGGAATGATTTTTATAGCTTTAAGCTTAGGAATTTTCGGGTATTTGGATCTAATGATTAAATTTACTCGTCCTTTTATTTCTGCCAATCCTTATACCGAACAAAACTTGATTTCTAGTGAAAAACTACAAAAATCCGTACCAGAAAACTTAGCAAATATAGACTATTATCAGCAAGGTGATATAGCTTATAAACAGAAAGATTATCAATTAGCGATCGCTCATTTTAGTCAAGCCGTCAAGAAAAACCCCCAAGCTAGAGGATATGTAAATTTAGGTAACGCTCGCTATAATTTGAGCGACTATCAAGGAGCATTAGCCGAATACAACCAAGCATTAAAATTAAACCCTCAAGAAATTAAAGCCTATGTAAATCGTGGTAATACTTATTATATGTTAGCAGACTATAGCAGCAACCCCGACGAAAAATATAGACAAGCGATCGCCGACTTTAACCAAGCACTAACTTTAGATCAATACGACACAGAAGCTTATATTAGAAGAGGAATAGTAAGATTTGAACTCACCAAATACCTCAATATTTCATTAGAAGAATATCATAACGCGATCGCTGACTTCACCAAAGCCATAAAAATAAATTCTTCCAAAGTAGATGCCTATTTTCAGCGTGGTTTAGTGCGGTATCAGTTAGCGCAATATAGCAGTAACTATTTAGCAGAATATAAACAAGTAATTGAAGATTTTACCCAAGCCATTAAAATCAATCCTCGCATAGCAAAATTATACATCAAACGTGCCATGGTTTATTACGACTTAGCTCAATATGATAAAAAACAAACAGATAAAAACTACTTACAAGCCATAGCTGATTTACAAACTGCGGAGAAAATATCTCTTGTAGAAAATGATATAGAAAGCTATCAAGAATCTTTGAGCAATATGTGTATGTTAATGTCTAATAGGTGTGATAGTATTCTACCTAATTTAGATAAAATTAGTGGCTTAGAAATAAGCAATAAATTTAATATGAATAGATAATACAATCTTTCCAGAAATCATTTACATCTGCATTAATTTTTACAACAGTTTCCGTTATTATAAAATACAGATATTAATGATAAAACCCTTGTAACACAGGCATCTTGCCTGTTGCTCATATAGATGGAACGTGCTGTATATCAATAAAAGATGGACAGTCCTGGTTAGGAAAAAATTGGCAGAAAATATTGTTGTTTGAAAATTTTGATTATAAGTAGAAAACACTGACTGCAAAAAAACATCAAAGACAAAAAATAAATAATGGGTGAAATCTTTGTATATCAAGAAATGAAAAATTTTCTACCGTGAAAAATAACCACAAAATAGCTAATCATAAAAGAAAATAAGCTAATGTGCAGCACTCACTGTATAATTAAAAAACCTGAAGTTACAGTAGCACAAGCATCTTGCTTGTATTAATTATTCAAGTTAAAGGCACAACAGCTTATTACAAAATCAAGTATAAAGCGCAGGACGTAACACATTATTATCTTTTATCCTATAACTTTATGTTAGGCTTGATGTTGGGTTTTCTCAACCCAACCAAGCTATTAACTAAACAGGAAATTACCACCGAACAGGTTTACATTCGCATCAGTGCTATTAAATCCTGATGTACCAGATAACGTAACCAATAATTGACCAGTACCAAAACCAGTATTACCAGCAATACCATCACCAACTCGCACTAATGTAGAAGTACCTGATGTAATCACATCAAAATTGGCAATACCTGTAAAATTCAGTTTATCGCCACCGACACCGCGCACAAATTGGTAAACTGTATCCGTACCATCACCAAGAACGTAATTAACGTTATCCACAGCATTATCGTTTAAACCTAAATACAGGCTATCATTACCCAAACCACCAATGAAAGTATCAGCACCGGCATTACCTGTGAGAGTATCATTTCCTAAACCACCGGTGAGAATGTTAGCCGCTGCATTACCTGTAATGCTGTTATTCAGGTCATTACCAGTACCGTTAATAGCGGTTGTTCCCTGTAATGTTAGGTTTTCCGTATTGGTGGTTAAAGTATAGGTTACAGTGGTGAAAACAATATCCGTTCCTTGATTTACTAATTCCGTGATGATATCTGCCGTATTGTCCACATAATAGGAATCATTACCAGCGCCACCAATGAGGGTATCAGCACCCGCACCACCTGTGAGAATGTTATTACCAGTGTTACCTGTAATGATATTATTCAGGTTATTACCAGTACCGTTAATAGCGGTTGTTCCCTGTAAGGTTAGGTTTTCTAAGTGGTTTCTTAATGTCCAAGTGATAGAAGATTCAACGGTATCTATTCCACTATTTAAAAATTCAGCAATGACATCTCCCACATTATCTACCACATAAGTGTCATTACCACTACCACCACCTAATAAATCTGCACCTGTTCCCCCGTTCAGATAGTCATTACCGTCTCCACCACTTAAATCATCGTTTCCTGTACCACCTTTAATCCAATCATTACCCGCAGTACCTAAAAAGCTGACAGTACCTGTAAAGCCAGTTAAATCAAAGCGTTCAAATCCGAATACTGTTGTCCCTGGAATATCTAATTGATTGGTGGTATTACTGGTATCTATGGAGATAATATCATTAACTGTTCCGCCACTGATAATTAAGGTATCTGTGCCATTACCACCTTTGATGGTGTCGTTTTGTTGTAAATTGGCCCATGTGCTGGTGATGGTGTCTTCTCCATCTTGAGCATCTATGATATCTTGTTGGGCTGTGGTGGTGAAGCTGTTGTTATCGTTAAGGTCAGTTACTCCAATGGTTAATTGTTTCTCAAAGAATAACCCACCCTGGTCTGTGGTTCTAACTCTAATGCTGTAACTGTTTTTGGTTTCAAAGTCAAAGACGGCGTTGGTGGTAAGTTGATTATTGGTAATGGTAAATAAACTGTTATCCGTTGCACCTGTGCCGGTAACTAAGCTATAGGTAAAGGTGTTTGCTGTATCTGGGTCTGTGGTGGTGAGATTACCAACTAATGTACCAATAATTTGGTTTTCCGCAACAGCACTATTAGAAAGAGTGAGGTTGGTAGGAGTTTCGTTAACGTTGCTGACTCCAATGGTTAATTGTTTCTCAAAGAATAACCCACCCTGGTCTGTGGTTCTAACTCTAATGCTGTAACTGTTTTTGGTTTCAAAGTCAAAGACGGCGTTGGTGGTAAGTTGATTATTGGTAATGGTAAATAAACTGTTATCCGTTGCACCGTCTCCGGTAACTAAGCTATAGGTAAAGGTGTTTGCTGTATCTGGGTCTGTGGTGGTGAGATTACCAACTAATGTACCAATAATTTGGTTTTCCGCAACAGCACTATTAGAAAGAGTGAGGTTGGTAGGAGTTTCGTTAAGGTCAGTTACTCCAATGGTTAATTGTTTCTCAAAGAATAACCCACCCTGGTCTGTGGTTCTAACTCTAATGCTGTAACTGTTTTTGGTTTCAAAGTTAAATACAGCGTTGGTGGTAAGTTGATTATTGGTAATGG
>NZ_JACJPV010000025.1 GCF_014696225.1 Anabaena sp. FACHB-1237 | reverse complement strand
AATATAATCCGGAAAATCAGGAAAGTCAGCGAGTACAAGAAACTCTATTTCATGAGAAACAGACGATTATTGAAGGTTGTTTATTTGGTGTGGATATTAATCCTAATTCTGTGAAAATATGTCGGTTGCGTTTATGGATTGAACTTTTGAAAAATGCTTATTATAGAACCTCTCCCCTAACCCCTCTCCTGGGAGAAGAGGGGAATATGGAAGAATTGGAAACTTTACCGAATATTGATATTAATATTAAATGTGGTAATTCTTTAATTAGTCGTTTTTCGTTAGATGCTGATTTACGAGTTGCTTTAAGTAAGCAGAAATACACTATAGAAGATTATAGAAATGCTGTCAAAACTTACCGCAATGCTGAAAATAAGGAGCAAAAGCGGGAAATGGAAAGATTAATTAAGGAAATTAAAGATGATTTTGAAAACAGATTACAAGGAAGTGATCTTAATAAAACTAAGTTAAGAAGATTAGAGAGTGAAGTTGATAATTTAACACATAAGGATCAACAATCTTTATTTGAAGAGACAAAAGTAGAAGAAAATATCCGTGAAAAAAAGATTATTAAGTTAAATAACGAGATTGATAAATTACGGGTTGAGATTGAGGATATGGAAAACCGTAAAATTTATGAAAATGCTTTTGAATGGCGTTTTGAGTTTCCTGAAGTGTTGAATGATGAAGGTGTTTTTATCGGTTTTGATGTAGTGATTGGAAATCCACCTTACATAACCTATCATGGTAGAAGAAGAGTTATCATTTCTAACGAAGTAATTAACTATTTCAAAAATGAATATGATTGTGCAAAAGATACAAAAAAAGACGGGAAATTTAATTCTGCAATGTTTTTTATCGAAAAATGTACTTTGATTGGAAATGAAAATTCTATATCATGTCTTATAACTGATATTTCATTTTATGAAGATTTTTATAATGGTGTTAAGAGAATTTTAGTAAATAACACACTAATAATTGAAGTGGTAAATGGGTTATCTTCTTTTGAAGATGTTGGTAGTGGACAGCTTATTTTGCTATTTAAGTATTTACCATATAATAAAAGAAAAATAATTAATACTAACAAAGTTCGTCTTTTAATAAATGGTTTAGATGATGAATTTAGATTAGTTGATCAGAAAATTTGGGATAATGTCGACAAAAGATACCAATTTTATTTACCGGAGGATAATTATAACTCAATTATAGAAAAATTTGAAACTAATAATCAAACATTAGAATTTTATTTCCCTTATAAACTGATTAGAACAGGAGAAAGTATTGGTGTTCAAGAGAAAGGATTTGTTATAGATTCTATGACAAGTGAAAAGGATATTAAGATTTATGAATATTTAGAAGGAAGTAAATCAGTTCCTTGCAAATATTGTGAACCTATACCAACAAGATGGTTTCGATTTGATATACCCCTACTAAATCAGAGAAACGAAGAATATAAAAAAGAAGCTAAGAAGAATAATAGAAATAATCCTAAAGTATTGGGTATAGGAGATGAATTAACATTTGACAACCCAAAAATTTTGATCCGACAATCTTGCGATCATCTCTGCTGCACCTATTCCGAAAAGCCTTTTGTTTATAACAGAAGCTATTATAGTATTAGTATTAAAAATAGTTCTGGTAATTCTAGACTATCATCAAATAACCTATTGTATGTTTTAGGCTTGCTAAATTCAAAATTGTTTACATATTATGCTCAAAAAACAAGAATAATCAGAATGGAAGTTGGAAAACAGCCACAAATTAGATTAAATGATTTAAAAAGATTACCAATAAAGCATGAAAAGGATCAATCTCAAAAAGAAATAGTTACTAAGGTACAAGCAATACTAACTGCTAAAAAATCAGATCCTAATGCAGATACAACCGCATTAGAAGCAGAAATTGATCAAATGGTTTATCAACTTTATAATTTAACACCAGAGGAAATTCAAATTATAGAAAGTTCTAGCGGGTAGAGGTTGATCAGCTACGCAACATAAGTGTCAACTTAACGCAAAAACCAGCCTCACTGGGAATTTATTCCCAGTCTAATAGTGAAATTCATCTAAAAATGACTAAAATAAGCCGAAAATTTGTTAAGTTACATTGTTTTACTTTAGTAAACTCGAGCTATTAGCCTGGAAATATGGCTTACGCCGCGCTACGCTATCATTTCCAGGCAGGCGTGTTAGCTAAACAAATAAGCTATCTGTAGCTGAAATTGACACCTCTAACGCATCCTATTTACTGCTTAACTACCCAATTCCTGCGATCGCACTTTAGCCGCCTTTACAGCCTCTATTATTGCAGATCGAAACCCCGCTTTTTCCAATTGACTAACACCCGCAATAGTTGTACCTCCTGGACTTGTTACCCGATCTTTCAACTCTGCTGGGTGCATTTTCGTCTCTTGTAATAATGTCGCTGTTCCTAACACTGTTTGTAATGCTAATTGTTTGGCTATATCTCGTGGTAGTCCAGCTGCTACTCCCCCATCCGCTAAGGCTTCAATCATTAACGCTACATAAGCAGGTCCACTACCAGATAAACCTGTGACAGCATCCATTAAACTTTCAGGAATTTCTACTACTTCCCCAATAGCCGCAAAAATCTGTTTTCCGATATTTTCATGTTCTGCATGGGCATAATGACCTAAACACATCGCTGTCATTGCCGCCCCCACTGTAGCAGGTGTATTAGGCATAGCACGAATTACAGGTAATTGCGGAAATGCTGCTTCCAATTGTTTTAAAGTTACACCAGCTAAAATAGATATAATTAATGGTAAATGTTCTGTTGCAGGTATATCTGCTAATTCTTGAGCGATCGCACTAAATATTTGCGGTTTTATTGCCAATATCACAGCATCTTTAGCTGAAGTAAATACTGTTTTATTATCATCCGTAATAATAACTTGATAATGTTGCTGTAAATAATCACGTCGTGCAGTTTGTGGTTCACTAACAATAATTTCTGCACTTTGATAAGTACCAGAATCAATAAGGCGGGATAATATAGCTTCTGCCATTACCCCACCACCAATTAAGCCAAATTTGATAGTCATGTCGTCTTAGTCATTAGTAAATGGTCAAAAATTCATCAGTTAGTCAATCCTAAACAGAGGATCAATAACTACTAGGAACTAACGACTAATGTACATTACTGTACCATTCTTGTGCCTTCATTACCCCACGCAGTAGGTTCCGTAGATGCAGGACGATGACGCACTGGAGGCTGAGGTACTTCATGTATTAAACCGCTTTGAGTGCTAACTTGAACACAGCTAGGTGTAAATAAGAAAATACTTTCACCAATACGTTCTTGATGTCCATCTAAAGCATAAGTACCACCAGCCACAAAATCCACAGCCCGTTGAGCTTGATCAGGGTCCATAATAGTTAGATTTAAAACTACCGATTTACGTTCACGTAAAGCCTGGATAGCTTGAGGCATCTCCTCGAAAGTACGAGGTTCAAGAACTAAAACTTCGGAAATTCCATTCACTGCACCGGGCATACCAATAACATTACTCATAGGTTTAGAAACTGTCGTAGCTGGTTCATCAGACATTGTAGGGCTATTGTCCCGCCAACGTCTACTAGATGGAGTAGGTTCTGCTTGTGGTTGTGGTGCTGGCTGAGGATTTTGTTCTTGATAGAGATTACTTTGGTAACTTTCTCTAGTATCTGGTTCTTCCTCGTAGTATTCGTATTCTACTGGTTCGTTTAAACCGACAAAATCCCTGAGTTTAGAAAATATATTGCTCATGATCCGCTCCCGGAAAAAAATTACCCTAATTTTCCTGACTTTTAATGTTGGAAATTTTTATTAGCCAGTGGTCATACCTAATAAGTAGATGCTTTGAGCAGTAATTACATTACTGTTTTCAGCCTCTAGTACAAGTTAGTAGTAGTAGTTAGAATATTAATTCCAACGTTTTTACATTACCTAATTTGCAACAGCGAGTCAAGATTATAGCCTAAAAATTTTCACAAAGAAAGATAATTAGACCACTTTCTTCTCTAGCACTTACTGAATCTTAGTACAATATTTTTAACACTAGTAAAATTACTCAACATTAGAGGTGATAAATCCCGTAATTATTGCTTGGTAAAGGTTTTATTTCCTCTAATTGTTGAGATACTAGGAACGTTGCCCAAATAATGTCGTACCTAATCTTACCATTGTTGCCCCTGCTGCCACTGCCATTAAATAATCTCCTGACATTCCCATAGATAATTCTTCTATGCTGATATTTGACCAATTTTGGGAGTTAATGGTTGCTCCTAGTTCACGAGTAGAGTTAAATACATTCAGAATTTGGGAATTTTCTAAACCTAATGGTGGAATTGTCATCAAACCTTGAATTTTTAAATATTGACATTCATTCAAACTTGACAAGTCAGATAACAATTCAGGAATTATCCAACCATATTTATTATCATCTGGTAATATTTTAACTTGTAAACATATATGTGGATGCACACCTATCTGAAAAGCCAGGGTATTTAAGCGTTGTGCTAAGGCTAAACTATCAACAGAGTGAATCCATTGAAATATTTGTAAAGCCTTCTTCGCCTTATTAATTTGGAGATGTCCAATTAAATGCCAAGTAATATCCGTTAAGTCTTGTAATTCGGCTTGTTTGCTGATAGTTTCCTGGATACGACTTTCAGCAAAATCACGAATACCTGCGTTGTATGCAGTACGAATAAATTCACTCGGAACCGTTTTACTAACAGCAATTAACCTCACTGTATTGGGCAGTGAGGCAGAAATATCAGCAATGCGTTGAGTAATTTGTTGACTAATTAAAGTATTCATTAGAAGGTGCGCTGGAAAACACTCTGAAGTTGATCGTACTCCTGAGAGTTACCACTGCGGCGTAAAGTCCGTAAACGATTTTCCACCATCATTCTGGCTTCAGTACGGCCGATGGACTGAAATTTTAGACTTTTTCCATCACTGGTTACTAAAAAAAATAAACGTTGTGCATAAAGTGTAGTAAACAGATCCTGGTTATCATCAAGCATAGAGATTTTGTAGAGTAAACCCCAAGTTGGATGATTGATGTAAGTTTCTGAGGTTTCTGGGTTCATTTCCTGGTTTTGGTACGAGAATGGATTTAGCATAGCAAATAGAACATAAGATCGTTAATAGGTCTGTGTTTGTGTTTCTATCTGTATTTGATGATTAAAAGTTTATTAAATGAATAACTTACCATCACACAGAAAATTTGTTCTTATTGCACAGCCTTCTTTCCATCCTGCCATAATTCTCCAGTGGTGGCACAAAGATGGACATTTGGCAAGCCGTCATATAGCAGTCAGCACAGGAGATCAAATTTTAGAGGATTTTTTAAAAGTCTTGGGCGAATACAATTCGCTACTACACAAGCAAATTCCACTTACTTGGACTAATGAAAAACTAAGCATTTTTAACATGGATAGGTAGGTTTTACCTGTGTAGAGACGTACCATTACAGAAAGCATCTTTCTAATCGCCGATTTTAGTATTAATTTAGACTTTAAAAACATCTTCTTAACTTTTGACTTATTCCCATTCGCCGTTGCTGATTAAGATTATAATTTTATTTCACGCAGAGGCGCAGAGTCTCAGAGAGTAAGAGTTTCATTTGTTTGATTTTTCAATTTCATACCCCAATTCAGCAACGCCCCATTCAAGTGAGATACAAGCAGTAATAGTTCTAGCTTGCTGCGAGGTACGCAGATGGATACAGATAAACGCAGCTAAGTTTGGACTTCACTAGACTGGAAAATCCTATAGAGTACGATCGCTTTTTATGAATGCGGGGAAGTGCGATCGCTGTATGAAATTATGAGAGATTAATCATATAGGAAGATATTGAAATATCCACCTTAATGTGAGAGATTTTGTGGTTTATTCAGTTGATTTTTAACGGTAGACTTTTGGGTCTTTCATGAGATTTTTAGTTGTCTTTGTTCTAGATTATAAGCTAAAAGACACAATGCCATTAACATCATCATTTTCTCTACTCTTTCTGGATTTTTCACAAATAGACTATTGGCAAAAAACAATGAGTCTTTGATAAATCTAAATCCTCTCTCTGGACAGTGTCAACATATCAATCAGTGAAAATCCTTCAGGCGATTAAGATGGATACACTGGCAAAATAAAATGAAACCAAGCACCTCCATAGGGAGAATTATCTACCCAAATTTGACCATAGTGAGCGCGAATTACTCTTTGACATAAAGATAGTCCTATTCCATAACCTTCTGTACCTTGATCCCGTTGTAAACGGAAGTGATTCTCAAAAATGCGATCGCGGTTTTCTTCTGGAATACCAGGACCACTATCACCTATACTAAATTGTACTTTTTGGCTAGTGCGATGTAAGGCTGATAAACTAATAGTACCACCCACAGGAGTATATTTAATAGCATTATCCAATAAGTTACTTAACACTTGACGAATCCTTTCTGGATCGGCATAGACACGAGGTAAGTCTTGGGGAATATCTCTCTCTATGGTTTGAGATTTGGCATTGTAGCGATCGCTAAATTCTGCTAATACTTCTAAACATAATTTCCCTAACTCCAATTTTTGGGGAATAATGGGTAATTCTGTATCATGACTGCGGCCTACCTGTAACAAGTCAGCGATCATTTTATCAATAATTCGCATTTGAGCGCGGGCCTGTTTTAACAAATGTTCTACTAAACCAGGTTTTAGCTTGTGAAAAATACCTAAATTTGGATTATAAGTAGATTGGAGAGTTTCAACAGCTATAGCCGCCGCCGTTAAAGGATTACGCAAATCGTGAGCTAAAATACTAATAACCCGATCCTTAAACTGTAATTGTTCCTTCAACTTCTCCTTTTCCTGCTTCAACCGAAAAACCTCATCCGCCAGTTGCATCACTTCTGCCGATTGAGCTACCGAATAAATAGATTGAGATGCTTTTAAATCACCACTATCCACAAAATCTGGTAAATTGTCCTCCAGTTGTAAAAAATCCTCCACAGCAGCTTGCCAACGTGGCCACCATGTTTGTAATTGAGGGATAATATTAGTACCAGCAAGAGTCTGTTGGGGAGCCGGTTTAATTTTCACTAAAGCCGGTGTAGCAACTAACTTAAAGTGTTCAGCAAGGTAGGGTTGTTTGCCCACATCAATAATTTGCAGTTCAAAACTATACCCATCCTCTAATTTTTTTAAATAAGCACAAATTTGCTGTACTTGTTGTCGGGACTTAGGTCGCCCATCAACAAACAGTAATAATTGGAGAGGAGCCTCAAAATAAATAGGCTGATCCTGGGAAACTTGCATATAATCTTGTTTCAGCACTGGTAACAACCTGGGGACGCTTAATGAACAGTAAAACAGACTGGCTTTTAGACTGATTCTTGTAGATGGTGGTTATTCCAATTTAATATCTATTTTAGATTTTGTTGCTCCAATTCGATCTAGGTTTTTGACATGAGACATTTTTTTCTGGAAATTTTACTTCCTTTTATCCTCACTTCCTTACCTAGTCACATTTTAGCTAAGGAAATTCCCCTGGGAAACTCCCATCAACATACTGCATTAGCACCAGATACGGATAAATTTTATACGAAATCTGCTTACTTGCCACAGCTATTAGATCAGTTATTATCTCGTAAAGGAAAAATAGGTTTAGTTCGGGAATTACCTTTAGTTTCTGGAGAGAAAAAATCCAATCCTATATTACCCATAGTTACTGATATTTTTTTATCACAGTTGGATAGTAACTTAAAACCTGTGTTGGAGTCAATTAATAATTTTTTCTGGCTTATAAAAAACTACCGACTAAGTTAGAATCTTTACAAATGTATAAATGCAGATTTTTAACGGGTGAGGATCAGATATGGAATTTATTGGAGGTGCCAGATGCCAAGGTTGAGTTGAATAGGACTTATTTACTGCGATCGCTCCAATTTAAACTACCAGAAATTATCCTCAAAACACAACCCATTTCTCGTGGTAATAGTCATGCTAAAAAACAACTGGGACAAGTTCCTAGTAGTGATACCATTATTACCTTTAAAACAGTGGAATTTCATCGTGATGGTAGTTATACAATTTTGTGGAAAATTATTCAACATTTACGATCACGGCAAATTGAAGATTTAGAGAATTATGTACAGTATTAAATTCTCTGAATCAGGATATCCAGGATTTAAGGATTTACAGGATTAATTACAAATCACCTATTACCTATTACCAATGTTTTCTCGTATTATATTATTAACTTTCACAGTTTTATTTTCTGTAACAGCTTGCGCGAATAACCCTGGAGCTAAAAATTTAGAACTAGCATTATCTCCCGATCCCCAATTACAGAAAAATCCTCCTTTATTGGCACAAACTCCCACTCCCACGCCCACAAATAGTAATATTCCTAATATTAAATTACCTGAAGATTTCCCAGAAAATATTCCCACTTATCCCAATGCCACATTAGCAGAAACTAAACCTATTAATAATGAACAAAGCCCAGATTTAAAAATAGTTTTAACCCGTTGGGAAAGTGTTGATCCTAGTAACTTAATTATTAGTTTTTATCGTAATGAATTAGCAGCTAAAAAATGGCAAATTATTAAACAACCTCAAGATGATACAGCAGGTATTTTTACAGCGCAAAATGACAACTTAACTATTACCATTGCCATTAAACCACAAACTGTAAATACAGCTAATCCTAATCAGTCTCAAACTTCCACAGAATTATTAATTACTTATGAAAAACATAATTCTGATCATCCTAATAATACTAAATTAGGTCCTGCATTACCTAGTGAAAATCCCAGTCCAGAAATTACCAATAAACCGGAAACTTTGACATCCCAGGAATTTACGGATATTGATCAAGCACCTCCAGAATGGAGAACACATTTACAAGACTTAGTAGATTTAGGGGTTTTATCTATAGAACCGAAAACTAATCAATTTCATCCCAATAAAATTATTACCCGTCGAGAATATGCACGTTGGTTATTTAATGCTAATAACGCCATGTATCCTAAAAATCCAGCGAAACAAATTAGGTTAGCATCTACAAATACCCAACCTGTTTTTAGAGATGTATTAGCTAAAGATGCTGATTTTGCGATTATTCAAGGTTTAGCAGAAGCGGGTTTAATTCCCAGTAGTTTATCGGGAGATAGTACCACCGTTTTATTTCAACCAGACGCGCCTTTAACCAGAGAACAACTTATACTGTGGAAAGTGCCATTAGATACTCGTCAACCTTTACCGACTGCTAATTTAGAAGCAGTGAAACAAACTTGGGGATTTCAAGATGTGGGCAAAATAGAAACGAAAGCGTTAAAGGCAGTATTAGCAGATTATCAAAATGGGGAAAATTCCAATATTAGGCGGGTATTTGGGTATACAACGTTATTTCAGCCCAAAAAAGCTGTAACTCGCGGGGAAGCGGCTGCTGCGTTGTGGTATTTTGGTATTCAGGGGGAGGGTATATCTGCAACGGAGGCGTTAAAAGGAAAATGATGATTAATCTTCAAGATCCCGGACTTCTTAAAGAAGTCCGGGATCTGCCGAATGTGGGTTCTAAATCCTTTATAATCAAAAAAGCAAATTGATAGCTTCTAAACCATTATGGAAAACATTACCGTTCAAGTTGACTCGTAGTTTCACAAATTATATTATAACACCTACTTATTCTATCTCCTATCTATTCTTTTTTTCGCAACTTCAATATATTTCTCTTCCTTCTCAATACCAATATAATAACGACTCAAATTTAAACAAACAACAGCAGTAGTTCCCGAACCCATAAAAGGATCTAACACTACCATATTTTCATGACTACTAGCTTTAATAATTCTTTCTATTAACTTCACTGGTTTTTGTGTAGGATGAAATCTTTCCTCTTTATAAAAATTTATATCTTTCCACACATCAGTTATTCCCATCTCAATATTAAAAACTGGAGCGATATTTTCATAAGCAAGTTGAAAATCGAGAATTTCTTGCAATTTTTCCCACATTTCTTTTGTAGGAATTTGGGCTAAAATATTATTTCCTGTATAAAGTGACCACATTCCTCCCCCATTTACTTTTACTCCTAATTTTTGATTTATTGCTAAAGCAGTTAAACCTAATTCTTTTTGTCTATCTTTAAGGAATTTTTTCACAAAAGGACGACTATTATAATTAAAAAATAACAGACTTTCCGTAACATTAGGAAACATTTTATATCCTTTTGTCGCTCTTCCTCCGATAGATTTAATTCCTTTATCTATAATTATTTGTTGTCTAAAATCAAAGCCTAATTTAATCAGATAATCATATAAATGAACTAAGTTTCTCACATAACCAAATAGATATAAACTACCTGATAATTTAATGACTCTAGCAATTTGTTCTAACCATTGTAAACACCATTGTACATAATCTTCTTCTGTGCGCCATTGATAGTCCCATTTTTCTTGAATAACTTTCCAATAAGGAGGATCAAGAATTACTAAATCAATACTTTTATCAGGTATTTCTTTGAGTTTTTCTATACAGTCACCATGAATTATTTGATTGAGATATTTCATGTTGTATTGGTTGATATTTTTTGATAAGATGAGGATTGATAGCTCTAGTAAATTACAAAAAATATTGATAAAGCTGATATTAAAAGATTATCATTTGTTCGGAAGTAAAATCATTGAGCATTCCTGAAACTAAATGTAAAGACAAAATTCTTTTAATGTGTTTTGTTATTTATAGTTTAATTGGGTAATTTGATAAATGTTGATCCATCCAATTACTTAAATCTTCCATTACTTCAGCATAATTAATATCACAGTGTAAATCATGATATGCTCCCTCATACTCAATTCTTAACTTATCTACATAATTAACTTTTTCATAAAAACGCTTACTTCCTTCCGGTAAGGTGACACGATCCGCACTACCATGTAATATCAATAATGGTACTTGCCATTTTTCTACATGATTGTAGATCCATCTTAAAGTTTTAAAAAACTCTGTAGATAAACGTGCAGTTCCACGAGTATGACGTAACTTATCTTGAGTATAACCTTTGATTACCTCTTTATCTCGTGAACCAGCATTAATATCGAAACCTGTATCTAGCGAAAATTGCGGGTATATGTTAGAAAGTAATTTACCTAAAAATAACCGTAGTGGAGATACTGTCACTTGTCCAACACTAGGCGCACAAGCAATTACACCAGATATTAGAGAATTATCTTCAGGATATTTTAAAGTATAATCTATAACTATCATTCCTCCCATACTGTGTCCATAAAGGAAAAGCGGGATTTCCCCATGTTGTGTTTTTACAAAATCTATAAAAATGCGTAAATTATCAGTGTATTCTGACCATGTATCAATATAAGCTCTTATCCCTGGTGAAAGTCCATGTCCAGGTAAATCAAAAGCATAAATAGCATATTGTCTTATTAATAAATGATTAACAATGTTTTGATACATTCCACTATGTCCACCTAAACCATGTACCAAAACCAATACACCTTTCATTTTACTCTCTGGTAACCAATTTTGATAATATAAATCCTGTTGTTTTAATCCAGTAAAAGTGCTTTGATGATGTTTCATGATCATTAATAAGTAGATATTATTTTTTTGATCACGGTTATTGTACCAGTAAATGCGGTAGTTTTCATAAAAAACAAATTGACATATAAACTGACATATAAATTAACATAAATTGATTTACTAGAGAATAGGCTGATAATTATGCAAATAGACTTTCATCATGGTGTAACTTATATAGTAGCCAGATTAGCAGGTTTTGATCATCAATCAGCAAATGTTATTGCTTACAGTTCTCAATATGTAGATGATGCTACCAATAGTGGTATCATTAGATTTAATAATGGAGCAACATTTTATCGCATTAGTTCCGCACATAAAACATTAGATTATCGCAATTTTCAAGAATTAGCAAATCATCGAGTTTGGATACCTTTTCATTTTTTACCAGGAAATAATGGCAAGAAAGCTGGTGAAGTTGATGAAGGAAAATTTATTGATAAATTAATATGCCGTCCTAATAGTTATGTCGCACAGGATATGATTAGAGAATGTATTAAACATCGAGATAATTTGTATGGTTTACATCGCTTAGGAATTACGATGCACGTTTATGTTGATACATGGTCACATCAAGGTTTTGCGGGAGTTAACCATCAAGTAAATGCTGCAAAAAAATTATTAGATGAAAATGAAAAGCCAGATAAAAATTTAATGAACAGATTGAAAAATTATTTTGTCAATGAGGCTTTACCTTTAGGACATGGTACAGTTTTAAGTAATCCTGATAAACCTTTTTTAAAATGGGGTTATATTAATGGTAGAAATGAGAAAATTATGCGAAATAATCCCGAAGATTTTCTCAATGCGGCAGATTTTATGTGTAAAGCAATGCGTCGTTATTTATTAGGTGATGCTGATATGGATGTTTTAGGAATACCGGAACCAGATAGAAGTTTAATTGCCAATATGTTGGTAAATATTCGGGATAAAAAAGATCATTTACGTCATCGTCAATGGTTAAATGCAATTGCTTCAGGAATGTTTAGTTTTGGTGCTGAAAATGTTGTTTATATTCCCAAGGGTAAGAAGTCTTGGAAATATTTAGCTTTAGGTACTAAGAAGTTGGTAGATAAGGATGATGATGTTTTTTCCTATCATCCCCAATTTTTATTAAGTGACTGGAAATTATTTCATGATGCTTTGCAAATTCATAGGTTTTATATTATTCATGAATTGTTACCTAAGTATGGTATTTGTATAGATTGAGACAAATAGTTTATTTGTCTAACTATTTACCCAACAGAAAACCACGCCAAAAATAAACGATATTTACACATATTTGTTCTACCCATAACATTGCTATATCTAACCATTCTAAAATCTGTTCTAATGGATGTTTTTCATAACCTAATGAAGTTGCAGAAATGTCTATCCAGTCAGGACGAAATTTTACTTGTTTATTGTTCAGTTTATCTTTAAATTGTTCATATTCATAGTTTTTATAAGTTTGATAATTCTCTTGATAATTTTCTCTATCTTCTTCATTTTGAACACTTGCAAATTCTTCATTGATAGTCTCTTGATGCTTACTTTCTGTAGTTAGAGTATTATTGCTTTTACCAAATAAATCATTCCAGGTTAACCAATTTATCTCTGGAATATCTAATTTTGGTAATTGCGGAATATTTGTATGTCTACTATTAACAATATTTTGATCAATTTCAGGAGTAATATTCCTACCTCCTAAAAAATAATTGATCATCCCTGCTACAATATCAGAAAATTGGTAATGTTTCATATTTTCGCCAGGTACTAAAGCGGAATTTTCTAAATAATTCTCAACATTCGCAACTAAATTATCTACAAAAACTAAAAAACGATTTTGCGGATAATTAGCGGTTAACTTATTCAACTTTCTATCAATTTCTGGCAAAAGTTGTAATTGTTGATATGACTCAATTTCATGATTAATTTTATTGGTTATTTCCCTATTTTGTCCTGTACTTAAAACGTTAAAAATGCGATTATCTTCACCAATTAATACTAAATTACGATTATCTAATAATGTCGCAATTCCTTGAATCGTCGGTAAATGCTCTTGTAAAATATTTCTAGGTGTGGTATTATGCTGAGTATGATAGGGAAAAATTGTGCGCCATAAAGATTTCCAGAAATTTACAGGTGTAGAACTTTCGCTAGATTCTTGAGCATCTGTACCAGTAGGTAAATTTTTTATCAGTGTTAATACCTCTTTAATTGGTGTGTCAGTTTCTACAGGAGAAGCAGCATTTAACTGTTTACCAAAAGGTTCTTTTTGGGTGATGATTTGATACAATGATTGTAGTAAGGATTCCACACCTAATTTAGTGGCAATTTGTAATCCTTTGAGGGTATGATCTATCTGTTCACTCAATTTGCGAGATTGCTGAGAAAGGAAGTTAAAGATTTTGCTTTGATAGCGTGAACCGGAAGCCATGATATTAAATAATCTGATAATGTAGGTTGTAGGATTATTCTATATTTTTTCAGGAAAAAATTTTTCTGTTACGATACTCTATATGTGCTTTTCTTTAACTTTAACGTTTGAGCAAATTAAATAAAGTTAAATTAAGTCAATAAGTGTTACTATTTTTTAATTCTGTTTATTGCTATTGGTTGGTTTTGCTTATAATTGGATATACAGCACATTCCACCTACATGAGATACACTATGAACACAGCAAGATGCCTGTGTTACAAGGGTTTTATCATTAACATCTGTACCTCATAATAATGGAAACTGCTGTAATTGCCCAGATTATTGGATATGAGGAAAATTATGGATATTACAGCAATTTTCAGGTAAATGAATCACATTTTGATTCTGGTTTCGCATAAAGACGCAAAGGCGCAAAGTTTCAAATTTTGAATTTGTCATCAAAAAGTGATAAGCTAATGTGCAGCACTCACTGTATAATTAAAAAACCTGAAGTTACAGTAGCACAAGCATCTTGCTTGTATTAATTATTCAAGTTAAAGGCACAACAGCTTAGACCTGCTCCTTTACAAGATAAAATGCAAGAATATTTATCTTCAGGATTACTTTTAGGTTGGTTAATTAACCCACAACAAAAACAAGTAGAAATTTATCGTTCAGGAAAAGCAGCAGAAATAGTCAATATGCCTGTAATATTATCTGGTGAAAATATTTTGCCAGGATTGGAAATCATGCTAGATTATTAACCTAGCTATTAGCAGTCAGTTTCTTAACTCTTATCTTTATCTTTGCGCCTTTGCGTGAGATAAAATTCATATTATAATTATGACTACACCTTTACTATCATCCTGTTCTGAAAATATTTCCGCAATAGTAGAACAATTACGTTACTATTGCCAGATTGATATACAATCACAATGGCGATATTTACAAAATCAGAATATTACTGATATTAGCTTATTACCTAATTTACAAGACTGGTTGCAGGTAGAACTAAACGAAAAAAATCACATTCCGTGGAAACAGGGAAAGGAAGTTCTATGGTTAGGACAAAAATTGATCATTCCCGAAAATGTCCAAGGTTATGATATATCTGGTTTATGCTTGCGAGTTGCTTTGGTGTGGTGGGCAGATCAAGCAGAAGTTTATGTTAATGGTAAATTGGTAGTAACGGGAGATTTATTTGATAGTTCCCCTAGAGTTTTACTAAGCAATGGGGTATTTCCTGGAGAAGAATTTACTATTTTAGTGAAGTTGGTAAGTCCAGAACATTGTGATGGGGCGTTAATGCGATCGCTGTCCATATACGAATCTTTAGATTACCATGATCCTGATCCTGGTTTTCTGGCTGATGAACTGGAAATTTTACAACATCAATTAATTCTATCAGCACCGGAAAAACTGGAGGCACTCTCTACAGCTATCGAAAATAAACATCTGAAGGAAATTAGAACATCTTATTTAAACTTTTGTCAAGAAAATCATCAATATCTATCTAAATTAACTAACTCTACTATATATCTTCTTGGCCATGCCCATTTGGATTTAGCTTGGTTGTGGCCAGTGTCAGAAACTTGGAAAGCGGCTGAAAATACTTTCAACTCGGTGCTAAACTTACAAAAAGATTTTCCTGAATTAATATTCTGTCATTCTACCCCTGCTTTATATGCTTGGATGGAAAAAAACCGTCCTGAATTATTTACCGCAATTCAACATCAGGTAAAATCAGGAAAATGGGAAATTATTGGCGGTAGTTATGTTGAACCTGATTTAAACTTAATCTCAGGAGAGTCTATCGTTCGTCAATTATTATATGGACAACGTTATTATTTAGCCAAATTTGGGAAAATATCCCCTATTATCTGGCTTCCTGATACTTTCGGTTTTTGTGCAACTTTACCACAGTTTTTATCTCAAGCGGGAATAGAATATTTCGTTACCCAAAAACTGCGCTGGAATGATACTACTAAATTTCAGCATAGTTTATTTTGGTGGCGATCGCCTGATGGTAGTCAAGTATTAAGTTTTATGTCAGCTTTAATCGGTGAAGCGATCGCACCAGTGAAAATGGCACAATATCTGCAAGAATGGCAAAATCAAACTTCTATAGAAAATGCACTTTGGCTTCCTGGTATTGGTGATCATGGTGGTGGACCGACTCGTGATATGTTAGAGGTGGCCAGAAAATGGCAAAGTTCCCCTATTTTTCCTCAGTTGGAATTTACCACAGCCGAAAAATATCTCCAGGATGTAAAATCGGCCTGTGGAGATTTGCCAATATGGGAAGATGAACTATATTTAGAATTTCATCGTGGTTGCTATACTACCCATGCGGATCAGAAAAAGTATAATCGTCAATGTGAACATCTATTATATCAAGCTGAGTTATTCGCCACTTTAGCAAAAACCGTCTGTGGTGTAAATTATCCCCAAGCGGAAATAGAAACAGCTTGGAAAAAAGTTCTGTTTAACCAGTTTCATGATATTCTACCAGGTTCTTCCATTACTCAAGTCTATGAAGATGCTTTACCAGAATGGGAAGATGTGCAAAATATAGGAAAGCAAATATTGGAAAATTCATTGCGAGCGATCGCATCTTATATCAAATTACCACAATCTCCCCATCCTCACAGTATTCCCATCCTAATTTTCAACTCTCTTAACTGGGAACGTCGGGAAATAGTCAATATTGCATTACCTTCTTTACCAGAAGATTATACAACATGGCAAATTTATGATCTTGCAGGAAATAAACTCCCATCACAACTAATAGAAAATAGCGAAAATAGAAATTTACTCTTCGTTGCTGATATTCCTTCAGTTGGTTATAACCTATATTTCCTTATACCCCATGAAGCAACCAATGAAAGCGAAACTTGTCAAACCGTTTTTCCTAACAACTACATTTTAGAAAATGAATATTTGCAAATTGAAGTCAACCCAACCACAGGAAACTTAAACAGCATATTTGACAAAACCCAACAACGGGAAATATTAGCAGGTTCAGGAAACGAACTGCAATTTTTCCAAGATAGTGGACAATATTGGGATGCTTGGAATATTGACCCAGATTATCACAATAAACCATTACCACCTGCCAAGTTAACATCTTGTCAATGGTTGCATCATGGAATTATAGAACAACGTTTGCGAGTGGTGCGAAATTTTGGAAGTTCGGAATTTATCCAAGACTACATTTTACAAACATCTTCCCCCATTCTGAAAATAGAGAATATTGTTCACTGGTACGAAAATCAAATTTTAGTAAAAACAGCATTCCCCCTCAATATTACATCGGAAATATCCACCTCAGAAATTCCATGCGGTGTTATCCATCGTTCAACAAACCCCAAAACTCCCGCAGAAACCGCAAAATGGGAAATACCCGCTTTAAGATGGGTTGACTTGACTCAAGATGATGTAAGTTATGGAGTAAGTCTTTTAAATGATTGTAAATATGGTTATGATACAACTCCCCATCAATTACGTCTGACTTTGTTGAGAAGTTCTAACTGGCCTGACTCTCGCGCTGATAGAGGTATCCATCAATTTACTTATGCTTTATATCCGCATTCGGGAAGTTGGCAAAATGCAAATACTGTTAAATATGGTTATGAGTTGAATACTCCTATCCAAGTTCTATTTTGCGATGATAAGAATATTGCAAATACAGCAAATAACCTCACTCCAAAAATGTCCTTTTTGGGTTTCACAGCAGATAATTTGATTTTAATGGCTTTGAAACCTCGTGAAGATAATCTGGAAAAGTACATCTTGCGTTTTTATGAATGTGCTGGGGAAACAGCAGTGTTATGTTTACGAAGTGAATTTTTCAGGTTGGGGGAGGTTGTTGATTTATTGGAGAATGTTATTGAAGGTGGTAAAAATATTCAAGATGTTCAAGCTGGGAAGATTATGAGTTTTGAGTTGTTGTCCAGTTTGTGATTTTGGGTGATTAACGATGGATAGTTGTTAAAGCCGTGAGTATGAATGAGCGCACAGATTTCCACTTTAACAACAGTGTAGCAGGAAGTTAGATTTTTGTCAAGGGGTGGAGAAAATATTTTTTTGGTGATATTGTCAGAATCGGGATACCCAGGATTTGAGGATGTACAGGATATTTTTTGATGATTGTGTGTGGGTATATTGGGATTTTCAGGATGTTTTTTGATGATTGTCTTTAAATTATTATAAACTATCTAAAAATTACTATCCTGTTAATCCTTTAATCCTCGACATCGTGATTCTGATAAAGAATATATTAAAGATTTATTCATTTAACCAACTAAAAATTTGACCTACAGTAAGATTCAAAGACTGACCAAAAACAGGAACAGGTAAACTATCTGTTTCTAGTTCAAATAATAAAATACGTTGATCAGCAAAATAGACAAAAACTAATTTTTCTTCAGGGTCAATTAACCAACCCATTTGAGTACCATATTGAAGACAATGGAGAATATTTCTAACTACTTTAGTTTGACTTTGTTCAGGAGAAAGTATTTCAATTGTCCAGTCAGGAGGGATAGTAAAAGTATTAGCAACTTCACCATTTTCATCGCGGGGAATGCGCTCCCAAGTGAAGACGGCAATATCTGGTACAATGGATCTACCACCAAAGGTACAGCGTAATTCAGAGTATGCGCGGGCAATATGCTGGGGTTTGAGAACGGTATTTGCAGCAGAGACAAAATCGCTTTGAACTGTGCTATGTTTTCCTTGAAGCATGGGTTTTTGAATAATTTCACCGTTAATAAATTCGCTTGCTGGTTTGGTTTCTGGCAATTTGAGAAATTCATCAAGGGTTAGGGTTTTGATAGGGGTTTGAACCATTATCATTTATCATTTCGGATGATGTGGATTATCAATATTGTATCTTATTTTAATTGTCACAAATCACGATGTCCAGGATTTTAGGATTTTCAGGATGTTTTTTGATGATTTTTTGTGAAGATGTTGGGTATTTTACAGGATGTTATTGGATGATTGTTTTTAAATAATTTAAACCATCTAAAAATTACCATCCTGTTCATCCTTTAATCCTGGATATCCTGATTCAGACTTAATAATTATGTGTAACCTTTAAATATTACAGTTTACAAGCCATTTTGATGACAAACAGATAAAGCATCAGCAACATCAGCAATTTGTTTAATATAATCAATAGCAGTAGATTCTGATAAAATACCCTTATTTTTGATTAAATGATATAAATTTTCACCCTTCACAAAATCTATCACTAAACATGGTAAATTATCCTCTTCAAAAAAGTCTATAATTCTGACAATATTCGGATGATGATTTTGAGAAATTTTCGCTAATGTTCTTCCTTCCTTGCGAAAACCCTCCACATATTTAGGATAATTAGCATCTCTACACAACCGACTATTAGGAGTTTTTATAACAACGGGAAAATTCAATTCTTGATGTTTAGCTTTATAGGTAAGCTGTTGTGCCTTTAACTTGAATAATTAATACAAGCAAGATGCTTGTGCTACTGTAACTTCAGGTTTTTTAATTATACAGTGAGTGCTGCACATTAGCTTAACACCAAAACCTCCAGCACCAATTTCTGTTTCTATGACATATTGGGGACGTTGTTTTAATGCTTTTCCTGGTTGTAGCATAGATAGGGTGATGATTGAGTATGCCCATGATTATAACATACTGCACAAGTATTAACACGATCAGCAATCATCAACATCCTGTACATCCTTACATCCCGGATATCCTGATTCTGACAATTAAATATACCAGATATCCGTTAAGCAATAGCTGCGATCGCCGTAGGTGTCTCTGAAGACATTAAAAAATTATCGGCATTGCTGATTAAGGGTATAATGAAAGTCTCACGCAGAGGCACTCCAGGTACACAAGAGTAAGATTTTCATTTTTGTAACTTTTCCATTTCATACTCTAATTCAGCAAGGCCTCATTTATTTATCTCTGTTTGATAAATAATTACTCTATCGCAAAGGCGTGACAAGTCGCAAAAAATACAATTATAAGAGACATTCAAACTGTATAACAAGTAAATAATACTGCTGACTCCTAATTTGCTCAATTTCTCCGAGCTTGCTGACCCAAAACTTCCACAGCTTTAGCATACTCAGGATCGTCCAAAGTTGCTAACTTATCCCTTTCCTTTAACCATAGTTGTTGTCTTTGTTTATCAGTTAATTCTACCTTGATATCAGGGTCAATACCATGTTTATTAATATCCTTACCACTAGGAGTATGATATTTAGCAATAGTTACAGCCATACCTGCACCAGATTTTAAAGGTAAAACAGATTGCACCAAACCCTTACCAAAAGTTTGACTACCTACTAAGATAGCGCGTTTATTATCTTGTAAAGCGCCAGAGAGAATTTCACTAGCACTGGCCGAACCCTTATCAACTAAGATTACCAAAGGTTTATTAGTTAAAGCTGTACCATTAGCGGACTGTTTATCTTGAATACCTTGACGATCAATAGTAGAGACAATAGTACCACGATTCAACCACATTTGAGCGATTTCGATACTAGCATATAACAAGCCACCGGGATTATTTCGCAAATCCAAGACATAACCAGAAACCTTTTTGTTCTCTAAATTGATAATAGCATCCCTCATTTCCTTACTAGCATTAGCGCTAAACTGGTTGAGACGAATATAGCCTATATTGCCATAGGGAGTTTTCTTGTCGGAGAATTTAACAGGATGAATTTCAATTCTTGCTCTAGTAATTTCAAACTTCTTCTGATCCTTGCCACGTAGTATAGTTAACCTAACCTTAGTATTAGGTTCACCACGAATTAAAGATACTGCATCATTAGTATCCATACCCTTGGTACTTTTACCATTAATTTCTAAAATTATATCTTTAGCTAAAATACCTGCTTTAAAAGCTGGAGTATCTTCAATAGGAGAAATAACAACCAACTGCTTAGTTTTTTCATCTAAACTGATAGTAATACCAATACCAGTAAGCTCTCCAGAAGTATCAATTTTCATACTTTTAAACTCTTCTGGGTCCATAAATCTAGTATAAGGGTCTTCGAGCTTTTTGAGCATTTCCCGAATAGACTTATATGCTTCCTCTTGAGTAGTATAATTTTTATTTTTAACGTATTCCTTGCGTACTGCTTGCCAATCTACCTGATTAAAAGTACTATCAACATAACGATAGTAGATATTTTGCCAAACTTCATCAACTAAATTTTTGTAGCTGTCTTTAAATGAAGCTCTACTTGCGGAGTGAATACCAATACTAGCAACACCTATACTAGAAAGCGTCAATAAAGTAGCACCTAAAACCAGCTTGCTTTTTGTAATCATAATAACAGCCGTGTGAAAAAATATATTAATTATGCCCAATCTAACACTTAATTTTATAAATGATAACACAGCGATCGCTAATTCTGGAAAATAGGAGTCAGCTTTCATCTTTGAGTGGATTTTTACTCCTCCGTTTCTGTGCTTCTGTGCGTGCAAAATAATGCGTGCAAAATAAAATATAGTGTGTCTGAGTGTGAGATAAATTTTATGCTAAAACGCATCATGTAAGGTAATGTCAGCGGATTGGTTTTAACTGATAAAGACAGACTTTTAAGACTTGGTTATGAGCTAGTATTTGCAATGTGTGAATAGTTTAAAACAGAGATGATGATTATCAAAATCTTGAACATTGGTTTGATGGTATTTTTATACCAAAATGTTCAGATTTGGCGGTAAGCTCTACCGTGTCAGCCTGTAGAGTAAGCAAACGTCTCAAGAGTCATCTTGAGACTATGTTAAATCAGGAAGTAAACATCAAAGCTACCATTGTCCAGTTAAGTATAGACTTGGGTAGCTTTGGGTAAGTTTTATAGAGCGGAAAGTTATAGCAACCAACCAACCCTACAAAATACCATTAAGGATCTACCCAACGGCCATCAGCCTTAATTAAATTAATCAATTCTTGTACACCTTCTGTTTCAGGAACTTTCTTAATTTCCTCACGCCCACGATATAACGAAATAAAACCAGGAGTCTTCCCAACATAACCATAGTCAGCATCGGCCATTTCTCCAGGGCCATTAACAATACAACCCATAACCGCAATATCTAACCCTGTGAGATGTTTAGTTGCTTCCCTAACCTGATGTAACACATCTTCCAAATTAAATAAAGTTCTACCACAGGAGGGACAAGCCACATATTCCACCATTGTTTTCCGCAAACCTAAAGCTTGCAAAATGCTATAACACACAGGAATTTCCTTTTCTGGTGCTTCTGTTAAAGACACACGAATGGTATCCCCAATACCATCAGTTAATAACGCCGCAATACCCGCAGTGGATTTAATTCTACCATATTCACCATCTCCCGCTTCTGTTACACCCAAGTGTAAAGGATAATCCATAGCCAAATCATCCATGCGTTTAGCCATTAAGCGATAGGCTGCTACCATGACGGGAACTCGTGACGCTTTCATAGAAATTACAATGTTGTAAAAATCTAAAGATTCACAAATACGGATAAATTCTAAAGCTGATTCTACCATCCCCTCTGGAGTGTCACCATAAGTAAATAACATTCTTTCAGCTAAAGAACCATGATTTACACCAATACGCAGAGCTTTACCTTGATCTCGTAAGGAGATCACCAAAGGAGCTAAAGTTTCCCGGATTTTTTCGCCAATTTCGTCAAATTCAGCTTGTGTATATTCAGTACGGTTGCTGTTAGGTTTTTCAAATACGTATAATCCTGGATTAATGCGTACTTTCTCAATGTGTTTAGCCACTTCCAGAGCTATTTTCATGCCATTGTGGTGAACATCAGCAACTATGGGTACATCACGATAGGTTTTAATTAGTTTCTCTTTTATTTCTGATAAGGCTTTAGCGTGAGCCATACTAGGAACTGTAACGCGAACTATTTCACATCCTATTTCATGTAGACGACGAATAGCGGCTACAGAACCATCAATATCCAGGGTATCTTCGTTAATCATTGATTGTACAACTACCGGATATCCACCACCAATGGTAATGTCTCCTACTTTTACCGGGCGGGTTTTCCGCCGTTTAATAGTAGTATCAAAGGTAGGTTGAACGGATATATTATTGTTTGTTTGTGGCGTTGCTAGGGTTTGCATAACTTGAATTAGGTAGATTTTCTGTAGCTAATCACCTTTAGATTTTAAATTGCTAGGGACTTTTATTAATAAGTTTTTTATTATCTTACCAATTAATTAGATCCCGTAGATCCCGGACTTCTTAAAGAAGTCCGGGATCTTACTTGACATTTTCCCTAAACCTGTGATAATGCAAAATTTTTATACTATTAGCTTATAATTGTATGTAAGGTGCGTCAGACTTTATAAATCCTACAAATAAACAGACTATTGACAGTTGATGTACCTTAAAGATTGACGCATTGCTGATTAAGGGTATGATAAAAGTTCCACGCAGAGACACTTCACGTACATAAGAGTAAGATTTTCATTTTTGTAACTTTTCCATTTAATAGTCTAATTCAGCAAGGTAATATCCAAAAACTCTCAATATTTTTTCATAAACATCCCATTTTACTGGCGGTTTTTCTACATCTCTTAATATTTATCCTAAGTCTTCTTTTTCTGTTCCCGGTGATAATAATTCTACCACAATGTAAGGATTCACTGCTTCTTGGCATACAACGTAACTTAATCTTAAATCTCTATTTTCATACAAATATGGTACTCCTAAAGCTGCAAACTAGTCTGGTATTTTATACCATGATGCATGAGGTATATCATAATACAGATTTATGTCCGTTCCCGTAAATATTTCTTGCCAAATATAGTTAGGAGGACAAAAGGTATCTGTTAATAATTGTGGTTGTAGTACATGAAAGTGATCAGGCAAACGAGGTTCCTCCGGATCTTCGCTAGGAAGATCATACATTGTCGGTAATGTTTCTTTAGGAGAAAGTGGTGGATCTACTTGATACATTTTTCACTGTTCTAAGTTGTCAGGTTGTCTTATATTTATTAAGCTGTCGTGCCTTTAACTTGAATAATTAATACAAGCAAGATGCTTGTGCTACTGTAACTTCAGGTTTTTTAATTATACAGTGAGTGCTGCACATTAGCTTATACATTTGTTAGGCAATATAATAAGTTGTTGTGCTTTTAATTTGGATAATAAATGCAAGCAAGATGCTTGCGCTACTTTAATTTCAGGTTTTTTGGTTATACAGTCAGTGCTACACATTAGCTTATTTATAGGGGATAATTTTCGCCTAAAAATTCCTTTGTTTTCGATAATAAATGCAAGCAAGATGCTTGCGCTACTTTAATTTCAGGTTTTTTGGTTATACAGTCAGCGCTACACATTAGCTTATTTATAGGGGATAATTTTCGCCTAAAAATTCCTTTGCTTGAGTTTTATCTTTAATAATACCATCAATAGTCACCATCAATAAATTATCTAGCATTTGTTTATATAATGGACTAGGTTTATAACCCAATTGTTTTAAATCATTGCCATTTAATAATGGTTGAATATTTGCCCATAATGTTAAATATTGCCATATTTTTCTTCTCACTTCCTGGGAACTCTGTAAAGCAATTAAAATTAATGTTTGTAAATCAAAACGTCTTAATAAAATCACAATCTCACTAGGAAATTGACAAATAGATAAACCTTTTAATACCTCTGTATGATTTTGTGATAGATTTTCTAATCTGTGAATACTATCATCTCCTAATTGTAAATTTCTGGCGACTTTACCACGATATTTAGAAGGTAAATGCGCAATTAATACTTCTAACCTAATTTGCCAATGATGGATATTTTCCTTCTGAGAAAATTTTCTTAACCACAGTTCTAATAAGCGCAATTTTTGTTTAAGTTGTCTATCTAATTTTAAACTATGATGAATACATTGTAAAGCCCCTAAATCATTTAATAATTGTAATGTTGATTGCCAATAAGGTGCTGTTAAAATATATTTTAATTCTGTTTTCAACCGAGTTTGTAAAGCAGGAGTTCTGGCATTTCTTTGAGTAGTTAAATCGTAAATTCCGCTATTAATAGCATAACGAATATACGTTTCTGTTTGGGTTTCAATGGTAAATCCAAATCTGATAGCAAACCGCACTCCGCGATAAATACGAGTAGGATCTTCAATAAAACTATTAGCGTGTAAAACTCTAATTTTTCGAGATTGAATATCTAATAAACCACCAAAGAAGTCTAACAATTCTCCATTACGCGGTGATGTTAATCTTAATGCCATTGCATTAATTGTAAAATCTCTTCTATATAAGTCTTGACGAATGGAACTGGCTTCTACTTCTGGGTTGGCAGCAGGATAGGGATAAAATTCGGTTCTGGAAGTGGCAATATCTACCCATAAGGAACCTAATTGGGGATCTTTATGCCATAATAAAGCCGCAGTTTGAAAAGATCCATGAATTTCTAATCTGGCATTTTTATAAATATTTTGTAATACCTTAGCTAATTCTACTCCAGCACCGACATCGGCAGATTTATGAAAACCATCCACCACTAAATCTATATCATTAATTATTAATTGTTCATGGTTTTTAGCTAATAATAAATCTCGTACTGCACCTCCCACTAAATAAAGATGCCAACCACGTTTTTCTGCTGCTTGGGATGCTACATTTAATAATTGCCACAGTTCTGGTTTTAACTGATTTTTTAGTTGTGGTAAATTAATATTATTTTGTGCTTCTGTGGTAATTTGTCTATCTCTAATTTCCGCTTGATGTAATTCTCTTAAAACATCTGTTCTGGTGACAATTCCCACTAATTTATCATTTTCTAAAACTGGTAATCTACCAATGTCATAAGTCACCATTAATGATTCAATTTCTGGTAAAATGGTATCAGGATTAATGGTTTTTATTTGACTAGTCATGTAACCCTTAACTGGTGCATGATTAAAACCATGATGTAAGGCAATATCTAAATCTCGACGGGAGATAATTCCCAATAATGTCCCTTGATTGTTGACTACAGATAAGCCAGAATGTCCATAACGGAGTAATATTCTTTGTGCTTCCCAAATGGTAGTTTCTGGTAAAATAGTTCGCACTGGAGAAGACATTAAATCTCTGGCTGTGGGAGGATGGGGAACTTGGGATTTTAACCCTGTAATTATTTGTTCTAAGATGTGTTGAGAGTCATTAGTGCGAAGATTTACGGATGCAGCTTGAGAATGACCACCTCCGCCAAAAAATTGAAATAACTGATTAAGATTTGTATGGGGTATTTGCGATCGCCCAATTATTGTTAATCTTAAATCACCATCATTTAATGGATATTCATTAGCTAAAATTACGGCATCACTTTCTGTTAAATCAACAATTTCTGAAGCTAAGTTTGATAAACCTGGTACAAATTGTTCTGTTTTTAATATGACTGAAGCTATGGTATATCCCCGCAAACAAATATATTCTAAGTTCTCCAAACTTTGAGTTAACAATTTTTGTAGTTGGGGAGATAAACCAGGATCACAATATACAGAAATAACCGCTAAACTCGCTCCTTGCTGCATTAACCAAGCTAATGCTAACGCATCCCTAGCAGTAGATTGACTGTATGTTAAAGAACCAGTATCTACATGAATGCCTAAAGCCATCACCGTAGCTTCAGCAGCAGTCAAAGCAATATTACGTTTTTGCAATTCTTCTACCATTAAAGTAGTAGTTGCACCTACCTGATTCAAATATAATTTAGTAGTGGGAATATCTCTATCTGTACCTAAATGATGATCATATATAATGATATCTTGAACATTTGGTAAATCTAACCATGATGCAGACTTACCTAAGCGATCGCGTTGTTGAGTATCTACAATAGTCAAAGAACGTATTTTTTCAGGATTGACAGAACGCGCTTCAATCAGAGCATATTCATCTCGATGTAAAGCCAAAAAATCTCTCACAGGAGGATGCGCTCCTCCAGTTAAAACTATTTTACTCCCAGGTTGGAGACAAGTTAAGCCCACCGCCGCACCCAGAGCATCAAAATCAGCAGTTGTATGGCAAAGAATCAGATCCATTGTGACACAGGAGAAGTAAAATATTAGTTGTTCATCAATTGTTCAGAAACAGCCTAGTGATCTCACAGGTTAATCTGAATCACTAAAACTGTCTATCAAATGCCAGTTTTGGTAAAATCAATATTTATCTGTATTGGGAAAAGTAAAATGACAACAGTATTCCAAATTGCTTTAATATCACTAGTCCTGTTCTCTTTTGTACTAGTTATAGGTGTTCCTGTAGCTTATGCTACTCCCCAAAACTGGGTAGAATCTAAAAAACTCCTTTGGGTAGGTTCTGGAATTTGGGCAGCTTTAGTAGTATTAGTAGGTATCTTAAACTTTTTTGTAGTTTAAGTATTATTGGTGATTGGTAATTGGTGATTGGTAATTGGTACAATAACTATCAATTATCAATTGTCCATTATCAATTCTAACTGTTTAGGCAACCACAGGGGGTTTGCCCCTACATATATGTACCCCATTTTCCCATACTACCCCATCTAAGGGTTGATCCCAATGATCTCTGGGTAATTGTGGTAAATAACCAAGTTCAAAAACTATTCCCATCGTTATTTTTTCTCTCATTATTGGAGAGCTTAATAACCGATCATAATATCCCCCTCCATATCCTAAACGATATCCTTTAAGATCACAACCCACACAAGGAATAAGGATTAAATCAACTTCTGTAATATCAACTACTTCTGCATGAGGATGAGGTTCATGAATACCATAATTACCTACATTTAAACTATTATATGAACTATTATTGGAACTATCTTCTGGTTGCCAAAAATGCCACATTAAGAAATTACCAACACAACGCGGAAACCCCCAGCGTTTTTGAGAACTGTTAAATAATGGACTTAAATCTGGTTCTTGCCGAAAACTAAAAAATGCTAAAATAGTTTCAGCTTCTTGAAATAATTTTGATGTTTGTAAATTGGTAACAATGCGATCGCTTTTTTCTCTCCATTCTACCATTGTCATCTGTTGACGTTTTTTTAACAAATAACGACGTAATTGTTTCTTATCTAATTTATTTTGTAAATTATCTCGGTTCATATTTAATTTACAATTGATAATCTATAACAAGTTTAAATTTCACATTTGTAATTATTCTACCATCACCAATCACCAACTTTGATTAAATTTCGTTACATTTAAAAAACCACCCTCAAGGAAAATTTCTATGTCAGCACAATTATTACTCGTAGATGATGAACCTAGTTTGAGAACCGCAGTTAAAGACTACTTACAAGAAAGTGGTTTTAATGTCCTCACTGCTACTAATGCCCGCGAAGGCTGGGATATAATGCAGCAAAATATACCTGATCTGGTAATTTCTGATGTGATGATGCCTCAAGTAGACGGTTATCAATTTTTGAAACAATTACGTGATGATCCTCGGTTTCAAGCACTACCAGTCATATTCTTAACAGCTAAAGGCATGACAGGCGATCGCATTCAAGGGTACCAAGCCGGTGTAGATGCTTATTTACCTAAACCATTTGACCCTGATGAATTAGTAGCTATTGTAGAAAATTTATTAGCACGTCGTCAAGCCCAAACTAAAGTTAGTAGTGAAGATGGAGAAGTTCCAAATATTGCCGAGTTGGCTAACCAAATTGCTCAAATCCGAGTATTATTAACTCATAGAAACGGCATATCTCAATCTCCAGCACCATTTAATATTGATTTGACTCCTAGAGAACAAAGCGTTTTAAATTTAGTAGCGGAGGGATTAATGAATAAAGAGATTGCTCGACGTTTAGACACTAGCGTTCGCAATGTGGAAAAATACGTCAGTCGCTTATTTAGTAAAACTGGTACTAACAGCCGCACAGAATTAGTGCGTTTCGCTTTAGAACATGGTTTAGCTAAGTAATTTGGTGATTGGTGATAGTATTAAATAAGTGGTACTTATATACTAACTACTTGATATAACACTATTAAGTGTGTTGTTGGTAATAGAAAATTAGTTAATTGTTAATTAATGTGTTAGTTAATATATTAATTTATTAATTAACACTTTACCCAAAACTGACCACTGATAGCTGATAGCTGACTGAAAAACGGTAAAATGCACCTGGCTGATATTCCTGCCCAAAATTTCCAAAATTGGCAACATTTATGTTAATTTTTGTTACAAATTTACAAAATGTAAAATCTTTGTAAAATTTTTCATGGTTCAAAATTACTATTTTGAAATTTGAGACACAAAAGTAATGTTTGAGCTAGGTAGAAGCGGAGAAAAAAGACAAATTCAAGAGAAAAGAAAATGAAAATCAAACTCAAACTTAGAGAAAAATTCATCAAAACTTACTCAGGAAAATTATATAATTACTTTACTGAATAGTATCTGAAAAATTACGTAAACGCATTAATTGTCGGCGCATTTGGGGAGATGCTTTAAACTCAGAAATTTCCTGAGCTTTTACAGATGCTTGTAATGTTTCCAAAAAATCATCATTTCCTTCAGTTAAAGCATCGAGTAAAACTTGTAACAATTGTTCTCTATCTCCCAGCAAACTTTTGTCCTCAATCAACCGGAATTTCAGATGAAGTTCGCACTCATAAACACCTACTTCGGGATTATTTACTTGACGTTGTAATGCCTTAGAGTTCATAGATTTAGAGATTCCTTGAATTTAGTGGTAATACAGGTGAGAATTATAGATCATTAAGCCTTGATAGTTGAACCAAGAAAGGAATGAGTATTAACAGAAGAGAGTTGTCTCTGTTGTTTACTGTACACTATTCCCTATGATTTGCTATATCTTGTAGAAAATTCCTGATAGAGTTGTCAATCCCAAATATTTCAACTAAGAATTTTTGGTTGTTGATAAAGCTGGCATTTCATTTTACTCACCCATAATGTTTTTCCAGCTATATTTTACACTTTTTGATGTTTTTTAATACTGATGGCATATTTAACTCATAAACTATTGTTTATTTTTGAGGATGCCATAGTATGAAGTTTTTGTAAGGAATTGATGAGAGCTTTTTAAAGTTTTCTACATCAAGTTTATGAAAATGTCAAGAATTGTTAAAGTTAGAATGATGTATAATTAAAATACGTAAGTATTCATACCATGTATACTCCTTGAGTAAATGCAGTGTTTTTCCGTGATAAAACCAAAATTATTAAGTAAAGTCACGAGGCTATAAGTAGTTTTCTAGCAAAAAAGATCAAATCAGTGAGAAAATGAAAATTATTTTCAGCAAAATTGCATACTTAAAGAGTGCGGAGTGAAAATTCTTACTCCTTCAACTCCTGGCTCCTGACTCCTTGACTAACAACTTAGGCTAAAATGTTAGAAGTCTAATTCATGGAAATCTTCGATCCGTTTATGAATAATCCCACATTACTTAAATCCACTACTCGCCATATTCGTATTTTTGCGGCGGAGATGGATCAAGACGAGCTAGTTCCTAGCGATCAAGTATTAACATTAGATGTTGATCCAGATAATGAATTTAATTGGAATGAGGATGCTTTACAAAAAATATATCGGCAATTTGATCTTTTAGTAGAAGCATCCAGTGGATCTGAACTCACGGATTATAATTTACGGCGGATAGGTTCAGACTTAGAACATTATTTGCGATCGCTACTACAAAAAGGCGAAATTAGCTATAATCTCTCCAGTAGAGTCACAAACTACAGTATGGGATTACCTCAAGTAGCAGAAAACAAATAATAGAAGGAGTCAGGAAATCAAGGAGTCAGGAGTCAGAATAAAGAATTTTCTCCCTGCACTCCGCACCCAATAGGTGTAAAGTAAAAAATTAAGATAAAAAACAACTTTTTACTCTGTCACCTGTCGCCTATGGCTTACTATAAGTTATGATTGGAGAAACTAACCGCTTGAGTATTTTTGTGATACAAAAAGCTAACTGTTAAACCCAGGAAGTAATTCTTTTAAACAAAACGGTAATAATTGATCAGTGATCAAACTGGTGATAAAATTATGGTAAAAGATCCGGCAAAGCTCTGCTGTCCAAAAGAAAATTGTTCAAGTGCTAACCCCCTCACTGAGAAGTTTTGCCTAGTTTGTGGTGCATACTTAACCAAAAGATATTTGTGGGCAGTGGGAAATGATCCTATACTCAATGATATAGGAACTGTACTGGGCGATCGCTATTTAGTAGTCGGATCATCCATTCTTTTAGATACTAAACCTAATTTATTACCACAAATACCAGATATAGAAGAAACACAAAGCATTAAACCCTATCTTAAATTAATATCTCATCGTTTACATACACCTCAACTCTATGGTACTCTTACCCTAGCTGGTAAACCAAAAGACAAAGAAATATTACTTATAGAAAAACCACCAATTAAATTACAACCAATCACAGATCCAGAAAACATTCAAGTGGCTCTTTGTGATAAATTACCAGATATTTGGAATCAAGCCTCATCAATTCGTCAAATTCATTGGTTGTGGCAAATAGCTAATCTGTGGGAACCTTTAATCACAGAAAGAGCAGGGTCTAGTTTATTAGATCCTGAATTATTGCGAGTAGAAGGACAATTAATACGTCTGCGAGAACTACATTTAGATGAACAAAATTTACCAAGTTTAGTGGAATTAGGGAAATTTTTTCAAAAATTAGCCTCAAGTGCAAAACCCAGCATTATTTCTTGTATTCAGTCCATTAGTGATGCACTAATTCAAAGAAAAATTATCTCATCAGAGCAACTAGTTCAAGTATTAGATCGTGCTTTAGTAAAATTAGAAAGAAATCAACAGACTGAGATTACAGTTTGCACAAAAACCGACCAAGGACCAAACAGACAACGTAATGAAGACGCTTGTTATCCGCCTAGTCAAACATTAGTAAGTAAATCGCCAACAGACAAAACCTTAGCTATAGTTTGTGATGGTATTGGTGGCCATGAAGGAGGAAATGTTGCTTCTAACTTAGCAATTGATAGCATTACGCAAAAAGTTCCCGACGTATCTTCACTTTCCTTTGAAAATAATCCATCCCAGCTTTTATCTAATTTAGAGCAGTATATAGCTTATGCAAATGATATCATCAGTCAAAAGAATGATGATCAGCATAAACAAGGGCGACAACGTATGGGAACAACCATAGTGATGGCCTTACCCATAGCTCATGAAATGTATATTACTCATATTGGTGATAGTCGTGCATACTGGATTACTAAGTATAATTGTCATCAAGTAACCCTAGATGATGATGTAGCTTGCCGTGAAGTGAGATTAGGTTACGCTTTATACCGAGAAGCATTACAACATAGTGGCTCAGGTTCATTAGTACAAGCATTGGGGATGAGTAAAAGCAGTTCCTTACATCCCACATCCCAAAGATTTATTATTGATGAAGATGCTGTTTTTCTCCTGACATCTGATGGTTTAAGTGATTTTGATCGAGTAGAAGAATATTGGGAAAGTGAAATATTACCATTGCTGAATGACAAAACCAATATCGAAAATGTTGTAAATAAATTAATAGAAATTGCTAATAGTAAAAATGGTCATGATAATGCCACGGTTGCTTTAGTACATTATCAAGTAAGATATTCTGAGCCGGAAAATATTATTGAAGCAGATATTTCTAATTTAACGCCTGCCCCTACTTTAAATTTAACAGCGCCAGATGTAAATGGGGCAAGTGCTAAACGTCTTGATAAGCCGGGAATTTTTGGTTCACAACGTTTAAATTGGATCATAGCAATTCTTCCATTTATTGGATGTATAATCATATTACTATTACTATTAATAGATAAATCTAGTAATAAAAATAATTCAAATAATCCAAATAACAACACTAATACCACAGCAACATCTTCAGAATCTCCTGGTACTAATGCAACAAATAAACCACCAGTTCCTGAAACTAGAACATTAGATAATTTGCAAAAGGGTTGGGTAATTGAAACTAAAAAACCTACTACTATTAATAAAAAAACTTATACAGAGAAGACTTTCTTTAAAGTAAAAGTAATAGATGAAAATCCTAAAAAGAAGGTAAAGGTAACTTTAGAAATTTGTAAACCAGGACTCAAGCCGGAAGAAACCAGCATTTCTATTTCTAATTCTGAATTAAAAAAATTAAAGGACAATAAAGAAATCACTGTAATACAATCTAATCAACCTAATGATTGTGATAACAAGAGTTCAAATTAGCAGTGAAACTGTAGCGCAAGCATCTTGCTTGCACACATTATCCATATTTTATTGCGTCTTGTACAGCGAAAAGATCCTTTAAATACTCTGAGGGAATTGTAGATGTTAATGCAAATACTGTGTAAATTTTAAGAAATACGAGTAATCTAAATTGTCCATTAATTTTCATGCTCTTGCATCCACTCTCCTCAATGTATTAGTAAAATTTGGTCTTGATGGTAAATGGTAGGTTGCAACGCAATCAATATTTATTAGCTCGTGCGTCTAACCCACCCTACAATTACTCAGTTTCTTCTCCTGTATTGACTTTTGGCGGTTTCTTAAAGGTGAAAGTAAAAGTATCTCCACTTTTAATCACTTGCTTAATTTCACTATAAAAAGGATAGTCACCAATTCCACTCATATAAGCCCAACCCCTCGATCTTGTTAATGCAACAAATAGCTGATTTCGTAAATTAGGGTCACTTTCATTTTCTGCAATTTTATCAACTCCAACAACATAAACCATATTAGCCTCGTTTCCTTTTGCTCGATGAATACGAGAAATTGTTACACCTCCTTCACACCAAAACTTATCTTGATTTAATGTTCCAGCTTGAAAATTTGGATTTAGCTGATTCAGTGTTTTAGCAGCTGCAATGTAAATATCAATTCCTTCTTTCATCAAGAACTTTCCTACTTCTGTTTCCAACTGACCTGCATCTCTCACTGAACCTAAAACGACTATTAAAATATCTCTACTAGATTTTAATCCATCTTGCTCAAGATTATATTTAATTCTTGCGGCTAAAGCTTCTAATTCTTGAGTTCGAGATTCATAGATTTCAAATTCAAGAACTGGCTTTTCCCATAGTTTAGGAATAGGATTCGGCGAATTTTCAGGAGGACGATGTAAAACAATTTTCTGCCCAGAACGAAATTCGCCTTCTTTAACTTGATAACCAATTGACTCCCAACTTTTCTTGTCTGTTAATCCTTGTAGCATTCCATCAGAGCGCAATAATCCCATTCCAACTGCGTGAGCAGCTGTTAGAATTTCTCCAGGAGTTCTATAACAACGGTGCATTATTTCACTTTTTTTAATTCCACCTTTATGTTGTCCAGATACTAAATTTGTCAAACTTTTACCAAATAATTCTTTAGCCATTGGTATTTTTAAACTATCTAAACTTTGAGCCTCATCATAAGCCCATATTAAACAACGTTGTTCAGAAGATTCATTGTTAACAGGACGTAAAGCTCGATAAGCCATCCAATAAATAGCTTGTTTAGATTCATTATTTTCTTCAAATTTTCTTTCATCTTCACTTACAAGGTCTTGACCTTCATCAATAAGAATAGCATCAAAAAGAGGTTGAATTTCTTTCCCATCTAACAATCTCTTCGTACATTCAGCCAATCCTTCATTTGGACTTAAACCCTGAATAGCTCTCAGAGGTGAAACGCCATGTTTCTCACAAATAGTTGAATATAAACCTGCTCTATAGCTACCTCCCCAAGCATGAAGAACTTTTAGTTTTCTCCTAACTTTTTCATCATAGGAAACATCGCCATGACTAAATCTTTTTAACCAACGATCTATTAAACTTTCAATCTGCTCATATAAAGAACGGGTAAAGAACACTAAAGCAATATCCCAATCAGGATGTTTTAAATACATATTAGCAGCTTTTTGGCACAGTAAAACAGTCTTACCTGAGCCTGCAATTCCCCGTATTCTTTGTGCTCCTGGAGGAATTTCTTTACCAATATGTTCTTGTTGTAAGTCAGTTTCATACAGCCACTCACCAAGAATTGAAACAATAACTGATCTATTTTTAGTATGAGAAAAAGTAGCTGTAGAAGGTTTACGAAGTACAGGAGTCCCACTAATAACAGCACGTAATACTTTCCATTGTTCATCATTGATATGATCTCCTGTAACCATTGGTTGAGATTGGTAAATTCTCTCAAAAAAAGCTGTTTTACCCAAATTATTTTTAAATATAATAGGAGGACAATTAGGTAATTGATCAAAACCTTTTTGTTGCCACTCTTCTATGGTAATTTTTGGCAAAGCAACTAAAGCACGTCCTGTAATTTTCCGAAAAATAGTATCTTCTCGATCACAATATCCTAATAATGCTTGTAATGAACGATTAGAACGTTGTGCAGGATTAGACAGCACTGTAGTATCATGTGTAAATTCCCATTGATCACTATTAACAGCTACAACTTGATCAATGCTAATATTTTCTATTTCTATAGTAATTAACCCTAATTCTCGATCAATAATCAGAATATCTGGTTCTTTTCTAACTTCTCCTACTTTAGAAAATAGAGGATAACGCCAATATCCTATGCAATCTCGACTAGAAAAACTGTCTTTAGTAGTTTTCCAAATTTTCTCATGAGTATCATGTTTCTCATTCGATATAGCTTCACTAGTGATAAATTTGCGTTCATTGTCAGTCATGATTATATCTCCTTTATTTTGAGGACTTACCCGATTTAAGCATAAATATTTTACGTAAAAGTATACAAATAATTATAATAAACAAATTTATAATCAAACATACACCTTACAATAAATATTCAATCTTAAACTTATGTAAGTTCTACTTTTAACCTACACTACACCACACAGATATAAATAAAAAGCGGAAAAAAGCGGATCGCAAAAAAAAAGTTACAAACAGACGGAAAAAACCTGAAAAATACGGATAAAGTTTGTTATCATTATCTGTGTCGCATTACATTCCTAAATATGCAGGTTCAGGAACTGATACAACTTGTGGATAACGCTGTTTATCTCAAAACTGGGAAGCATCTTAATAACGTACAACGAGAAGTTATTATCGGAACTCTCAAGTATCAAAAGTATGCTGATATTGCCGAAACTTGTGGTTGTAGTGTCGGTCATGCCAAGGATGTAGGTTACGAACTTTTACAAATGTTATCTGATATCTTTGATGAACCTGTTTATAAAAGCAATCTTAAATCTGTTTTAGAACGCCAAGGAAATGTAAATATTTCTTTAGGTGATAATAATAGTAGTAATATATTTGAAATTAGCTGTATAAACAGTAATTCTAAAAAACCTCAAAATCAACCAAATAAAAATCAAATTACTCCTAAATCATCACATCGTAAAAAGAATAAAATTAAGATAGAAAAAATCAGTAAATTACGGCATTTTGGGTTAAGTGATGAAGAAATTGCTGAAGTATTAGAGTTGCCTGTAGAGATTGTTAAACAGGTAGAATCAGCATTATAAAACTTGTGATTTTCTCGTTAATTCTATACCAGTTTACACAATCAATGTTATAATAATATTGATTGTTAAGTATCTTGTTTATGAGCCAAATTATAACTCTGGAACTGAGTGATAAAATAGCCATAGCTATTCAGCAACAAGCTAATAATGTATAAACTTTGTCCTAATGCGTAAACGTCGTATAATTAAGCATTAACGACAGATAGATACTTTGAACCCACATTCCGCACCCCCCAGTGTCACAATCGGTAATTTCGGATTTTTGAAGACCTTTGAGAATAATTTTAATACAAAATAGTCTAAAGTTTAGGTAGCGATCGCCAATCTCAAATCCCTAAATGACCATTTTTCGTTGTGTGACAGTTTAGGGTGCAGAAGGTGGGTTTGAACAAGAAGGCTTTACTCGTTTACTGCATCCCGAATCATAAAATCTATAATATGAATGTATCTAATAAGCTGTTGTGTTTTTAATTTAGATAAGAAATGCAAGCAAGATGCTTGCACTACTGTAATTTTAGTCATAGCCGCATATAAATTGACATCTTGATGAATAGTAATAGCACCATTATCACCATCTTTTGCTGCTATTAATTGTAAACTTCCTGGGTTGTCAATAATGTTAAATTCCTTTTGTTCATATCGAGGTTTTAAACTTTGGGTATCAGGTAAAATCCAAATTTGTAAAAGGTGTAATTCCTCAGAGGAAGAAGGATTAAATTCACTATGAGAAATACCCGTTCCCGCGCTCATAATTTGCACTTCTCCAGCACGAATTATTGAACCTGTACCTAAACTATCCTGATGTTCTACCGCACCAGATAAAACATAAGTTAATATTTCCATGTCTCTATGTCCATGAGTAGGAAAACCTGCATTTGCAGCAATAAAATTATCATTAATTACTCTTAAAGCACGAAAACCCATACGTTGAGGATCATAAAAATGACTAAATGAAAATGTATGATAACTATTTAACCAGCTAGTTTGACTATGATCGAGATCGCTTCCTTTGTGAATAATATAATTAGCGGTGTTTGTAGACATAATAAAAAATGATTATTTAAAAAATTTAGATCCCGGACTTCTTGAAGAAGTCCGGGATCTTTGAGTAGTCAACAGTAACTATTTGGGAACTGTTAACCCAGGATAAATTCTCGAAGCGGGTCCAGAAATTGGATTTAAACCAGGAGAACCAAACCGCATAAAATTAGGATTATTTATTAATGATTGAATACCTTGTAAATTAAAACCTAATTGAGATAAATTTACCTGATTAATATTTGTCAACTGTGGGTTGAATATCACATCATTGATGTTCTCAACTGTACCTAAATTAGTTAAATTTAGAGAACTTATAGGTACAATATTCAGAAAATTATTAAAATTATTAAAGTTATTAATTTGATCACCATTAATTGTGAGATTTCCCCAGTTTGTTAATAAATTAATATCTTTACCAGATGATGTAATTCCATTAATACTTATAGGAATCTTAGTAAAATTAAAAAAATTACCATTAACAGTTTGCAATCTTCCACTTATTAAACCAGACAAAGATCCAGAATTACCAATCATATTATTAATATTGTTGATATTTTGGGTAATATCTGTTAAATTAAATCCTTTGATTAATTGACCAATATCTTGAAAATTAGATTGAGATATTGTACCCATATTAGTTTCTAATATCAAAGAATTAACATCTAACCCAGTGACAGTATTTAAAATAGGGACTATCGGCTGATCATAATTAGAATTGAGATTATTAATAAGATTACCATTGGGAATGATAACTTGTGCTGAAGTAGGTAAACTATCAGCTAAAATGCAACTAGTAAATATTCCCATTCCTAGAATATTAGCAACATATTTAACAGACATTTTTACAACTCCTATTCTGCAAAGTTTTGTATTTTTATTAAATGGTAAAATTCTAGTTTCTAAAAACTAAAAGTAGTTCTCAAAACACCAATAGTAATCATATCGCTATTAAGACTATGTCTAGGCTCAAATATCAAGATAACACCAGGAGTAATATTGATATTATCGGATACTTTATAACGATAAAAAGCCTCTACATGAGTAGTAGTTCCTGGTTGTCCTCCTGGACTTCCAGTACCATCTTTAAGAATACCAGGAAGATTATTACCTGTGGGTAAATTACTACTCACAATTTTCGGAGGTTGACCTACATAAATTCCTCCTAAATCTCCCTTTCCTAATAAGTCGGGAAAGTTCAAAAAAGCCATCCAATTATTAGTTTCTACAGTACCAGATTGTCCCGGTATTTGAGAAGTAGTAAAACCTCCCCAACCACCAATAGTTAATTTTGGATTAATTTGCCAAGATGCTGTAAAACCAAAAGCATCAGTTGTCAAAGGACTATTTAATGTCACTGTATAAGCCAATAAATCATCACCAATTCCAGTACCTAAAAATCCTGTAGTAGAGTAAGAATTAATATAATTTAGTGCTAAATCAATTTTATTTGTTGGCGAGAAATTTAATTGTAATCCTGTAGCATTTCCACCATCAAATAACCCCAATTTTTGACTACTATCTCCTGGTTGCTTGGCTGTATAAACTGCTTGCAAACTCATATTTTTATTAATTTGCCAATCAAATCCTAAACCTCCTTTCCCATTACCAATTGCTAAAATTGGATTACGTTGTGCAAATGCAGAAATGGGACCTTTGCCTGCACTTTCTACTCTATTTGTTCCCCGAAAAGTATTGATAGGATTAACACCAACAGGACCAAATATAACGGCTATTTTATCACCTAATAAAAAGCGATAATTCAGGTCAGTAATTAAGAAATTACTATCTGTATTACCCTCATAAGCTAATCTACTATCATTGGTTATTCGCGGTGCATTAGGACTAGCTGTACCTCCATTACCTACTTGTAATCCTGTTAATAATAAACTACGATTTTTAAATTGAGTAAGTAATGTTAATTGCAGATTATTAATAACATTAATACTTGTACCGTTATCTGTTGTTTCTTCAATACCATCTTTTGGTGATAAGTCTATACTATTTCTACTACGTCCTTGAATCCCAAAAATTGCCTGTCCAAATAGTTTTGTAGTGGTAGAAAATTGATTTGTTTCTAATTGTGCGGTTCTTGCTTGTAAATTATCTATTTCTCTCCGAATTGTTGTTAATTCGGTTGTAAATTCTTCGGTTAATTTTTGTAATTTTGCAAAATCTTCTTTTGTTAATAAGTTAGTTGTATTTGTGGCTATTAATTCATTAATTCTATTTAAACAAGCATTTAAACCACCAGCAAATTCATAACGATTTAAAGCCTTATTTCCTCGGAAAGTTTCATTAGGATATCCTACAATACAAGCATATCTTTCTACTAAAGATTGTAAAGCCTGAAATGCCCAATCTGTAGGTTGTACATCTCTCAATTGAGAAACTGATGTAACCTGTTCTATTTCTTGTTCTATTGCTGATGAATTAATAGATAAATTAACATTTTCAGCCTTAGCTATAGTATGAGTTAATAAAGCATAAGTTAGATAAATTACAGATGCTATCAATGTTCTTTTTATTAATATAATCATTATTTTTACATACCACACATTAATAAGCGATGATATATTGATCCATTGATTTTCTACAATACTTATGCAATGTCTATGCAATAATTAAATTATAATACTTATTTAATACTTATTTAATACTTAACTGATTTTTCTAATAACGGAACTCACGCGCATCCACAGTAACAAACAGGGGAGCTTTAATTCCACTTTAATTACAGTTAACCCCTTTTATAAAGGGGTTTAGGCGTATCTTGTTCGTTAAATTAATAATTTATGTAACTTTATGTAAACTGTTCTTTTGCTGTGGGTAAAATCAACATTGCATCACCAAAAGAATAAAACCGATATTGACAAGCCATTGCTGTTTCATAAATATTTAACAATCTTTCTCTACCAATTAATGCACTAACCAACATCAGTAAACTAGACTTAGGTAGGTGAAAATTAGTAATTAATCCATCCACAACCCGCCATTTATAACCAGGATAGATAAACAAATTAGTCTTACCTACAAACGGCCTTAAATCGCCTAATTCCGCAGCACCTTCCAAAGCCCGCACTACTGTAGTACCCACTGCAATAATCCGTCCACCTTTCGCTTGTGTGGACTCAATCATTTCCACTGTCTCCCTTGGTACTTCTATCCATTCTTCATGCATATTATGGGTAGTAACATCTTCTACTTCCACGGGTCTAAAAGTACCTACACCCACGTGAAGCGTCACAAATGCCTGTTTAATGCCAATATTAGTTAATTTTCCTAGTAAATCTGGTGTAAAATGTAACCCTGCTGTTGGGGCAGCGATCGCTCCCTCTTCCTGAGCATACACCGTTTGATACTGCTCATCAGCCGCGCTAGAAGCCGTAATATAAGGCGGGAGGGGAATTTCACCAAAATCTGCCAACACCTGCATTAAAGACACATCTGGAGGCAAATCAAAGCGTAATAAACGCCCCCCCGTATCCTCATCTGAATCTATTACCTCTGCCCTGAGTATCTGATCTTCCCTATTTCCTGCACCCCTAAATACAATCTCACTACCTAGTTTAAACCGCTTACCTGGTTTAACTAAAGCTAACCAACAATTATGTCCACATTCTTCCAATAATAACGCCTCTACTTCAGCCCCAGTGGTTTTAGAACCATATAACCTAGCTGGAATTACTTTAGTATTATTCATTACTAATAAATCCCCAGGTTGTAAGAAATTGGGTAGATCACGAAAAATGTGATGTAGAGGCGGTTTATTTCTACCTGTTTCTGGTGAATTAACCACCAATAAGCGAGAACTATCTCTAGGAACGGCAGGATTTTGGGCAATTAAATCAGCAGGTAATTGATAATCATAACTAGATAAACAAAGGTCTAACTCAACATCTGGAATTTTCTGATCTTCTTGATTCATATTAGATAGTATTTAAGTGATATAGTCAAATTAAATAGACAATGAACATTTACCTGAACTATGGAATTGCTACAGGTCATGAATAATTATTAATTGTCCATTGTCCATTGTCTATTGTCTATTGTCAATCAATTGGGTAAACCTCCCCATCAAAAAAGGGTGCTTTTACCCTAGCAGGAAGTCCACACTATTGATGAAAATTAAAGATGTAGGATAATCTTTGGTCTAAAAAATGATGACGGAATACTTGTATTATCTAGCAAATGCCAGTCTTACTCTACGAGTCGTGCAATTCCTCCACAGCAGACCCCAAACTCCTGTTTCTTTTGTTACCGTAATTCATCAAATAGATGGTTGGGTAGTCAGAATCAAATTTACAGAACAATTATCCCCCCAACAAGATGGAGACTTTCGCGCATTCCTCAACGAACTAGGAATTAGTTATCAACCACCCATGAGAGTACAAATGGCACTGTGGAGTTTAGAAGGAGGACAATTTCCCGTTGATGTGATGCGTCGTTATCAAGTAGCAATAGTTTCTCATGGTAGTCCTGAAAAAGAGGAAATTGAAGCATTTAGACAACAATTTGTGAGAGGTTTGGGTTACTGTCCAGAAACTTTGGCATAATTATATCAGCAGTCAGCTATCAGCTAATAATTGGTAGTAGAGTCATAAGCTTATAGTTTGCTGAATTGAAAAGTGCTGTAGTTGGCAACCTTACATCAACTTTTACTACTATGCTAAACCCATACAATCAAAAGCTGCGGGGATATACTCTCGCAGTTTTAACGTATATTCAGAAGTATTTACACTAACCAAATATTTGTCTTCTTCCATATTTTTCTTGATTCTCTGTTTGAATATTGGCTGAAAATTAACTAAAGCCACATCAAACCGACAAAAACAATCTGCTTTTTCTGGATAATTACCTAAAAATACTGCCGCAGTTTTCCACAGTTTAGCCTGCTTTTTAGTTGTAATGGCATCTTTTCCATGATTATCCCAATTGCCACTACTACGAGTTTTTACTTCTACAAAAGCGAGAATACATGAACCTGTAGAATCATGACATTCTGCAATAATATCAATTTCACCCCAACGACTGTGAAACTGTCTATGTAAAATTTTCCAACCTTGAGATATTAACCAATTAACCACTAGGTCTTCACCTATGTCACCGATATCTGGATAATTATATGTGAAACTGTTAGCCATGAGTGAACATACCATGAATACTCAAAATCGCCTTTGGACAATTATATTCAGTTTATTACTTGGGGTCATGATTTCTACCATAGATATGATCGGTTTTGATAATTCTGCTTTTGCTTTGGAGTATAATAAAGAAATATTAGTCAACTCAGATTTTTCCGGTCGTGATTTAACAGATTCTAGTTTTACAAAAGCTAATTTACGCTTTAGTAATTTTAGTAATACTAAGTTAAACGGAGTTAGTTTTTTTGCAGCTAACCTAGAATCAGCAAATTTACAGAATGCAGACCTCACAAATGCTACTTTAGATTCCGCGCGATTGATTAAGGCTGATTTAACCAATGCCATATTAGAAGGGGCTTTTGCTGCTAATACTAAATTTGATGGTGCTATAATTGATGGAGCAGATTTTACAGATGTTTTACTACGTCCAGATGAACAACAAAAATTATGTAAGGTAGCAAAAGGTACTAATTCAGTGACAGGTAGAGACACCAGAGATACTTTATACTGTAATTAATGATATATATGGGGATTCCCGACTTATTCTTTAATATTTACTTTAATACTTATAAGTTGGGGTTAATTAACAGTAACTAAAAAGCTAAAAATTACAGGACTTACGCAACTGGCACATTGGTAGGGTGTGGTTCGACAAGCTCACCAACCACGTCAGACAGTATAAATCATGTAAATAACTAAACTGTTGATATTTGACGCACCCACTCAACAGATTTTTTAGTGTGACACTTGCGTAAGTCCTAAATATAACGGTAATTAAGTGTTTGTCCTAAAGCTGTATGAAATTCACTAATCGCTGATTTTCCCAAAAAAGATTTTATTTCAACTGCTATTTTTTCTCCTTCTTTTTCTGCTGCTATAAGTCTTTCCGCTCCTAAATCAAGACAAAATTCTATAGCATCTACTATAAATCTTAAAGGATCATCAGTAATTAACCAACCATCTTTTTCTAAAGCTAACCTAACTGCATTGTGAAAAAAATCTTTCGCGGACATATAAAATTAAAGTGATGATGTTTAATTATGTTACTTCCCAGTCTTGTAATTGTAATTGAGGAATGCGGGAAAACTCCCTAGTATTGTGTGTAACTAATATCAAATTATTAGCTAAAGCAATAGCAGCAATTTGTAAATCATAACCACCAATGGGTGTTCCTTTGCTAGTAAGTTCAGCACGAATATTACCGAAAATTATAGCTGCTTCATCATTAAAGGGTAAAGAGACGAATTTATCAAGAAATCCTTGTTGTAATTTTAAATTACTCTCCGGTTTAGCACTCCGCATAGCACCATAGAATAATTCACTTTTCACAATGGAACAAACTGCAATTTCAGAAGTTGAGATACTATCCAATTTCTCTTTTAGATGAATATTTTTACCTTTAAGATAAATAATACAGGTATTGGTATCTAATAAGTAAATCATCAGAATGCTTCTCTTTCAGGTTGTTCTAATTGTGGATGTCTAATAAATGTTTCATCTTGGATACAACCATAAAAATCACTCACTTTCATGGTTTGTTCTGTTGCTGTTTCTTGTTTTGGTACAGCTATTTCATAAATAACAATAATATCAAATTCAGTTCCTTCTTTAGCCTGTGGTAAATGAATTTTTAATAGTCCATCTTTACCAATGCGGGATCGCAGTCTTAAACTTTCCATTTTTAATTTTCCTTTCTCTAGTAATTTGCGATTTTTCGACATTACTTTATTTTATCATTTTTTTACCTTAAATTCTATCCTACTTTCATTATTCTTTATCTAGTGATAATTCTTAGGTTGGGTTAAGCTGCAACGAAAAACCAAAGGCTTCAACTAAAGTTTTAAACTAAGTAATTGCAAATTCTGTATATTGTCTGATATCGGCTGGTTGGAAGGCTAAAACTATTTGATTTTTAGGAATACCAGCGTTAACAAGTTCGTTGGCTATACCGTATTCTGTTCCGTCTCTTTGAATCCAGATTTTATCGTTGATTATGTCAATATGAACTAAGCAACCATGCACTCGTTGATTATTTTCCCAGCCTAATGTTAGTAGTAGGTAATGATTGGCGGTTTGGTCTATGATTAGTTGTCTTTCTAGTTCACCGTAAGCGTAGGGAAGTTGAGAATATTCGGTTAAGATTTTTTGAATGATTTGACGATAATTATTTAAGGTATCCATTGCAGTATAATCTCTTGTTTGGGGTCGAAGACAAGTAAACAAAGGCGTTGATTTTCTAATAATATTTTACCAATTGGTTCTTGAAATAGTTCTGAGTAGGTTTCTTGACGAATAGCGAGATATAAGCGGCGTTCAGGTTCTAAGCGTGTGAGAATGTCGTAATATAAGATATATTGCCCTAAAGCGTTTTCTAGGTCGGCAACTGGAGAAGCACCTATAAAGCTTTTAATTTCGACTGCTATTTTCTGTCCAGTTTTTTCGGCTGCTATGAGTTTTTCTGCACCTAAGTCTATATATAAATCTCTTATACCCCATTTGAGAACAAATGGATCTTTGGTGATTTGCCAATTATCTTTTTCTAGGGCATTTCTAACGGTATTATGGTAAATGTCTTTGGCTGGCATAGGGATAAATTTATACTACAATATATAGTATATTAATTTGGGTATTTACAAAAAGCCCTGGCGATTAGAAATTGCGGCTATACAAACAAAGTCCACCTGCGTGGACTAAAAGCAAGATTTTTGAACCCGCGTTCGCGTAGCGTTCCGAAGGAAAGGCGGGTTTTGTCTGTGTAGACGCGAATTATATTCGCCGGGTGTTTAAATGTTTTTTGTTTCGCGCAAAGTCGCAAAGGAGCAAAGGAGCAAAGACGCAAAGTAAGAGAAGTAAGAGAAGTATCATAATATATGATATATATAAATAAGGTTAAATAATCTATGTCAGTCCTCCTGATAGCCAATAGTTATAGTTTATGATTCTTTATAAACTTCAATAATGGTTACTTATTTTCACACATCTTTACAAAGTCAACTTTACTTAATTAGAGATTAAAGAGGTATTTCTATGATATATATCATTACCATTTTGATAACTAAAATCTTAATTATGAGCTATCTTTTATTTACACAGGATAACAACCAGCAACAGAAGATTGATACACAAGATGCTCAGAATGTGGCTAAATATAATTTAATAACTAAAGTTTTTTTAGATATATTTTCTCAATCTCAGCAGTTAAACATAAAAGTTGAGATATTGACTGATAACAATGAGTCCTTAAAACAAGAGATTCAAAAACTACAACGACAAATTAATAGTTTGCATCAGGAATATCAAACAACTTTAGAGTTAAATAATAAGTTGCAGAGACAAAATACTATTTTTCAACAAAGAAATCAAGATTTAGAAAATAACCAAAAATTATTTATTCAAAGGCTGGGTGGTATTGTTTATAAGGAGAATTTAGAAGATAAGACATGGAATTTAGTTTTAGAAAAAGCTCAGTTCGTAGGTTGGGTTAAGCAAAGCGCAACCCAACGCAATTAAATTATAATGATGTTGGGTTTTCTCAACCCAACCTACCACTAAACCGATCCAAAACCAGTAAACTATAAAGTTATGAAGCTATCTGATAAATTACAGGTTTATATCTTGCTTCGGGAATGGGTTTACCTTCTATTTCCGCAGCTTTTAACCAAGCAGTTTTAGCTTTCAGAACTTCTTGCAGTGTTTCTTCTTCAGTTAAACCAAATCCTGAACAATATTTTAAATCAGGAATATCAGCAATATAACCTTCATCTTCTTGACTGTAGAAAATATTAATGTGATAGTGTTTCATTATTCATTCTCCATAGTTAAGGAATATTTTTCAATTAATATTAAAAATTGCCGAATTTGATAAGGAATAGCCTTACCATTGCGATTTTGTCAGTTAATAAGTTCGGGGATAGTTGGATGTGTAAAAATGTGATGACTACCGTTGATATGTGATAGGGAAAAACCAAAGGCTTCAACTAAAGTCACTAAATCATCAAATTGAAGATTTTTAGATCCTGAAAGAACTTTCTCTAGTAATTTACGTTTTTTTGACATTACTTTATTTTATCATTGTTTTACATTAATTTCTATCCTACTTTCATTATAAAGATGTTGGGTTTGGTTCCTCAACCCAACCTACTACTAAATCAATTCTAAAATACAGCATTAGGATCAAATTCCTCATCAAAATCAAATTCTCGAATTAGTGTTTCTCGAATTTCCGTAAAATCCTGAACTAAGGTAAAAAGTTCTTCTGTTTTTTGAAGCATTGGAGAATTAGTTTCTTTATCAAGATGTCTTAGCTTTTTAATATTATCAAACAAAGTTTGATTAGAATACCATGCCCTTCCAAATTGCAGTTCCTTAATTTTGATTTTATTCTTATCTTCAATTAGCTCCTGAAGGTTTTTCAGTGTACTTTCAGCTATTTTGAGAGATTGGTTATGTTCTATTACTACCGGACGTTTTCTAGCCTTACGATTACGAATGCGTTTTTGTTTACCTTCAATCTGTTCTTTTAATGCTTGAATAATTTGTTCAGCTTGTTCTTTCTTTTTTTCATTCATCTCATGTATTCTCTGTCTTCTAAGTTCAGAAATACCTAGATATTTTTTCTCAGGATATTTTTCTAAATAAGCCGCTACAGCTTGTTCTTTATATTCCTTGATATTATTGTCAATTTTAAAAGTATTAGCAAATAATTCAACTAACAGTTGAATAGTTTCTTTATTTTGACCAGCCCATATATAAAGTGGCATGGTTTGTCAATACTTACGCATGAGTTCTGAGATATTTTCTTGGCGGCTTTTAATATATGCTTTACGATGTTCCATTTCTTGCTGAGAGTATTTACTTGCTTTTTTTATGTATTTTTCTCCTTTTCCATCATCAACAAACTTAGTAGTTTTTAGCGCATAACATTCCGATGACTCACCTAATTTTGACGGAGTTATAAATTGAAATTTATCTAGTGGAACTTTTTGTTTTGAAATATCGTCTTGTCCACTATGTAAGTAGGCACACCTTAAAGCATAACAATCTTCACCAGTTAGAATAGAGACTTCTTTGTTACTGTTGTCATAAAATCCACTATAGTCTTCTTTAATATAAGTATTATACCAACGCTTATAGCGCTCTCCTACCGCCTTATTAGGGTTAGGGTCTTCTAGCCACCCACAAATATCTGGTAATGTTAATGCAGTTGCAAGTGCAGCATACCAATTACCCTGTTTTATAGCTTGTCGTACTGCTTCCTTCAGTTCTTTCATAATCAAACTCCTTACAATATCATTTAATACATTATATTAACAGATTAAAGTATAAAAATTATTCTTCCTTTGCGTCTTTGCTCCTTAGCGTCTTTGCGCGAAACACAAAAAAGGGATAAGCAAAACGCCTATCCCCAAAAAATCAATCTATTATCAAGTTATTAAAATTGAATAAAAAATCTAAACTGATGCAAAATCAGTAAACTGTCTCATATAAGGTGGCTTAAAACCTAAAACAATATCCGTTTTGGGTACTCCCAAATCTACCAACTCACTAGCTACCCCTTCCTCTGTAAAATCTCTCTGAATCCAAATTTTTCCATCTCTAATATCTACATGAATAATTGTCCCATAAGCCCTTTCATTATTTTCCCATCCTACATAAACTACTAAATAACTATTTCTTTCACAATCAAAAATTAACTCCTTTTCTGTTCCTTTGGAAGCATGATTTTCTGTATGTCTTGCTAATACAGTTTTTACTAATTCAGGATAATTCATTCCTTCCATAAAACAATCTCCTGTTTAATAGCTTCAAATATCAGTAATTTTAATTGGTGTTCAGCAATGATTTCTTGAATAAACGGAATGAGAAAAACTCTTTGTATATTTCTTTACCGATAGCTAAATATAAAATGCGGTCGGGTTCTTTTTTTCTTAAAACAGAACGGTAATTAAGTGTTTGTCCTAAAGCTATATGAAATTCAGTAACTTGAGATTGACCTAAAAAAGATTTTATCTCAACTGCTATTTTTTGACCTTCCTTTTCTGCTGCTATAAGTCCTTCCGCTCCTAAATCAAGACGAAATTCTATAGTATCTACTATAAATCTTAAAGGATCATCAGTAATTAACCAACCATCTTTTTCTAAAGCTAACCTAACTGCATTATGAAAAAAATCTTTTGCTGACATAAAAACAATGAATAAAAAATCTAAACCGATGCAAAACCAGTAAACTGTCTCACATAAGGTGATCTAAAACCTAAAACAATATCTGATTTCGGCACACCTAACTCAACTAATTGATGAGGAATTCCTTCTTCCGTAAAATCCCTTTCAATCCAAATCTTTCCATCTTTAATACTAATATGAATGGGAAACCAATAAATTCTCTCTTCATCTTTCCATCCTGTAACCAATAATAAATAAACATCCCTTTCGGTATCAAAAACAAGTTCGATATTTTCTGAATCTTCTACACATTCTTCCTGTGCATACTTTTGAATGAAATTTTTAACTATTTCTCGATAATTTAATGTTTCCATAGTAAGATTTCCTCCCTTTTCACATCAAACACTAATAACTTAATGTCATAAGTTTGTAAAACAGTTTGAATAAAAGAATCTAGAAAAAATCCTTCATATATATCTTGAGATATGGCTAGATATAATATCCTTTGAGGATCTTTCTGTGTTAATACTACCTTATAATTTAAAAACTGACCAATAGCTGTATGAAATTCAGAAATAGCTGAAAGTCCTATAAAACTTTTTACCTCTACAGCTATTTTTTGATTACCCTTCTGGGCAGTAATTAACCTTTCTGCACCTAAATCTATTCTCACCTTAACTTTTTCAGTAAGTTCAAAAGATAAAGGATCATGAGTAATTAACCAATCATCTTTTTCTAAAGCTAACCTAACTGCATTGTGAAAAAAATCTTTTGCTGACATACAAACTTACAATAACACCCTCCCCTTATTATATCCTCTCTCCGTGCCTCTGCGCCTCTGCGTGAGAAACAAAAAAAGTAATCCCAGTGCAAGATTAACTCTTCTCTTCTTCCCCTCTTCCTTCGTTTCCTTCGCTCCTTCGTGGTTCGTTAAATAAAAAAAGGGATAAGCAAAACGCCTATCCCCAAAAAATCAACTAAATGACTTACGTTCCAGAAGTCCAAGAATTGATATAGTCAATTTGCTCGGCTGTCAAACTATCAATGAAAATACCCATAGCTTGCAACTTCAAACGAGCAATTTCTTCATCCACTTCTCTAGGAATAGAGTGCAAACCAGCAGCTAAACTACCCTTATTCTTCACCAGGTATTCAACAGCTAAAGCTTGGTTAGCAAAACTCATATCCATAACCGCGCTGGGGTGTCCTTCAGCAGCAGCCAAATTAATCAAACGTCCTTGTCCGAGTACAACTACGGATTTACCATTTGTCAATTTATACTCTTCTGTGAAAGGACGGACATCCTTGATTTCCTTAGCATTAGCAGCTAAATATTTCAAATCAAGTTCTAAATCGAAGTGACCAGAGTTACAAACGATCGCACCGTCTTTCATCACATCGAAGTGTTCACCGCGAACGACGTGCTTGTTACCTGTGACAGTAATGAAGATATCACCGTGAGGTGCTGCTTCCGCCATTGGTAGCACGCGGAAACCGTCCATAACGGCTTCAATTGCCTTGATGTGGTCAATTTCGGTGACGATGACGTTTGCACCCATACCACGGGCGCGGAGGGCTGTTCCTTTACCACACCAGCCATAACCGACAACGACAACAGTTTTACCAGCTAACAAAATATTTGTAGCGCGGATAATCCCGTCTAAGGTAGATTGACCAGTACCATAGCGATTATCAAAGAAGTGCTTGGTGTCTGCGTCGTTGACGTTCATCGCGGGGAATGTAAGAACGCCTTCTTTAAACATGGCGCGTAACCGCACAATACCAGTTGTGGTTTCTTCGGTGCTACCAATTAAATCAGCTATTTGGTGTTGACGATGTTGAACTAATTCTGCTACCACGTCGCTACCATCATCAACAATGATGTTGGGGCGATGATCTAATGCTATTTGCACGTGGCGGTTATAAGTGGCGCTATCTTCGCCTTTTTGAGCAAATACAGCAATACCATGATCAGCTACAAGGCTTGCAGCTACGTCATCTTGAGTTGATAAGGGGTTACTCGCAATTAAAACTGCATCAGCACCACCGGCTTTGAGAGCGATCGCTAAATGTGCTGTTTCTGTAGTAACGTGGGCGCAAGCAACTAAGCGTAAACCAGCAAAAGGCTTTTCTTTAGCAAAGCGATCGCGGATTTGCTTCAATACGGGCATTTCTCGTCCAGCCCATTCAATACGTTGTCTTCCCAAGGGAGCGAGAGCGAGGTCTTTAACCTCGTGCTTTAAGGGAGCAGCTACAGTCATGAAAATTATCCTCTAAAAAACGAAAAATTACCACAAAAATTATCAATCAAGGAACTACACAGGTAAAACTTACCACGAATTTGTGTATACATACCTTCTTGTGTAGATCCAAAATTATATTTTTAAGGCTTTACGTACTTTAACAAAAATTTATTGCCACTAACCATATTTCCCAGCATTTAATAATCAACAGCATATTAACTGCTGAAAATTGCCCTTGTAGAGACATTCCATAGAACCTCTTTAGTGACTCCATGAAAAAGGTTGCTATATTCAGCAACCCACATTTAGACAAAAATTTTCTGAAAAAACTTGTTTTATTCCACAGATGCTAATTTGACCGTTTCTAAAGGGGTTGTTGTATCAGCAATTTTTGTATTAATTTCCGCATTCATTACAGTGGTGTTATGAGAATTATTACTTACTGGTGGTTCCGTGATCTCCCCATGATTTTGAGGTTCACTAATAGCTAGGCGATCGCACGGGATAGTATCCGATATAATAGCACTAGCCATGATTCCAGTATGAATCTCCATTTGTGCTTCCAGAGGAGCTTCAAAAACTAGTTTTTGTCCGGGAAATACAACCCTTTCAAAGTACCAGTTAGGAATATTACAGATGCGAGCAACCTGTATTTTACTCGTGACATTGACGTAGCAGCAGAGAAATTTTCCCGAATGCTCCGGTGGTAGAGGATCTAATATTTGAGCCATAACTGCTGAGGAGCTTTTACGCCACAATCTTACATTACATCCACCAACCTAACACCTGATGATCCCCTAAAGTTGTAACTCCTACTACCAACTGAGATTTTCTGCATTATTTATATCTAAAGATGTAAATAGACTGTTCTATATAACCTCTTTACAAGGGTTGCAGAAAACGCATATTTAATTTTCAGCACAGGCCTAATAACCCAAGTTGCCAGTTATTAATTTTCAGATATTTTATAGTCTGTAGGGTGCGTCAGACAGAATAATTTAGGTTAAAATTACCAATTTTAAGATTCTGACGCACCCTACTTCATCTAACTGGCAACTTACGTTAATACTAAAAATCCTCCCCTAATTCCTCAACTCGATGTTATTCTAAAAATATCGGAAACTTTTCTTAATAAACTCTCTCATATTCTCATATCAACACTCTCCATATCATAAATGTCATCCAATGTCAACCCTCAACTTCCCCCAAAACTGCCATGATTACAGATAAAATTCTCTATGTTCGTCTTCCTTGTAACCCCATATTTCCCATTGGGGTAGTTTATCTCAGCGATCATGTTCACAAACAATTTCCCCACATAGAACAGCGCATTTTTGATCTGGGAACGGTTCCTCCTTTAGACTATACCAACGCACTTAATCAATGTATTGATGATTTTAAACCCACTTTATTAATATTCTCCTGGCGAGATATTCAAATATATGCACCCGTAGGCGGTAGAGGTGGTAACCCTTTACAAAATGCCTTTGAATTTTACTATGCAAAAAATCCCTTCATTAAACTACGTGGTGCATTAGGTGGACTACGCATATTTATCGCTTATTATTTAGAATTATGGCGTAATTTAGGCTTAGTCAAGGGTGGGTTAAAACGCGCGCAAAAATATCATCCTCAAGCCCGTGTTGTATTAGGAGGAGGGGCAGTCAGTGTATTTTATGAACAGTTAGGTAAAAGTTTACCCAAGGGAACCATTATTTCTGTCGGAGAAGGAGAAACTTTACTCACCAAACTATTAAAAGGTCAAGACTTTAGCGATGAACGTTGTTATGTAGTGGGTGAAAATAAACCAAGGCATAGACTAATTCATGAACAACCCACACCCCTAGAAAAAACAGCCTGTAACTACGATTATATCAGCAGTATTTGGCCAGAATTTAATTACTATCTACAAGATCAGGATTTTTACATAGGAGTGCAAACTAAAAGAGGTTGTCCACATAACTGTTGTTACTGTGTATACACTGTTGTTGAAGGTAAACAAGTCCGTATTAATTCTAGTGATGAAGTAGTAGCAGAAATACGACAATTATATAATAGAGGTATTCGCAACTTCTGGTTTACCGATGCTCAGTTTATTCCCGCCCGGAGATTTATAGATGATGCAGTGGAACTCCTGGATAAAATCATTGCATCTGGGATGGAGGATATTCATTGGGCAGCCTATATTCGTGCTGATAACTTAACACCTCAGTTGTGTGAGTTAATGGTAAAAACAGGTATGAATTATTTTGAGATTGGCATTACCAGTGGTTCTCAAGAACTAGTGCGGAAAATGAGAATGGGGTATAATTTACGTACCGTGTTGCAAAATTGCCGTGATTTAAAAGCCGCAGGATTTAAGGATGTAGTGTCAGTGAACTATTCCTTTAATGTAATAGATGAAACTTATGAAACCATCCGTCAAACTATCGCTTATCATCGTGAGTTAGAACGAATTTTTGGTGCTGATAAAGTGGAACCTGCTATTTTCTTTATCGGTTTACAACCCCATACTCATTTAGAAGAATATGCCTTGAAGGAAGGTATCCTCAAATCAGGGTATAATCCTATGAGTTTAATGCCCTGGACAGCAAAAAAACTTTTGTGGAATCCTGAACCTTTAGGATCTTTCTTAGGTGAAGTCTGTTTACAAGCATGGCAACAAAACCCTAATGATTTCGGTAGAGAAGTAATGAATATCTTAGAAACAAGATTAGGTTGTGCTGATTTGGAAACAGCGCTTTCTGCACCAATAGAACCTCAAAGCAAACAACTTGCAGCCATAAGAGCTTAAATTTTATCTATTCCTTAGCAGTGCTAGAAGTTCATGTTATACGGTTCAATTCTCCAACAGCTAGAAACTTCCCATCGTTATAGTACCCGCCCCATTCATTTTGGTGTGTACTATAAAAATACCTTGGTTTCTCTGTGCCATGCTTTAGAAGATCATGTATTAACTAAAAATGATCAGCCTTTAGTTATAGCGGCTTTTCAGCAGGGTAAATGGTATGCCCAAGAGGCACAAAGATATACTGATATTGCTAAACATAGTCGCGCTGTGGTCATTATGGCCGCAGATGACGCTGGTTTTATAGAACATCCCACCAGTAAACTAGATAATGTGGACTTGGTAGGATTAAAACCAGGTGATTCTGTGTCCCAAGAGTGGCACTTGATTATTTTATCACCAGAATACACAGCTATGGTACTTTGTCAAGAGTTATCTGAGGCTGATTATAGCTGTAGAGGTATACCAAATACGGATCTCGAACGGAAATTTTATGGATTATGGACTTTTGAACCAGAATTAGTCAAAGAAACAGCTAATTTAGCGATCGCCCACATCCAAAAGTATAATCCGCAACTCGCAGAAAAATTGACTAATGATGTAAATAATATTACAACTACCGTATCTTCTGTACAAGACGTGAGTACAGTAGTAAGTCGTGTAATTGATTACCTCAAAATTGAACAAGACCATATTTACACTGCTACCACTAAAAAAGTAGAATCATTAGATAGAAACTTAGTATCCAACGAAATTCAAGCCTTGCTGCGGATGGCACAGTTAATGGACTTATCAGACATTAACAACCCTATGGCAGCCACAGAAGTAGCTGGAATAGTGGAAACAATGGGGCAATTATTGGATTTACCTGCATGGCAAATTAAAAGATTGCGACTAGCAGCTTTACTGCATCGCATAGATCCCATGCAAAAAGCTGAAAGTATGATTAATCACAGTAATTCCAGTAGATATGCAGATGATCCTAATTGTCCACTTACCTGTTCCCTGATACCCGGAGTGCAAGCATTACGGATCATGCCTAGACTGAGGGCAGTAGCGCAAATTATCACCCATCAAAGCGAATGGTGGGATGGTACAGGTAAACCCACAGGTTTAGCAGGGGATGATATTCCTTTAGAGTCAAGAATTTTAGCTTTAGCAGCAGAATATCAATGGCGAGTCAATCAGTATAGATACTCAGAAGACAAAGGTATAGAACTATTTGCTCGCGCCCTAGATCATTGTCGTGAACAACAGTCTACCCGATTTGATCCTAAACTTGTAGACACATTAACTTTATTAGTGATGGGTTTACAACAAGGATTAGACTTGCCATTATTGAAACCTAAATATAGTAGTAGTATTTGGTTACTCGATTCTCGATGGGATGTACAAAATAAACATAGTCAGCAAATGAAAATTTACCTACAATGAACATAGAAGCGATTAGATCAGGAGAAATTTCTCAGTTAGCTGGTGCAAATTTAGAAGATGAGGATCTTTCTGAATTAAATTTAAGCAAAATCAATTTAGCCGGGGCAATTTTAGTAGGGACAAATTTTAACAATTGTAATTTAGAGTCAGCGCATTTTGCAGGAGCAAATTTAATGGGTGCAAATTTATCCCAAACAAACTTGCGTGCGAATTTAATGGGTGCGAACTTGATGCAAGCAAATTTAACCAGTGCTGATTTAAGGGGTAGTAACTTAAGAGGTGCAAACTTAATGGGAGCAACCTTGAGTGATGCTTGTTTAGCAGGTGCTTTTTTAAGTGGTGCGAATTTAATGAATGTTAATCTTCAAGGTGTAGATTTGCGCGGAGCAGATTTAAGAGGTGCTAATCTTAAATCTGCTAATCTCAAAGGCGCGGACTTATCTAGTGCGGACCTACAAGGAGCTTTATTAGCTGAATCGAATTTAGAAGAGGCAGATTTACGGGGAGCTAACTTATCTGGTGCGAACCTTTTAGGTGCTAATTTACTATGTGCAGCACTAGAAGCAGTAAAATTAAGTGGTGCAAACTTGGATAGAGTTTGTTTCTTGGGTACGGTTTTAGAAAAAGATTATTAGGAGTCAGTAGGGGTAAAGCAAGAGATTCATGGGTATCAATTTAAGCTACAGATAGCTTATGTGTTTAGCTACTGCACCCAGATGGAACTTAAGTTCCAGGCTAATAGTTAAAGTTTACTAAACTATACTCAAAACAACTTAATTATCTGATTCTCCTGGGAGGGGTTTAGCACTGCTAAACCCCTCCCAGAATAGGCCACGCCACCCTATCATAATAAAGAATTTCCTCCCTGCACTCCAAACAATTTTAATATTTTTCGTCCCTTATATGCGATGCTAATGGTTTACTTAGTTATGGTTTTGAAGATTGAATTTGGATGTCTGTAATATCTAATTTTACTGTGAAAGTTCCGGCCACTACAGCGAATTTAGGTCCTGGTTTCGACTGTATTGGTGCTGCTTTGCAATTATATAATGAGTTTAAGTTTTCCACTCTCACATCGGGAAAACTGATGATTCAAGTCTCTGGTGCAGAAGCCGCAGGTGTGCAAACTGATGAAAATAATCTGTTATATCAGTCTTTTATCAGATTGTATGACTATATCAAACAACCACCTCCTCCGGTAAGCATTGAGATTAATTTAGGTGTACCCCTAGCACGCGGTTTGGGTAGTTCTGCTACAGCTATTATTAGCGGCTTAATCGCTGCAAATTATATGGCTGGTACACCTCTATCTGATGTGCAATTAATGAATTTAGCGATCGCTATAGAAGGCCATCCTGATAATGTTGTCCCTGCTTTATTGGGTGGTTGTCGTTTAGCAGCTAGTAGTAACACAGGTTGGGAAATTTGTGATATTACCTGGCATCGGCATATAATTCCAGTGGTAGCAATTCCTAACTTTGAACTGTCTACCTCTCAAGCTAGGTCAGTTTTACCTCCTCAAATCTCCCGTGGAGATGCGATTTTTAATATTGCCCACTTTGGTTTATTATTGCGAGGTTTAGCAACTAATAGAGAAGAATGGTTAACCACTGCGTTACAAGACAAAATACATCAACCCTATAGAAAAGCATTAATTCCCGGTTATGAGGCGGTAAATAATGCAGCTATAGATGCTGGTGCCTATGGTATGGTAATTAGTGGTGCTGGTCCTACATTATTAGCATTAGCTGACAAGAATATAGTTAAGCCAGTAGAAAATGCAATAACTGAGGCTTGGAGTGATCAAGGTATTACTGCTATAGTGCGATCGCTGGCACTAGATACCCAAGGGGCGATAATAGTTCATAATTAAGCTAGTTTGGTGTGATCCTTAAGCGATCGCACTATGACAATTAAATTAGTTATAGCAAAATTAGAATTATGAGTAAAAATCAGGAAAACTGGCAATATCAAGCCTTAAAAGAACACTAGAAAAAATTGCTACAGAAAATAATAAATCAATCAGCAGTGCTAAACCCCTACTGACTCTTAGCCCATGACTTACCTGACACTGTGCACAAAAAGACTTTCTTGCCAAACCCTAAAAATAACAGAAAGCGGTGACATTAGTTACCGTTTTTCTATTGACGTTACAAAAGTTTATATTTAGAATAGGAAAATCCTAATTTTAGTAAGTATTTATAACTATTTTTTGATCAAAACCAGCCCAAAATCAACAATTTGGCCAACAACAATCAAAAAATCATCAAAAAACAATAAAAAATATTTACAAAAGTAACGATTCCTTAATATAATAAAATCAAAAGTAAAACTGAAAACTGATTATTAACAGTGATGAATCATATAGAAATTCCCTGGTTATCAGCCATAGTCCTGTTGCCCTTAGTGGCCAGTCTAGGCATTCCGATGATATCCGACAAAGAGGGTAAAACCTTACGCTGGTATGGTTTAGGAGTAGCATTTGCAGACTTATTACTAATGATATTTGCCCTGGAGCAGAAATACGACTTTCAAAGTTCTGCCATACAAATGGTAGAAAACTATTCCTGGCTACCACAACTAGGTTTACACTGGTCATTGGGAATTGATGGTTTATCAATGCCGCTAATTCTTCTAACAGGCTTAATTAATACCTTAGCGATATTTGCAGCCTGGAAAGTGGAAACAAAACCACGTTTATTCTACGGATTAATGTTGGTAATGTACTCCGCTCAATTAGGAGTATTTCTCGCCCAAGACTTACTATTATTCTTCTTGATGTGGGAAATTGAATTAGTACCAGTTTACTTACTAATTTCCATTTGGGGGGGACAAAACCGCCGTTACGCAGCAACTAAATTTATCATTTATACTGCCGCAGCATCCATATTTATTCTTATTGGCGGTTTTGCAATGGCATTCTATGGTGATAACTTCACCTTCAACATGACAGAATTAGGCTTAAAAGAATATCCTCAAGTCTTAGAATTAGCACTATACACAGGTTTCTTAATAGCGTATGGTGTCAAACTACCAATTTTCCCTGTGCATACTTGGCTACCTGATGCTCATGGTGAAGCACCAGCACCCGGATCCATGATCTTAGCAGGTGTATTATTGAAGATGGGAGGTTATGCCTTAATTCGTTTTAACATGGAAATGTTAAGCGATGCTCATGTTACCTTTGCTCCAATGTTAGCAGTTTTAGGAGTAGTGAATATAGTTTATGGTGCTTGTTGTGCCTTTGCTCAAACTAACCTGAAACGCCGTTTAGCATACTCTTCTATTGCTCACATGGGTTTTGTGCTCATCGGGTTAGCATCCTATACAGAACTGGGTATTAGTGGTGCAGTGCTACAAATGATTTCCCATGGTTTAATAGCTGCTAGTTTATTCTTCCTTGCTGGTGTGACTTATGAACGTACCCACACCTTAATAATGGATAAAATGGGTGGTATAGCCAAAATTATGCCTAAAACCTTCGCCTTATTTACCGCCGGCGCTATGGCTTCTTTAGCATTACCAGGTATGAGTGGTTTTGTGGGAGAATTAATGGTGTTCTTAGGTATTGCCACCAGCGATGTGTATAGTTCCAGTTTCAAAGTAGTTATTATTTTCCTTTCCGCAGTTGGTGTTATTCTCACTCCTATTTATTTACTTTCCATGTTACGTCAAGTATTCTATGGAAATCAAAGTGCAGAATTACATTTAGATCCTGTGGTTTTGGATGCCAAACCTCGTGAATTATTCATTACTGCTTGTTTCTTAATTCCCATCATTGGTATTGGTTTGTATCCTAAATTAGTGACACAAACCTATGATGTAAAAACAATAGAAGTTGCTGCTCATGCACGTCAAGTATTACCAGTATTAGCACGTGAACAACCAGCAAACCTGTATTCGCAAATTTTCACAGCCCCAACCTTAGCTGCTGCTGAAGTAGAAAGTTCCGTTAGTATAGTCAAGTAATTATTTAAACCAAGGAATATCTTGGTACTAAATCATCAATTATAGGGGAATTGTCTATCAGATCCTTGATTTCTTAGAGAACTCGGGGATCTGAACTTTAAAAAAACTTAAAAAATTTTTAATTTAAAACCGATCCCTCTTGTTTTAGTGAAATCAATTCATATTTATCTTACTATATCTTCCTAACGCAATTAACGGGAAATATTGCTGATAGAAATGATATTTCAAATAAAAATGACAAGGAAAACCCGTACCTGTAAAATAAGACTCTTCCCAAGTTCCATCATCCTTTTGAGTAGTTAATAAATAATTCACACCTTCGTTAATATTCTCCATCGCAAAATTACCCGTTGCTTCCCCTGCTGCTATTAAACCAATTAACGCCCATGCAGTTTGAGAAGCGGTACTAAATCCTATACCTTTAAGACAAGGATCATTATAACTATAACAGGTTTCACCCCAACCACCATCGCTATTTTGACATTGAATTAACCACTGTGCACCATCTTTCATATAACGATGATATTTTTGGGAATTAGTCACAGATAAAGCCGATAAAACTCCACTTGTACCATAGATATAATTTACCCCCCAACGTCCAAACCAACAACCTTCCGCTTCCTGTTCAGCTAATAAGTAATCTAGGGCTTTTTCCAGCTTATCATCCTCAATTTTTAAACCGCAAACGCCCAACATTTCTAATACTCTAGCTGTTACATCTGCCGTATTTGGATCAATCATCGCTTTGAGATCACCATAAGGAATAGAATTAAGCCAATCTTGATTATTATTAATATCAAAAGCTGCCCATCCTCCTTGATCACATTGCATGGAACTAATCCAACTTAAGGCGCGTTTCATGGCTTGTTTTTTCAAATTTTCATTGGGTAATTTCGCTTGATATAAAGCCATCACAACTACTGCGGAATCATCCACATCAGGATAAAAGCGATTATCAAATTCAAACGCCCAAGCCCCAGGTTTCCCTTGGGAATTTTTCACTATCCAATCACCATAATCTAATATTTGTTTATCTAATAACCATTCTCCAGCCTTCACAATTGCAGGATGATCATGAGGAAAACCAGAATCAATTAAACCTCTAATTACCCAAGCCGTATCCCACACTGGAGACACACAAGGTTGGACACAATAGGTATTTTCAGTTTCAATAACGAAATTATCTACTGCTTTTAAACCACGATAAATAATCGGATCATTGACATCATAACTCAAACATTTTAAAGCTAATAAAGAATTTAGCATAGCGGGAATAATTCCTCCCCAATCTCCGCTAACTTCTTGCCGTTCTAAAATCCATTTTTCTGCTGCTTTAATACCTTCTTCTCGAAATGGTGAAAAGTTAATACTTTCGCATAATTTAAAACCTTGATCTAAAATAACAAATATATCACTCCAATCACCAGCACGGGGTAATTCCCATTTTACATTCTCAATTCCTTCGGTGTATAATTCATCAAGATTGATGGGATTATCAAGATTAAAAATGGGTTTTTGATCAAAGACAATTAATAAAGGTACGGTACTAGAACGCGCCCAACTAGATAATTCATAAATGTTGAAAAAGAAGTTATTTGGTAATAACATTACTCCTGGAGGTAAGGAAGGTAAACCTTGCCAATTGTAACAACTAATTAAGGCTAAATGTAATTTAGTAAAGATACGAGTTTTACTAATACCACCTTTTGATAAAATGAAAGATTTTGCTTTTATTAAAGCCGGATCTGTAGCAGGCGCTCCCAATAATCTTAAAGCCATATAGGCTTCTACAGATGTACTTAATTCGCCTCCGTCACCATAAAATAATTCCCAACCACCATGATCTTTTTGTTGACGACGGAGATAATTTTCGGCTTTATGTAAAGGTCTAATTTTATCAGTTCCCCAAATTTTATGTAATAATACTACTTCCGCTGTAATTGTTACATTAGATTCTAATTCAGCCCCCCAATAACCATCAGGATATTGTTGAGAAAGTAGATATTTTTGACTAGCAGTTATGGCTTGTGTAACTTGCTGGACTTTTCCTTGATCTTGTATTTGCATCGCATCCTCATTTATTGTATCCCCGACTTCTTTAAGAAATAGGGGATCTAACTATTTGCTAAAATTAACAAATATTGTATTCTGTCTTAATTAGTGCAAGTTGGCAAGTCTTTATGAGCGGAATTACAGAAATTATTTTTGGTTTATCACTGTTATCTTTAGTAATTTGGTTATTTTTAATTTTATTTTGGGGACAATTTTGGCGTGTAGATGAAAGATTAGAAACAATTATACCTCAATTAAATACTTTACCTAGCATAGCTATTGTAGTCCCAGCGCGTAATGAAGCAGAAGTAATATCTATAAGTTTAAGATCGCTCTTCCAACAAGACTACCCTGGCAAATTTAACATTATCCTGGTAGATGATCAAAGTACCGATGGTACAGCCAATTTTGCGGAAGGAGTAGCTTACGCCCTTGATAAAACTGCACAATTACAAATAATTACTAGTCAAACTTTACCATCAGATTGGACTGGTAAACTTTGGGCTTTGGAACAGGGTATTCAATTTGCTAACCAACTTACACCTGACTATATTCTATTAACAGATGCTGATATTGAACATCATCCTAATAATTTATGTCGTCTCATCGCCAAGGCTGAAAAGGAAAATCTAGATATGGTATCTATAATGGTGCGATTAAGATGTGAAAGTTTCTGGGAAAAATTGCTTATACCTGCTTTTGTATTTTTCTTTCAAAAACTCTACCCCTTCCGATGGGTAAACAACCCCCAAAAAAGCACCGCCGCAGCCGCCGGAGGTTGTATTTTAATCCGTCCCACATCTTTAAATAATATAGGTGGTATTAGTAGTATTCGTCATGCTCTCATAGATGATTGTACTCTAGCTAATAGAATTAAATCCAATCAAGGTAAAATTTGGTTAGGACTAAGTAGCCTAACTGTTAGTTTACGAGAATATAATAGTTTAGACACAATTTGGGATATGGTAGCACGAACAGCATATACTCAACTTAATTATTCACCATTACTACTTAGCTTAAGTATTATAGGCATGATGATAGTTTATGTTATGCCTATATTAGCAATAATTATAGGTTTAATTATGCTCAAACCAGGGATAATTATTGTAGGATTATTGACATCATTAATAATGGCGATCGCCTATTTTCCCATTATTAGCTTTTACAAATGTAAACCTATATTTGCATTAAGTTTACCTGTTATTTCTATACTCTATACCTTAATGACCATTGACTCTGCTATGAGATATTGGCAAAAACGTGGAGGCGCGTGGAAGGGACGAGTTTATCCTGTTGATCGGTGATGGGTGATTGGTAAAATAATCTTCTAACTCTCAACTCCCGACTTTTGACTTTTGACTCCTTGTTACACAATAGATATACAATATGACAGTTGTATTGTATTCTGTGATTGTGATTGAGCGTTATACTTTGCCGGAAATGGGCAATCTGTGGAATGAAACCTATAAGCTGAAAACTTGGCTAGATGTGGAAATAGCAGTTTGTGAAGCTCAGGCGGAACTTGGTTATATTCCCACTGCGGCCGTTGCAGAAATCAAAGCTAAGGCGAATTTTGACCCTAAGCGGGTATTGGAAATTGAAGCAGAAGTCCGCCATGACATGATTGCCTTTTTGACCAATGTTAATGAGTATGTAGGTGATGCAGGACGTTATATACATTTAGGTTTAACTAGTTCGGATGTGCTAGATACTGCTTTAGCACTGCAAATGGTAGCTAGTTTGGATCTATTGTTAAAGTCTGTACAGGAATTTGTTGATGTAATTCGTGCCAAAGCCAGAGAACACCGTTATACTGTGATGATTGGGCGATCGCACGGTATTCATGCAGAACCTATCACCTTTGGGTTTAAACTCGCTGGTTGGTTAGCAGAAATGTTGCGACATCAACAAAGACTACAAACTCTTAAACAAACCATTGCCGTAGGTAAAATATCCGGTGCTGTGGGAACTTATGCTAATATAGAACCTCGTGTAGAAGCGATCGCCTGTGCTAAATTAGGACTCAAACCTGATACCGCATCTACTCAAGTAATATCACGCGATATTCATGCCGACTTTGTGCAACAACTAGCACTAGTAGCAGCATCTATAGAACGTTTTGCCGTAGAAATTCGCAACCTGCAAAAAACCGACGTTTTAGAAGTGGAAGAATACTTTTCCAAAGGGCAAAAAGGTTCTAGTGCCATGCCCCACAAGCGTAACCCCATTCGTTCTGAACGTCTCACAGGTATGGCTAGACTAGTGAGAAGCCATGCTGGTGCAGTATTAGAAAACGTAGCCCTATGGCATGAAAGAGACATTTCCCACAGTTCAGTAGAACGAGTTGTTTTACCAGATGCCTGTATTTTAACTCACTTTATGCTCCATGAAATTACTGAATTAGTGGAAAACCTGTTAGTGTATCCTGAAAATATGCAACGGAATCTTAACTGTTATGGTGGAGTAGTATTTAGTCAACGAGTATTACTAACCCTAGTAGATAAGGGATTAAAGCGAGAGGAGGCATATAAAATAGTACAAGAAAATGCCCATACTGCGTGGAATAAAGCAGATGGTAATTTTTATGCTTTGATAAAACAAGATTTGCGTGTTACCAGTAACTTATCAACAGCAGAAATAGAAGCCTGTTTTGATGCCAAACATCATCTAGAACATTTAGAAGCAGTGTATCAAAGATTAGGTATTTAGGAGGTTGCAGGGTGCAGGGTGCAGGGTGCAAAGTTTTGGGTAAAGCATGAGATCATAGGTGTCAATTTAAGCTACAGATACTTCATTGGTTTCATCCGCAACTTACTCAATTACGTTCTCATTCAACTTTTCTGGTTGAGAAAACCACCATCACCAGCATTGAGTATCTAATAAAAGCCTCACTCTGCACCGCCTTCAAATGCAAGTAAAATATCTTAGGGTAGAGAAGCATTAAAATCATCTGGAACAGTAAATTTTCCTCGATCTTGACCTAGGCTAGAACGACCAGCACAGGTTGTAGTGTATATTTATATTCTGTAGAAATTTCTACTATTTCTTCTAGGCGAATTTTACCTTCTAAAGATTGTATATTGTTCTCATAGTATATATTCTAGTAGTTCTGAAACTCCAATAGGTTCTCGATTAATTACTAACCAATATATTATTTGTTTAATGTTTTTATAAATATCTAATAAACCTCTCAATTTGCAAATTGGGAGATTCTGATAAACTGGTTTCTTGTTGGCGAGAAAGAAACTTGATAATATCAGTGATTATTTCCGTAAATGGTGGAGCGTTCAGGAGCGATCGCCTCCGGTGGACAGAATGCGATCGCCATCAAAAGTTATCCAGTTATCAAATCAAGGTTTAAATAGAACTCGTGTTGACTGGTTTACCAAAAACACGATTTTTATAGTAAGATTACTAGAACAATCGTGTTTAATTTTCAGATATTCTGATCCCAGAATACTACATAAGAGTCATTTTTTTATATACGCAAGATTTCTGCGTGCTAACTAAAGCAGGAGTAATTAAAATGAGTCAGCAAAATCTAGTTTTCACTAATCCCAATGAAATTACCATTCCTAATGGTGGATCAGCAACAACCTACCCGTCAAGTATCAACGTTTCGGGGTTAAATGGCACAATTACGAGTGTGAAAGTAACCCTAAACAATATTACTCATACTTATCCCGATGACCTTGATGTTCTACTGATAGGTCCTACAGGTGCCAAGGTCTTGTTAATGTCAGACGCAGGTTGGTCTTGGGACTTAAACAATGTCACCTTAACCTTTGACCCCAATGCCAGTGATTTTCTGCCGGATCAAGGTCAGATCAGTAGTGGTAGTTATCTAGCCACAGACTATGAAACAGGTGACACATTTAATAATTCTCCTGCTCCCAGTGGTGACTATGGAATAGATTTTTCCGTATTTAACAACACCATCCCCAATGGTACATGGAGCCTGTATATAGTGGATGATACAGGAGTGGACTCCGGCAACATCGCAGGCGGATGGTCAATAGCTATTGATACTACTGAGGTAACGACAAAACCAGTAGTCACATTAGCGATTTCTACCAAAAAAGTAGCAGAACATAGCGGGGCGAATATTCTCTACACCTTCACCCGAACAGGCAATATCGCCAGTGCGTTAACCGTCAATTACACCGTATCAGGTTCAGCTATATTCAACACAGACTATAGTCAGACTGGTGCCACATCCCATACTGCCACTACAGGAACAGTTTCCTTTGCGGCTGGAGCGGATACAGTTACCCTAACAATTTCTCCTCTTGAGGACAACATTCAAGAAAATGACGAGACTATCATCTTAACCCTGGCAACAGGGACAGATTATATCATTGGCACGACCACAGCATTGACTGGAACGATTACCAACGGGAATGATCAGTTGGAAGCGACGGGCAGTAATCTAGTCAGCAACAAGATATATGACGGTGGCAATGGCACTGACAAACTGATTGTGGATTATAGCAGTGCAACCTTTAGTGGATTAGGTACAGATGGATTAGGAGTGTCCAATGGATATTGGTCAAATAGTGCCTT
>NZ_JACJPV010000024.1 GCF_014696225.1 Anabaena sp. FACHB-1237 | reverse complement strand
GACTAAAAAACTTAGCTTACAACACAGGTCAAACTATTTATCAAATTAAGCATAATTTGCTTTCTAATTATTTAATAGGACAACTAAAACGTCCAGATATTGCTATGTCAATGGTTTAGTCTTTAGGCGCTCGGTGCGGCTACGCCGCACCATCGCTTGTGCCAGTTGCGTAAGTCCTATTTAATTTCAAATAACCTGAAAACATTCAACTTTGAAGTGGTCAGCACTAACGCAACCGGAAACATCATTAACCTACGGAATGAAAGTGCAAAATACTTTGTAGAAGACTTGGGAAATGGTGTGACATTGGAAATGGTGGAAATACCAGGGGGAACATTTATCATGGGTTCACCGGAAAATGAAGCAGGAAGAGATTCAGACGAAGGTTCCCAACATCAAGTTACTGTTCCTAGTTTTTTCATGGGAAAATATCAATTGACACAGGCACAATATCAAGCTATCATGGGTGATAACCCTTCTGCATTCAAAGGCAATAATCGCCCAGTGGAAAGAGTCAGTTGGAATGATGCAGTTACATTCTGTGAAAAGTTAAGTCAAAAAACACAGAAAAACTACAGATTACCCAGTGAAGCTGAATGGGAGTACGCTTGTAGAGCCGGAACTACTACACCGTTTTATTTTGGTGAAAGCATTACTACTGATTTGGTAAACTATAATGGTAATTACACTTATGGTTCTGCACCAAAAGGCCAGGATCGTCTACAAACCACAGATGTAGGTTCTTTTCCCCCTAACGCTTTTGGTTTGTATGATATGCACGGTAATGTATGGGAGTGGTGTTTGGATGACTATATAGGTAATTATAGTAATGCGCCTAAAGGTGGTAGTGCTTTGACAGGGAGAAGTAGTGAAAAGCTACTGCGGGGCGGTTCTTGGTTCTCCTATCCTTCTAATTGCCGTTCGGCTAATCGTGGGTATAATGGTCCAGGCTTCGTCAGTATCTACGACAACGGTTTTCGTGTTGTGTGTGCTACTGTGTGGAATTAGTAGCCCTTTACACTCTTGCTCTTTTGCCCTTTTCCCTTCTTTATCTTTTCCGTTCTTCAATCGCGTCACGGCGATCAATTTTTTTCTAAAAGTTAGAGTAGGGCATATTGTGCGATAATAACAAAGTTTTTCCGTCATGTCAAGTTTTATTTTGTCAGAATCAGGATATCCAGGATTTTAGGATTTTCAGGATGTTGTTGACAAATTTCTGGTTTTCCTTTGCGTCTTTGCTACTTTGCGTCTTTGCGCGAAACTGAATATTAAATATTGTCAGAATCAGGATTTTCAGGGTTTTTGTGTAGATTCCTTTCACAGTTTGTAACATAATTAATTATCTCCTTATCATTAACTCTATGAGTTTTGACAACGTTTGTAAACTACTAGCAGAAAAATATCCCTTTGATTTTGCTAAATGGTTACTTCCCCAAGCACCAAAAACGATCAAAGTCTTAAAAACCGAATTGAGTATAGAACCAATTCGCGCTGATTTTGTCACCTTCTTACAAACAGAAAATCGGATTTTACATATTGAATTTCAAACCAACCCACAATCTAAACCTCCAATTCCTTTTAGAGAGTTAGATTATTCAGTGAGATTAATCCGTACATATCAAGTTCCTGTTACTCAAGTCGTGATTTTCTTACAAGAAACAAATGATCCAATTGTTTTCACTGAATAATATGTTAACGAAACAACACGACACCGTTATCGTGTAATCAGAATGTGGGAACAAGATTCAGCCTTATTTCTCAATAATCTGGCATTATTGCCATTAGCACCATTAACACAGACAAATTCACCTCAAGGCTTATTATCCCAGATTGCCAATAATGTTGCTAAAATTGCAGATAGGGAGACTAAACAGGATATTGCAGCTTACACAGAGATTTTAGCAGGTTTGCGATTTGAGAAAGACTTTATTCGTCAATTGTTAAGTGAGGATATTATGCAAGAATCAGTCATTTATCAGGATATTTTGCAGAAAGGAGAACAGAAAGGAGAACAGAAAGGAGAACAAAAAGAAGCAGTTAAATTTTGTCTACGTTTACTTAATCAACGGTTTGGGGAACTTGATTCTTTAATAGTTGAAAAAGTCAAAGGTTTACCTGTAGAACAGTTAGAAAATTTAGGTGCTGCATTGTTTAATATTTCTGAAGTTGCTGATTTGGTCACTTGGTTAAATCAACAAGATCATCAGAACGAATGATTTGTGGTGTTGGGTTTTGCAACCCAACCTTGTATCTTAGAGGAGGTTGTTTTTTGATTTGTTGCTGCATTAAACCAAATTTCATGATCTCCTTTAGCGGCACGGTAAAACTCGAAACCCAGCTTTCTTAACTTTTTAGTCACTTCTCAATAATAAAAACTCGCTAATCTCCCCATTATACCTTCATAATTAACGGATATTCAAATTGAGAAGGTAAATCTTGTAAATGAAAATTATGATTTTTTTCTTTCTCCAATTCTAATAATACCTTAGCTACATCTTCAGCAATTTGTATAGGTTCTTGTACTGTTTTACCTTCTGCTACTAAACCTTGTAAATCATCGCTTGTAGCTACAAAATATTCTTGATCTTGTTCAATAAATCTTTCAATTTTGAGTCGAATTAGGGTTTGCATTTAGTTAACCTTTTTGCTAAAAATAAACCATTTGATCATTAACTTATCATTAACTTCGATAGTAAGTTGATGTGCAGCACTCACTGTATAACTAAAAAACCTAAAATTACTGTAGTGCAAGCATCTTGCTTGCATCTATTATCCAAATTAAAAGCACAACAGCTTAGTGTTGTTTATATTATAACTTTCTGTGTTCTCTGCGCCTGGAGCGTGAAAAAAACAAAGACGCAAAAACGCACAGAAAAACCTTTTGCGTCTTTGCGTCTCTGCGTGAGATATTTCCTTAACCTACCTTAGCAACATAAGGACTTGTCAACTTATCCAATTGCTGTATTAACAAACTGAGGAATAAACCTACATCTGTAACTACACCTACTGATTCTATTGAACCGCGATCGCTCAATTTTGTCACTACTGCCGGGTTAATATCCACACATACCATTTTTACACCTGCTGGGGTCATATTCCCCACACCAATGGAATGTAACATGGAAGATAACATGAGAATCATTTCTGCACCTTGAATAAGTTTAGCATATTCCTGTTGTGCTTGAATTAAGTTCATCAGAGTGTCAGGTAAAGGACCATCATCACGAATAGATCCAGCAAGAACAAAGGGTACATTATTTTTTACGCATTCATACATTACACCACCAGTAATAATTCCATCTTCCACAGCATTGGCGATACTACCATAACGGCGAATAGTGTTAATAACTTTTAAGTGATGGCGATGTCCACCGCGTACTGCTACACCGCGTTTCATATCTACGCCTAGTGATGTACCCATTATGTTCTGTTCTATATCATGAACAGCGATCGCATTGCCCCCTAAAAGTCCTTGTACGTAACCTTCCCGAATCAATCTGGACAAATGCTCACCACCACCTGTATGTATAACCACAGGTCCAGCAGTGACAACTACTTTACCACCGCTTTCCTTAATTTTACGTAATTCCCAAGCCACTTGTTCCACGACTATTTCTACCCGTCTTTCACTGGAAACACCGGAAGACATGAAGGTAAATTCTTGAGTGCTGCGTTGTTCGCGGGATTCTGTTTTTCTAATGGTGCGAATACCGTAAACATCAACAACTACCTGATCACCAATTTCTAAATCTCGCAATATTTTGCATTTTGCTACTATACCATTAGCAGTATTGGATATAGCGATCGCTCCATCCATCCTTTGATTTTCTACTTTTAACCATTGTCCATTTATTCTCACTTCCGTAGGATAAATTGTACTTACATAGAAGTCATCAGGAGCAACACCCGCTTGTAACACAGGTTCGAGTTTAGCATCTTGGACATCTTGGGGTAAATTAACCGCACCCAAATCTATCAATTGTGAGATAATTTCTTCCATTACCCCGTGAGACGGTGCAGAAACTCGCACTTCAGCCGCAGAAGTGCTTTGACGTTGTTCTCCCAAGTTAAATTTAAGAACTTGGAAACTGCCACCATTATCAACAATTAAATCTAATGCCCGATTAATTAAACCAGCATCTAGTAAATGTCCTTCCAAGCTAATAACCTTACTTTCCACCTGAGTATTAGCGTGTAACTCAGTTCTTACAGGTTCCGTTACTCGTAAAGTTAAACATTTAGCTGCACCACCAGCCTTGAGAAATTCAGTTAAAGGAGTTTCAATAATTTGAAAACCCACCTCAGCCAAACGTGATTTTAAACTATCACTAGCCTTATTCATAATCACAATGCTTTCAACATTTACAGCATTACAAGCAAAGTTGACAGCATCAGCCTCTTCAATAGCAATGCGTTTTTCTGGAGCGACACGCATTTGAATTAAGCGATTAGAATAAGAATCAAACGCACCGGGATAATACAGCAAATAACCATTTGCCAAAGGACAAAAACAGGTATCGAGATGATAAAATCTTTCATCTATCAAACGCAGAGAAAGCACCTCCACATCTAACCATTTTGCCAGATAGGGGTGAGAATCTAACTCCGAGCGGAAACCATATCCCGCCCATAACCAGCGCCCTTCCCTGTCTAATAACGCATCTCCAGCACCTTCAAAGGGTAAATCTTTAGGGAGAGTGTAAACATGATAACCATTTTCTTCAAACCATTGGTGAAAATACGGTTCTTCTCCTTGGCGTTCCTTATGTAAAAAACGGCTGAGAACCACATTTTTACCTAATACTAGACCAGCATTGGCACTAAATACCATATCTGGCCAACCTTTTTGGGGTGTAACTAAATCTACAATGGCATGATCCTTAATTACGTGGTATAATTTATTCCATTGCTCCACTGCGCGATCGCGTGACGACTTATGAATATTCCCCTCCATCCAAGGATTAATCACGTAGTCTACATCGTAATGGTCAGGAGCGCACATCAAAAAACGAATTTGGGAAACCATAAATTTGTGTTAACTTTGAGTCAATTTTTAGTTAATTTTTACTTTCTTCTTGAGTAATCTTTTGTAAATACAGCGTTTTGTTCTGGTCAGTCTGTTACATCTGTTACTTAATTTTTACATTCTATGCCGGATAAGCCTTTTGGCATATCGTCCATATTATATTACTGGGATGGAAAAATTGTCGGGTTAAGAGTCACGAAGGTTTATGAAGAGATGTGAAAATATATAAATGTATCTTTACAATTGGGGAAGATTTAGTTAATTTTAATTTACAATTATCAAGAAAAATTACTGATGAAACTTATGAAAATTAATCACTAATTCCAATAGAATATACTTAATAATGTGTTTGTTGAGGGTGTGAAAAGTAAAATATAAGGGATGATAAATTGCAATTAGAGATAAAATAAAATAGTATATTCTAGTATACTTAAGGAACAATATCCTTAATAGTATTTTCTATAGGAAACATAGGCGAAAAATGAAAATCCAATTCTCAAATTTAGGTTCTATAAAAGAAACAGAGTTAGATTTACGTCCTTTAACAGTAATTATTGGACCAAATAACTCAAATAAAACTTATATTGCCTATTCTACTTATGCTTTATGGCAACGTGCTGGTAGAACTGTACGTATTACTTAATAATTTAAAACTTAATCAGCAAGGAGAAGGAACTTGGTCTTTGACAATAGATAATGATCTACTGGATTTATTTATAAAAGATGTGTAAGAAGCAGCAAAAAACTTTCAAGGAAATGCTTTAGAATCATTTTTTCAAGATTCAAGTCGCAAACTTTTTGTTCAAACGTCATTTAAAATAATGATTTCTCGTCAAGACGTGGAAACTGCTATACATGAACTAACTCAACAGAAAAATTTTTTTGTAATTGGTGGAAATTATATGATGAAAATTAGCCGCCAAGATAATATTTTATCTTTTAAGATAGATAGTGAAATTGAGGAAATAGATACAAGTGCAAATAGTAGCTTAACTGATGTATTCGATCATTTAAACGAGAGAATAAGTTTGTCATTTATAATTATTATTAAAATCAAAAATAGATATAATCATCAACAAATTACTGAATCAAATACTTTATTTATTGAAGAAATTTTAACAAGCAAAGCATTACCAACACCTATCCAGGATGAATATTATTCAAAAAAATTTTCAAATACTAAGGATAGGGAAGAAATTTATATCAATTATTTATTACCAAATAACAATGATTATATAACTTTATTATTGAATACAAAATTTACTGAAATTAATATAGAGGAAAATGAATATAAGGAAACAATCAAACATGAATTAGAATTACTAAATCTGATCAATAGATTAGCAATCAAGTTTTCAAATCATCAAATATCAGATTATGAGAATTAACACCAATAAGATCCCCAATTTATGCAAAAAGTCGGGGATCTGATTCCTCCTATTGGAAAATCTGCAAATCTTATGTTATCATCAGACAAAATAATTAAAACACTGATAAAACACAAAAAACCATGATCGCTTCAGAAACATCCCACACCGTACCAGTAACAGTTTTAACTGGGTATTTAGGCGCAGGAAAAACCACCCTATTAAATCATATCCTCACCTATCAACATGGTAAAAAAGTCGCAGTTATTGTTAATGAATTTGGTGAAGTTGGCATTGATAATCAATTAGTAATTGATGCCGATGAAGAAATATTTGAAATGAACAATGGCTGTATTTGTTGTACAGTGCGTGGTGACTTAATTCGCATTATTGGTAATTTAATGAAACGTCGAGATAAATTCGATCATCTAGTTATTGAAACCACAGGTTTAGCCGATCCTGCACCAGTGATTCAAACATTTTTTGTAGATGAAGATATGCAGGAACAACTATCGTTAGATGCCGTGGTGACAGTGGTAGATGCAAAACATATTTGGCAACATTGGGAAGCGGATGAAGCTCAAGAACAAATTGCTTTTGCAGATGTAATTTTGTTGAATAAAATTGATTTAGTTACTCCAGAAATAGTAGATGAATTAGAAAATAGAATCAGGGGCATGAATGCGATCGCTAAAATTTACCGTACTCGTAATTCAGAATTAGAAATAGATGCCTTATTAGGAGTAAAAGCCTTTGATTTAGATCGCGCTTTAGAAATAGATCCTCACTTTTTAGGAGAAGATGCCCATGAACACGATGACAGTGTTTATTCCGTTGCTTTAGTATCAGAAGGAGAATTAAACGGCGATAAATTAACAGATTGGATCACCGAATTATTAAGAACTCAAGGAACAGATATTTTTAGAATGAAAGGAATTTTAAATATTGCTGGACAAGATGAACGTTTTGTATTTCAAGGAGTTCACATGATATTTGATGGCAGACCAGATAGACCCTGGAAAGACAATGAAACTAGAAAAAATGAACTAGTTTTTATTGGCAGGAATTTAGACGAAGCACAGTTGACAAAAGATTTTGCTGATTGTATAATTTAATCAATATTACTTGATAATTTAGGGTGGGTCATTGAAGAAGCACCCTAAATATAATATTATTTCAATCTTCTTTTGTGTAAATTTTCTCTAATTAACCTATAGTAAAATTGAAAAAATGTTTAATTGGCACTTGAATTTACCAAGACTATTTCAAATGTTATCCAGCATTGTGAAAAGACTTTGGAAAAAGCTAGGGGGAGATAAAGAACCCCACCAACAGTTGACAAAAACTTGCCAAATATTAAAGAACCAATTAGCCATAGATGAAACAAAGAATAAAGTTTGGAAGAATTACGAGAAAGCACTTTCCTTAGCTAGAAAATGCAGTTGTGAAGAAGTGCTTCAGGTAATTTCAAGGTTCGACTCACATTTTACAGAAGCAGTTCCAAATATAGGTTTGTCTATCGGACAAACAATATCTTTTCTTGTCGATACAAGACCTCAAACCTCCCAAAATCTAGATGCTGCATGGCAGATTTCTCAACACCTGAACGACTTATCAAATAGAAGACAAGTACAGCAACAAATTTGCATTCAGATAGCACAGATTGGTAACACAAATATACTTTTAAGTAAGTTAATAAAACGACGTGCTGAAGGCACTATCACTGCAACAGAATTATCCCAAATTATTAACAAGTTTTTAGAAAGACATTCCTTTCAAATAGCTGATCCTTGGCAAGCATTTTTCCAGCAGTTGGAAGCAGTAGAAATTCCTCCAATCCATCAGGTTTATGCAGTTCTTGAGCGTTATGCAGAAGCATCTGAATTGGCAGAAATAGCTAAAGATTTCCGCAGTGCTATCCGTTACTTAATGTTTTTTGATAGTAAAGAAATTGCTTTTCGTATTCTGGATTTATCAAAACGTTTGGGAGATGAAAATGCGATCGCCCAAGCTCATCAGAAAATAGGTGAAAGTTTATGGCAGGAAAATGTTTACACAGAAGCCTTAGAACATTTTAAAAAAGCAGGAAATCTCGAAGGTATTAGTAACTGTTATCAAAAGCTTGGAGACTTTGGGTTGTCCATTCAATTTAAACCAGTAATCACTTATGAGTGGATACAAGATATACGTTCAGTAATAGAACAAATCGTCAGAAATCACATAGAAAATAAGGAATTTTTGGCAGCCATTCAATTATTAAAGAGTCTTGAATCAGCATGGCGTAAAAAATCCTCAGATTTAGAAGTCATCTCTGAATCTGATCGCACACAACGGCTTTTATATGAAGCAGTGAGAACAGCCCGATCTGCTTTGAGCAATGATTTGCAAATATCTGAGGGAAAACAAACCACAGAAATATACCAACGTTGGAGTCTGATAGAAGAGGCTGCTGGTAATTATCTCGAAGCAGGATTACAAGCTGAAAAAGCCCAAGATTACCTAACAGCATCTTTATTATTTGAAAAAGCTGGTGCTTTTGGTCAAGCCTTGGTAGCCTTGGAATCTGCTCCAAATGTTATTGAAGATGAGAAAAAAGCACAACTCCTAGAGCAAGGTGGGGACTTTTTTATGGCGGCTTTACTCTACGAACGTTTAGGAAAAATAGATCAAGCGATCGCCTCCTATAAGCAGGCAAATGAGTTTTATCGTGCCGCAGAATTACTTAGGCAACAACTAGGTGATGATCAAGCAATCTTTGATGAACAATTTAAAGAACTCCTCAAAAATGCTGGACGTAGCGAACAACTAGCTCAACTATGTGCTACCAAAGCCCACGAACCCCAATGCTCATCAGCACAAAAAGCTCGTTTATGGCGGCGAATTAAAGAGCTAGGAGAACAAGGTCTAATTGAACAACGATGGTTAGACATGGTGGCCACCGAACTTCCCAGTGTGGAAACATTGGATAGGAGAACTTTTGAAGAACAAGTACAAAAATGGGCTAAAACAGCCACCAAAAAAGTTTTGGCAGACTATATAGATGCTTTTGGTCTTGACTTAGGAACAAGTAACAGTGTCATTTGTCTATATAACAAAAAACAAGCAATCCCTGAAATTGTAGAATGGAGGGGAAAACGGCAAATTCCCTCCATATTTGCCATAGACCAGACAGGGCGGGAGATAATTGGCATACCAATATCCGAAATCTTGGGAAAATCACCTCGTGCCATTGTCACCAAAGCTAAACGAGAAATGGGGACTGACAGAAAATTCCGAGCCGGAGGACAGGACTATAGACCAGAGGAAATTTCTGCTCGGATTATTAACTGCGCTCGTCAGATAGCTAAAAATTACCTGCAACAAAAGATTGCTGAAGAAATTTCTGCAATAGCAGATCGAAATTTGGGAAATAACCCTCCCCAAGACTGGGTAACAGATTATTTGGAAAAATATCCACCCCCAATTTCTCTGGAAAATGCCGTAATTACAGTACCAGCTTATTTTAATGACGCTCAAAAACAAGCAACAAAAACGGCTGGTGTTTTAGCTGGTATCAACATTCTCCGACTGATCCATGAACCAACCGCAGCTTGTCTAGCCCAACGTATTCGAGAAGCGACAAATGAAACTATTTTAGTTGCAGATTTAGGTGCTGGAACTTTTGATCTTTCCGTTATTGAAGCAGGGGATAGAGTTTTTGAGGTCATCGAAATACACGGAGATAATACGCTGGGAAGTGCGGATTTAGATGAGATTTTATATACTCACTTTTTAGAAGTTATTCAAACAGAAACTGGACAAGATATAACTGGCGATCGCCTGGCTACAACTCGGTTACGTCAAGCCTGTGAAGAATTAAAAATTCAACTTTCATCTTGTAGAACTTGGACTATAGATTTACCTTATTTGATCAATAATCAAAGTATACAGTTAAGCCTCACACGAGAGGAATTAGAACGGTTGGCATCACCCTGGCTACAACGCATCCGTGCCACTTGTGAAAAAGTAACTGAAAAACCTCATCGGATACTTTTAATCGGAGGTGGAAGCATCATGCCTGCTGTTCACCGTTGCATCGAGGAAATCTTACAAGTGAAACCTAGCTCAGATATGGATTCCCTCACTGCTGTTGCTCGTGGAGCAGCCATACAAGCAGCTATCTGTATGGGAGATGTACAGGGTATATTATTGCTTGATGTTGTTCCTTTTAGTCTGGGAATTAAGTGTCAGACAGATCCAGGTCAATTTAAGTTTGATCCGTTAATCTCTAAGCATACAGCTATACCTACTAAGAAAACTAAGCAATACAGCACCGTTGAGGATAATCAAACCTTAGTTAAAATTGAGATTTTTCAAGGAGAATCCCAAATTCCTGAAGAAAATTTCAAGATAGGACAATTTATTTTGCAAGGAATACCTTTAGCTAAGGCTGGTATCCCACAAATTGATGTCACTTTTGATATTGATAGCAACTGTATACTAACTGTAACTGCCCTGGATACTGGTACAGGAAATCAGTGTCGTATTGCGATCGCTGACTCACATTTACTAACACCAGCACAGGCAGATTTTCTCCAAACTAAATTCCAAAACTCTCAAAGCTATCAAGTTAACCTAACAAAGTTAGAAAAATTAGTTGTACAACTGAGAACAATACTAGAAGATACAGAAAAAACAAATCTTCTTGAACTGTCGAATTTTTTTGTAGACAGATTGCGATATTACGAAAGTCGCAGACAATGGTATTTACCAACTATTGTGGATAACGACATACTATTAGAGATTTACCGCAGCCGTGAAGAATTAGCAACAAAAACAAGGTTAACTTTAGATCAATGGGGAAATTTAAGTCAAAATATTCACACTTGGTTACAAACTTATAATAATATTGATTGGCGTTCAGCCACAGTAGAAAATCAAATACAACAATTACTAAATGACAGCGAGCATTTTCTCAGAAGAACTATCGAAATAGTAGGAGAATTAACCGATCTATCTTTGATATATAGAAAATGGTTAAATGTAATTGAAAACCTACCTGTAAATCCCCAAGGAAACCCTGAAGAATTAACTCAACATTTTCTTAGTCTCAAAAAATATTCAGAAGCAAGCACTTATTTTCAGAAAATTGATCACCCCTTAACATTACATCAAATTGAACTGGGTTTAGAAATTTTTGCTCGCTCCCGACAACGAGATGCTTATATACAACTACTGATAGAGAATGATCAAATACTGAAAGTGTATAAACCTGATTTTGAAAACCTTAATCATTCGGTTCGTATCTACTCATCCTCAGTAGTTTTGATACGGGTAACATTAGGAGCTTCCTCTGCTAGTGGTAGTGGTTTTTTTATTAGCTCAAATCAAATAGCCACCAACCGCCATGTTTTAATAGATGAAACTACAGGTCAATGTGTTTCACCTGAATCTGTCTGTGTAATTACTAAGCAAGGCGTTCTTCAAGTAGCAAAAATTTATTTACCTACTTGGGGTGCAGATGATGTAGCAATTCTCTGCTTAGTACCAGATTCTACTTCTATGACTACTACTCCATTAAGACTAGGCTTTTCAGAATTAATTGAAGTGGGAGAGCAAATAATGACAATTGGTTTTCCTACACCTGATAGTAGTGGTTTTGAAGAGAATCTATACTGTAATAAAGGTTTAATCAATCGTATTCGTCAAGATCAATCTTGTACTGAACGTATCTTAGAAATCAGTATTCAACTTCAAGGAGGAATTAGTGGTGCGCCTATTTTAAACAAATACGGAGAAGTTATAGGTCTATCAACCTTCTCACGACTTAAACAAGAACAAGAGTCTGTTGGTCAAATAATTCGTATTGAACAATCATTTTATGCAGTTCCTGTTCAGCTTTTGCACCGCCTTTGTGCAGAAATTGAAAATTAACAGTATAGGAAAAATTGTTCTACTATTTACTTAATGATGGTGAATTATACTGTCGTTATCGTGCAGCTATGATAGTAGAGCCTTATGCACCCTAAAGATTACTACAGATTACTAGAAAATTATGGACTTAACAAGTAACTCATCTTTACAATTCCAAAAAATATATAATGCTATCTTTGGTGATTATATTACTGGTTTAACTTGGAGTCCCCAAGGACAAACTTTAGCTATTACTTCCGCAGTGGGAGAAATTTGTTTATGGGAAAATGGGGAAATTACTACTTTACAAATGCCTATCAATAAAGCAGTAAATTGTGTAGCTTTTTCTGCTGATGGTGCATATTTAGCCATTGGTGGACAAGATGGTAAAGTAAAAATTTGGCATAATAAACAGCTAATTAGTGTATTAGAAAATGCCCCAGTCTGGGTTGATCAATTAGCATGGAATCATAACAACAACCAACTAGCTTTTAGTTTAGGACGTTCTGTACAAGTGTGGGACGCTAACACATTAGAAATTCAAACAACACTGGATTTTAATGATTCTTCTATTTTAGGCATTAGTTGGCGCAAAGATGGTAAATATTTAGCAATTAATGGTTATAAAGGTGTAAAAATTTGGCATACTTACGATTGGGATGATGAACCTTTTATATTATCCATACCTACAGTAAGTTCACTAATAGCATGGTCAGCAGATAATAAATATTTAGCCTCGGCAAATATGGATAAAACTTTAACAGTTTTAGAATGGGAAAATCCTGATCCTTGGGTAATGCGAGGGTTTCCTGGTAAAATTCGTCAACTCGCATGGTCAGAAGTGAAAAATTCCACAGAACCACCAATTTTAGCGGCATCTAGTGTGGAAGGAATTGTAATTTGGAAAAAATCAATAGATGAAAAAATTGGTTGGGAAGCAGAAGTATTAACTAATCATGTTGATATTATTAAAGCGATCGCTTTTGCACCATCCAGTTTAATATTAGCCTCTGCTGGTGCTGATGGTTGGTTATGTTTATGGAATGAATCTCAAGAAATATCCCAAATTCTTACAGACACATCCGCAGGAATTGCTACCTTATCATGGCATCCTCAAGGAAAATTATTAGCCGCAGGTAGTGAACATGGAGAAGTAATTATTTGGGCAAAATAAAAATAAAAGCTCTCCGACTTCTTGAAGAAGTCGGAGATATTACAGCGATTTTCATGTAGTTAAGCCAGAAAATGAGGTAAACTAGAATAATAACATTTATCCCTTATAATAAGTTCAGTAATGGAGAATTAAAGTATGAAATTTTAAAATTCCCTCCCTCAAACTCTTACTCTCTGTGACTCTGTGCCTCTGCGTGAAACAAAATCATGTATTCATCTAAAATACTGAAAATTATGGACATTATCACAACTCTTACCGAAGATTATCACCGCTTTCCTCTTAACCAAACCTACAGCATTTATGCCCCAGATGTTTATTTTCAAGATCCGATTTTCAAATTTCGCGGTTTACAACTTTATCAATGGATGATTAAATTTATTCAAACTTTTTTTCTCAATCTAAAAATGGATTTACATTCTATCCAACCACAGGATGATTATATTAAAACAACATGGACTTTAAGTTGGAACTCTCCTCTTCCCTGGAAACCTCGTATCTCTATTTCTGGTTATAGTGAATTACGTTTAAATGCTGATCAGTTAATCGCTTCTCATCTTGATTATTGGAATTGTTCGCTTTTAGATGTAATTAAGCAACATTCCTTTTCTCTCAAAAAACAATCATAATATAAATGTGTAAATATTTGTAAACTAGGTCAAAGGAAACAGGAATTATCCATGCGTGTAATTTTAATGACAGGGAAAGGTGGAGTCGGTAAAACCTCTGTAGCTGCGGCCACTGGTTTACGTTGTGCGGAATTGGGTTATAAAACCTTGGTTTTAAGCACCGATCCCGCCCACTCCCTAGCTGACAGTTTTGATATAGAATTGGGTCATGCTCCCAAATTAGTGCGCCCAAATTTATGGGGTGCAGAATTAGACGCTTTACAGGAATTAGAGGGTAACTGGGGGGCTGTAAAACGTTATATTACTCAAGTTCTCCAAGCAAGAGGTTTAGATGGTATCCAAGCGGAAGAGTTGGCCATTTTACCAGGGATGGATGAAATTTTCGGTTTGGTGAGGATGAAACGCCACTATGATGAGGGAGAATTTGATGTTTTAATTATTGATTCTGCCCCTACTGGTACGGCATTACGCCTATTAAGTTTACCGGAAGTTGGCGGTTGGTATATGCGTCGTTTTTACAAGCCGTTTCAAAATATTTCCGTTGCTTTACGGCCTTTAGTTGAACCTATTTTTAAGCCCATAGCTGGTTTTTCTTTACCAGATAAAGAAGTTATGGATGCACCCTACGAGTTTTATGAACAAATAGAAGCATTAGAAAAAGTATTAACTGATAATACACAAACTTCTGTACGTTTGGTGACAAATCCTGAGAAGATGGTAATCAAAGAGTCTCTACGCGCTCATGCCTATTTGAGTCTATATAATGTGGCCACAGATTTAATAGTTGCTAACCGGATTATTCCCGCAGAAGTGACCGATCCATTTTTCCAAAGGTGGAAGGAAAATCAAGAACAATACCGCCAAGAAATACATGAGAATTTTCTACCTTTACCAGTGAAAGAAGTTCCTCTTTATTCTGAAGAAATGTGTGGTTTAGCTGCTTTAGAAAGATTGAAAGATACTCTTTATAAAGATGAAGATCCCACACAGGTTTATTATAAAGAAACAACTATCAGAGTTGTACAAGATAATCACCAATATAGTTTGGAATTGTATTTACCAAATATTCCCAAAAGTCAAATTCAACTCAGTAAATCAGGTGATGAATTGAATATTACTATTGGCAATCATCGTCGTAATTTAGTATTACCACAGGCTTTAGCTGCTTTACAACCTGCTGGGGCAAAAATGGAGGAAGATTATCTAAAAATTCGCTTTGCTTAATCATAAAAGCAGATCCCAGACTTGTTAAATAAGTCTGGGATGTCACAAAAGTTTAATTACGAATTACTAATTTCTCAATTGTACAGGCATGGCCAAATAAGTCATTTTCAAACCAGATAAAGGAGTAAAAATTACGGGAGTTAAACTTTGATTTAAGTGCATTTGAATTTCTGAAGATGTTAATTCCTTTAACCCTTCCATCAGATATTTAACATTAAAAGCAATATCAATATCTTCTCCAGAAATTTGTGCAGGCATTGACTCTGTACCACTACCGACATCTTGCGCTTCACAAGATAAAGTTATTTCTTGATCACCAGCATTAATGCTAATTTTGACAATATTATTCTTTTGATCTGCTAATACTGCAATTCTTTCTAAAGTGCTGATAAATTGCTTTCTTTCTAATGTTACTTGTCGTTCAAACTGTCGCGGAATTAATTGCCGATAAGCGGGATATTGTCCTTCTAAAATACGACTTGTTAACCGTTGATTTTGCCAAGCAAATACTACTTGATCTTTATCTAAAAATACTTCTACAGATTCTTCTGATGTTGCATTATGGGCTAACATTCTTTGTAATTCCCGTAATGCCCTAGCAGGTACTGTCACTTCTAATGGTTCATTACCGTCCAGAGGGCGATCGTTATTAGTTTCAATTACCGCTAAACGATGTCCGTCTGTTGCTGCAAATTCTAATGTTTCCTCTTTTACGGTTAAATGTACACCTGTGAGAACTTGTTTAGTTTCATCACTACTAGTAGCAAATAAAGAACCTTTTAGTCCTTCAATTAAGGCGGCAGTGGTGAGGTTAATTGCTTCTTGAGTGGTAATTTGAGGTAATTCAGGAAACTCTTCAGCACCCATAGCCCGCACTTGATAGCGTCCGGTTTTGGGTTTGAGGGTTACAATAATACCCTCTCCAGAGGTATCTGCCTGGTCGTCTAAAGTAATTTCTCCATCAGGGAGACGAGAGGTAATATCTACGAGTAATTTAGCGGGTAAGGCAATTTCTCCACCTTCCTCGACTTCAGCGCTAAAACTGGTGCGAATGCCTAAACTGAGATCAAAAGCGGTAAGACTGACTTGGTTGGTTTCCTCGTCAGCTTGTAAGAGGATATTAGCTAATACAGGATGTGTGGGACGAGACGGTACAGCCCGACTTACTAGGGCAAGGTTACTGCTTAAATCACTTTGGGAACAGATAAGTTTCATAATGGCAATTTAGTCAAACAGTCTATTTTATATCATGTAGGGAACAAATTTACCATACTGGTGGATTAATCTCACTAAAAATGTTGGGTTTTTCAATTCAACTATTGCAATTTTCTTGCAATTTCAGTTTCTTAGGGCAAATTTGTTGTACTATTAATATTAGTTAAAATCCTGACTAAAAATTTTACTCCATCCGGTTCAATTATTTCTAATTCTGTATCAATAGATTTTATTGTACCTGTTTCTAGGGCTTTTTCAGTGGTTTGTTTTACGCTTGTCCATAATGTTCCAGGTTTTATAATTATTGTACTTTTATTCATAGATTTAATTATCTGTGAAGTTGAATTGATAGGTTTAATGTGCTGTAATAAAGATTCTTTATCTGCGGTTAAAATTGCAGCTTGAGGTTTTTTAAACCACTTTGTTATTTTACCAAATTCTTGCGCTTGGCCAATTGATTTTTTTCTTTCAAGTACACCTGATAATTGACTAATTCAGTTAGTGCTTGACATAAACTTTCAACAAAATCACATAATTTTAACAGTTCTTCAGTATTTAATCAATTATCCACCTTTGTTCCACCTGCTGCTTCGTTTCTAAGCTGTTGTGCTTTTAACTTGAATAATTAATACAAGCAAGATGCTTGTGCTACTGTAACTTCAGGTTTTTTATTTATACAGTGAGTGCTGCACATTAGCTTATAAATAATTAATACAGCACATTCCATCTACATGAGGTACACTATGAACACAGCAAGATGCCTGTGTTACAAGGGTTTTATCATTAACATCTGTACCTCCTCCAGTAAACAACTTTGGTGTTTTTTCCCACATCATTGTTTCTGTTGGAGCTAGAAGTTACATTGACCACATTCTCCTGCAATTTTGATAAAAATAGACCTATCTACAAATTAGTTTAACTATAAATTAGATCCCCAACTTTTTTGTTCATCATCTTATTGATCATTGATGATAGAAGTCGGGGATCTGATACAAGTCTAATAACTATTGAGATTTTATATCAGCGATCGCTCCCCTTGTCATGGCTGCGATCGCCTGATCTGTCGCTTTTGGTAGGTAATAATATTTACCTCCTGCGGTTTTAGCAATTTCTTTAGCGAAACCTGTAGAAACAAATTTACTCTCTGTATCAATTACTAATAACTGTATCCCTGCTGCTCTAATTCTCGCTGCAATATCTAGTAGTTCCGCTTTGATATCTGGTTTTTCTCCTGGTTCTTGAGGTTCACCTAATGATCTAGCTAAGGAGATATTACTACGTCCATCGGTAATTGCCACGATAACCACTTGACCAATATCTCCCGCCATTTTAGCATTTATCCCCACTCTCACGGCTTGAGTTAACCCATGGGCTAAAGGTGAACCCCCTCCACAAGGTAATCTTTCTAACCTATTTTTGGCTAAGGCGATGGAACGAGTCGGGGGTAATAATACTTCTGCTTGTTCACCTCTAAATGGAATTAAGGCAATTTGATCACGACTTTGATAGGCTTCCGTTAAAAGCTGCATTACTGCACCCTTGGCTGACTGCATTCTATTTAAAGCCATTGAACCGGAAGCATCTACCACAAACACCACTAACGCTCCTGCTTTTCTTACTAATCGCTTAGAGCGCATATCTCCCTGTTCCACAATAACCTTTTTTTCAGGATGGCGCAAACGACGCGCTTTTTGATAAGGTGCTGCCGCTCTTAATGTGGCATCTACGGCTATTCTTCTGACCTTACCTTTAGGTAACATGGGCTTAATGTAGCGTCCTCTGTCATCTGAAAAGATAATACTGCGACTTCCTGACTTTCCTTGACGTTGGGACATTTGGGCAAAATACAGCACCTGGGGATCGAGAATTACCCCTTCAGGATCAAAAATAAACTCTTCGGGAATATCGGGGGTTTCCTGCTGTTCTTCCTGTTCTTGTTCTTCCTGTTCTTGTTCTTCCTGTTCTTCTTCCTGCTGCTGTTCTTGGGAGTCGTCTTGACTTTGGGGAGGTGGTGGAGGTGGTTGTTGATCTTCTGGAGGAGGGGTTTGAATAATTGTAGTTCTAGGAACTATGACTAATTCCACCGCTCGACGTAAATCATCAGCATTTACAGACGTTCTACCATCTAACGCCGCCGCTGCTTTAGCTACTCTAACTGCAAATAATTCTGCCCGATGTCCTTCCACTCCGCCACGAATAGCTTCGTTTACTAGGTAAGTGATTTGTTCTTGACTAATAGTAACTTCTTTTAACCATTCCCTAGCGAGGAGGATCTGAGTTTTGAGTCCATCAATATCTTCACTGTATTGTTCTAAAAATTCTTGAGGCGATCGAGAATAGGCGATCGCTTGTTCTACTGCTTGTACTCGTTGATCTAATCCTAGCACGCCATCTGCGGACAGAGCGATCGCAATTCTATCAAGTAAATGTTCTCTTAAAGTTCCTTCTTCTGGGTTATAAGTCGCAATAAACAAAGGTTGACAAGGATGTTGAATACTTATTCCTTCCCGTTCAATTTGGTTACGGCCATCGGATAATACAGCTAATAGTTGATTACTAATTTGATCATCTAATAAATTGATTTCGTCCACATATAACACACCTCTGTTAGCGGTGGCCAGCAAACCAGGCTGAAAGACAGTATCACCTTGTTTAACCGACTGTTCCACATCTACAGAACCTAAAAGTCTATCTTCCGTAACTCCCAAAGGTATTTGGACAAAAGGTGCAGGGATAATTTGAGTTTCTACTTCTGTGGGTGCTTCTAGCAATAACTGATCATCCCATGTTTCTGGATGAGCAGGATCGCAATTGCTGACAGAATTTTTCACAACTTCGATAGGTGGTAACAAAGCATGAATAGCTCGCGCCATAACTGATTTAGCCGTACCTCGACGACCAGCAATCACGACACCGCCCAAACCGGGATCTACTGCTGCTAATAATAAGGCTATTTTAATTGCTTCTTGACCAACTACAGCCGTGAGAGGAAAAGAAGTGATTGTGGGAGCAAAAGAAGGCGCGGTCATTTTTTCCTGATGAGTTATTATAACTTGGTGGGGGTAGTAACATAATGGTAGATTATACAGCAGTAAGCAACAGTTAAGAGAAAAAATATTGCTGATGATCAGTGAGGGGGTTTTCAAAGTTGGGGGTAAAGAAGAAAAGAAAAGTGATCTTTTTTTGATACAGCAGTTTCCGTTATTATGAGGTACAGATATTAATGATAAAACCCTTGTAACACAGGCATCTTGCTGTGTTCTTAATGACAAAACCCTTGTAACACAGGCATCTTGCTGTGTTCCTAGTGTACCTCATGTAGATGGAATGTGCTGTATAATCAAAAAAAAGATCACTAGTTTTTCAATTTTTAAATTATGTTAAATAGTTTAATCACTAAACTAAAAGAAGTCAAGGATTTCCTGTAATCTCAAGGGAGAAGACATGAGTGATGGGTAGTCTTAGCTATGATTATTTTAGCGTTATTAACAGGAAATATTAGTTATAAGCAAATGGCTAATTTTAGCAAAGCTGAAGAAAAATCTGATTGCACTATTGTCTATAATCTCTTACTACTATGAACTGGTTATTATCTGGAAGATTGAAAACGGAAAAATTAGTTGTGAAAATTACTAATTTACCTGTATCTTTACAGGGATTAAAGTTAGTACAGTTGTCAGATTTTCATTATGGTAATTATCATTTATCATCAAGGTTATTAACAGAAGCGATCGCTGTCACAAATTCTCTTAAGCCTGATTTCATTTTCTTAACTGGTGATTATGTTAATAATACTCCTGAACCTATTTATCAATTAGCAGAACATTTACAAAAATTAAATAGTCGTTATGGTATTTATGCGATATTAGGTAATCATGATCTCTATCATAAAAACTCCAAATCAAAAATTATCAATGCTTTACAAAATGTGGGTATTCAAACTTTATGGAATGAAATTGTTTATCCTTTAGGATCAGATTTACAATTAGTAGGATTAGCAGATTTATCTACTAGGGAATTTCAACCAGAATTAGTGATGAATAAAATTGATCCTAAAATTCCTTGTATTGTCTTATCTCATAATCCTGATACAGCAGAATATTTACAATCATGGAAGGTAGATTTACAATTATCTGGCCATACTCACGGTGGACAAATAGTCATTCCCGGTTTAGGTTTAGCTATTGTTTATTATATCAAAATGCTGCATATTCTCAGAAAAATACCGACTAAAATTCGTCGCTTATTGCCATTTTTACCTAAGCATATTCCTATATTAAATCATTGGGAATGGTCAGAAGGTTTACATCAAATTGGGAATAATCAATTATATGTAAATCGTGGTTTGGGAACTTATTTCCCCGGACGCTTTTTTTGTCGTCCAGAAGTAACTTTTATTCAATTAATATCAATTAATATCAATTAATATAAGCTATCAGTAATCAGCATTCATGAATTGTTCCTAAATTGATTTTCACTCCTATGTTTATCTAATTAACTACAAAATCATCTGCGTTTATCTGCCTTCCATTTTGACGATGGTAATTATTATTTAAAATACAAGCAAGATGCTTGTACTACTATGATTTTTTGATTGAATTTTCTCATTTCTGCTATAATATATTTCTCTCAATATCCAAAATCTTATTTAATATGTCTACTGTTCCTTTAGTTGCTTCCATAAATTCATCTAATTCTGAATTATGCGAATCTATTCCCCCTTTATTGGGTGCTTCATTAACGGAATTAACCGCTTGGGTACAATCACAAGGACAGGCATCTTATCGAGGTAAACAGTTACACGATTGGATATATCATAAAGGAGCGCGATCGCTCGCAGATATATCCGTATTTCCTAAAAGTTGGCGTGAAAAAGTTACAGATGTTTCCATCGGTAGATCCTCTTTACATTACCGTTCTGTAGCGCCGGATGATACGGTCAAATATTTACTCAAGTTAGCAGATGGCGAAATTATTGAAGCTGTTGGTATTCCTAGCGATAAACGTTTAACTGTCTGTGTTTCTACTCAAGTTGGTTGTCCAATGGCTTGTGATTTTTGTGCTACTGGTAAAGGAGGTTATAAACGTAACCTAGGTCGTGCTGAAATAGTTGATCAAGTTTTAACAGTCCAGGAAGACTTTCAACAACGAGTCAGTAATGTGGTGTTGATGGGATTAGGTGAACCACTATTAAATACTGAAAATGTCATTGCAGCATTAAAATGTTTAAATCAAGATGTGGGTATAGGACAGCGATCGCTCACTTTGTCTACAGTAGGTATACGCGATCGCATTCGTCAACTAGCCCAACATCATTTACAAATCACCTTAGCAGTCAGTCTCCACGCACCAAACCAAAACTTACGAGAACAAATTATACCCAGTGCTAAACCTTATCCTATAGAAGACTTACTTGCAGAATGTCGGGAATATGTGGAAATAACGGGGAGAAGAGTAACATTTGAATATATTCTCCTTGCAGGAGTGAACGACTTACCAGAACACGCTTTAGAACTTGCTAAACGTTTACGGGGTTTTCAAAGTCATGTAAATTTAATTCCCTATAACCCCATTGAAGAAGTAGATTATAAAAGACCAAATCGTGAAAGAATACAGAACTTTATGAACATTTTACAACAGCAAAACATAGCGGTTAGTGTTAGATATTCACGCGGTTTAGAAGCAGATGCAGCTTGTGGACAATTAAGAACCAGCAAAAAGTAGATTACAGTAATTAACTATCTTGCCGTAGTTTCATGCACACAAAAACTGAATTTTACAGTGAATTTTACACGCACAACAAGATACCCGACTTCTCTAAGAAGTCGGGTATCTGACTCTTAATCTCTGTTTTTAATATCTTTTCTGATAAATACCCGGTGCATAAGCCTCAATTACTTTACCAGTTTGGGTACAAGTGATCATCAAATAATCGCAACTTGAACATTGGGTGCGTGTAATCTGACTATCATGAATATAGTGACGTTCAGCCGCAGAACCACAATTAGGACAGTGAATTTTTTGAATAGTTTGAACAGGTTGAACATTTTGTAATAATTGCATTTTAAAACCCCTGGATTTGATTTAATAATTTTTTGAGATTCTTGTTTGAGATATTTGAAACCAAAAACCTTTGTAATTTGTCAGAAAATCAACAAAAAACAACAAACAAATTTAGATATCAACTTCACACCAAAAAACTTTATAAACTTTATAAACTTTATAAACTTTATAAACAATAGCGATCGCTTCCCTCTCCATAGGCATCGTCTCTTTTAATTATCATAAATTAACTAAACTTTGTCTTCATCCTTTCGATATAAAAATTTACCTTAGCGATCTATTCCCTCTAGTTTCCTAGCGATCCCTATGGGTTAAGCCTTGAGTTTAGGCAATTTACTGTAGTGATCAAAAATAGGTCGTTTTTGTATTCAAGCGTTACCAGATGAGAAAAACTGTAACTCAAGTTACAAAAATCATTTCTTTATCTTTAGTTAATATTTATAGTTAATATTTATAGTTAATATTTATAGTTAATATTTATAGTTAATATTTATAGTTAATATTTATATGTATTTAAGCACTTAGCTTACCCTATACGGACATGAGTCTAAAATTTCTAAAATTACAGTAGTACGAACTTCTTGCTTGTATAGTTCTAGACAGAGTAGTTAGGACATCTCATAAAACTCCCGCTAAAATCAAGTTTTAATCCTGAATTATGTAGGGGTTTAGTATTGTTAAACCCCTAAGTCTTAATCTTGAAAATATTTCATTAAGGGCTTAACAAAAAAACCACCAATTACACATAAAATAACCACAAATAAAACTTTCCAGCCTATAGTTAAAGTAACTCCCATAGCTAGTAAAGCTAACAAAACAAAATTGAGAGCAAAACTAAAAAAAACCATTGGTACAGGAAATATAATAGCTGGTTTTGGTTCAAGTAAATCCTTTATTTCCTGTGTATTTTGCGGTCTTTTATCTGGTTTATATTCCATTAACCAATCAATTAAATCCTTAAAATCCTCATCAATTCCTGTAGCTTTATCTCGCCATAATAACTTACCATTCCGTGAATCTATTGTGAGGATAGTAGGTTCAATTCCTGTTAATAAATGAACAAAAGTACGACCTAAACAGAAAAAATCAGCCCTATGATCAAACTGATGGTTTTGGTTTGCTAACCAAGTTTGCCAAGTTGGCAACGTTGCATTTTCTTGTTCTGGAGCAGCATAACCAGGAGTTCCAATTTTTGTAGCAGGAACATTTTGCTTTTCATACTGCTGACTTAATTCTTTCACAATACCAAAATCAATTAAGACTAATTTACCATTTGGTTTTAACATAATATTGCTAGGTTTAATATCTCGATGAACATATTGATGATTATGAACATAATCTAAGATATCAATTAGTTCTTTTAACCATTGAATAGCTTGTTGTGTGTTGATAATTTTTGTATTAATTTTTAACCATTGCTGTAAATTTTCACCATCAATTTTTTCCATAACTAAACCAGGTATAGTAAACACTTGGCTATTCTGATTATAAGTAATCGTTACATAACCATCTATTTTTACTCCAGGAATTCCAGGATGGTCTAATCGTTTTAATATGTCATACTCTCGTGCAAAAAGTTCCCGCACTTTAGGATGAGAATAGGCATTGTCCTGCAAAATTTTAATTACTTTATGATCATTCTCTGCTTTATCTTTTACTTCAAAGGTTTTAGCAAAACCTCCAGATCCTAATTCTTTAATAACATGATAACGATTGTTGATCATATCTCCAGATTGAATCATAACTTTCCTCTCTTTTGATTTAATAAAAAGGTGATTTATTTTGATACTTTACCATAGCAAGGTAACTTTGTCACATCATAATTAATCGGTACAAACATAGCACTATATTCGGAGCATTGACGAGGTACAGATACAACCTTAACTATTTCAGAAATTTCCTCTTTTCTATCTCCATCACTATCAAAAGATATCTTTCCTGAAGCTCCTGCTGTAACTTGTAACTGAGTTAATTGTTTTTGTATATCTAATCTTTGTCTTTTCACATCATCATTTATATTTAGTTTTTTCAGAGCTTCTGTTAAAACTAAAGTAGCATCATAAGACATAGCGGTTTTATCACTTATATCACCTGTTCCCCAAAGGTTTTTAGCCTTAGCAATCACCTCCTGATTAGGAGTAGTTAAACGATGCCAAGAAATCACTAGGACAAGTTTTTTGACCCTATTTATATCTATGGTTTTTAATATATCAGGATCATAAATAACCGAACCTCCTCCCATTGGTAATTCATCTCTATTCAAATTAATCAGGGATAAAGTATTTTTGAAAGACTGAGACTTAACATGACCATCAGGAATAAGAATTAGTGCTTTAGCACCTTCCTTTTTCACATTAATTAAGATATTTTTAGCAATAAAACCAGGATTAGATATATCTATAGCTATGATCTTATTATCTCCTAATTGTTGCCTAACTTCCTGAAAAAAAGATTTACTGTAAGTGCTATTTGGATTATAAAAAACAGCTACTTTTTGCCTATCAAATAATTGAGATAATTGCAATTTATCAATTAAAAGACGATTTACAGTCTTCACAGTAGGAACAGTCCTAAAGAAATAATTTGTTGAATATGTCTTACCATATAAAATAGTTTCTCTCATGGCAGTGGAACCAGGAGAAATAACAACTACTTCGTTCTTTTGATAAACAGGTAAAGCTGCTTTAGTAACTTCAGAAGTATAATGTCCAATTACTGCAACTACATCATCTTTAGAAAGAAGATTCTCAGCTAATTTAGCAACTTGATCAGGATTATTTTCATCATTAACAATTAGAACTTTTAAACCAATATTGGAATTTTCTTTGTTAAATTCTTCTTGAACCTGTGCCACACCTCTTAATAAAGCTTCTGCTACTCCTTGACTATTATTATTTTGATTACTAGGAACAACAACAGCAATAGTATAAGTTGTGTTCCTTGCCTTCTGCATTAATTTGGCATTATTCAAGTAGATTAAAATTTCCGGGTTATTGCCATTATTTGCTCTCTGTTTTTGGAAAAAATTAACAGCTTCTTGCCATTTACCTTTTTGAAAATCTTTAAAGCCATATTTTTCTTTTGTCTCTGTTATCAGACTTTCTTCTCCACAGGAAATTTTATCCCCTAACTCATAGTTTGTACACCAGTTCACTTTAGGTGGAATAATGATAACATATATACAGAAAGCAAAAATAACTGTGAATATTATTAAAAATAACCGTTTCATTAGCCTAGAGTATTTGGCCTTTTTTCTGCGAAAGAATTTCATCTTGATTCTCCTGATAAAATTATCTACAACGTCTTCTAATATATTTTTGAATTAAAGGATTGATAACCCAAAGAATTATCTCTTCTAGCATATCATCCTTTTCCATAACGCCAACTTTCCATAAATTATTTATCGCAGCACTAATTTCTGCTTGAGAGGAATCAGGAAAATATTGATAAATTTCAAAAATGGTTTCCGGCTCTTTTTCCGTTGCTAATTTCTTAATAATATTTTGCTGTAAACTAGGTAAAGAATAAATCTGGTTTTCCAATAAATCCATCAAGACATCATCCAGAAACAATGTACTATCCAGAACTTTCTCTATTTTGCCATTATGTACACTTTTAATATTTTCAGAAACTAATATTAAAGCTAATGGATGTCCTTTATAATTTCTAATTAATGTATCTATACCCGGATCTTGAAGTTTTAATTTCTCTAATAATATTCTCGCATCTTTATTATCTAAACCAGATAATGACAATTGCCTAATCTTATTTTTATTTCTGATTGAATCTATGATCGTAGGTTTTTGCAACCCAGTGAATAACAAACAACTTTGATGTTGCAAATTACCAATTTGGCTAAGTAATTTGTTATAATTTTCCGATGATGTTGTATCTCCCATAACTACTTCCCATTGATCAAATATCAATAAACAACGATGGTTTTTTAGATAATCAATCAGATTTAAAATTCTGGGATATGGACTTATTTCTGAACTATGATATCCAAAGCAACTTTCCAAATGAGTTATAAATTGTTCCCAATCAGAGGAAAATTCCATATTTTTCCAAATAACATAGTCAAAATCATCTTTAATGTTTTCTACTAACTCTCTTACTAATGCTGTTTTACCAATTCCAGTTAACCCAAAAATACCTACTAAACGAGAATGTTGTTTAATTATCCATTGATGCAACTTATCTAGTTCTATTGTGCGTCCATAGAAATCATTAAAATCTGGTGCTTCTCGTAAATTGATATGTGATAAATTTCCTGTTATTTTTTGAAATACTTGTGGTTGATCAGATGTTAAAATTTTTTGGATAGTTAACTTGCAATTTTTCTTATTGATATCTAATCCTGTAAATTGTCTCAACTTTCTGAATAATTTGGGAGCCTTTATATTACTGATATAAGATAAATCATAATTCATGATCCTGTCACTCATCATGCTGTAAGATAAGCCTTGTAAAGAATATTCTAAAATTTCTTCTTCAAGGGAATCTAAATTCAAATCTATTCTTTTTTCCCTCTTTAACCAATCCCTAAATTGTCTGATTATCTTTTTATCACTCATAGTCTACGTCTCACTTAATCTCTTATTCTCAGTTGTATTTTAATATTGTATCTTAACTGTATGTTCATTTTAGAGAAATTATGCAAGATGTAACTGAAAACCTTATTCTTGCGTAGGGGTAATTCATGAATTACCCCTACTTCATGAATTACCCCTACTTCATGAATTACCCCTACTTCATGAATTACCCTTAGTTTTGTTCACTTTTGCGTAAGTCCTGTTTTATTAACCTACAATACCTTTGGCGATTTTCCAAATATAGGGATCAAAACCAATACGTTACGATATCAATAAGGTTTCAGGGTTTTGGCAACAGTATTGAACCTAATAAAGTTAATACTTAAAAAAATTAGTGATGACAATCACATTAATCTCTGTTATTCTTGTTACAGAATCAAGGAGAAAAATATGGCAATCAAAAACGGCACAAATGGAAATGACTATTTATTGGGAACATCTACCAGTGATATCATATACGGTTTCAATGGCAATGACACGCTTGATGGTGGCTTAGGTGCTGATACCCTGTATGGTGGTGATGGCAGTGACACATACTATGTAGATAATGCAGGTGATGTAGTTACGGAATACTATAACGATGCTTTAGGTGGTGTAGATAAAGTATTTTCCTCGGTAAGCTTCACTTTGGGATTTGGACTAGAAAACCTGACATTAACTGGTACTGGTAATATTAATGGTACAGGGAATGGCAATAACAATGTGATCACTGGTAATAGTAGCAATAACATTCTTACTGGTGGCTTAGGTGCTGATACCCTGTATGGTGGTGATGGCAGTGACACATACTATGTAGATAATGCAGGTGATGTAGTTACGGAATACTATAACGATGCTTTAGGTGGTGTAGATACAGTATTTTCCTCGGTAAACTTCACTTTGGGATTTGGACTAGAAAACCTGACATTAACTGGTACTGGTAATATTAATGGTACAGGGAATGGTAATAACAATGTGATCACTGGTAATAGTGGCAATAACATTCTTACTGGTGGCTTAGGTGCTGATACCCTGACTGGTGGCTTAGGTGCTGATAAATTTGTATTTAACAGCCAATTTCAAGGCATTGACATCATCAAAGACTTCCAGTGGACACAGGGTGATCAAATTCAGGTGAGCAAAATTGGATTTGGTGCTACCTCCTTGAATCAGTTCAGCTATAACTCCTTCAATGGTAATTTGTCCTTCCTGGGGAGTACATTTGCCGTAATTGAGAACAAACCATCTGGCTTTGTGGTTTCCTTAGATGTTGTATTAGTCTAGATTTCTAAGATTTTTATCAATTATAGCTATAGCCATCAAGATTAGGACGTAGGGGTAAAGCGCAATGCGCTTTACCCCTACAGGATTCAGGAGTAAAACCTGATTTTAGTGGGAGTTTTATTAGATGTCCTAACTACTTTGTCTACAGCTATACTTCCAATTTGGATCATGATTGCTTTGTTTATTTCTGGAGTTTTGGATTAAATTAGGACTTACGCACTGTACAAATTCACCATGATGTGAATAAAGGAAAATCCGTCGTTTCAGGCTTTTGGCGATTAACTTCTGATCAGTAGCAATGCTCACGGCAAGGGAAGCTATCACTCAAAAATCATCAAAAAATCACGTTAAAATGCCCGAAACCCATAGTCCATATTTAGTTGATTATGTCAATGCGTAAGTCCTATAAATAATACCTGCAAAGGTTTGTATAATCGGCGTTCCATAAATGCTGGATGAAATGGCGGTTGAAACCATTGGAGATTCGTTCTAAATTCAGTGAAATGATCCCATGATTCAGCAACCCCTACTAATTCATCCTGTAAATATGGAACGTCTTATTTTCTTGGTTAGTCGCTATAAGAATTACACCTTTCCTTTTAGGATTTGACATTTGTAAATAAATATGTCAGCAAATACAACAACGACAATTATCTGACATACTGGAATTAAGAAATGCTCACAAAGTTAGATAGTACCTATTCAAACATCTTGAGGCAAATACTATCTCTTGTTTCCAACTAAATACTAATGAACATAGATGAGAAAAATATGAACTATCAAAAAATAGTTTCTTTCCTAGCTGTAATATTAGGAATAGGATTATTTGACATGAAATCAGTAGATGCTAAAAATCTGGCGATCGCAGTTCCTATTAATCATAATTCTCAATTCATTGCTCCTTTTTCATCAAGAAAAATTGCCCAATTAACAGAAGCAAGTTCTCCTCTCTATGGTTCATGGATATTAACCTTCAGTGCTGATGGAATTGTGCATCAAGGTGTCTTGGTTATGGAAGGGTATTACGGAGTTTTGAGAGTTAGTTACTTTGATCCTAATCTGGGAAAACAAGCAGCTATTGATCAGTATATGGAACTTAAATCTTCATCAAAAGGATTAATTTTATTAGGATATAATCCTGTTTATGCGGGAACTTCTGTTTCACATCCTACTTATATTGCTGATAATTTTTTGTTTTCCATTCAACCTGATGGTTCATTAGTAGTTGTAACTTGTGACGCTAGAGAACGCTGTTCATCTGTTGACATAGAAGCAATGAAATAAAAATTAAGAAAACTCATACCAAATTTAGAGGAAGTTATGAACCTTAATTACAGTTTGAAAACAGTTGTGATTTCTCTATTTTCCCTAGCTTTGTTACCTATAGAAAATCCAGTAATAGCCAGAGAAAATCAGGTAAAATCTACCAACTATCAGATTAATTCAAAATTAAATATCACCCAAATATTGAACAGGAAACAACCTATTCAAATCGCCAGAGATGACTATTATTGGGGACCACAAAGAGATTTTAGAATTTGGATGCCTGGAGTGGTAACAGATAATACTAGTAAGAGCTTGATAACGACCAATGAAACAAATAAAACAATATATATTATCGTTCATGAAGACTTACCACAAGGTGCTAATTATTGGACTCAAGAGGAGACTAGACAAATCTTGCAAACAGCTATGCGAGAAAATTTGGATACTCAAGGAAAAGTCATAAAAAGCACGAATATGGTGGTTGAAGGATATCCAGGAATTGAGTTACTCATCCAACATTCTGATGGCAGTCAAGGACAATATCAAGGATATGTAGTTAGACGCAGACTTTATTTAATTGGAGCAAGAAGTTATGATGAATTAACTACAGAAGCAACTTACTTTTTTGACTCTTTTAGAGTTTATCCCAGTCGAATTGTAAATTATAGATAGGGAGGTTAACTGACCTAATCTCTGTAACTGTTGGCAAAAATTACTTTTTTTTATGTCCATAAACATATATATTTCATTGAGGATGAAAATAATCATAAATTTCCTCTGCTAACTTCTTTCCTATTCCTGAAACTTCCATTAATTGCGTCAAAGTAGCTTCACGAATATAGTCAACAGATCGAAAATGTCCTAATAGTAATTTTTGCCGATGTTTACCTAAACCGGGAATTTGATCTAAATGCGATCGCGTGAACTTCTCACTTCTTTGTTGACGATGAAAAGTCACAGCAAAACGATGGGCTTCATCTCGTAATCTTCTTAATAGTTGAACTCCTGGCTGTTCTGGATCAGTTTCTAAGGGTTGAGACTCCCCAGGTAAAAATATTTCTTCGCGTTTTTTGGCTAAACTCACAACTTTTAAATCTGCCAATAACCCCATTTCTGATAAAATATTTATCACTGATGATAATTGACCTTTTCCTCCATCAATCATCACTAAATCTGGCCAATCATTATTACCAATTCTAGTTAATTTCGGATCTTCAATATATTTCCTAAATCTTCTGTGAATCACTTCCGCTAAACTGGCAAAATCATCAGAATGGCCAATAGTAACATCAGGATTTTTAATCTTATAATGACGGTAATATTGTTTAGCAGGTAGACCATCAATAAATACCACTTGTGAACCTACTGCATTACTACCTTGAATATGGGAAATATCATAACCTTCAATACGTCTTGGTAATTCTGTTAAATCTAAAATATCCACTAAATCTTCTAAGGATTTTTGATTACTATTACTTAATCTCTGCATTCTTTCTAATTCATATTTGGCGTTCTTTTCCACCATTTCTATTAATTCCGCTTTACTTTGTCTTTGGGGAGCAATAATTGTTACTTTTCTCCCCTTTTTCTCTGTTAAAAAATTACCTAAAATATCACCATCAGGTAATTCATATTGTACTAAAATTTCTAAAGGAATTTCCACAGCTTCGGTTATTTGATAATGTTCCTCTAAAACTCTTTGTAAAATTTCCCCAGGTTCATGATCAGCATTTGCAGTAAAAGCTAATCTTCCTACTAATTTACCCGCACGAATTTGAAATAATTGAATACAAGTATGTCGATCATCCCTTGCTAAAGCTACAGCATCCCTGGAAATGGTATCATCAGGTAGGGATACTTTCTGATGACTAGTCAAAGACTTTAAACCAATAATTTGATCCCGAATTTTAGCCGCAGTTTCAAAATTTAATTCCTCTGAAGCGGCTACCATTTGTGCAGTTAAAGTCTCAATTAATTCCTCAATTCTGCCTTGAAATACCATCGCTATTTTTTGCACAACTTTATGGTATTCTTGCACAGAAATTAATTGTTGACAAACTCCAGGACAACGACCAATATCATAATTTAAACAAGGACGATCTTTAAATAAAGGTTGTTGTCTTTGTCTAATGGGAAAAATTCTTTTACAGGTATGTAATACCTCTCTTAATAAACTAGAATCTGTATAAGGTCCATAATATTTATCTTTCAAATTATCTTTCAAACTATCTTTCAAATTATCTTTTAATTTTCCTAGTTTACGTTTACGAGTAATAAAAATTTGTGGGTAATTTTCTGACCAGGTAATACAAACATAAGGATATTTTTTATCATCCTTGAGTAAAACATTAAAATATGGTTGATGTTGTTTAATTAAATTTGCTTCTAATGCTAATGCTTCCGCTTCCGTATCAGTGACAATAAATTCAATTTCTGTCACTTGTCTAACCATTTTATGAATACGTTCTGTTTTATTTGTAGAGTCACGAAAATAGGAACGAACACGCGATCGCAATTTTCGAGATTTACCTATATATATTATGCGATCGCTATTATCTCGCATCAAATAAACCCCTGGTTGTGCAGGAATTTCTGTTAACCGACTTTCTAGTTTTTCGGGATTTTTAACAAGTGGTAATATCGTCACAATTCCAGATAAATAATTTAAGTAATTACAATCAGGACTTACGCAACTGGCACATTGATAGGGTATGGTTCGACAAGCTCATCAACCAAATCAGACAGTATAAATCATGTAAATAACCAAATTGTTGATATCTGACGCACCCACTCAACAGATTTTTTAGTGTGACACTTGCGTGAGTCCTAACAATATATCTTCCCAATTGTAAATCAAATCCATTAGATTTAACCACAAGATCCCCGACTTCTTAGAGAAGTCGGGGATCTGACTTTTATATATGCTCTCTATTAAATTATATCTTTATTCTCTATTGCAAATAGTAGTAAGTAAATATAACATCATGAAAAAAATAAATGCTTTTATTAAATTATACAATATAAATAAACTATTTGCTCGTATGCAAAATTGTACTTTAGCGTACCTTAGTTATACTTACCTAACTCCTGTAAATCTTGAGCAAATGTTCTGATCTAATCAATTAATATCATCAGATATTTCTAGGTATTTATTCCTTCTATACCAATATTCGCAAAAAAACTATCAAGATTCTCCAGAATTTATTACAAACTTGTTACAAACTTTAGTAGAATGATCTCATCACTAAAATGAGTATTTTTCCCTATTGACATGATAGCAGATCAATTTCCTTGGCTGACTACAATCATCCTACTGCCACTGGTAGCATCCTTTCTCATTCCCGTCCTACCTGATAAAGAAGGTAAACTTGTCAGATGGTATGCACTGGGAGTAGGTATAGCAGACTTTGCTTTAATGTGTTTAGGCTTTTGGCTAAATTACGATGCTAAAAACCCTAACTTCCAAATGGTAGAAACTTTCGCTTGGATGCCCCAACTTGGGTTAAATTGGTCTGTTGCGATTGATGGTATTTCTGCTCCATTAGTTTTATTAGCAGGCTTTGTTACTACCCTGTCCATATTTTCCGCATGGCAGGTAGATCGTAGACCCAAATTATTTTATTTCTTAATGCTGATGCTGTATTCAGCACAGATAGGGGTCTTCGCTGCTAAAGACTTAATGTTATTCTTCATCATGTGGGAAGTTGAATTAGTTCCCGTATATCTATTAGTTTCTATTTGGGGTGGTCAAAAGCGACGTTACGCAGCCACAAAATTTATCATATATACCGCAGCCGCATCTGTGTTTATTTTAGTCGCAGCCCTAGCTATGGGATTATATGGTACTGGTAATTTGAATTTTGATATTTCTAATCTAGCCTTAAAAGATTATCCCCTGAATTTACAACTATTACTTTATGCAGGTTTATTTATTGCCTTTGGTGTCAAATTAGCCGTTTTTCCGCTACATACATGGCTACCAGATGCTCACGGTGAAGCATCTTCTCCAGTATCCATGATTTTGGCAGGGGTATTATTAAAAATGGGTGGTTATGGTTTAATTCGCTTGAATATGGAACTATTACCCGAAGCCCATATCTACTTTGCACCTGTGTTAGCTATTCTTGGCGTAGTTAATATTATCTATGGAGCTTTAAATTCCTTTGCTCAAACTAATATGAAACGCCGTTTAGCCTTCTCTTCAATTTCCCACATGGGTTTTGTATTGTTAGGTTTAGCGTCTTTCACAGACTTAGGCATGAATGGCGCAATGTTACAGATGATCTCACATGGTTTAATCGCCTCTGTATTATTCTTCCTCGCTGGCGTTACTTATGATCGCACTCATACAATGGTCATGAAAGACATGGGTGGTATTGGTCAAGCTATGCCTATTGTATTTGCATTATTTACAATTGGAGCAATGGCTTCTTTAGCTTTACCAGGTATGAGCGGTTTTGTAGGAGAACTTTCCGTATTTGTCGGTGTAACAACCAGTGATGTTTATACTTCCACATTCTGTACCATCACTGTATTTTTAGCCGCTGTGGGAGTTATTCTCACACCAATTTATCTACTTTCCATGTTACGTCAGGTATTTTATGGTAAAGATGCAGCGTTAATTTGTGACATTAATAACGCCAAAATAGAAAATCAGGAAGATGAAGGTACAGCTTGCTTTGGTACAGATTGTCTTTTACCAACTCAGGCAGTTTATAGAGATGCTAAACCAAGAGAAATATTTATTGCTGCTTGTTTTATCGTAGTTATCATCGGCATAGGTTTATATCCTAAAGTAGCCATGCAAATGTATGACGCTAAAACTGTAGCTGTTAATACTCATGTACGCCAATCCTATAGCATAGTTGCTGAATCTAAACGGAATATTTACGCCAATGGCCTATTTTCTGGCAAAGTTGCGGCGGTGAGTTTAAATTCTGCTAATTTCTAGTAATTTATACTAGTAAAAAATCCAGATCCCCAACTTCTTTAAGAAGTTGGGGATCTTTTTGTTGAGTTTTGTTTAATTTCAGGACTTACACAACTGGCACATTGGTAGGGTGTGGTTCGACAAGCTCACCAACCACGTCAGACAGTATAAATCATGTAAATAACCAAATTGTTCATATCTGACGCACCCACTCAACAGATTTTTTAGTGTGACACTGGCATAAGTCCTAAATTTATCAAATTGAGAGTATTACAGCAGTTTCCATTATTATGAGGTACAGATGTTAAGTATCATAAATTATCAAAGAGGATATGAGGATGAATAGTCAGATAGTTTCATTCTCCAATCATAACACAAATGATTATATTTGACTATGTTTGACTATATTTTTGTGATTTAAACTCAATACTTTTACTATCAACATCAAACCAGTATTAACCTAGTCCTCCTGTGGATATTCGTCCCATAAATCAGTAATCTCTCTTAAACTTTGGTGTTCTCCATTACCTATGATTAAATGATCTAACACAGGAATTGTTAATAACTGCGCTCCTGCTAGTAACTGACGAGTTAAGTCTATATCTGCTTGACTAGGTTCTAAACTACCCGATGGATGGTTATGAGCTACTATAACTCTGGTTGCGCCTTGTTTAATCACTTCTCGAAAAATATCACGGGGAGAAGCTAAGGTTTCCGTTGCAGTACCAATAGTAATTACCTTTGTTCCCAATAAGCGATTTTTAACATCTAACAATAAAACTGCAAATCTTTCTTGATTTTGCCACATTAAGTCTTGACTAAGCGTTGCAGCAGCAGCTAAAGGACTATCAATAACTGTTCCTTCCGAGGGACGAGATAAAAAAGCGCGTTTACCTAATTCTATAGCAGCAATAATACTAGTAGCTTTTGCTTCTCCCACTCCAGGAATAGTCATTAATTCTGCCGGGGTAACATCTCTTAATGCTGCTAGGGGGTCATTTTGGGTTTTTCCCAGTTGTTGTAAAATGTACTGTCCTAAACCTACTGCTGAGAGTTTACCTGGACCTTGACCCGTACCTATGAGAATGGCAATTAATTCGGCTGTAGCTAGTATTTTCGCACCATGAGCGATTAATCTTTCGCGGGGACGCTCATTTTCTGGTAAGTCAGCTATTCTTAAGCAGTAAGTCATGACGAGTGTGCAAAGTTAGTTATGATTTAGGAGAGAGAATAGTTGAGAATAGGGATAAAATCAACTACTTATGTACTGTTTATATACTTTATCCTGATTTTCTAAATTATCTTTATCAGTTAATAAAATCTTTAATCTTTGCGGGTAATACTTAAGTAGTGCATGGTGCATGGTGCGAAGTTTTGGGTTTAGCACTGCTAAACCCGTACTGACTTGCTGAATCCTGATAGCTATTGATGAATTTGCGTAGCTTTGAGCATATGATAGGTAATTATCAGTTGAGTCAAAGCTAAAGGATAGCTTTGTAATGTTTCTCCTGTAGTCCCCGCAACTTTACCTAGTTCTGGATTAATTTCTCGATCGCACACATTTTTGAGATAAGGTAAATCACAACACATAATGTGTTCAATTTTATTTACCTGTTCTAATGTTGCATGGCCATCAACTTCTAACACATCTACTGGTTTATTCATATCCCTATCTAAACCTAGACGGACAGCACATTGATCGCTACTTTCTCCGGCCTGGATAATTTCCGTAAAATCAGGATGGGGAATGGATGGACGCAAAATTAATTTAACATTCAAATGTCCACTATTTTCCTCTAATTCATCTTTAGGTGGATAAAAAGTCACAACTATATCAGACCATTGACGCTGAGGACGAATATATTTTTCTGAATCAGGTTCACGTTTTTCTAACTCCGCTAATACTTGTTCAGAAGTATAACCACGTTTCTGGGTATCTCGTTTAATTTTCCAATTAGCGCGAAGACTTTCAGGAGGTGCAAGATATACTTTCACATCATAGCAGTCACGGGCAGCACGGGTAGAATAACCCAGTAAACCTTCAATAATGACAAACTTAGCAGGTTTAATATATTGAGGAGGTTCAAAGGTTCCTGTTTTGTGGCTATAAACAGGTTTAAGAATAGCTTGACCAGTACGGAGTAAAGATAAATGCTGCTGCATAATGTCTAAATAATTGCAGTCAGGGTGTAAAGCCGTAATTCCTATTTCTGCTCTTTGTTTACGATCATAGCGATGATAATCGTCTGTACAAATCAGAGTAACATTTTCAGGACCAAGTACCTGGGCAATACCTCTAGTTAGAGTAGTTTTACCTGCTGCGCTATCACCAACAATACCAAGAATAATTGGTCTAGTCATTCTACCCCCTTGAACACAATTTAATTGTGTAATAATGTTTTCTAGGAACAGTTTGATTTAATTTTAGAAGGAAATTAGCAAAAGAACGTCAATTGTGATGCTCTTCGCAACTACTCTTAATAAAAACTGATTTCACATCAAAGATCAAGAAGTTACTTACTCTTTTACCGGGAAATTATGTCTAGAAAAAGTATTGGCTTGGAAGAAGATTTGTATGATTACTTACTTTCTGTTTCTCTGCGCGAACCGATTATTTTAGCCCAATTGCGTCAAGAAACCGCCCAGCATCCCATGTCACAGATGCAAATTTCTCCTGAACAGGGTCAGTTTATGGCTTTGTTAATTAAATTACTGGGAGCAAAAAAGACGCTAGATATAGGTGTTTTTACTGGATACAGTGCTTTAGTGGTGGCCTTAGCTTTACCGATGAATGGTAAAGTGATAGCCTGCGATGTTAGTGATGAATTTACAAGTATTGCTAGAAGATATTGGGAACGAGGGGGAGTATCAAATAAGATTGATTTGCATATTAGTCCTGCTCTGGAAACTTTAGATCAGCTATTGTTAAATGGTGAAAAAGAAACCTTTGATTTTGCTTTTATAGATGCTGATAAAAGTAACTATGAAAAATATTATGAGCGATCGCTGCAACTTATTCGTTCAGGTGGGTTAATTGCCATAGATAATGTATTATGGTCGGGCAAGGTAGCAGATACGGCTGTACAAGATACGCAAACTAAGGCTATTCGTGCCTTAAATTGCAGATTGTATCAAGATTCACGAATTACATTAAGTGTATTACCCATTGGGGATGGGTTAACATTGGCTAGGAAAAATTAGAACGTAGTGAATAAAACATAATATAAGTATAAATAAAATTACATTTATACTTGATACTTGGGTTTAATATTTACTCGATGTACTAATATTGAGGAGAAAATTAACATGGGTCGTATAAATCCTTATAATTTACAAATGCAAATTACCCAAATGTTTGCCCAAGGACAATCATTTTTTGCCTTAACAAAAGTGCAAGATTGGTTAACAGCACATAATCAAAACCCTTTAGAATATGACGTAATTTTCCATCAAAAACCTGCTCCTCCTGGTTCAAAAGAAGTCATGATTATAGAAATAGAATTGAAACGTAAAGATGGACAACCTGTAGATTCTTGGCTACAATCACAAGTAAACTTACAAAAATAAGCCAAAAATAATCTCCCATCAGATCCCCGGCTTTTTGGTGCAAACCCAAACTAAAGCTACAGGGTTTAGCAAATTGGAAATAGGTAAGAGGATAATTACCAATTACCAATTACCAATTACCAATTAATAAGCACCTTTATTTTTAGGCATAATTACCACATTAATGGTTTTCAAAATAATTTGTAGGTCTAGCCAAAAATTGCGGTTTTTGGCATAGTATAGATCAATTTGTACCCGTCGAGGATAAGGAATATCATTACGCCCAGAAACCTGCCATAGACCAGTAATACCAGGACGAATAGTTAACACATCATCCATAGCATCACCATATTTAGGTAATTCATCTGTTACTAAAGGTCTAGGTCCTACTACACTCATATCACCTATTAACACATTCCAGAATTGGGGAAACTCATCTAAACTAGTCATTCTGAGAAAATGCCCAATTTTGGTAATACGCGGGTCTTTTTTAAGTTTAAAATTACTAGCAAATTCTTCCTTTAATTCTGGGGATGTTTCCATTATTTGTGCCAAGATTTCATCAGCATTTGTCACCATAGTGCGAAACTTAATACAATTAAAACTGCGATAGTTTTTACCTACCCGTTTTTGAATGTAAAATATTGGACCTTGGGAACTGAAGGCGACTATAATAGCCAAGATTATGTATAAGGGAGAAAACATAATCAAGACAGATAAAGAGAAAATTATATCAAACAGTCTTTTAAAAAAATCTCCGTATAAACCCTGAGTAGGTAAATCTCTCGACTTTACCCGAAAAGGTTTAATTTTGCGCCCTCGTTTTGAGAAAACAGTAGTAGAGGTACTGTTATCCTTACGTGGGTATCGTTTGCCGGAGAGAAGTGAACCCTGGGCAGTCATGATACTCCTTATAATCCACACCACACATATTCCCAATATTAAAACTAAAATGTAGTAATTGTCAGCAAATATTTGTAAAAGTTTCCAAAATAAATGCAAATAAATACAAAAGTTTAGGCTGTGAAACTACTTTTTGTGAAATTAACTCTTGCTTGCTGACATTGATTGATAAAATCCAAGTAGCGTTGACCAAAAGTGTCCGCAGAAAATTGTTGTGAATGTGATTGTATATAGTGATGATCATAGAGATGTTGATAGGTTTCAAATTGTTGCACTGTTTCTACTAAACTCGCTACGGTTTGGTATGGGAATAATATACCAGTCCCTGTAGATTGATGACTACGAATATCTCTAACTGTTTCCGATGCTCCACCTATTCCATAAGCAATGACAGGAGTACCACAGGCTTGGGCTTCCACTAGTGCAATACCAAAGTCTTCACAGGCCGCATAAACAAAGGCTTTAGCACTAGCCATATATTGTTTGACTATATCATCAGGTTGCCATCCTAAAATTTTAATATGAGATTGTGCTATGTCACGGATTTTCCTCATTTCAGGACCTGTACCAATAATTATTAAGGTTTTTTTTAGTTGGTTAAAAGCCTGAACAATCAGAGATACTTGTTTATAGCTGACTAACCGGGAAACTATCAGATAAAAGTCTTCTTTTTTTGCAGAAAATGGCAAGTTATGGATATTAACCGGGGGATAAATAACGGTGGCTTGGCGACGATAACAACGCCAAATGCGTCGCGCTGTGTGTTGGGAGTTGGCCAGAAAATAATCTACACGGTTGCTACTTAATACGTCCCATTGCCGTAAACTATGTAATAAGTATTTTGTGATCCATCCTATGGCACCTTGTCCCAGTTTACTTTGTTGCAGATAGTCAAAGGTTAAATCCCAAGCATAACGCATGGGACTATGACAATAACAAATATGTATTTGATCTGGTGTGGTAATGACTCCTTTGGCCACGGCATGGGACGACGAAAGGATGATATTATATTCTCTTAAATCAAGTTGTTCGATCGCTAGGGGTAACAATGGTAAATACTTTTGTACTCCTCGACTGGCTAAGGGAAAATGCTGTAAAAAAGTTGTGCCAATTTGACGTTGATATAAATAACTTTGGGGGTTTATAGATTCAAAGTCAATCAGTGCGTATAAATCCGCCTGAATGTGATTTAATATTTCCTTAACTACGAGTTCTGAACCTCCGGTGGCGTGAGGTGTTAACCATTCATGAACTAAAGCATATTTAGGAGACACGGTGGATGTGGGTAAATGATTAATATTAGGTGATATTACATCAAATGAGGAGTCACGGAGTTACGGAGTCATAATATCAACTTTTGACTTCATGAAGTGCGCTACGCACAGGAAATAAATTCTATGTCTGATATTGGAAGTCAGTGGTCAGTAAAGTAATATTAGCAGAATGTAATCTTTTTGCGAAAGAGGAAGTTTATGCGTATTCTGGTAATTGGCGGTACTCGTTTTATTGGTGTGTATCTAACTCGGTTATTAGTGGCTGCTGGTCATGATGTGGTGTTGTATAATCGGGGTAATCATGCCGCACCATCAGGAGTAGGACAAATTGTAGGCGATCGCTCTAATCCTAGTCAATTGCAGGAAAAACTAGGCAATGAAGAGTTTGATGTGATTTTTGATAATAATGGTCGAGAATTATCTGATACTCAACCTTTAGCAGAAATTTTTCAGGGTAGAGTTAAACATTTTATCTATATGAGTTCTGCTGGAGTTTACCTCAAGTGTGACCAAATGCCCCACATTGAAGGTGATACAGTTGATCCTCAAAGTCGTCATGCTGGTAAACATGAGACTGAGGCTTATTTACAACAGCTGGGTATTCCTTTTACTTCTATTCGTCCCACTTATATCTATGGACCTAAAAATTATAATCCTTTAGAGAGTTGGTTTTTTGATAGAATTGTGCGCGATCGCCCTATTCTTATTCCTGGTCATGGTACACATTTTACTCAATTAGGCCATGTTCAAGATTTAGCTAAGGCTATGGTACAAGTAATTGGTAATGAAAAAGCCATTGGTCAGATTTACAATATTTCAGGCGATCGCTATGTCACTTTTGACGGTTTAGCTCGTGCTTGTGCTGTAGCTGTAGGTAAATCAGCCAATGATGTTAAAATTCTCCATTACGATCCCAAAAAATTCGACTTTGGTAAACGTAAAGCCTTCCCCATGCGAGTACAACACTTTTTTGCATCTATTAATAAAGCCCAACTAGAATTAAATTGGCAACCTGAGTATAGCTTAATTTCTGGTTTACAAGACTCTTTCCAACATGATTATTTAGCCAATGGTGCTGATAAAACCTCTGTAGACTTTTCTGTGGACGATGAAATTTTACAAAGTCTCTAAAGCACCTATTTAGGGTTTGCACCAAAAAGTCCTTTCGTTGAGGCTAAGGAGTTCAAGGAGTTTTTTGTATTTGAAAATTTTGATTTCTCCGACTAAAAATGCTTTGTTTTGGTACTATACTCCTCAAAACCCTTGCACCCATTTTCTGTGCTTATCAGCCTCAGTTTTATATTTTTTCATCAAGCCCTATTTATAGCTAATAATACAGCGTCAATCCCTCTATAGTGAAGGCTGACGCTGTATAAATTTATATGTGTTTGCTATAGGCTAGAGTCTTTTTTCGGCTGACTCTGATGTTATTGATATATATTATCTTCCCTAATTTCTCAATCCCTCAATTTCTTAAGTATTTCTTTATATTTAGTTTTTCAACGAATTATCAATCTTTGTCAACTTTTGTTAACTTACCTATGATAGAAGACACTAAAATATCGGATATCCAGACTTCTATGTTGCGAAGAGGATGGTAACGCAAGTCTTTTACTTGAGGATGAACTATGGGTTCTGTTAATTAACCCCAAGAATTGTAAACATTCCTAAACGATTACTAAATAAAATGTCTATAAATAGGCGATCGCCCATCATTCCCACTTCATGTACAGGCAAATTCATATTTAGATATTAAACATACTCATAATTTTATGAAAACTCTCCAGAAAATTCATGAACCTGGCAATACCTTATTAATAGCCAAATTAAACCTCCTAGAGACATCTTAAATATACAATATAGCTATAACCATCAAGATTAGGACCTAGGGCAGGGGTTTAGCATTGCGCTTTACCCCTACAGGATTCAAGAGTAAAACTTAATTTTAGTCAGAGTTTTATGAGATGTCCTAACTACTCTGTCTACAGCTATAACGTAAGTTGCTAATTACAAATAATTAGGTTTATTCCTAGACTAGATTTGGGAAGGTAATCAATCAAAATCCCCTTATTCAAGGGAGATTTAGGGGGATAGAAAAGGTTTATATCAGGACTTACGCAACTGGCACATTGGTAGGGTGTGGTTCGACAAGCTCACCAACCACGTCAGACAGTATAAATCATGTAAATAACCAAATTGTTCATATCTGACGCACCCACTCAACAGATTTTTTAGTGTGACACTTGCGTAAGTCCTAGTTATAACTAGCAACTTGGTTTAACATACATCTGTTACATCTCTAGGAGATTTTATGATCATTAAATTAAATTAAATTAAATTAAATTCTAGTCAAAAGTTGATTTCTCATTGTTTCCACTAATTGATATATATTCCCCATATTCAACCTATAACTCAAAGGATGAACGATTAACCTTGCAGTGCTTTCATATAATACCGCAATTTCAATTAAACCATTTTCTCGTAATGTTTTACCAGTGGAAACTAAATCAACAATAGCTTCTGACATTCCCGTAATTGGACCCAATTCTACAGAACCATACAAAGGAACAATTTCCACAGGTAAATCTAAATCTTGAAAATATTCCCGCGCACAATTTACATATTTAGAAGCTACTCTACCATGTGCAGGTAAATCCAAAGGAGACTTATAAATACTGTTAGCTTTTACTGCTACAGACATCCGACAATAACCATATTTTAAATCAATTAATTGGGCAACTTGCGGTTGTTTTTCTTTTAAAACATCATAACCCACAATTCCTAATTGTGCTTGACCATATTCTACATATACTGGTACATCTTGCGCTCGTACTAATAAACCTTTTGCTTGTCCACTACCATCCACAATTTGTAATTGACGATTTCCTGCTTCTAAAAAAGCACTAAAGTCTAACCCTACAGATTTTAATAGCTGGATGCTATTTTTGAGTAATTCCCCTTTTGGTAATGCTACAGTTAACATTATTTTTTGGTATCCTGATTGTATTTAGTATTAACTAGAATATAGCTATATTGACCAACAAGATGAATGGAAGATGAACATTTTATTAGTTGATGATGAAATTGAACTTACAGATCCTCTCAGTCGCTTATTAACTCGTGAAGGTTATCTTGTGGATACAGCATATAATGGATTAGATGGTGATAATTTAGCACAAGCAGGTAGTTATGATTTACTAATTTTAGATTGGATGTTACCGGGAAAAACTGGGTTACAAATATGTCAAGAATTGCGCCATCAAGGTAAAACTACCCCTGTACTTTTTCTCACAGCTAAGGATACTTTAGACGACAGAGTCCAAGGTTTAGATGCTGGTGCTGATGACTATTTAATTAAACCTTTTGAACTTAGAGAACTATTAGCAAGAGTAAGAGCTTTATTAAGACGTGCTGCAAATATAGAAACTTGTACTAATATAATAAACAAATTAGTAGTAGCAGATTTAGAACTAGATATAGAAAATCAAATTGCTTATCGTCACGGTAGAATTATTGAACTTTCTCAAAAAGAAAGTCAGTTGTTGCAGTTTTTTATGGAAAATACGGGACAATTACTGACTCACTCCCAAATATTGCAACATTTATGGGAAAATGAAGAACAACCTAGTAGTAATGTTATTGCCGCATTAGTTCGTCTTTTACGTCGTAAAATAGAGTTACTAGGTGAAATGCCTCTTATTCACAATGTATATGGTAAAGGTTATCGCTTTGGTAAGTAGTCGTGCAAAATAAATTTTATATTTGATTATATTTGAAAAGGTTTGAAGCTGAGACAGGGGTTAATTAACCCTACTTAACTCCTGACTGCTGACTGCTAATAACTATGCAGAAATATGTACTACTAACTCTCGAATATGGTTATGTTGACGATGTTCCCAAATATAAATTCCTTGCCATGTTCCTAATACTAAATGTCCATTATTTATGGGTATTTGTTCAGATGTATGGGTTAAAACTGTCCGAATATGTCCTGGCATATCATCAGGTCCTTCGGCATTGTGAATATAATGATATTTGTTACCGTCGGGAACTAATTTGTCCATAAAGTTTGCTAAGTCAACTAATACATCAGGATCCGCATTTTCTTGAATTACTAAACTCGCTGATGTATGCCGTAAAAATAAACTACAAAGTCCGGTTTTTACTCCTGATTCTGTTACTATTGCTGCTATTTTGGATGTAACATTTTGAAATGATTTTCCGGTGGTGGAAATTCTTAATAGTTTTTGGTAGTGTGTCATTTTTTAGTGCTAATAGCTGATTAGTGACCCGTAATGGGTAATATTAGCATAAATATCAGTATGCAAGCAAGATGCTTGCGCTACTGTACAGCGAAACTTTACATTAAATAATTTATCACAGATTGGGCAATGGTTTCATTACCATCTTGATTAATTTTATCAGGTTTTTTGGGAGGGTGTGGTATATCCTGAATAAATTCCCAATCTCCTTGAAAAAATTCGGTAGATGTAATAATTTGATGATGATTATAATTAGTAATTCCTGTTAACAGAATTGGTGATTCTGCGAAGTCTTCACGCGGTATGGTAACTATGGGTATTTGTAATTTTGTGGCTTCAGCAAATGTACCATACCCAGGTTTTGATATGATTTTATTGCAAATTGGCATGATGTCCACAGGACGATATTTAAAATCAGTAATTTTGATTAAATTGGCTAAATTCGGGGCCTTTCTATCAAATGTAATAAATTGCCAGTCTGGAAATTTACTCAAGTTATGATAGGGAATTGCATCTAAACTTAATCCACCAAATGTTAATAAAATGGTTTTGTCTGGAGGTGTTTTAATATTCCATTTTTGCCTAATTTCATCTACTGAAATATGGGGAGAACCTCCTGTTAAACCGACATCTGTAATATTAGAAAATGCTGACATTGGTTCATAAAATGGTAAACGAAATAAGCGATCGCTTTTACTATACCATTCACTAATCCAATCTGCTATTTCTGTAAATTCTCCCCCCCAGTCTCGATAAATAAAATCCCAGCCAAAATTACTGATCATCCAACAGGGAATATTGGCTGCTTTAGCAAAACCAGCGGCTAAAAAGGGAATATCTCCCAATATTAAATCAACTCGATTTTGTTGAATAAAATTAACTTCTGAAGCTATTAAAGACCGATAATTTTTTTGGATTTCTCGCAATTTTTCTAAAGTTGCTGTTTTGTCCATCGTTAAACTATCGCTTTGAACGATGCCTAAATCAAATGCCCTTTGCCGCAGAATAAAATCACCTTCAATATAGCTTTCTATTAACCATCTTGGGGCTGTTGTAGTTAAAATTAATAACACATCTGGGCATAATTTTTGGATAGTATTAGCGATGGCTGCTGTGCGGGTTGTATGTCCATAACCATGATTTGTCATGGCTATATATATTGTTAATCTTTTCATAGTTTTATTGATTATTTAATGTACCCAATTTAGATTTAGATCACCGACTTCTTCAAGAAGTCAGTGATCTTATCTATTAATTGATCAATTTCTGATATTAGTGTTAGATAATGTACACTCACTCTAATACAACTGGGATGGGCAATAGTTCTAGTTAAAATGTTTTGCGATTCTAAGAAACTGACTAACTTAGCATGAGGTTGATCATTTGTCAGTTGAAAGGACACTAAACCACTTTCTGGAGGTGAATTTTTTAAACATTTGATATCAGGTAAACTATTTAATTTCTCCCATAAATATGCCGCATTATCACATATTTGTTTATATCTTGCTGTTGCTGTTCCCCATTGTTCATGAACAGCGATCGCACTTTTTAATCCCATATACAATGCATTTGATAATGTTGATACCTCATATTTTCGACCATCCGGTTGCCAATCTATAGGTTGTGCTTGACTATTGGTAATTACTCCATTTAACCCGATAAAAGTAGGATTTAATTTTTCCCTAGCTGACTCACTCACATATAAACCTCCCACTCCCCCAGGACCACATAACCATTTATGACCTGTAAATGCGTAAAAATCCACACCTAAATCCATTAAATCTAATGGTAATACCCCCACGGACTGCGCTGCATCTATCAATAATAAAGATTCATTGTCTTTGCATAATTTAGCAATTTTGTCAATAGGTAGAACTTGTCCAGTATTCCATAAAACATGACTTAGTATTACTAATCGAGTATTAGGGCGTATATTTTCAATAATTACACTGATAGGATCGCCAAAATTTAAGGTAGCCATTATCGGACAGGTACTTACTTCTACTCCAAACCTACGACTAACTTCTTGAGTAGCAGCAATAACTCCAGGATGTTCACAGTCAGAAATGAGAATGTGATCTTCCGGTTGCCAGTCAATACCCCAGATCGCAATGTTACAACCAACAGTTACATTGCCAGTGAGAGTAATTGTATTGCTAGGAACATTTAATACAGAAGCGATAGACTCTCGACAACTTTGCATCTGTGGAGATATCCAGCGATAGGTTTCATTACTAAAAGGTCCAATATTTTGGATAGATGTCTCAGTTTCAATGATCGCATCTAAGGCAGACTGAGGTAAAGGACCTTGTCCACCATAATTAAAATAAACCTTATTAGCTAAAGCGGGAAATTGGGAACGGTGAAGATACAATTGATTCATAGTTTATGTGAAAATCTAAATTTGATATATAATGCTAAATCATTTGTGGACAAAAAAGATCACCTACTTCTCTTTTTATCTTGTATCTATTACAGCAGATTTCTTTGTTATGAGGTACAGTCTAATCTTGTTGGTTTTTTAATTCTACCTTCTGTCTTAAAATAAGGTCTCCCTCATGACATAGGGAAGTGCTGTATCAATTAATGTTAGAAGTTAAGTATCTCAAGTTGACAAAATTAAATTTACCATAAAAAACCACATACAAAAACTATGAATTGGTGGAACAGACTACAAAAAAATACCTTAGCAAAATTTGGAGCAATATTACTAATATTTTTCTATTTTATAGTAATATTAGCCGATTTTGTCGCTCCTTATGACCCCTACGACTCACAAATGAATGGTTCATTATTACCTCCTACCAGCATTCATTGGGTTGCACCATCAGGGCAGTTTATTGGACCTCATATATATCCTACCACCCAAGGAAAAACAAGTTTAGAAACTGGAGAAAGAAAATTAGTTGTGGACCAAACCAAACCCACAGCTTTAAAATTATTTGTAGCAGGTTCAGAATATGAATTATTTAAACTAACTCTTTCATTACCTCCCCAATGGAAAGAAGTGACAATTATTCCAGGAATTAAATTGAACTGGCATTTATTTGGTACAGAAAATAAAGATGTAAAATTCAATATTTTAGGCACAGATGAACAAGGAAGAGATCAATTTAGTCGCTTATTGTATGGTGGTAGACTGAGTATGTTTATAGGCATTTTTGGGATTATTATTACCTATCCCATCGCCCTATTTATTGGTGGAATTTCTGGCTATTTTGGGGGCATAATTGATAAAATAATTATGACCATTTCTGAAGTATTGATGACTTTTCCTAGTATTTATCTATTAGTAGCAATTTCAGGAATATTAAGCACAAAATTAACTAGTAGTCAGAGATTTTTGTTAATTGTTTTAATCACATCTTTTATTAGTTGGGCAGGTTTAGCTAGAGTAATTCGTGGTCAAGTTTTATCAATAAAAGAACGGGAATTTGTGCAAGCAGCAAGGGCAATGGGGGCAACTCCGATCTATATTATTGTTAACCATGTGTTGCCACAAACTGCTAGTTACATTATTATTTCTGCTACGTTAACTATACCTAGTTTTATTGGTGCAGAAGCCGTATTAAGTTTAATTGGGTTAGGTATTCAACAACCCGATCCTTCCTGGGGAAATATGCTTTCTTTAGCTAGTAACGCTTCTATTTTAGTATTACAACCTTGGTTAATTTGGCCACCCGCAATTTTAATTATTCTCACGGTATTGGCTTTTAATTTATTAGGAGATGGTTTAAGAGATGCTTTAGATCCGCGTAATTTAGAAAGATAGCTAATAACCCAAAAATTGCCTAGTTGGGCTTCAGCCCTCATGGCACTAAAGCGCTACTACGGCCTGACTCCTCAAACAAAAAGACCAGCCTTCCCAGGGGCTGGTCGCCAAAAAAACGTTGTTCGCTTTGTCTTCTCAGTAGAGTCAAAACCAAATTGCACGTTCCCAAAATGTAACGGGCAACTTTTCTTAACAAGATTGTAACAGTAAGTACAATTTTTTTATAAAAAAATTATAAAAAATATCTTTCTTTAGATCAGTAGTATTTATGTTTTAGGAGTGATGTAGGTGAAATTTACAGCACATTCCATCTACATGAGGTACACTATGAACACAGCAAGATGCCTGTGTTACAAGGGTTTTATCATTAACATCTGTACCTCATAATAACGGAAACTGCTGTATTAACGCTAATCAGGTTAATATGTATATTCTAAGTATATCAATGGGATAACATGGTGATCAAACCTCAACAACGCAAAAAGTACATCGTGGATGAGTTGCTAGAAGGTATTACTCCTGATATTTCCATCCTGAATTTGATACTTGTGATCTTGTAGGAAATGAAAATTGGGAATATTAAGACTTAATATTTATCAGTCACAATTAATAACTTATAAACCAAAATCTATGAAATAAAGCAAAAAATAAAGCAAAAAACAAAGCTATTAAAATCTTAATTTTCAATTATCAATTGTCCCCGGTTTACCCCAAATAATTTTTTCTTGCTTATATACAACTAATCCTGGTTTAGTACCTTTCGGTTTATATACTCTGTTTGGTTGTGTATAAACAACTGGTACTTGTTCGCTTTGACGGGCGCGACTAAAATAAGCCGCTAAATTTGCTGTATATTCTAAATCAGCCTCCTCCGCAGCTTTACCAGGTTCTAAGCGTAATAATACATGACTACCAGGAATTTCTTGGGCATGAAACCATAAATCATAATCACCCGCCACACGAAATGTGAGATAATCATTTTGATTATTATTGCGACCAATTAATATCTCAAAACCGCTAGGACTGCGGTAACGATGAAAATTTGTAGTAGGATTATTATTGGTTTGACGACGATATTCTACATCTTGTAAATACTTTTCTTCTATTAGTTCATTCCTAATTTCTTCTAATGCTTGTAAGTCTTCTGGTGTATGATAATTGTCAAGTTGAGAAATACTAGCTTCTACCTGTTCTAAATAATTAATTTCTGTCTGTACTGCTAACAATAATGGTTCTACTGCATTTCTGGCACGTTTTAATTTTTGGTGTTGTTTATAAAGATATTGGGCATTTTGTACAGCATTTTTATCTGGTTGTAAAGCGATCGCTATTAGTTCTCCTGTTTCAAAGTCTGCTAAACTAATTTCCTTCATTCCTGGTTGCCATTGCGATAAATTAGCCATTAATAAATCTGCTTTTTGACGATATTCGTCCGCCATATCTGACTGTGCTAATCTATTTTTAAAAGTATCAGCCTTAATGGTTAATTTTGCGAGAATATTCTTTAATTTTTGTAATAGTTGATGTCTTAATTGTGCAAATAATTGTTGATTAATTTGATCTCGATAATAATTATTTAACAATACCTGAACATTCTGAGTAGGTTGAATAATTCCCCACCCCATAACATTATAACCGTTAGCCGTCCAACCAGGTTGAAAATTACCATTTTCTAAAGTTGTTAACCAATATTGCCAACATTTATATAAATTTTGCCAATCATTTGCAGTTAAATTTGTAGTATGTTCATCAGGGGAAATATTAGCAGTAAATAACATTGAATCTAATAAAGCCGCACTCAAACCACTATAATTTTTTAATAGTTGTTTTTTAATAGTACCAGGAATTAAACTCACTCGTTCTTGCCAACGTTCTAAAGATTCATGTAAACTAGGAATTTGATTAGTTAATTTTGGTGGAGTTTGATATAATTGACCAGTTTGAATAGGGCGGACACTCGACTGTTGAGAACTTACTTGATGGGCAGCAGTGATAATATTATTATGGGCATCTGTGAGAATCACATTACTATATTTACCCATAATTTCCGCATACAAATGATAAACTGCTTCCTCCCCAGGACGACGGGCAAATTTTAAATCAATGACCCTTTCCCAAGGACAAATAAAATCAATGTCTGTTAAAGCTAAACCTCCTAATTGATGTACTAATTGTTGACTAAAAGTGAAAGTATCAGGAATACGAGGAGGAGGATCAGCAATACAAATATGTGCTGCTTGGGGATGCCAAGAAATTTGTAACCAGTCGCGCTTTGTAATAGTACGTAAAGCAATGGCAATAGTACAGCGATCGCGTTGAAATACCTGTTCTGCGCGTGCTGGGAGCCAATTGGCGCGAATTTCGCCACAAGTAGCAGTTAAAGTAGTAAAATCGAGGGGTTGCAAAATAATTAATCTCGTTGATAATCTAGGTTGGATCAGATATTGTACTTTTAATATGGATCATGGATGCAAGCAAAATGCTTGCAATAGTTTTTACTCCTTTGTTAGTAAGTTGGAATAACTTTCATAAAGCGGTATATTAGGAAGGGAATGAGCTAAGGATATAGCAGCGCCAATGAATCCTTGGAATAGGGGATGGGGGGTATTGGGACGAGATTGAAATTCTGGATGAAATTGACAAGCTATAAAAAATGGATGTTTAGAATATTCCACTATTTCTACTAGTCTACCATCAGGTGATGTACCACTGATCAAATAACCGGATTCTAATAACTGTTGACGATAGAGATTATTAAATTCATAGCGATGACGATGACGTTCATAAATCACTTCTTCTTGATATAGTTTAAATGCTAAACTATTAGGCAATAAGCGACAAGGATATAATCCTAACCGCATTGTTCCTCCTAAATCAACCACATCCTGTTGTTCTGGTAATAAGTTAATGACTGGGTAATTGGTATAGGGATCAAATTCTGCACTGTTAGCATTATGTAATCCTGCTACATTTCTTGCCCATTCTATTACAGAACATTGCATTCCTAAACATAAGCCTAAAAACGGAATTTGGCGATCGCGTGCATATTTAATCGCCGCAATTTTCCCATCTATACCCCTATTACCAAACCCACCAGGAACAATAATACCATCTACCCCCGCCAAATAATTTTCTGGTGGTTCAGCTTCCAATAGTTCCGAATTTACCCACCGAATACGTAAATCTCCATCGGTAGCAATAGCAGCATGGCGTAATGCTTCCACTACGGATAAATAGGCATCACTTAACCGGACATATTTACCAACAATGGCAATTTCAATACTATATTTGGGATTATATAGTTTTTGTACCATATTTTCCCATTTATTCAGGTCTGGCTTGCGCTGTTCCATGTGTAATAATTCTAAAACCTGTTCCGCTAAACCTTCTTTTTCCAAGGTTAGGGGAACTTCATAGATACTCCGGGCATCTTCGGAACTAATGACGCATTCTACCTGGACATCGCAAAATTCTGATAATTTTTGTTTCAAACCTACAGGTATGGGGCGATCGCTGCGACAAACTAAAATATCGGGTTGAATGCCAATAGAACGTAATTCTTTAACAGAATGTTGCGTAGGTTTAGTTTTCATTTCCCCTGCTGCATTAATCCAGGGTAACAGAGTAACGTGCAGATACAAAACATTCTGCCTACCTACTTCCTTCCGCAACTGTCTAATAGCTTCTAAAAATGGCAGAGACTCAATATCACCCACAGTACCACCAATTTCCGTAATAACTGCTGCCGGATTGGCTTCCTTTGCCACCCTAAGTATGCGATCCTTAATTTCATTGGTAATGTGGGGGATCACCTGAACAGTACCACCATTATAATCTCCGCGACGCTCTTTATTAATAACTGATTGATAAATCAAACCAGTGGTAACGCTATTTAAACGAGACATAGAAGTATCTGTAAACCGTTCATAATGTCCCAGATCCAAATCCGTTTCTGCGCCATCTTGGGTAACAAATACTTCCCCATGCTGAAAAGGACTCATAGTGCCTGGATCAACATTAATATAAGGATCAAGTTTGAGAATGGAGACAGAATAATCTCGTGATTTGAGTAATCTTCCCAAACTTGCTGCTACAATGCCTTTACCGATACTAGAGACAACGCCTCCAGTTACAAAAATAAACTTAGTCATATTAGTTTCAATTTTTAGCAACTTCTACAAATCTGTCCCGTCTTGTTAAGAATGAAGTGTTAAGTACAAAGTGACAATTATTGACAATTTTGGTTTGATGAGCAAACCTGTAACTGTGATCATAGATATTTATAGCAGTGAACAAATTATATATTCTGATTCATCTGAAAACCGCTATTTTTAAGGTAAAATTGACAGATAATTCACTGATTAGATAAAGTATATTATTAATTATCAATTATCAATTATCAATTATCAATTATCAATTACCAGTTACCAAGTTGCAAATTTTACCGTGAAAACACTGTTTAGCTTAATTATAGCTAGTTCTTTTTTTACCTCCTCTGTAGCATCAGCGCGAGAAACTCTCGTTGTAGTTTTTCCTCCCAATAACCATCAAACCAGTACAGAAAAAATCTTTTTTCTCGGTACAGCACCATCTTCAGGGCAAGTTACTATCAATGGTAAAGCAGTTAAACGCAGTCAAAGTGGACATTTTGCTCCTAGTTTGCCATTAAAATTGGGAGAAAATATATTTATAGTTCGTTACCAAAACCAAGAGCGTCAGATTAAAGTCATCAGATCATCTAATGTACCGCAGTTCCCTTCAGAATTAGGTTTTGCGGCTAATTCCTTAACTCCTGCTCAAGATATTGCTAGACTACCTGGAGAATTGATTTGTTTTAGTGCTATAGCACCTCCACAAGCTCAAGTAACAGTGCAGTTAGCCAATCAAACCATTAATCTTACTCCTCAACCTGCTCACTTTGAACTACCGCAAAATTCCAGTGTGCTGACGGGGAAAAACAGACCAACTGTTTCTATTTTTAACAATTATCAGGGTTGTACAACAGTTACACAGATTGCTGATTTAGGAAAACCTCAATTTACTTTAACTTTGAATAGTCAAACAATAACTCAAACTGGTACTGGGAAAATAACTATTCTGTCTCCTGCTGCCTTACCAGTTGCAGAAGTAACATCAGAATTATGCACTACCCGTACAGGTCCAAGTACCGATTATTCTCGACTTTCACCCTTACCAAAGGGAACTAGAGCCACTATTAATGGTAAAGAAGGGGATTGGCTGCGTTTAGATTATGGTGTATGGATTAATAGCAAAGAATTGAAAATTTTAAATGGTGCAGTTCCTCCTCAAAGTATAATTCGTAGTGTAAGTTATCTTAAGCAACAGAAAAACACAGAAATACTATTTCCTTTACAAGCTCCTGTACCCGTAAGTGTGACACAGGATCATAACTCTTTCACTCTTACTCTCTATAATACCACTGCTCAAACAGATACTATTCGTTTGGATGATCATCCCTTGATTTCTCGCTTAGATTGGCAGCAAATTAGCCCTGGACGAGTCGAATATAGGTTTAACTTCAAAAAGTCCCAACAATGGGGATATAAGCTAAAATACGACAATACAACGTTAATTTTAACGTTACGTCATGCACCGGAAATAGTCAATAAAAATAAGTTGCCTTTATCTGGTATTAAAATCTTACTTGATCCTGGTCATGGTGGTAAAGAATCTGGAGCAACGGGACCGAATAGATATTTAGAGAAAGATGCAAATCTACTAGTGTCTAAATTATTGCGAGATGAGTTAGTCAAAAAAGGTGCAAAAGTAGTCATGACGAGGGAAGATGATCGAGATGTGTCATTATTAGAACGTCAACAAATTATTAATAAAGAAGAACCAGCGATCGCGTTATCTATTCATTATAATTCCTTGCCTGATAATGGAGATGCAGAAAATACCCAAGGATTTGGAGCTTTTTGGTATCATGCTCAAAGTCATAATTTAGCAGTATTTTTGCATAATTATGTGGTGCAGAAACTTAAACAACCTTCCTATGGAGTATATTGGAATAATTTAGCATTAACTCGTCCTTATGTTGCTCCTGCGGTATTATTAGAATTGGGGTTTATGAGTAATCCTGAAGAATTTGAGAAAATTGTTAATCCGCAAGTACAAAAGAAAATGGCCAAGACTTTAGCAGAGGGAATAACAGAGTGGTTTAAAACTAATAATAAATAGTGCAATCAATCAGATACCGGACTTCTTAAAGAAGTCCGGTATCTTGTCATTCATAGTTTATCAGAATTTTCGCAACCGTTAAAATTATTTCATCAAACATTTCATTTGTGTTTTGTCATTGTTTTATATTAATGATAATGCCAATTTGGCTTGAATAGATAATTAAAGATTTGATAAAAATTTAATAACGAGCAGTTTTCCAAATATTTATTTTCTGATTTTCGATTTTTGGAAATTCTCAAATATTCAATTATCACAATCTTGACAAGATTCACATATTGTGTTTTATAGTTGATGTTTTAATGATGTATATTGTTGATTATTTGCAGAAATTTCACAAACAAAAAGTAACACCATTTTAAATAGAGAGTATTGGTTAGAGTTCAGCCTTTTTGCAGATATTTCTAGGAATGAATATGTTACTATCTTGGAAGAAGCAAATGGAAAGAATCATCAATCAACTGTTAAGTAAATTAAGTAAATTAAGGAATAGACATTGGCTAATATTGGATATAGTAATTTTTGCAATTACACCATTTTTGTCCTTGCTATTGACTTATAATCATCAAGTGCAACTACAGGAATATAGTGTTTATTTAGGAATGATTACTGCTTTGTTTCTAGCAATTAAATTAATGTTATTTTGGAGGTGTGGTTTTTATAAGCGTTATTGGCATTATGCCAGTATAGAAGAAATAATGTACATAGTTATATTATTTTCTGCTACTGTAATTATAGAAACAATCATATTGAGTTTTTTGGCTAAACCATTAAATTCAATATTAGATAAATTGCCAGGTTCCTTACTAATTATTGAAGGGTTAATTTCCTGTAGTTTGGTGATATTATTAAGGTTTAGTTGGCGGCTTTTAGAAAGAATAATTATCAGACAATCGAATTTTCATGATAAAGAAAGAGCGTTAATTATTGGTGCGGGATCAGCAGGAATAACCTTAGTAGAAGATATGCAGAGAAATCCGAGATTTGGATTTAAACCAGTGGGTTTTATTGATGATGATCGGCGTAAATTGCATATACATATTAGGGGGATTCCAGTATTAGGCGATCGCTATAAAATACCTGAAGTTGTAGAATCATTAAAGATTAATAAAATTATCATTTCTATGCCTTCGGTATCAGGAAAAGAGATTAAAGAAATAGTCAATATATGTCAAGGAACAGGAATAAAAACCAGTACCTTGCCAGGACTACAAGAGATGATCAATGATCAGATCAAAGTCCATAGTATTAGAGATATCAGAATTGAGGATCTACTAAGAAGAGAACCTATCGAAATAGATATTGACAAGGTATCTCGATTTTTGGAAAATAAGACAGTATTAATTACAGGTTCAGGAGGATCAATAGGGAGTGAACTTTGCCGTCAAATCTTGCAATGTCAACCCAAGAATATTATATTAGTGGGACATGGAGAAAATTCTGTTTTTAACATTCAGCAAGAGTTAGAACAACTGATTAAAAATCTCCATGAGAGTCATAAATTACGGAGAAATAAACTGAATATTTCTGCTTTTATTGCTGATATTAGAGTTTATTCTCGACTGGAACAAATATTTGATAAATGTCAACCGGATATAATTTTCCATGCTGCTGCCCATAAGCACGTTCCCTTAATGGAATTAAATCCTACGGAAGCAATTACGAATAATGTGAGAGGAACTAAAAATTTATTGGCCATAGCCATAAAATATAACATCAAGCATTTCGTAATGATTTCCACAGATAAGGCAGTGAATCCTACTAATATTATGGGAGCGAGTAAAAGAGTAGCAGAAATGTTAGTGTTACAAGCTGCCAAAGACACAGGAAATAATTATGTGGCGGTAAGATTTGGTAATGTTTTAGGCAGTCGAGGTAGTGTAGTTCCCACATTTAAAAAACAGATTGAAGTAGGAGGACCAATAACAGTTACCCATCCAGATATTACGCGATATTTTATGACTATTCCTGAAGCAGTGCAGTTAGTTTTGCAAGCCTCGGTTATGGGACATAGTGGGGAAATATTGATGTTAAATATGGGTAAACCTGTGAAAATTGTAGATTTAGCTAAGGAGTTAATTAGGTTATCGGGATATGAGGTTAATAAGGATATTGAGATAGTATTTACTAAGTTAAGGCCGGGGGAAAAGTTATTTGAAGAGTTGTTTGTTGAGGGGGAGGAATATGAAAAGACAGAGCATGAGAAATTGTTAATTGTGAAAAATGCCAGTCAGGTAATTCCTGAGAATTTGGGGGCGAAGGTGGAGATTTTGTTGCGAGTAGCAGGGAAAAATGATGCCAATTTAATTAAGTTTTTGTTGGAACAGTTGGTATTGGGATATAAGCCGGAATATTTAGTAAGTAATAATTTGTTAGAGGTTAATAAATTTGATAATCATACATCAAATACGCCAGTAAATATTTTGGGAAATATAGAATCACAAAGTGCATAACTAGATTATTGTTTTTGGTTTTGCTCTGTTTATCATACTCTTTATGTAATGGTCAAAAAATATGCAATTAAATCCTGCTAAAAGTAGATTGGATAAATTGGATCGAGAATATTTACAAACACCAAAACCAAAATCTTTATCTTCTTTCAAAGAAATAGTTAAGAAATTTGTGAGAAGGAAGTCTGATTGGTCAATTGGTATTTATACAGGTGATTCACCGTTTAATTTAAGTTCTCCAGAGAATATCAAAAATCCGGTTTTGACAGCTAAAGATGTGACTGATGTACCAGCAGATTTTGTCGCTGATCCATTTATGGTTTGTGAAAATGGGATTTGGTATATGTTTTTTGAGGTATTGAATAGTTTGAATAATAAAGGAGAAATAGGACTAGCAACTAGTAAGGATGGGTTTAATTGGCATTACCAGCAAATAGTAATGAGGGAGGATTTTCACTTATCTTATCCTTATGTATTCAAATTTAAAAATGAATACTATATGATTCCAGAGAGTTTTCAATCAAGTTCTGTTCGTTTGTATATAGCTACTGATTTTCCAACACAATGGTCATTTGTAACAAATTTACTCGATCAAAGTGAGTTTGCAGATTCTTCTATTTTTCAACACAATGATATGTGGTGGCTGTTGACAACAACATCGAAAGACAGGAATATTTTACGTCTCTTCTATTCCCAACAGTTGATTGGTCTCTGGATTGAACATATTAAAAGTCCTGTCATAGAGGAAAATAAAAAGATAGCAAGATCGGCAGGTAGAATTGTATTACTTGATGGCAAAATCATTAGATATACACAAGATTGTGAGCGTATTTATGGTAGTCAAGTTAGAGCATTTGAAATCACTGATTTAACAACGACAAATTACCAAGAGAAAGAATTCCAAGAGAATCCAATTATTAAGGCAAGTGGATCAGGTTGGAATAAAACAGGAATGCACCATATTGATCCTCATAAAATTGACGAAAATAAATGGATAGCTTGTGTGGATGGAAATAATTCTCGATTAGTCTTTGTAACTAAATCCAATACTGATACTTTGATTAAAAGTGCTTATTAACCAGGGCGTTTTTATTCTCCAAAATTGCGATGCCTACGGCGAGCGTAGCTATCGCGAGAACCTTTTGACCATCAATATTTGGGCTTGTTTTTCATATTAATTAATCAAAAATTAGGAAAAAAAGCCTCTATTGACCTGTGGGAAAGGATTTTGGGGAAATGATTTTCCAATTTACCCCCAACTTTGAAAACGCCCTGCTTATTAACTACTAAAAATATGAAATTAGATTTAGACATTGATAATAAAGCCCAAATATATAGTGTGAATTTCAGCCATTAAGCTATGATTTTCTCTTGATACATTGACGCTCGACAAAAAAATTATCTTCCTATAAGAAAGCCCCATGAAAAATTGGCAATCAAAAACTTTATTTAATTACTGGAAAAAGTTGACAAGCGGCTCTATAAATCGCCAAATTTTTGGTGCATCTGTTACGGTCGCTTTCATGACAGCACTTGTAAAAATAGTCTCCGTATTAAAAGAGCTAGTAATTGCATGGAGATTTGGTATTGAGGATAAATTGGATGCCTTTTTAATAGCATGGTTAGTTCCAGATATAATCCTTAATGTTATTGCTTATTCATTTAATTCGGCACTGATTCCTACCTATATTAAGGTACGAGAGCAAGATGGTATGAAAGCTGCCAAAAAGCTTTTTCATGGAGCGAGTATTTTAAGTTTTTTCATACTAATGATAACCATAACCATTCTCATAATTACTGCTCCTATTTATCTACCCATAATTGCATCAGGATTCAGTCATGACAAGTTACATCTTACATTTTCTCTCCTTCGCGTTATTGCACCAATTATTTTGATATCCGGAATAGTAAGCACTTGGTCTGCTGTTTTGAATGCAGAAGAAAGTTTTGCTTTAGCAGCTATTGTTCCCATTATTGGAAACATCATAGGAATATTCCTACTCTTCTTCTTTAAAGACTGGGGAATTTATTCCCTAGTAGCAGGGTTTCTTGTCAGTCCATTAATAGATATGTTTTTCATAGCAATAGCACTGAAACGACGCAATATATCTGTGCTTCCTAAATGGTATGGATTTGACGATCACCTCAAACAGGTAGTCAGCCAGTATGCACCAATGATTATTGCGGCGTTTATAATTTGTAGTGCCGGTCTAGTAGATAAATCTATGGCAGCTATGCTGTCACCTGGAAGTGTCTCATCATTAAACTATGCTAACAGACTGATAGCCTCGCCAATTAGCTTAATTAGTATTGCGTTAAGTACCGCTGTAGTTCCTTACTTTTCCAAAATGATTGCTAATGAAAATTGGTTAGAATTACGGCGTACTTTTGAGCAATATACAAAGGCGATAGTTATAACTACATTACCAATAACAATATTTTTTTTATTTTCATCACAATTAATAGTTAAGATATTTTTTGAAAGAGGTTCATTTACAGCCCAAGATACAAATGATGTAGCTCAGATACAAGCACTATACGCTTTGCAAATACCGTTTTATATCATCAATATATTGTCTATTAGATTAATTACAGCTATGAAATCAAATCAAATCCTAATATATTTTTTTGGTTCCAATTTAATAATTAATATAGGATTGAATTATCTTTTTATCCAATGGATTGGAATTAAAGGTATAGCACTTTCTACTAGTTGTATGTATCTATTTTCTTCCTTGGCTATGCTTTCAATGGCAAGAAGAAAAATCCATCAGCAAATATGTGCAGAAAATTAAAACTTATATGAAAATTTGACTACATATTCCTTTGATGCCATTTTCTCCTCTTAATTACACAAGCATTATGAATACAAGACCTATTGCTTTCTTTCTTCCAACTTTGCATGGTGGTGGTGCTGAACGAGTAGTAATAAATTTGCTTAAAGGAATGTCAAGTTACAATATACCCCTAGACTTGATTGTAGCTACTACTGATGGTCCTTATTTAAACCAAGTTCCCTCTCAAGTGCGTGTAATTAATTTGGCAACAGGACGAGTTATTAAAGCTATTTTACCTTTATCGAAATACTTGCAAAATAATAAACCAATTGCGATAATATCACACATGAATCATGCAAATATAGTAGCAGTTTTAGCTAAAAAGATTGGAGGCACGGAAACAAAACTAATCTTAGTAGAACACAATACTTTATCATTTAGCAAGTCAAATTCAATTCGAGCTAAATTTTTGCCACCATTAATGAAATTGCTTTATCCTGTTGCAGACGTAATAGTAGGTGTTTCTAAAGGTGTAGCAGAAGATTTAGAGTCTCAACTTGCTCTGGAAAAAGGAAAAGTGAATGTTATCTATAATCCAGTTATTGACGATGAATTAATTGCTAAAGCAAAGACTCCTCTAGAGCATCCTTGGTTTGAAAAAGGATGTCCGCCTGTATTTTTGGCTGTGGGACGGTTAACAGCGCAAAAAGATTTTTTGACTTTAATTAAAGCTTTTGGACTTTTAAGAAAACAAAAACTAGCTAGATTAATTATTTTAGGTGAAGGAGAACAACGGACTGAATTAGAGGCAATGATTCGTAAGCTAGGGATTTCTGAAAATGTTTCAATGCCTGGATTTGTAGATAATCCTTATGCATATATGTCGAGAGGAAGTGCCTTTGTACTGTCCTCACGCTGGGAAGGATTACCAACTGTATTGATTGAAGCGATGGCTTGTGGTTGTCCTGTGATTGCCACAGACTGTCCTAGTGGACCACGAGAAATTCTAGAAGCAGGAAAATATGGGACTTTGGTTCCGGTTGGAAATGAGATAGCAATATCTGCTGCAATGTTAGATATATTAGATAGTTCTGTAAATGTGGATGTATTAGTACGAAAAACAATGGATTTTTCTGTTGAACAGGCAAATTCTAAATATTTATCGCTATTAGGCTATAGTATTCCTATGTGATATGCAAAATTAATAGTATTTTTACACTAATATCTAAACTAAATTTAAGTTATGAATATGATGACCACTTTAACTAAACAAAAATCACTACGTTTATATTATCAATCTGCCTTGGCAGTAGGTGCTATCTCTATTTTTTTTACAGATTTGCATTTATATCTAAACAGTGCTCGATATATTTCATTTTCTCCAGCATTATTTATTGCAGTTTTTGGTATTGCTTCTATACCCTTATTTCTATCCACAATTAAATTATTGCCAATGTATTTAATTAATTGGTGTATTTTGTATATTTCAGTTTCATTAATATCATTTATATCCTCTGATCATAGTGAAATAGTATTAATAGAATTGCAAACACGCTTGTTCTCAGTTGTATTTTTGATAATAATGTCTATAATTTTTAGAGGTAATATTCTAATTTCATTTTTCGCTAGATGGACAGTTTTAATTGTCACTATAATTAATGTAATAAATAATTTTATTGAACTACTAAATCCATCGATTTTTGCCGAATTAAATGATACATATCGTCCATCTGGATTCTATGTAGATCCTAATAAATCAGGTTGTGCCTTGATGCTTGGCATGATTTTTAGTATAACTTTATTGCCGCAAAAATATCGAATACCTTTTAGTTTATTAACTGGTGTAGGTATTATCCTAACCTTCTCACGGGGAGCTATTATAAGTTGGTTAAGCGTAATAATGATATTGATAATACAAAGAAAAATTGCTATTAAACAATTATTAATTTTTGGTATAATTACTGGAGCAATTATTTTATTGATGGGGAGCATTGGAAGTGTATTTTTAAATACAGGAGTATTAGAAGACATTATATCAAGTAATAATAACATAAATGGTAGACTGGCTTGGTTGCAAGACCCTTCATCTAGTGATTCTAATAGCGATATTTCTCGTTTGCTAGTGGTTGAATTTGCCTTGCAAAAATTTGCAGAAAATCCCTTCCTTGGTAATGGAATTGCTTACACTCAAGAGTGGGGTGAAATTCGCACCCACAATATGTACTTGTTGTTGATAGTTGAACATGGTTTTTTAGCTGTATTACTGATGCCTCTATTAATTTTGGCAGTAACCCACAGTCCTAAAATTAAAACTAAAGATATTGCATTTACTTTTGCTTTCTTTATTATGCTCTGGGGTATATTTAGCCATAGAGTTTTTGAGGAACGCTACATCCTAATAATGTTTTCATTAATGTCTGCAATAAATATGAATAGCCAATTAAAACCACCCCCTTTCCACCCGAAGATATAGATCGACTCGAATTTTTGATTTTCTAAATATAGAGATCAATAGGAGTTATAGTCACGTTAGGTGGCGATAGGGGAATAATCCATGCTCTTTGATCAGGATGGAAGTAAACTTCAAAAAAACAGAAAAAATCATGAAAATTGTTTACGTTAGCACGGGACTTGGCACAGGTGGCGCTCAAATCATGCTCTATCATTTGTTATCTAGAATCAACCGCGAGCGCTTTAGTCCAGTAGTGATTTCCTTAATGGATCATGGGATTATTGGCGATCGCATCGCTGCCTTGGGTATTCCTATCTATACTATTGGCATGAAACAAGGAAAACCGACACTGGCTAGTATTTGGCAACTAGCTCACACCATCCGCGAAATTAATCCCGATCTGATTCAAGGTTGGATGTATCACGGTAATCTAGCCGCACAATTAGCTAATATTGTTTTTATCGGTCAAAAACCTATTTTATGGGGAATCCATCATTCAATCACAGCTTTAAAATCAGAAACAAAACTCACCCAACTGCTCATTAAATTAGGGGGATTTTTATCTCCTTATGTAGCGAAAATAATTTTTGTTTCTAAAAATAGTAAAGTCCAGCACGAAGCCTTAAATTATAGCATTGACAAAACCTGCGTAATTGCTAATGGATTTGATACCGATTTATTTAAACCATCACAGCAAGCTCGTTCTAACATCAGAGAGGAACTTAGTTTAGATCAAGAGGCTGTTTTGATTGGGTTAATTTGTCGTTATCATCCCATGAAAGACCATAATAATTTCCTCCAAGCAGCTGCATTGTTGTTAAAAAAATACCCAAACATCTACTTTATTTTAGCGGGGAATAATGTTGATAAAAATAATGATAATTTATATCAATTAATTCAGGAATTAGGCATTGTCGAGCGTGTTTATCTATTAGGAGAAAGTAGCGATATGCCCCAATTAACAGCAGCGTTAGATATCGCTACCTCGGCTTCTGCTTACGGTGAAGCATTTCCCTTAGTCGTCGGAGAAGCAATGTCCTGTGGCGTACCTTGTGTCGTTACAGATGTGGGTGATTCCGCCTGGATTGTTGATAACACAGGAAAAGTTGTCACACCACGTAATTCACAGGCATTAGCTGAGGCTTGGCAAGAGCTAATTGTCATGACTTTAGATAAGAGACAGGCTTTAGGAAAAGCAGCACGACAAAGAATTATTGAATGCTTTTCTTTAGACTCTATTGTAGCTCAATATGAGGCATTGTATGAAACTATTCTGGATAAATGAAGTCAATATAAAATCTGACATTCAATTTCATACAAGAGGTTTAATTTACTGCCAATGAAAATATTGCGTAAATTTATATTAGACATAATTTGTCATTTTGGCGGTAATTAACAAATAAAATTTGCTAACTTAAATCATAGATGATCAAAACAGTCATCTTTACAGAATATGCAAATTAACATCAATATTTGGAAAAAAATTGAATGCTTGTTTGATTGCATCTAACAAATTAAAGATATTTTATTTAGAAAAAATATGAACAGTAAAATTGGAGTCATTGGTCTTGGCTACGTTGGTTTACCTGTGGCTTTAGCAATTGCCAAAAAATTTCCCAATAGCATTGGTTTTGATATCAATAAACAAAAAATTACCGCCCTAAACCAAGGAATAGATTCCACCGGCGAAGTTTCCAGTGATGACCTCAAAAATACATCTCTAAAAATTACTTGTGACACAGTTGATTTAGCTGATTGCAACTTCTTTATTGTCTCAGTCCCCACACCAATTGACGATAACCGTGTTCCCGATTTGACTCCACTAATTAAAGCCTCGGAAACTATTGGTAAAGTTCTCAAAAAAGGTGATGTAGTAGTTTATGAATCAACTGTTTACCCAGGAGTCACAGAAGAAGTTTGTGGTGCTGTTCTAGCACGGGTATCTAATTTAGAACAGGGTGTGGATTTCAAATTGGGCTATTCACCCGAACGAATTAACCCAGGTGATAAAACTCATACCTTAGAAAAGATTGTCAAAATTGTAGCAGGTGAAGACCCAGAAACATTAGAACATATCGCTAGTGTATATGGTGCTGTTGTTGATGCTGGTGTTCACCGCGCCCCATCCATCAAAGTTGCTGAGGCTGCAAAAGTCATTGAAAATACCCAACGCGATCTCAATGTTGCTTTAATGAATGAATTAGCAATAATTTGCGATCGCCTCAATATTCGTACCCGTGATGTCCTAGCGGCTGCGGGTACAAAATGGAACTTTCTCCCCTTTACACCAGGACTTGTAGGTGGTCACTGCATCGGTGTAGACCCTTACTATCTCACAGCAAAAGCTCAACAAGTGGGATATTATCCCCAAGTAATTCTTGCAGGACGACGAATTAATGACAACATGGGTCAATTCTTGGGTAGTCGTTTAGTAAAACTGCTTGTAGAAGCTAATGTCACCATCAAAAATGCGCGAGTGGGGATTTTGGGACTTACCTTTAAAGAAAATGTACCAGATTTAAGAAATAGTCGTGTTCCCGATATTATTCATGAGTTGCGACAGTTTGGAATTAAACCCTTAGTACATGACTCTTTGGCTGAAAATACTCATGCACTACATGAGTACGGTATTCAATTATCTAATTGGAAAGACCTGACATATCTCGATGCCCTAATATTAGCAGTTCCCCACCAAGAATATTTAGAAATACCAGCAGATAGACTATTTGCTCACATTCGTCCAGGTGGAATCTTCATGGATATCAAATCAATATTTGAACCTACGGACATACCAGCAAATATTCATTATTGGAGTTTATAACAGGTGAAATTATGGCGAAAATTTTAGTTACTGGTGCGGCTGGTTTTATTGGTTTTCACCTCAGTAAACGCTTACTAGAAAGAGGTGATGAAGTTGTTGGTTTGGATAATCTCAATGATTACTACGATGTAACTTTAAAAAAAGACAGACTAGACCAACTTTTAGAAAAACCAGGTTTTAGCTTTCATTTATTAGATTTAGCAGACAGGGAAAACATTCCCAAATTATTCGCTCAATCAAACTTTGATAAAGTTGTGAATTTAGCTGCCCAAGCAGGAGTTCGTTATTCATTAAAAAATCCCCATGCTTATGTAGATAGCAATTTAGTAGGATTTGTTAATATTTTAGAAGGTTGTCGACATACGAATGTCCAACATTTAGTATTTGCTTCTTCCAGTTCAGTGTACGGTGCAAATACAAAAATTCCCTTCTCCGTTCATGACAATGTAGACCATCCTGTTAGTTTGTATGCTGCCACCAAAAAAGCAAATGAATTAATGGCACATACCTACAGTAGTTTGTATGGATTGCCAGCTTCGGGATTACGCTTTTTTACAGTTTACGGTCCTTGGGGTCGCCCTGATATGGCATTATTTCTGTTTACTAAAGCAATTTTGGCAGGACAACCCATTGATGTTTTTAATTACGGTAAAATGAGGCGCGATTTCACTTACATTGATGACATTATTGAAGGTGTAATTCGTGTAGTTGATCAGGTTGTTAAGCCTAATCCTAAATGGTCGGGAAATACACCTGATCCCGCCACAAGTTATGCACCCTACAAAAATTACAATATCGGCAATAATCAACCAGTGGAATTAATGCACTTCATTGAAACCCTGGAAAATTATTTAGGAATAAAAGCAGAGAAAAATATGTTAACGATGCAAGTTGGTGATGTACCTGCTACTTATGCTGATGTTGATCAGTTAGTGGCAGATGTGGGTTTTAAACCGAATACCTCAATTGAATTGGGGATTGAACGATTTGTTAAATGGTATCGGTCATATTACCAAGTTTAAAAAAATTCATATCTTCCTATGTCACAAAAAATTAAATTACTCCACATTACTACAGTCTCAGGTACTTTTTACTTGTTTCGCGGGCAGATTGCTTACATGAAAGCACGGGGCTATGATATTCATGCTCTTGCTTCGCCTGGAGAGTGGGCTGCAAAAATTAGAGATCAAGAGAAAATTCCATTTCATACAGTCACAATGCCACGACGCATTACACCGTTCAAGGATATTGTGGCTATTGGGCAAATTTGGCAGCAAATACGCCAGATTAACCCTCTCATAGTTCATTCCCATACTCCTAAAGGTGGACTATTGGGAACTATTGCTGCTTGGTTAGCACGAGTACCTGTGCGGATTTATCATATTCGTGGATTACCTCTAATGACAGCAACGGGGTACAAGCGGATATTACTATCATGGAGTGAAAAAGTTTCCTGTTTACTCGCACATCGGGTTATTTGTGTGAGTCATTCTATCAGAGAGGTGGCAATTAATGAGGGTCTTTGTCCCCAGGAAAAGATTACCGTTTTATGTAGAGGAAGTAGTAATGGGGTTGATGCTGCGGATCACTTTAATCCCGCAAATTTAGCGTCTGACACAAGGAAAGAAGTTCGGCAAAAATATGGGATTCCTGATGATGCCATTGTGGTTGGTTTTGTGGGGCGCATTGTCCCGGATAAAGGTATTGAAGAATTGGTTATTGCCTGGAAAATTCTCCGTGGAGAGTTTCCAAATTTGCATTTACTCATAGTTGGAAACTTTGACACTCAAGATTCCATATCTACTCAAGCTCAGGAAATACTTCAAAGTGATATTCGCATCCATGCAACTGGGGGAAAATATCATACCGATACCCCACCATTGTATGCGGCGATGGATTTGTTTACTTTACCAACTTATCGTGAAGGCTTTCCTAATGTACTCTTGGAAGCTGCTGCAATGGCACTACCTGTGGTAGCTACCAAAATTCCTGGTTGTATTGATGCAGTTGAAGATGGAATTACAGGGACACTTGTACCATCCCATAATGGGTTAGCTTTAGCTCAAGGAATTAGTAGTTATTTAGTTAATTCCCAACTACGACAGCAACATGGTCTAGCTGGACGAGATCGGGTTTTGCGAGAATTTTGTCAAGAAGATATTTGGAATGCTCTACATCAGGAATACCTACAGATTTTAAAATTAAAAGGATTACCTGTTCCTAATTCCTCTCATCAGATGGAAGGGATATCACTGTAGAAGTTTTTGGCGAGGGGAAGCAGTGAAAATATCAAGTATTTTCAGGAATTATGGCTCTCCTAGAGTGGTTATGGTAATTTAACAATAATGCTTAAAACGATTATTATACAAGAATCCCATGAATCAAAAACAATAGATTTAATAAAAATTAATTTTGATTTTATTGAATTTCTTGCTACATAATGAATTGAAGTAAGCATTAAGTATTAAATAGTCATATCTAGTCTACGAGAGCCGGAATTATTTACTTCAAAAAATGTCAAAATGACAAGACTGTGAATTTTATTTTAGTTATATTTCAAGATAAAGTTTGATTTAGCAATTTTGTGATCGGAAAGCTGTTTAATAATTGAGCAATAATAGAAGAGCATCGGTTTTGAATTGGTTAAGTACCGTAACATAAAATAATCCCAAATCAATAATTTGCAATCAGCTTGTTTTTAATATCTAAAACTGCGGTGATAGTTAAAGAGGTGGTATGATGAATGAAGAATTTATGGGCTTAGAATTACTCAATTTTAGTATATTTATTAAATATTTATGTGACAGAATAATAGCAGCGATCGCCTTAATTATTCTTTCTCCTGTAATGCTAGTGATTGCGATCGCTATTTATTTAAAAATGGGTAGTCCAGTTATCTTTACCCAAGAGCGTCCCGGTAAAGATACCCATCTTTTCACCTGCTATAAGTTCCGCACAATGACAGATATGCGTGGAGCTAATGGCGAGTTATTACCTGATGCTGAACGACTGACAAATTTAGGTAAGTTTTTGCGTAAAACTAGCCTTGATGAACTTCCACAATTATGGAGTGTATTGAAAGGAGATATGTCTTTTATTGGACCTCGTCCCTTACTAGTTCAGTATTTACCATACTATTCAGAACGAGAGCGTCAGCGCCATTCAGTTCTTCCTGGAATCACTGGATTAGCCCAAATTAATGGACGGAATAAATTGCGATGGGAAGACCGACTGGAACTTGATATACAGTATGTGGAAAAACAGTCCTTAGCATTAGATATTTACATCTTGTTTATTACTGTTTGGAAAGTAGTTATCCGTAGTGGCGTTGATATTGATACAAGTTTAGAAGGTAATTTTGCTAAGTGCCGTCAACAGCAATTAGGACTGCCTATAGATTTGGATCTAAAGAACTAAACAATCAAAAAATTAGAATTGTATGATCATTACAACCCACATTCCGCACCCTCAACTGTCACAGATCAAAAAAGCCATTGAAGTAGTACATAATAACTAAAGGTCACTCAAAAATTAAGAGGCTTAATGAGAATAAATAGCATTAAAAATGAGAGGAAAC
>NZ_JACJPV010000023.1 GCF_014696225.1 Anabaena sp. FACHB-1237 | reverse complement strand
GCAGCGACTCTTGGAGGTACATAATTTACTGTCATCTGATAGCTAAGTTTTTTACTTGTTCTATCATACCACAGGATGTCTAGCTATGTATAGTATGTCTTGGTAATTTACTTTCTATCTTTAACTCTCTTAAAAGTTCATGATCACTTTCAGATATAGTAGTTGGATTACAGTTTTCTCTTTGAGGATGTGCAGGTGGTTGATGACGTGGTTCTCCAGGACGGTGGGGGGGGAACTTCTCCATGGCGGGGATGATGAGGCTGGTTGGGATGAGGATGTCTTGAAGCTAACATAAACTTGTTTTCTAATTAATAACTAAAACCAGTATATATCTATCTTACGAATAGTATTAACAACTATACAAAACTTCAAACTTTACTAGGATTTTGATACTACTAGTATTAGATACAATCCCATCTACATCAGGTACACTATGAACACAGCAAGACTTGTACTGAGCTTGTCGAAGTATGCCTGTGTTACAGGGGTTTTATCATTAACATCTATACCTCCAGAAATCGGGCTAGAAGCCTAATCTAAAGTAATAAAATTGTTATTATTGGAGATGTCTATTGGCAAGCTACTCATTGCAAATCTTAATCTTATATGATTGTGACGGATTCCTATTTGATTTCTGAAATCTACTTAGTCGAGGGTATAATTACTTTTGATGGGGATAGTAAAAATGAGAGCGGCAATATAACCAATAAAACATAATCTTAGGGTTTTAAAACCCTTATATGAGATTTAAATTCTGTTGTAGTTTAGATATAACCAATAAAACATAACCTTGGTGTTTTACAGATGCGTTACTAACTTAGGATGTAACACAGCTAGAAATGCTAAGAAGTTACCTATTGCCTAGAGGAAATTGCAGCAGTTTTCATGTATTTAGACAACACCCTAAATTAATTTTAGTCTTGCTTTGCGTCTTTGCGTGAAACCAGAATCAAAATGTGGTTCATTTACCTGAAAATTGCTGTAATTAAGCTGTTGTGCCTTTAACTTGAATAATTAATACAAGCAAGATGCTTGTGCTACTGTAACTTCAGGTTTTTTAATTATACAGTGAGTGCTGCACATTAGCTTACCAGTAAGTCAAAACAATAGTTGTCGGTATTTTTGGAGGTGTCTAATGATTTTTATGGAAGCAATTACAAAACAATACCTTTTAGGTGAAGTGAGAGTGCCTGTACTTAAGGGTATTAATCTATGCATCAAAGAAGGAGAATATGTGGCTATTATGGGAGCATCTGGTTCTGGAAAATCAACATTAATGAATATTATTGGCTGCTTAGATCGTCCCACCACTGGACAGTATGCTTTAGAAGGCAGAAACTTAATGAATCTTGATAATGATGAACTAGCCTATATCCGAAATTATCGAATAGGCTTTATCTTTCAGCAATTTAATTTGTTACCTCGCTCTACTGCTCTGGAAAATGTGATGTTGCCAATGATTTATTCCCATGTTCCTAAATTAAAACGTCGTCAACGGGCTATAGATGCCTTAACACAAGTGGGATTAGCTAATTACCTAAATAATCGCCCCAGTCAGCTTTCTGGAGGACAACAACAACGAGTTGCTGTAGCTCGTGCGTTAGCAAATCGTCCAGCCTTGGTGTTAGCAGATGAACCCACAGGGGCTTTAGATAGTGAAACTTCTCAGGAGTTAATGAACTTATTAACTCAGCTTAACCAGCAAGGTATTACAATTGTGATTGTTACTCATGATTTGGACATTGCTAACCAAACCCAACGTATTATTCGACTTCAAGATGGTTTAATTATTTCTGAAACTGTTCTGGAAAAAGTATCTCAATCCAAACCAATCGTCACCAACTAGAAATAATCACATTAGTCCCGTCGTAAAGCAGCAATTGGATCTAATCGTGCTGCATTCTGAGCGGGAATTACCCCTGCTAACAACCCAACAATAAAGGATAATCCAAAGCCACCTAATATTGACCAAGCAACCACGATAAAAGGAAACTTGAGAATTGTGGCGGCACCAAAGGCCAGAAAAATCCCAATACCGATACCGATGAAACCTCCTGTGAGGGATATCATAATAGATTCAGCCAAAAACTGATGCAAAATGGCGGAGTTAGTAGCTCCAATAGCTTTACGGATACCAATTTCTCTTGTCCGTTCTACCACTGAGACTAACATAATATTGGCAATACCAATACCACCTACCACTAGAGAAATACCTGCTATAGCAACAAGCATGACAGTAAATAATCCCACTACAGTAGTAAAGGTTTTAACAATATCACTTTGGTTTTTGATACTAAAATCATCAGATTGAGAGTCTGAGAGATTGTGTCGTATACGCAAAAGATTCTTAACTTGAGATTCAGCTACTGTCATCTGACTTTGGCCAGTAGTTTTGACATAAATGCCATTAACGGCCTTTCCACTTAGAGAATTATTGCCAACAATGCGAGAGGACATATTACTAAGAGGAACAAAGACTTGATCATCTCTATCAATAGAGCCTTCTGAGCCTTTAGGCTCAAATACTCCAATGGTTTCATATATATTACGTTCAATCCGTATCTGTTCACCTACTGCATTTGCATTTTTACCAAATAGTTTCTCTAAAAGTGTAGAACCTAAAATGGCTACTGGTGTAGCTTGATCTATTTCCTCTATGGTGAAAAATCTACCCTGGGTAAGTTTTGTATTTCTGGCCTCCATATAGTTAATATCAATGCCTACAATATTTGTGGCATGATTATTCTGTGCAGCTACAACTTGTCCTGGTCGCTGAAGATAGGCAGAAACAGTTTGCGCGCTAGAAATCTGATCTCTAATAGCTTGAGCATCTTGTAGTGTTAGGGTACTACTTGAACCTAATCCACGACTAATACCTCCGGTTCTTGCTTCTCCAGGAAAAATTTGTAGTACGTCAGTTCCTAAAGATTGAATTTGCTGTTCTGTAGCTTTTTGTACGCCCTGTCCAACGGATGTAATTGCAATTACTGAAGCAATACCAATTATGACTCCTAGCATTGTTAACAAAGTACGTAATTTGTTACTCAATAAGGACTCAATGGCCATAGATATAATTTCATTGATTGCTACAGGACGAGGACGATAATCTCTACGTAATTTCTCAGATGTATTCATAGTCTAGCTCTTGGCATAATTGCTAACTGATATAATTATTAGTTGATTATACTATGATTAAATTTTCCATCTTTTAATGATGATCATTAGATATAGGAGTGAAAATTAAATGTGCGTTGTTTCAAACCCTTGTAGAGAGGTTCTATACGTCTCTACATTAATTACCACCAGATATCTATTATTCAATTATTAAAATCATAGTCAGTGAATTTTCATGTTAACTCAATTTCAAAAGTTATATCCCAACGGCAGTATTATTTCTGAACTAATCCAAATTTTTCAAGGTAAATATATTGTCCGTGTTTCTATCAATGTGGAAGGTATCACCCGTGCCACAGCTATGTCCGCAGCAGATACCATCGAAACCGCCGAAGATCAAGCTAGAAATCGCGCTTTGATGGTATTAGGGATCAAAGAAATACCAGAAACAACAACGCCTTTACCCATTTCCCAACCTGTGCATATTCCTAGTCACCAGTTGGATGATCCCAGTAATTATCCCAGTAATTATCCCAGTCATCATCCCAGTCATCATCCCAGTAATGCTAGTAATGTAAGTGATAATTATACGCCTTCAGTTACACCAGTAATGTGGGAACATCCAGAAAATTTACCTACAGTTAAACCAGAAGCGGTAACATCGGATATTTTACCCTTTCCAGAACCAGAATATCAACCCCCTAGCAATGTTACACCATTTACTCCTCGTAGTTATACACCTGTGGAAGATATAAGTGAATCTTCTATAGCCAAAAGGACTAAAAAAATCCAACCTATTAATTTATCAGATGTTATTGCCCAAACTGATGTAGAAATTGAAAGATTAGGATGGAGTGCAGAACAGGGTAAGGAACATTTAATTAAAACCTATGGTAAAAGGGGGCGTTCTTTATTAAGTGAAGAAGAATTAAGAGATTTTTTGATATATCTTAAATCTCAACCTGATCCCATTGCTGGATTTTAAGCAGTAATTAGCTATCAAGGGATTCAGATCCCGGACTTCTTGAAGAAGTCCGCGATCTTTTTGTGTAAAATTACTAAAACAAAGGATTTTTAGTCTGAGAAATCAAAATTTTCAAATACAAAAAACTCTTTGAACTCTTTCAATTCCTGACTACTTGATCTCCTTAGCTTCAACGAAAAGACTTTTTGGTGTAAAGCCTAATTAGTAATAACTAAACCAAAGCTACAGGACGACTGCCAGCTGCATGACGATCAATCACTTGATCAATTAAACCATACTCTTTAGCATCATTAGGAGACATGAAAAAATCGCGGTCTGTATCTTCAGCAATCTTTTCTAATGGTTGTCCTGTGTGTTCTGCTAGATACTCATTTAACTTCTGCTTATGATAGAGGATTTCCCGGGCTTGAATGGCAATATCCGTAGCTTGTCCTCTCGCGCCGCCTAAAGGTTGATGTATCATAATCCGTGAATGAGGTAAACTCATCCTTTTACCTTTAGTTCCCGCACTCAGTAAGAAAGCACCCATACTGGCGGCTAATCCCGTGCAAATGGTACAAACATCTGGGCGGATATGCTTCATAGTGTCAAATATGCCCATACCTGCTGTTACTGAACCACCGGGAGAATTGATATACATATAAATGTCTTTCTCTGGGTCTTCAGCATCTAAAAACAGGAGTTGGGCGACTATCAAGTTAGCAAGATTGCTATCTACTTGATCTCCCAGGAATATAATCCGTTCACGTAAAAGCCGTGAATAAATATCAAAGGCGCGTTCGCCTCTACCAGATTGTTCAATAACGATAGGAATCATTGAGCGCGTTTTTTAGCTATTTTTCCTTTATTCTATCGGGGAGAATGCCTCATTGTGTGAATTTTTGAAGATACGGTTATTAGCTATTAATTATCAGTTTTCGGCTTTCAGTAGTTTAATTATTGTTGTAAATTTCTAGGGACGGCTAATGACTGGGGGTTGATGACTCGCGGTTGATACCTGAGAGCTAATTCCCATAAATCTGGCACTTTTCCCCGAATTTCACGTCTGCTATAGGTATGTTTCTTGATAATAGTGATTTTAATAACACTTTATTGTATTTTTCTGAGGTATTGTTAAGTTAACACAAGCTACTCAGAATTTATCCGAATTATCAGGGAAAGGAAATGTATTTATAATAACTGGTCTTTATGGAACTTTCATCCATGTAAAAAAAGAGAGGTAAAATATGTTAGAAAAACTTATACAAGCTGCTTTTATTACTTTTTTACTGCAACTCATTGCAGTGCTAAATGTTAATCCCCCTATTCGGTATAAAACAGTATTAAATATATCTCAATCCCCAGAAACTTTACTTAATTTTAGTGTGTTAGATCAACAACAGTAGAAACAACAGTAGAAGTCAGCAGTTGGCAGTTGGCAGTCACAAAGGTGGGGAGTGAGAATCAAAATTTTTCTCCCTACACCCTGTATGCTGTATTCGGCCTTATGATTGTGGTAATTCTAGGGGTATTGCGCCAAGAAAACCTTTGCGATAATCTGTAATTATTTGTCTGGCACAGCGTTCTATGTCTCCTTTATAACGATGTTCAGCTAGGCTGTGTAAATACTCTTCTCCTGTATGAATGATTGAGTCCAAATTATAACGCGATAATAATGGATTTGGTGGTAATAGTTCTGGATATGTTTCTTGTAATTCGTTGATAATATCTACAAATGCGGCTGCTATTAGTTGATTATCGTAGGATGCTTCACCAATATCATCACATATTGCTAATTTAACACCCGCAGCCTGGTTATCTAGTCTTGCAGGAATGACTCCAGGCGCGTCTAATAGTTCTAAATCGTCGGAAATTCTTACCCACCGCAGTTGACGAGTTACTCCTGGACGTGCGGCACTTTCTACTACTCTTTTGCCTAATAAACGATTAATTAAAGCAGATTTTCCGACGTTGGGAAAGCCAATAACTACTGCACGCACTGGACGCGGTAACATTCCTCTATCTTGACGACGTTTGTTTAGTTCTATTCCTGCTGCTTGGGCAGCTTTAAATAGGGCTGTTATACCTTGACCACTTTGGGCGTTAGTAAAATACACTGTTTCTTGTTGTTTTTTAAACCAGTTAATCCACAGCGATCGCACTTCTGGCAAAATCATATCTACACGATTCAGTACCAAAATTCGCTTTTTAGTTCCTACCCATTCTGGTATTTGTGGATGGTTTGTAGCTAATGGAATACGCCCATCTCTAACTTCAAAAATTACATCTACTCGTTTTAATTGTTCTTTGAGATTTTTTTCGGCTTTGGCAATGTGGCCAGGATACCATTGAATGATATTTAATTTGTAATTTTGTGTTATTGACATTGTTTAACAGTTCCTATTTACTATGTTGACTTAATAAGTTTGTGAGTCAAAAGTTAAGCAAAAAAAATTAGGCTACCATGATTTCCACATAATTTCCACATGATTTAAACATGATTCAAACATGAGATTTTTCTGTTTTTTGCTCCTTTGACTGATGTAAAATTAAACGGTTGCCGTCGGGATCATAAGCGTAGATTTCATAACCATGAGAGGCGATATTAATCTTACCTACAGGTGGATAACCTAACAATTTTAAATCAGATATGCACTTTTCTAAGTTAGTCACTTCAAAACATAAACTAATAGGACTTTTATTACTAGCAAAAAATTCTGATTGATGATTTTTTTGAGGTTGAAAAATTCCTAATGTTAAGCTGGATAATTGAAATTCAGCATAAACATTATTAATTAATTTCTGCGGTTTTTGTTCTAGTAATTTAACATAGAAAACTACTAATTTTTCTATGTTATTGGTTGCTATTGTTATAAATACATTAGTAAAAATCATGGATAGATTAAAATTATCTCAAAAGCCATTATATCACGTAATTTGTGTAATTTGTAATTAGTGTTTCAATCCAAAATCGCTTATTACAGCGATTTTCACTTTGGAGCAATCCCGCAAAGATATTGATGATTTAGTTTCAATTCAAAATCACCTATTACAGCGATTTTCACTTCACATCCTGTTCATGCTATATATTACAATTATAATTGTGTTTCAATCCAAAATCACCTATTACAGCGATTTTCACTGGATTGGATTCTCCAGTAGATTGTACTCCAATCGTTTCAATCCAAAATCACCTATTACAGCGATTTTCACTTTTTTTGATTGACATCATGACAGTTATAAGTTGTTTTCATGTTTCAATCCAAAATCACCTATTACAGCGATTTTCACTGATATTCTGACCAATTCTCTATCAATTTTTCTTCGTTTCAATCCAAAATCACCTATTACAGCGATTTTCACTAAGCTGATTCCTTACAGCAAGCAGGAAGTAGCGCGTTTCAATCCAAAATCACCTATTACAGCGATTTTCACACAATTTTAGCAACATAATCTCGTGCTAATTTGTGGTTTCAATCCAAAATCACCTATTACAGCGATTTTCACATCCCTATGTAGGAAAAACCAATCCATCCGAGTACGAGTTTCAATCCAAAATCACCTATTACAGCGATTTTCACTTTTTAGCGTCTATCAATCTGTACAATGCTGGATGGTTTCAATCCAAAATCACCTATTACAGCGATTTTCACTAAAGCAATTCTATGTCTCTGATTTTCAGCATTGTTTCAATCCAAAATCACCTATTACAGCGATTTTCACTAAAGCAATTCTATGTCTCTGATTTTCAGCATTGTTTCAATCCAAAATCACCTATTACAGCGATTTTCACTAGCAAGAATGGCTGAAAAGGGCTATGAAATTTCAGGTTTCAATCCAAAATCACCTATTACAGCGATTTTCACGACTTTACTTTCTGTATAGTCTATCGTTAGAACAGTTAAGTTTCAATCCAAAATCACCTATTACAGCGATTTTCACCAGAAACTAGAATTGTTAGTTTCCCAGGGTAAAGTTTCAATCCAAAATCACCTATTACAGCGATTTTCACGTTGTTGTGGGATGTGTAAGCGTGGTACCTACAGAGTTTCAATCCAAAATCACCTATTACAGCGATTTTCACTAAAGACAAACAAGAAGCCATGATTAATTTGGCTAGTTTCAATCCAAAATCACCTATTACAGCGATTTTCACTTTTTTTTGTTTTTTCTAATACTGAGCTAAGTTTAGTTTCAATCCAAAATCACCTATTACAGCGATTTTCACTGGAGTTATGCCCTGGGCATCCCAGGACATAAGGATTATTAGTTTCAATCCAAAATCACCTATTACAGCGATTTTCACTTCCTTATGTCGGGGCAAGCGCAACCTCCTGAAAGTTTCAATCCAAAATCACCTATTACAGCGATTTTCACAAAAATCTTAGGTGTGGGGGCGATCGCTCGTACTGTTTCAATCCAAAATCACCTATTACAGCGATTTTCACAAGATTTTTGATTATTCCGAAACCGCTATTAAAAGGTTTCAATCCAAAATCACCTATTACAGCGATTTTCACCTTTCTGATGCGATCGCCATACAAGCGTTAATAATTTTCATTGTTTCAATCCAAAATCACCTATTACAGCGATTTTCACAATGTAAATAAGGAATCTCAGGTATCCTTGTTTAAGTTTCAATCCAAAATCACCTATTACAGCGATTTTCACTACACCACGCTTTACTCTAAAGCGGGTGAATATTTGTTTCAATCCAAAATCACCTATTACAGCGATTTTCACGAATTACACTAGGCAAAAAAAGTTGTAGCGATCTCGGTTTCAATCCAAAATCACCTATTACAGCGATTTTCACGCATTAAATTATATCCCTTTTTTGAACGATAAGAAACTTAAGTTTCAATCCAAAATCACCTATTACAGCGATTTTCACCAGACATCTCAGGTGTAATATTAAGTTTGGCTAGGTTTCAATCCAAAATCACCTATTACAGCGATTTTCACTTTCTACATGAGAGTAGAATTTCTCAGGATTGAGTTTCAATCCAAAATCACCTATTACAGCGATTTTCACTATAGGCTACGACCTGGTGGTTAAAATGCTGGAAGTTTCAATCCAAAATCACCTATTACAGCGATTTTCACATAATAATAAACTCACAGAGTGGAAGATATGGGAGTTTCAATCCAAAATCACCTATTACAGCGATTTTCACAACTAAATCTTTAATTTTTAAATCTTCAATTAAGAGTTTCAATCCAAAATCACCTATTACAGCGATTTTCACAATAAGTAATAAAATTGTTCATCGCTACACATAAGGTTTCAATCCAAAATCACCTATTACAGCGATTTTCACAATTATACTTATGGAAATAGATTTTCTTTGGCTAGGTTTCAATCCAAAATCACCTATTACAGCGATTTTCACTAAATCTGTTCTTGGGTTTCCGATGGTAATTCTTGGTTTCAATCCAAAATCACCTATTACAGCGATTTTCACGTTATTTTTTGGCGTGTTACCGGGGAATTTAAAATGATTTGTTTCAATCCAAAATCACCTATTACAGCGATTTTCACTTCAGTCAAAGTTGTCAGCTATTTCTAAATCTTATGGTTTCAATCCAAAATCACCTATTACAGCGATTTTCACTGGGCATTGTTGAAAGCAATTATAGGAGGTTTGAAAACGTTTCAATCCAAAATCACCTATTACAGCGATTTTCACCACAATCCTCAATTTCAGCATCGGACATTTGGCCGTTTCAATCCAAAATCACCTATTACAGCGATTTTCACGAAATGATTTGACTCTTGTTTGTTAACCCCAAAAGTTTCAATCCAAAATCACCTATTACAGCGATTTTCACCCTGTTTATGGCTACCAAAAAACTTTCTCGAATTGTTTCAATCCAAAATCACCTATTACAGCGATTTTCACTGCTGGCCTCGCAAAGCATTGAAAATAGGAAATTTCCAGAACGATTTGCGCGGATGCCAAAATAATACTCCATTTCAAACAAAAGCACAAAGGGAAAAAACACCGAAACCTTTACACTGTAAGGTGCGCGGGTGGTTGTAAGCAGCGATCGCTGGAAATTCAGTGATAATCAGAGTTTCCAGGATTTTCCCAAAATCTGGATTTTTACACCCACCCATCCGCGCAATTTAGGCTAATTTTGTCAAAGTGACACCATCAGGTAACACCGCATCTAAATTAACTTGATAATCAGCAAAACTGCGGGGTACATCAACAGTAGACATAATTTGCAGGTGATCAAATAATTGATGTACAGGTGCGCTACCGTATTTATTGGCATGAGTAAAAATGTACAAACCTCTACAAGCCATAAAACCTCGTGCAGAAGAGCGATCGAACTCCCAAGCCTTAATTAATGCTTGCCAAAATAACTCTAAATCACGTTCAGTAACATAAACGCAACCTGTTTTTTGCGCCAAATGGGGATTATAAAACACATAGGACTTATATAAACCATAGGGTAAAACCTCTTTTCTGCCCATAGTTTTATTATCCTTTGTACCACCATCTTTTTTAGTTGCTTCCTGAGTTGCAGCACAACGAGTAATACTGACAGATTGGGGAAAAACCGGATCAATACTGCGAGAAAAACTAACTTGTACAGGTCCCCAAACCTGGCCAGCTTTTAAACCAGTAGAAAGTACCGCACCAAACATTCTTAAATCATAATAATTCTGCTGCATCCAGTTAGCAACCTTTAATTGTTGTTCTGGTGTTCCTTCTTTTTGTGGTAAACCTACATCAGTATAAGCGCGACTGATTTTTTCATTTAAAACACTTCCTTCTTCCACAAATATTTTATATTTTTCTGGTGTTTGTTCATTCTTACCAACCATGTCTACATAGTTTCTTACCTTGCGTTTTAAACAAGCATCTGTGACTAAACCTTGATTTGTTTGGGGGTCAATTCTCGGTTGATTTCCTGCATCGGGATCACCATTAGGATTACCGTCTAAACAATCAAATAATAAGATAGCATCGTGTTTTTTAGTAGGGTCTAAATGTACAGTCATGATTTTTAATTCCTTGATATTTTTCAGATTTTGATTAGTTGAAATTTAGAGATGTTCTATGAAACGTTTCTACATATATGCTACATATATGCTACATATATGTTTGATTAATGTTCACGTGCCAAGAATCCTCATGTGAACAATAATCTTCAAATGAATAAGCTGTTGTGCCTTTAACTTGAATAATTAATACAAGCAAGATGCTTGTGCTACTGTAACTTCAGGTTTTTTAATTAGACAGTGAGTGCTGCACATTAGCTTATTCATCTGTTTTTTTAGTAAAATATTCACCTCTTTTTTGCCACCAACCTTGAAAAAACAAAGCTTGAGATTTTAAATCTAGCACCTCTGGGAGTATGGAAATATCAAAACTTTCAAATTCTTCAGCTAGTAACTTTTTAATGTATTTACTATTATCACTTTCTAAATAATAATGGGTACAACCATGACAAAGCCTAGCAAACACTTGAGTAGGTGTGGAAGATAAAGTTTTTAAACTACGCATGACATTAGTGTTATCTTCACTGGTCATATTTTGAGCTTTAACTTGTGCTTGGTGCATTAAAAATGCAATTCTGCCTAAAGTGTAAGCAGTATCAAATTTTGGATCACCTGTGGGATATTTCATATTATTGGTGGCTAAATAAAGTAATAAACCTTGAAGTCTGGGAAAATATCTAAATTGTTTACATTTTGAAGGAAAATCATTAAACTCCTTTTCACTGCATATCCTATCAATGATTCTGTGGGCATATTCATCCGGTAATGCTTCACCTAAAAAACCAGCCTTAACTAAAGCAGTTGCTATTCTGTCAGTGTGTTCCTTACTGGGATTCAAAAAAGCACTATTACACAACATCCACATAGGACTAGGTGATAAATTATTAAGTTGCTGACATTCAATAAACTCCTGAATAGAATCTTTGATTTTTTGGGTAGTAACTTCACTCCAACCACTAAGGGAAATTCTGCCTTTATTACCTTTGAGAATAGCAAGATAAAAGCGAGATTGCATATCCTCTGGATTAAAATTTTTAGGATGATGGAGACTAGTAAAAATAGATTTAAAGCGAATATCTTCCCAGATTTGAGGATTAATACCTAAACCATCTTCTTCACCCCAATAAACAAAAACCTGATCTCCTAATTTATAACGGTTGGTGTCACTATTAAGTAAAAAATCTAATGCTTTATGAAATCTCACAGCACTTTCAAAACCTATGGGAGCGTTAATATTTCCCTCCCATCCGTGAGACTGATAAGCGGCTTTATCAAAACTACTAATAGCTGCGCCAGAAGTAGCAGCACCAGGAACACCTTTAACCATCATGGGCATTTTTCGCCCCATTGTTGAAGTCTGTTCACCTGTTAATAAACAAACACCATTAACGGTATCCTGTTTACTGGCATAATAGTTAACCCACCATTTTTGAACTATGGGAATTTTGGTGATTTGTTTACCTTTAAATAGAAACACAAATCTATCCCGATACCAATCTGTATTAGCTGCTGGTGGATAAATTTCTGTTAACTCTTTGGTGATTTGTTCTACAGTTGTATTTGTGACAAAATCATAAACTGCTTTTACTGCTTCGTGGTTAGTTTCTTGTAAACATTTTTCTAGCACCTGTAAATACAATTGATGACGTTTTGCACCTCTATCACCAGCACCAAAAACATATTCTCCTCCATCATCAATTAATAATGGTTCATCGCCATTGCGCCGCAGATCTGGTACTAACATTTTTCTGCCAAATTTCGGTTTACCTTTGGTTGCAGGTGTTTCTAAAACTTGAAAACTACTTAAAGGTAAATTAATTTGCCAATGACACAGACATTCACCAAATCCTATGGTTGTCAGTCGATCTTTCTGTTCTAAAGCTATGCTTAATTGATTTAATTCTTGCAACATAACCGCCCATCTCTCATGATAAAGTGAGCAAATTCTGTAACTACATTTCCCTTAACAAAACCTTCAGCAGTACGCCAAGAAACCGCCCCTTTTTTATCAGGAATAAAGTGCATTTGTTTAGGCATTAAACCTAAATCAATTTCTCCTTTTAATTCTGGTGCAGGTTGATCTTCTTCTGTAGGAAAACTAAAATAGGCTATATATTCCCGACATCCAAAATAAGGCTGTCTAAAACATTGCCCTTTTTCAATTCTGTGCTTAATTTGGGCTGAATATTTATTAGATAAATCTTCCTCCGTTTGTAAGTCAAAGTTAAAATCAATGATGTACGCTACATCACGTAATATTACATGATTTCTTTGGGCGCGATCGCTTACAGCAGTGTAACCCCCTATACCATCATTCTTCATCCAATCTTTAGGATTTTTATAGCTTTGTTTGGACTGTATCATGTTACGCTGGATGGTAAATGTATTAATTGGTTTTAGTACCGTGATGTGATTAATCTTGTATTTAATCTCTGGTTTCCAGAAAATAGACTCTAATACACCTACAGCCGCAGTAAAAGTCATTACCCGATAACTATGTGGTTCAGCTTTAAACTCCGGCCTTGTGAATAATGCCCATTCACCCCATATCTTTAGTTGCATAGACTTGGCTAAAAATTTTTTATATATTGTACACATCAATGAATTATCTTGCAAGAACTACTACAGATTGTAAAGAACAACTACTATCAGCACATTTACAGAATGTGGCCAAAATGTCTGCAAGCGCTGTGCCCCAGGAATTTGAAGCAGTAGCTAGGTATGCTGGTTTATGGCATGATTTGGGTAAATATCAGCAAACATGGCAAAAATACTTAAAAAACAAAGGTAAACGGGTTGTACATTCTCCCCATGGTGCTGTTTTAGCGTTACAAATGGCAAAAAAAGAACCACCAGCAATGGCTTATATTATTGCTGGCCATCATTCTGGTTTATCAGAAAGATTGAGATTAAGAGGTAATGAGTATCAACAATTAGCAATAAATTTAGAGGAATGTTTAGAAATAGCTAAACGGGAAATAGCAGATTTTATACCTCAAGAAATACCAGATATTAATTTACCTAAATTGCGGCGAGAATTTGCTATTAGAATGTTATTTTCTGTATTAGTTGATAATGACAGATTAGACGCGCGAAACTTTGAATATGAATGCGAAAGCCCCAAAAATAATACGGATCTTTCTGCATCAGCAGATAACAAAATGAGTTTCAATCTTCATTCGTTCTTTTCAGCATCACCAAATGTAATTAGTGAAGCAAGGAATGTATTTGCTCAATATTGTATCAATAAAAGCGAATTACCCAAAGGAATTTTTAGATTAACAGGACCTTGTGGAATTGGTAAAACTATTGCTAGTGCTAAGTTTGCCTATTTACACAGTGAAAAAAATCAAATGTCGGGTATAGTTTATGTTGGACCACTAAAAAGTATTATTGAACAAACAGCAGATGTTTATCGGCAATTATTTGGGGAAAATGCAGTATTAGAACATCATTCAGGATATGAACCTAAGTTAGAAGAAAGCAAAGATTATAAATTAAACACAGAAAGATGGGATAAACCCGTAATTGTCACCAGTGGAGTGCAATTTTATGAAAGTTTATTTGCTAATCATCCTACAAAATGCCGTAAATTACAAGGTTTAATTAACAAGGTTATTTTATTAGATGAATCTCAATCTATCCCTGGTAATTTAGTCCGTCCCATCTTAAATGTATTAAATACCTTAGTGATAGATTGGGGATGTACAATAGTTTTAATGAGTGCTACTCAACCAGCATTTCATAATCTTGATGATGATGATTTAATTAATGTTGTAGATATTATTCCCGAAGATGAAAGTACTAGATTATTTCAACAACTTAACCGTGTTAAATATGAATATATTGCTAATAATTGGGAATGGAAAGATGTAGTTTATAACATTGAAAATACTGGGTTAAATCAAGGTTTAATTATTGTCAATACCACTAAATTAGCTAGAGAAGGATATGAAATATTATCTGCACAATTTCCTGAAAAATGCTTTCATCTTAGTTCCAGAATGTGTCCTGATCATCGTTCCCAAATTCTCACAAAGGTGCGACAATTACTAAAAGATCAAAAACCCTGTTTTTTAATTAGTACCCAAGTAATAGAAGCTGGTGTTGATGTGGATTTTCCTATAGTATATCGGCAACTTGCACCTTTAGATTCTATCATTCAAGCCGCAGGAAGATGTAACAGAGAAGGAAGGCAAAATCAAGGTAATGTAATAATTTTTAATATGTCATCTTCCAACCCACCAGGATATCAATACGGAATAAGTATTACCAAAAAAATCCTAGAAAAATATGATTTAAACTGTGATATTTTATCTCTGACAGAGATATATTTTAGTGATTTATTTAATCAAAATCATGATGGAGGTATAGATGTGCAAAAATTAAGAGAAAGATATGATTTTCCTGAAGTCGCTAAATCTGTAAAAGTGATTGATGATGAACATCAAATATCTGTGGTTGTCAAATGGGGAGATAGTGAAAAATTAATTGCAGAAATGCAGAATCAAGAATATTTAACAGAGTCAGATTGGCGGAAATTACAAAAATTTACTGTTAATATTCCTGAGAAATTGACTAATTATACCCAAGTGGGAAAAGTCAATGTTTGGATAGGTGTTTATGATGAAACAGGAATAATATCATAGCTATATTCTGTCAGACTATATAACCAAAAAACCTGAAATTACAGTAACACAAGCATCTTGCTTGTATTTATTACCCTTGGGTAAGTCCTGATTAATTGAGAAATTAAGCTGATGTGTAGGACTGACTATATAACCAAAAAACCTGAAATTACAGTAACACAAGCATCTTGCTTGTATTTATTACCCTTGGGTAAGTCCTGATTAATTGAGAAATTAAGGTGATGTGTAGGACTGACTATATAACCAAAAAACCTGAAATTACAGTAACACAAGCATCTTGCTTGCATCTATTACCCAAATTAAAAACACAACAGCTTATTAGTTTAAATATTAGTTTTTGCTAAAATAATGGTAAGATAATAGTAAGATAATGGTAAGATAATGTTAGCGATCGCTAATATTTACTACTATTTATATTTATTATATAATTGGTTAAATCAGAATTTTTAGTTTGGAAAGATGATCAAGTATCAATTATTTGAAAATATTTGAAAAAATTTTCCTTGCTATTCCCTATTCCTGCTATAACATAATAAAATTAAAGCGAACATCAAAGACAAAATTATTCCATGCGTATTTCCTTAACCTGGTTAAAAGAACTAGTAGAAATCAAATTAACCCCAGAAGAACTGGCCGAAACCTTGACAATGGCAGGGTTTGAAGTAGAAGATATAGAAGATCGTCGTACTTGGGCTGATGGTGTAGTCATAGGAAAAGTGCTGGAACGTCAACCCCATCCCAATGCTGATAAATTAAGTGTGTGTACAGTTGATATAGGCGCGGATGAAACGTTAAATATTGTTTGTGGTGCGTCCAATGTCCGCGCTGATATTTTTGTTCCTGTTGCTACGGTAGGTACATATCTTCCTAATATTGACTTAAAAATTAAACCTGCAAAATTGCGCGGTGTCCCTTCTCATGGGATGATTTGTTCATTAAAAGAGTTAGGCCTACCCACAGAAAATGATGGGATTCATATTTTCCCAGAAAATGTTAAATTGGGTAGCGATGTCAGACCATTATTAGGTTTAGAAGATGTAATTTTAGATGTAACGGCTACGGCAAACCGTGCTGATGCTTTATCAATGGTAGGTATTGCTAGAGAAGTTGCGGCTTTAACTGGTGCAAAATTATCTCTTCCTGAAAATAATCACATTCAAGTATCTCAAAACAGCAAAAAATTAGGCTTACAAATTCAAGAAAATAAAGCCTGTCCTGCTTATATTGGCACTGTGATAGAACAGGTAAAAATTGCTCCTTCTCCCGAATGGTTACAACAATGTTTATTGGCGGCGGGAGTGCGACCAATTAATAATGTGGTAGATATTACCAATTATGTGTTATTAGAAAGAGGACAACCTTTACACGCTTTTGATTTACAAAAGTTACAAACTGTAGGCGGTAATGAAAATGTTACTGTTGGTGTCAGATTTGCTAATAACGGGGAAACCTTAGAAACTTTAGATGGACAAAATCGCAATTTATCCACCCAAAATTTACTAATTACTGCTAATAATATTCCTGTAGCATTAGCAGGAGTTATGGGAGGAAAATCTACAGAAGTTGATAGTAATACCACTAATTTGGTATTAGAAGCTGCATTATTTGATTCTGTAGCTATTCGTCGTTCTGGGCGTGCAGTGGGTTTAAGAAGTGAAGCCTCCGGTAGATATGAAAGAGGCGTAAATCATGCTGAATTAGAAATTGCTTGTAACCGCGCTTTATCCCTAATTACAGAATTAGCTAATGGCGTTATTGTTCAACAGGAAATAACAGATTATCGTCCCAATATTGCCAATTTATCTAATACTATTAATTTGCGGTTAAAAAGGGTTAATGAAATATTAGGACCTGTAGATTTGGGAGAAGAAACAGGAGAATTAACTGTTAAAGATGTGGAGGAAATATTAACAGCTTTAGGTTGTGAATTAACTAGAAACCAAGAAGATAGTTGGATGGTAAAAGTACCTCCCTATCGCTATCGAGATCTAGAACGGGAAATAGATTTAATTGAAGAAATTGCCCGCCTCTATGGTTATGATAATTTCTGTGATACTTTACCGGAAAAATCTGAGGCTGGGTATTTACCTTTTGAACAAGAAATAATTCGTAAATTACGCTCCTATTTACGTGCTGAAGGTTTAACTGAATTGATGCAATATTCTTTAGTTAAGCCTGGAGAAAATAATCAAGTTGTGCTGTCAAATCCTTTATTTACAGAATATTCAGCTTTGAGAACTGATTTAATTTCTGGCTTAATTACGGCTTTTAAATACAATTTAGAACAGGGAAATGGGTCTTTAAATGGTTTTGAAATTGGGCGGATTTTCTGGCGAGAAGAAGATGGTTTACAGGAAGCAGAAGCTTTAGCTGGGATTATTGGTGGTGATATAACTTCTGGTAAATGGTCACGGGGAGGTAAGGATAAACCTATTACTTGGTTTGAAGCTAAGGGAATTTTAGAAAATGTGTTTCAACAGTTAAAAGTTACTGTGGAATTTCAGCCAGAAAATCGAGATTTTCGGTTACATCCAGGAAGAACTGCTTCTTTATGGGTAGGAGGAAATAGGTTAGGTACTTTTGGACAAATACATCCTCAATTACAACGGGAAAAAGATTTACCTGATCCAGTTTATCTGTTTCAGTTAGATTTAGATGTGTTGTTAAATGTGCTGGATAATGATGATTTGTTAACTCCAAAGTTTAATAGTTATTCTACTTATCCAGCAAGCGATCGAGATTTGGCATTTTTTGCCCCTGTTAAAGTCACGGTTTCGGAAATTGAAAAGGTGATTAATAAAGCTGGTAAAGGATTATTAGATCAGGTAGAATTGTTTGATGAGTATTGTGGGGAAAATGTTCCAGCAGGACAAAGAAGTTTAGCTTTTAGGTTAGTTTATCGTTCTAGCGATCGCACTCTTACAGATGCAGAAGTTCAACCAGTGCATGATAAGGTAAGATCATCATTAGTGGAAAAATTTGGTGTAACTTTAAGAAGTTAATTGTTAGTTGGGTTGATGTGGTTGGGTTGATTCAACCCAACCTACAAGCTAAGTTGATGTGCAGCACTCACTGTATAACTAAAAAACTTAAAATTACTGTAGTGCAAGCATCTTGCTTGCATCTATTATCCAAATTAAAAGCACAACAGCTTACAAGAAATACAAGGAGTAACAAAAACATGGCAAAATATATAATGTGGGGTAGTTATTGTGAAGATGTTTTAACTAAAAGAGAATCCTATCGTCAAGCGCATTTAGCAGGATTGGCCAAACAAAAAGAATCAGGTATATTAATTACTTTAGGACCGACTAAAGATGTAACTCAAGTCTTTGGAATTTATGAAGCGGAAGATGAAAAAACCGTTCGCGAATTAGTAGAAAATGATCCTTATTGGCAAAATGGAATCTGGACAGAATATACTATTAAAGAATGGATTCAGGCATTTTAAATTTTTAAATTAAGGCGTTGCTGAACTCAGGTATGAAATTGAGAAATTCAAAATTTGAAACTTTGGGTCTAACGCAAGTGCTTCTCTTCGCTAATGCGCGAAACAAATATCATAATTATACCCCTATTCAGCAACGCCAAATTAGCCAAATTAGCCAAATTAGCCAAATTAACTAACTTTTTCTGTCAACGTGGTTAACACACTATTAGAACGTTCTACAAAAGATTTCATTCCATCAGCATCAAAACCCTTTTGAGACATCAAAGCTAAATCATAAACGTGCTGACAAATCATATTTACTAACTTAGTAGTTGGTGATTCTCCGTCGCCTTGAATAATCGCACCTTGACTAATACTTACCAAGTTTTGAATCAAAGGATGTGCAGTATTCACTAATAAAATATGTTCTTCTGGAAACTCGCTGGTTTGTTGCTGCATCATCGCATTCATATCGCGTAAACGTCGCAGAATCTCTGGTAATAATACCATTGCTGGAGGTGTTCCTTGAGGATTATCTGCTTTTAAAGATTCTGTACGGATATTAACTTTGGGTTTATTCAGTGCTTTTTCAAACAGTTCCTTGATAATTTCGCTCTTGGTTTTATTGGTTGTGGGATCAACTATTTCCCCAGATTTATCATCTAGTAGAGTATCATCTAAATCAGAATCAACACGACTAAACTTAACATCTCGATATTCTTGTTCTAAAAAGTTGATGAAGTGGGTATCTATGAAAGAGTCCATAAATAGCACCTCTAAGCCTTGACTTTTGTGTAGTTCTATGTATGTGGCTTGAGTAGCTTCATCAGTGCTATAGAAAACGCGGTTTTGATGACGCTCTTTATTACGTTCTAAATATTCTTTGATGGTTGTATAAGGGATGGTACTAGATGGAGTGGTTTCTTGCCAAGCATCATCAGCAGCAGTTTGTACTTCTACTTTTGGTGTTAATTCTGGTGTAAATGTGCTGCGGAAAATTAAGATATCTTCCACTTGTTTTTTAAACTTCTCATCATTGAGAACACCAAATTTAACAAATGTACCTAAATCTTTCCAAGCACTAATGTACTGTTCGCGGTTTTCTCTGTATAATTCCTTTAAGCGATCGCCTACTTTCTTAGCTATGTAATCTCCTATTCTCTTCACAGTGCGATCGCCTTGTAAAGCGCTACGAGACACATTCAGAGGAATATCTGTACTATCAATTACTCCCCGCATGGGCACTAAAAATTGAGGGATAATTTCCTCACAGTTATCACTGACAAACACCTGATTACAGAATAACTTAATCTGTCCTTTCGTCACATCCACATCAGGGCGCATTTTAGGGAAATAGAGAATACCATTAATGATAAAGGGATAATCAGTATTCAAATGTACCCATAACAAAGGTTCTTCTTGGAAAGGATAGAGATAGCGGTAAAATTCGAGATAATCTTCTTTAGTTAAACTACTACTAGACTCACGCCAGGGAGCTTTCTGTTTATTCAAAACCTCCCCATCCAATTTAATAGGAACAGGCATAAAATCGCAATAGGTTTTCACCAAATTTTTGATTCTAGCTGGTTCTAAATATTCTTCCTCATCGGGCATCAAATTGAGAGTAATAGTAGTACCGCGAGTAGTACGGGTAGAATCATCAAGAGTAAAAGCAGGTGAACCATCACAAGTCCAATGTACTGCTTGCGAACCTTCTTTGTAGGAAAGAGTATCAATTTCTACTTGTTTCGCTACCATGAAGGAAGAGTAAAATCCTAACCCGAAATGACCGATAATAGGTTGATCAGCCTTACCTTCATACTTGTGAATAAATTCTTCAGCACTAGAAAAAGCGACTTGGTTGATATATTTCTTCACTTCCTCAGCCGTCATCCCAATACCATTATCAGATATAGCCAGGGTTTTTTTATCCTTGTCTATGGTAATGGTAATTTCCGGTTCTCCTAGTTCTCCATTATACTCTCCAGCACGGGATACCATATTTAACTTTTGGATAGCGTCTACAGCGTTGGAAACCAACTCCCGCAGGAAAATTTGATGATCTGAATAGAGAGACTTCTTAATAATGGGGAAAATATTCTCAGTATGAATACTGATTGTACCTTGTTCTAACATGGTGATCTGTTTGTTTTAGTTACTTGCTGATAGTTTTATGAAGTTGATGAAGATCAATCTTCTGTGATTTTATATTTTTTCAGGTAAGGAATACCTCTTAATTATGATTCGGATTACACTACCAGGGTAGTGTTGATGGTTTTCAATAATTATGACGATAATGGGGATATTTAACCATCTTTAGGAATAATTCTATGGATCTCATAACTTTAGCTACTGCCATTACTACCATATTTCTCACGGGAGTCTCAAACCAGAGGTTTTATAACAAATTCCCTCAAATCTGATTTTTGCGGAATTGGTTGCTACTGCTGATGTAGAAAAATCCTAATACGCAAAATGCAGCATTTATGGTAAAATTATTATATATAATAAGCCTTTTGCAGTGTAATAAAAATACATTGTTTAATATTCTTGAATCACTTGCAGAACAAGCAAACTTTGCCGATCTAAATACAGAAACAATGTTAGCATTGCTAAAGCAAATAGAAAACAATCCTAAGTTATTGTCATCTATTCGGGAGTATTTGCAGCAGCAAACAGAAGCATTAGATAACGATACATAAAGAAATGATTGTTATGCAATCTTAAAGTTGTCTGAATTAGGATATCCAGGATTTAAGGATGTACAGGATTATCAGTGTCAAAATACTTGATAAATTACTAAAATCCTGCATAAAATTATATCTGAGCTACATCAATATACTGCGATTTTGTGGAAAATTTTTACAAAACTAACTATAACTTACCAAAAAGCATTAAAAACCACTGCTAAAACTCTGCATATTAAAATGTGAGGGTTGAAAATCATATATAACATTTCCTCATCTCAAACAATACCAAACTATCTGCGTTTATCCGCGTTAATCTGCGTTTAATTATGACTCGGGATACTTCACTGGAATAAAAATAAGTATCACAACTAAAATAAACACAACAAATCATTCACTTAGCAATCAAAAAAATAACGTATTGCCATAAACAAACATTGTATAGTAAAATAATCGCATCATTTTTAATAACAAAGTTACTATGCCAACACCAAATACTACTCGTCGCATTACTCCTAGTAACCTTCAGCAAGATATAGACTCCTACAACGGACTCAAAGCTGTTCCTAACTATACCACTGGTCGCGTAGAAGCTACACCGGAAGCGTTACAAAAAGCATATACAGAAATGATAATAAAACAACAAGAAGAGACAAAAAAACAAGCATTATTCAAAGCCGCAGCGGATGCAGCTAAACAAGCAGAATGGGAGTTTCATAACGCTGTTTTAGCTATGAAAGAAGCGGTTAAAGGTCAATTTGGTTCAGATAGTGATTCAGCGCAAGCAGTAGGTTTTAAGAAGAAATCAGAACGTAAGCGTCCTACGAAAAAGAAAGTAGAATAGAATTATCAGGTAATAGGGGATAGGTAATAATTATTTTATTTATATCAGAGATAGATATTCTTAGATAAATAGATAAGTAGTTATATTTTGAACTTTGTTGATATTCTTTCAAGATTGATTAATAATAATTGCTAATAGCGATCGCATATTCTGTCATAAATGAGTTATTATAATTAACGTAGATAGTTTTTAATTAATTATTCATTCAGTTGGCATAAGGAAGTGATCAAAATCACATTAATATGATGATCTAGATCATTTCTTAGAATCTATAACGTTAAGATAATGATATTGAACTCTAGCCGAGTTATTAATAGGGAACACACTAATCGCTAACAGACTCTCAAAGTTTGTTAGCTTTTCATTTTTGGTCAAAAGTTTATTTATTAGCAGTCAGTAGTCAGCTTTGGGTAGTTAATAGTTAGATATCAATAATATGGTAATATGGTTATTTGTTTGATTTATGGAGCTAAGTGCAAGGTACAATAGATAAGTTTTAAGAAAAATTTTTATCCCCACAGTTAGTAAAAATTTGTCATTACTAACGGTAGGGATAATTACAGGCAAAACAAAAGATGTTATTGTTGAGTTAAGCTGTTGTGCTTTTAACTTGAATAATTAATACAAGCAAGATGCTTGTGCTACTGTAACTTTAGGTTTTTTAATTATACAGTGAGTGCTGCACATTAGCTTAGTGGTAGGGTGCGTCAGATATCGAAAATCTGCTTATTTGGAGAATTTATAGAATCTGACGCACCTTGAAACTTATATCATTAAGTTAAAATAACTTAAGACATTGCTTGAATAATATAGTCAAAGTAAGGCTCTGCTTGGAGTGCATCATCAGAATTTAACAAGTCTAAAGATGCTTGTTTGAGAGATATAATCGCCTCAACCATACCAGGAACAGGAACACCCAAAGAATTGTACATTTCACGCACACCAATCAAACCAATTTTTTCGATTGGCTCCTTGTCACCGGCTAAAATACCATAAGTGATTAAACGTAAGTACCAGCCAAAATCACGGATACACAAAGACCGTTGTTTTTCTCCGTAGGCGTTACCACCGGGAGAAATAAAGTCAGGGCGTTTTTGCCAAAGTTTTTTGGTGGCCTCTGTGACAATTTTCTTTTCGTTTTCTGACAGGGTTGCAGCGATGCGGGTACGCTGTTCGCCTGTTTGCAAAAATTCCTTGATGCTTTTGAGTTCGCCACTGCTAGGGTAACGCAGTTCGTCGTCAGCTTGGAGAATAACTTGGCTAATTACAGTCATGATTACGTAATCAGGGAAAATGATATTTGCTAGTTTAGCGACTTAGAGGTACACAAGTGAAGAGTGTGAGAAGATTAGATATCTCAAGTTTTGAATATTTGCTATTTCTCATCATGGTCAAACTCAGATACCATAAGACTTATACCCTATTTTACATCTCACTTTTTCCCTATTCCTTTTGTAATTTTTGATGATAAAAAACTTAACGAAAATTTACCTTAGCTATCAGCATTCAGGAAAATTTTCTCCCGACTCCCAACTCCCAACTCCACACTTACTATAAATTATGACTAATACAATAACATGGCGACAAGGTGAAGTCCTAGAACTTCAAATATCTGATTTAAGCGATACTGGCGATGGTGTGGGACGCTTTGATCAGCGTGTGGTTTTTGTTCCTGATGCCGTAGTTGGCGATCGCTTACTTGTCAAACTGCTCCACGTCAAGCCTAAATATGCTTATGGTGAAATTAAGCAAATATTAACATCTTCACCCTATCGCATCCGCCCCAGTTGTATAGTTGCTGATAAATGTGGAGGTTGTCATTGGCAACATATCAACTATCAATATCAACTCACAGCTAAACATAATCAAGTTATTCAAGCATTAGAAAGAATTGGCGGTTTTAACAATCCACGAGTAGATCCCATACTCATACCTCTAGCATCTTTGGGATATCGCAATAAAGTCACCTATCCTTTAAGAATATCTTCTACTGGACAAGTTCAAGCGGGATATTATCACAAAGGCAGTCATAAACTAGTGAATCTTAATCAATGTCCTGTACAGGATCAACAATTAAATCAATTTTTAGCGGAAATTAAAAAAGACATTCAAAAACGCGGTTGGTCAATATACGATGAAACAAGCCACAAAGGGAAAATTCGCCATTTAGGACTACGTATAGGTAGACGCACAGGAGAAATATTATTAACATTAGTCGTTACTGATTGGCAACTACCAGAAATCATCACCCAAGCCCAGGAATGGATGGATAAATATGGGCAATTAGTGGGAGTTTCCTTAAATCTTAACAGCGATCGCACCAACAGCATATTTGGCAAAGAGACTCGTAGTATTGCGGGTAAACCCTATATCAAAGAAAACTTTGCCAACTTAGAATTTGAAATTCGTCCAGACACATTTTTTCAAGTTTACACAGAAACAGCCGAAGCACTACTGCAAGAAATACAAAAAGAAATTAATCCACAACCAGATGAAATTCTCCTAGATGCTTACTGTGGTATAGGTACATTAACCCTACCTCTAGCCAAACAAGTCAAACAAGCGATCGGTTTAGAAATACAACATACAGCAGTGGAACAAGCCATAATTAACGCGGAAAAGAACGGAATTAACAACGTCACATTTCGCACAGGAGCGGTAGAAAAAATGATATCGAGTTTAGGGATTATACCAGATATTGTCCTACTTGATCCTCCCAGAAAAGGATGTGAAATAAATGTTATCAAAACTTTACTGAACATCAAACCCAAACGCATAGTATATATTAGTTGTAAGATGTCTACCCTTGCCCGTGACCTAAAAATATTGTGTGGAGAAGGAGTATATCATCTCACAAGAGTACAACCAGCGGACTTTTTCCCCCAAACCCCCCACGTAGAAGCAGCAGCATTTCTCCAACTATCAGCAAATATCAGCACAACAGCCAGCAATACATAAAAGTCATTAATTCTTAACAAAAGCTAAAATGAGAAAATACAAATTTACAATCAAACCTCTAGTCAGAGTGGTAGAATTAGATTAGAATGAACACACAAACAGAGTATATTTCTGCCAAGTTGCCGCAGTAAATATCCTTAAAAAATGGTGAATAAAAGTTGTGTAAATCACAAATTCGTATTTAATTAAAGATAGTAGGGAGCAATATTAAACCCCTGCTGACTCCTTGTTTTCTTGACTTCTAAAATAGTTCATCGTTAACAAATAATTATGATTTCCCACTTAAAAAATTTAGTTTTGCAGACCTAAGTTTGACCACAACAAATGGCATTAATACTTTGATTCAGAGTGCCTACAAAAGCAAACTGATGTCTAACTAACTAAAAGCTATGGGGTTTCTCTTGTGATTACCATTTCTCTCCGTCCAGTGAAACATTATTGGGGTACGATTAGTTTTGCCTCAACTCTATACTTGTGTCCAATATTAGACCTACTACTCACAGACATTCCCGCCAAATTACAGGGAGAACTGAGACTAGGGCTACAGGAAGCATTAGTAAATGCCGCAAAACACGGTAATAAACTTGATCCTGGTAAATTAGTAATGGTGCGTTTTTCTTTAATAGATAATCAATATTGGTGGATTATATCAGACCAAGGGAGAGGCTTTACACCTTCCTTTGATAGAAATATAGATCCCATCGAGTATTTACCATCTGAAGAAGCAGAAAGTGGAAGAGGAATGTCTCTACTTCATCAGATATTTGATGAAGTAGAGTGGAATAATAAAGGAACGGAACTAAGATTATGTAAACAATTGGAAACTAGGCCTTTATTATCTTTATCTTGGCCATAGCTATCAGCTTTCAGTTAAAAGAATGAGTTTTTAATTCCTTGTGATGTGCATGAGTGGGACAAGGAGGTGCAGAAATTGACTTATTTAACCAGCCTACAGCTTGCTCTAACCTAGCTTGTGCCTCTTGAGGTTCATTTTTGACCAAAAATACCAAAGCGGCCGCTACAAGCTCACTAGCGCGGGCATTGCGGTTAGATTTGAGGCGATGCCAGTCATCAGGGGAAATACCTAACCTAGTCATTAAAACTTGGGCTAATTCTAAAGTAGAAATATCATGGAGTTGATCGGGTTGAGACATAATCATTAAAATTTCTATAACTATCTTAATCTAGCAACTAAATGAATCATCGAGAACAGCGCCAAGAACCAGATAACCTACTGATTGCCCAGGAACTAGAGGAACTAGAAGCCGATTTACAACATCTTAAACAAAGATTGGGCCAGGTGCAAGCAGATAAAGAACAAAAGGCACAATGGCAACAAGAATTACAAAATTTACAACAAAATAGAGAACAGACTCCAGAAATAAAAGCTGATATAACACGCATCAAAGAGCAGTTAGAAGCTATAGAAATTAACTTAGAAAGTCAGTTAATATCGTGGAACAGCATAAAAAAACCATTTTGGCAAGCTGTTCGTTTTGGGGGCTTAGGCGTTATTATGGGATGGTTATTAAAGTCTTGGGTAGGGTAGGAGTCAGGAGTCAGAATAAAGAACTTCCACTCCTGCACCCCAAATATACACTTTTAGAAAATACAAATTGTTAACAATGTTAAATCGTCGTATTGTAGAAATATTAAAAACTGGTCAACCTGACGAATCCTTATTAGTACAAGGGTGGGTCAGAACAAAACGCGAATTAAAAGGTTTTGCTTTTTTAGAACTTAATGATGGTTCATGTTTAAGTAACTTACAAATAGTTATTAATCAAGATATACCCGATTACGAAACAATTTTAAAACAGATTAATACAGGTGCTTCTGTAGAAATCAAAGGTGTTGTAGTTGCTTCCCAAGGTAAAGGACAAAGAATAGAATTAAAAGCTGATACTGTGAAATTATATGGTGATGCTGATCCGGAAATTTATCCTTTACAAAAGAAACGTCATTCCTTTGAATTTCTGAGAAGTATCGCCCATTTACGCCCTAGAACTAACTCCTTTGGTGCAGTATTTCGTGTCAGAAATGCTTGCGCTACTGCTATTCATCAATTCTTTCAAGAACGAGGATTTTTATGGGTACATACTCCCATTATTACTGCTAGTGACTGTGAAGGTGCTGGTGAATTATTTGCTGTTACTAGCCTAGATTTAAAGAATGTTCCTCGCACAAAAGATCAACAAATTGATTATAGTCAGGACTTTTTTAATAAGCCTGCTTATTTAACAGTCAGTGGACAATTAGAAGCGGAAATTATGGCCACTGCTTTTACTAATGTTTATACCTTTGGTCCGACATTTCGCGCTGAAAATTCTAATACTTCTCGTCATTTAGCTGAATTTTGGATGGTGGAACCAGAAATGGCTTTTTGTGATTTAGAAGGTGATATGAATTTGGCTGAAGAGTTTCTCAAATATGTTTTTAAATATGTCATGGAAAATTGTGCAGAAGATATGGAATTTTTCCAGCAAAGAATTGATAATACAGTTTTAGAAACTGCTAATAATATTATTCATAATGAATTTGCCAGATTGACTTATACCGAAGCAATTAAACTCATAGAAAAAGCTGATGTTAAATTTGATTATCCTGTTAGTTGGGGGGCTGATTTACAATCAGAACATGAACGTTATTTAGCTGAACAATTGTTTAAAAAACCTGTAATTGTTACAGATTATCCTGCAAAAATTAAGGCGTTTTATATGCGGTTGAATGATGATGAAAAAACTGTTCGCGCTATGGATATTCTTGCACCAAAAATAGGCGAAATTATTGGCGGTTCACAACGGGAAGAAAGACTTGATATTTTAGAAAAACGAGTTTTAAATCAAGGCATGAAAACCGAGGATTTATGGTGGTATTTAGATTTACGTCGTTATGGAACTGTTCCCCACGCTGGGTTCGGTTTAGGCTTTGAAAGATTGGTACAATTTATGACAGGAATGGGCAATATTAGGGATGTAATTCCCTTCCCCCGCACTCCGGAAAATGCTGAATTTTAAATAATGGTCAATAATGGTCAATAATGGTCAATAATGGTCAATAATGGTCAATAATGGCAGTTTCTGAACAACTTTACAGGATGTTTGAAAAGGGCGATTAGAAATTGTAGAAATTGCTTCTACCCAGGCAAAACTCAGGTGGAACAGGCATCCTGCCTGTTAATCTTGTACCTGATAACGAGTGTAAACTGCTGTAATTACTAAGCTGTTATGCTCTTAATTTGGATAATGAATGCAAGCAAGATGCTTGCGCTACTGTAATTTCAGGTTTTTTGGTTATTTATACAGTGTACACATCAGCTTACTCATTTTTCATCCCTGTCACCCATTTCCCCTTTAATGCTAAAATCAGAGATTTGAATTGTAAAGAGAGCAATTATGTCATCCATCCGCAAATTACATGAACAGTTAATTAATAAAGAGAGTTCGGCTGTAGAAATTGCTCAGGATGCTTTAAAACGTATTGAAGTATTAGAGCCTAAATTGCGAAGTTTTTTAACTATTACTAAAGAACAAGCATTGGCACAAGCAGCAGCAGTGGATCAAAAAATTGCTGCGGGGGAAGAAATTGGCCTATTAGCAGGTATTCCCATCGGTATTAAAGATAATTTATGTACTAAAGGTATTACCACTACCTGCGCTTCTCGCATTTTAGAGAACTTTATTCCGCCCTATGAGTCCACAGTAACGCAAAAACTCGCTCAAGCTGGAGCGGTAATGGTAGGTAAAACTAACTTAGATGAGTTTGCGATGGGAAGTTCCACAGAAAACTCTGCTTACCAAGTTACCGCGAATCCTTGGGACATTTCCCGCGTTCCTGGAGGTTCTTCTGGAGGTTCAGCGGCAGCAGTGGCTGCAGATGAATGTGTGGTGTCCCTGGGTTCAGATACGGGAGGTTCAATTCGTCAACCCGCGTCTTTTTGCGGTGTGGTAGGAATGAAACCCACTTATGGTTTAGTATCTCGTTATGGTTTAGTTGCTTATGCGTCTTCCTTGGATCAAATAGGACCTTTTGGGAGAACAGTAGAAGATACGGCTATTTTACTACAAGCGATCGCTGGTCATGATCCCCAAGATTCTACCAGTTTAAAAGTAGCAATTCCCAATTATGCAGATAGTTTAAAACCGGATTTTCAAACCCGGAGAAAATTAAGAATAGGAGTAATTACAGAAACATTTGGAGAAGGTTTAGATGCAGAAGTAGAAGAAGCAGTGACAAAAGCGATCAATCAATTGCAAGAATTAGGAGCAGAAATACATCCTATTTCTTGTCCTAGTTTCCGTTATGGATTGCCTACCTATTATATTATTGCACCTTCGGAAGCATCAGCTAATTTAGCTCGTTATGATGGCGTGAAATATGGATTGAGATCAGAGGATGCAAGTAATTTAATATCAATGTATAAAACCACTCGTTCTCAAGGATTTGGTGCAGAAGTAAAACGTCGGATTATGATTGGTACTTATGCTTTATCCGCCGGCTATTATGATGCTTATTATTTAAAAGCTCAAAAAGTCAGAACTTTAATTAAACAGGACTTTGAAAAAGCTTTTGAAAAAGTAGATGTTTTAGTATGTCCCACTGCTCCCACAACGGCATTTACCGCAGGAGAAAAAACCACAGATCCTTTGAGTATGTACCTTAATGATTTAATGACTATTCCTGTGAATCTTGCAGGTTTACCAGGAATAAGTTTACCCTGTGGTTTTGATAGTAAAGGTTTACCAATTGGTTTACAAATCATTGGTAAAGTATTAGGAGAAGAGCAACTTTTTCAAGTAGCTCATGCTTATGAACAATCCACAAGTTGGCATTTACAAAAACCTAAAGTAGCCTAAATTAAAGTTCCCATTTTTAAGCAGGGTATTTTCATTGTTGGAGGTAAGGGTGAAAATAAAAGTGATCTTTTCTTGATAGAATCAAAAAGAGGTCACTAATTTTTTGGGTTTTAAAATTATGTTAGATAGTTTATGGTAAAGGTTTAAAAAATTGCTACCGGATGAAAGTCGCTTTTATCAGCAGGAATCAGATAAAATTGCTGGTTTTGGGCGTTATTTACAACGAGTTTACCTTTACCGCTTTATTAAATAATTAATACAAGCAAGATGCTTGTGCTACTGTAACTTCAGGTTTTTTAATTATACAGTGAGTGCTGCACATTAGCTTACTCAAATTAAAGCTCAAACTGATAAACTTAATGGTATTATTAATGTTGCTGAAGCGGAATTAGGCGATCGCCCCCAATGCTTTTTATGAAGTGACAATTAAACCAGAAACTTTAACTTTAGGTAAGGGTAAAAATCTTTGTCATATTCAATTAGGAATGGAAGGTACAGTTGATATTATTTCCCGTGAAGAAACGGTGTTAAAATTTTTCTTGAGAAAAGCTAGACTAATTGCAGATATTTACAGATATTTAATTAATTCAGATCCCAGATCCCGGACTTCTTAAAGAAGTCCGGGATCTTAACTATTAACTAATTTTGCGTGAAGAAAATAAACCCAGTTTGAAATAAACCCACTATAAAACCTAATATTCCTCCCAAGGAAACGATCGCTTGTAGTTCATTTTTAACAATTCCTTCTATAGCTGCTTCTAATTCTGCTGCAGGGGTAGCTTTCACTCTTTCGATTATTACTTGATCTATGGATAATATGGGTATGGTTTGTTTAACAATGATTTCTAAATCTTTTTCTAAATATTTTTCTAAAATTAAAGCAAAATCATGAGAAACTAATTCTAAAGATGTATTTACCACAGGTGAACTAATTAAACGATTAATTAAAACTGTGGCTATTTTTTCCCAGTCTGCTGATTCTGTAAGGTCTTTAAAAAAGTCACTGCCACTATTTTGTAAATATTGTCTCACACTATCTCTAGTGGTTTTTCTCAGTTGTCTGACTGTACCCACTGGTAAATTTTGTAAAGAAAGTTTTTCTAATAACTCTTTAATGCGATCGCGTATTTTTAAATCTTTAATTAACTCCGCTAATCTTTGATTACTAACTTCTTTTTCATCTAAGCAAAATGTTCTCAATCTAGTCAATGTATTCTTTAAACCAAACAAATTAGCCACTACCCAATAAGTACCACTAGTTTTTTCTCTAAAACTTTCATCTATGGTTTGAATTGTCCGATCTGTCAAAAAATCTACTATAATTTGTCGCAATACTTCCGGAGGTAATACTACTTCTAATAACCAATCTGCTAATCTTGTAGCTTGTTCTTCTGTCAGCCTAAATTCTAACAGTACCTTATCAAATATTTGATTAATTTGTGGTTCTAAAAACTTCTCCTGTCTAGATAAAACTTTTAACAACCTTGGCAAAGATTCCCCTAATAAGTTTTTTAAAATCCCCGCAATTATTTGTGATGTGCGGGGATTTGTGTTATTTTTCAACTGTTCTGTAACTAGTTGTAATAACCACAATATTCCTTTTTGTAATCTTTCCGTTTCTAACAATTTTCTGGCTAAATTTTCCAATTCCTCCGGAGTTAATAACGATTTCATGATCGCATTAGCTATATTTTGTCCTAGTCTGTCTTGGTTACTAGGAATTAACCCTGGGGTAAAGGGTAATTGACGTTTAAAAATGTAAATTGGCCGGTAGGGACGAAATAACATTTTAATGGCTATATCGTTGGTATAATAGCCAATTACAGCACCAAGCACCGGTGGTGATATGTAGAGTAAAAGATGAGATAAATCCACTTGACAATTTCAGATTACTTTCTAACTACTAATACTCCCATCATACCGTTAGCTAGAGGATAATGTGTAACTTCTTGAAAACCAATTTCTTGGGCGATCTTCTTTTGTTCACTGCCTCTGGGAAATCGGTCTAAACTAGGACTAATGTAAGCATATTCCTCTTTTAGTCCCATTTGGGTAGCTAAAGGAACTACACAGTTATCTAAATACCATTGTTGAATGTTGCGAATATATTGATTACTAGGCCGATGAAAGTCTAATATAGCAGCTTTTCCTCCTGGTTTGAGAACGCGGTAAATTTCTTGTAAACACAGAGGAATATTTTGCACGTTTCTTAGTCCATAACCCATGGTGACTACATGACAATAATTATTATCAAAGGGTAAATTTAAAACATCTGCTTCTAGCCAATTAATTTGGGGTTGAGGATAGTAATCTTTACAACGCTTTTTAGCCATTTCTAACAAATTACAGGAAAAATCTACTCCGTAAGTTTGACCACTATTAGTAATTTTTCTGGCTAATAAAAAAGTTAGATCTCCACTTCCACAACATAAGTCTAAACCGATATTTCCGGGTTGTACTTGTGTCCATTTAATAGTCATTTGTTTCCAAATACGATGTTGTCCTAAACTTAATTTGTCGTTTAGTTCATCATAAACTGGGGCTATTTTGTTAAATATTGTTTGTATTTGTTCAGTCATAATTTAGAGGAGATCGAGGAGTTAGGAGTCAGGACAATTATATTTTATTTACTTTCACATAAAGTTCTAAATTGTCGCCATCCTTGTAAACTAATTGACCTGGTAAGTTTGCGGTTTTTAATCTTCCAAAGCAATAACTTGGTTTTCGCTAATAGTCTTGGTAGATAATTTGTGTAAAAAGTCTTTACGGGTATCAGTAATTTGATTATGCAGTTTTGCAATTTTAATTGGAGTTTTATCCCTAGGGTTTGATCCCTTGGATTGACGTGCTAATTTCTTTTGAAGTACTTTCGTTGAGCAGTTTTCTTGGCTTGGGTAATAAGTAATTTTTGCAAATCATTATTACTTGGTAATTTTTTTGCTTGTTTACAGATAGCTAGAGCATCATTCCAAACCACACCCACGGAAGCGAACAACTGAGCTAAAGTCTGTTGTTGTTGAATTGTGGGGTGAAAACGATACTGATATCTAGCTTTGATGATTGGTGCTATAATTGGCTAGTAAACTAATTATATATTGCTCTATAAAAAATGACAAGTTGCTGAAAAAATGCTGAAAAAATGAATTTTCAAGTGCTTGAGTTTAATGGCGAAGAAAATCATATTCATCCACTTATTGAGTATCCGCCTAAACTATCTATTTCTCAGATAAGCTGTTGTGCTTTTAACTTGAATAATTAATACAAGCAAGATGCTTGTGCTACTGTAACTTCAGGTTTTTTAATTATACAGTGAGTGCTGCACATTAGCTTAGTAAATTCTTTAAAAGGTGTATCTATTCGCAGTTATGGACAAGCTGGTTATAAAAAACCCCATAAAGAAGCATTATGGAGTCCTAGCTATTTTGCTGTTTGTGTAGGAGGTGCGCCACTAGAAATATTAAAGGAGTATATTAAAAATCAAGAAAAGCCGTCCTTTTAGGAGGGGGCTGGCATCCCATTATTTTTGGTCAATTTCATAATAAGATGTTATGTATTTATTGAAGACCACAGGCGATCGCAAACAAACCCAAATTATCAACTATGCCAGTTTTACCAAACACCTCTACCAATCTCGTAGCGGGGAAAGCTAAACTACGAAACTTGATGCAGTATATCAGGAGAGGAATAAACTGGTATTTGCACTTGCAAAAATCTGTCAACGACAAGGATTTTTAATTTTTGGGGACGTTCGAGACTCATGCTTGACGGCAGGGTTGATCAGATTCAAGTTTAGGATTATCCATAAAATATCATCAAATTTACTATTTACTACTGAGATTATGACTGAAAGTAACAATCAAAGTTCACAACAGGATGCGGCTTTATTAGTTAAATTACGACAAAAACAGGGAACATGGGTAGAATGGGGACAAGCGATCGCTCAATTACAAAAAAATGGTCATCATCCCCAAGATATCTTTGAAGCAACCGGCTTTGAACCGATTCAACAAAATCAGGTAGTGGTGGCTTCTCAAGTATATAGTTCTCTGGAAAAATGCGGATCTCATCCAGAAACATTAGCACATTATCAAACTCGCGGTAGTGATGTTTTGTATGAGTTACGTTTATTGACGCAGGAAGATCGGGCTACTACTGCCAATTTGACATTTCAGCACAAAATAGATGCTGATGAAGTGCGGGAAATTGCTAAAGCAGTGAAAGATTTTTCTCGTTTTCCTATGTTACCAGAAGGTTTTAGTCATCATCCAGGAGATGCAGTAGCTTATCAAGCCTGGAAATTAGCTAGACAAAAATCAGATTTACAAGAGCGATCGCGTTTAATTGCGAAAGGCTTACGTTTTGCTGCTTCACAAACCGCCAGAACACAATTAGAACAGTTATTGGTGGATTTTACCGTAGTTCCTAAACGTCCTGCACCTACGTATCCGTTTTATCGTTTAGAAACGGATGATGACTTACCGCGTATTTTACCCGTAATTGGTGAATGGCCATTAGCTACAGCAGATTTAAAATCAGTACCATTAATTACGGAAATTGAACCCTTTAGAATTGTGAAATTTGCGGGAGAACAAGCCTGGGTTTCCTTACCTGGTTGGAAAGTCTTATTAGGTGCGGAGGATCCTGTAGTAATTATGGGAAAAAGTGACTTATTTCCTAATAAACATCAAATCAACGTTGAACCTGTTTTAATAGTAATAGATCGCGCTCAAAGAAAATGGGATGATACCAGTTATTTTGTATTTGATAATAATGGAGAACTTGATTTTCAATGGTTTGAAACTGAAGCCCAAAGTCAAGAAATTAAATTATTAGGAAAAATCATTGTTATTGTACGTCCTAAGAAAATTCTTGATGAGGAATTTACTAAAGATGCTTGGCAAATTGATGAATAATTGAAAATATCGGTAGGAGTTTAGCAGAGACTTTTACTTCTGTCACCTACTAAATACAAGGTGCGTCAGAATGTATGATTGCAAATAAACAGATTCTTGATATCTGACGCACCCTACTAAATACTAAATACAAGGTGCGTCAGAATGTAAGCTAATGTGCAGCACTCACTGTATAATTAAAAAACCTGAAGTTACAGTAGCACAAGCATCTTGCTTGTATTAATTATTCAAGTTAAAGGCACAACAGCTTATGACTGCAAACAAACATATTCTCGATATCTGACGCACCCTACTAAATACTAAATACAAGGTGCGTCAGAATGTATAACTGCAAATAAACAGATTCTCGATATCTGACGCACCCTACTAAATACTAAACACAAGGTGCGTCAGAATGTATAACTGCAAATAAACAGATTCTTGATATCTGACGCACCCTACACACAAACAGACTTTTACCTCTGTCACCTGTCACCTGCTATAGAATAAATCTTAGAAGGAGAAAGTGGTCCGTAAAGTACCTACATAAGTTGTATTGTTTTTATCGTTGTGTTCAGGATTGAAAATTACCAACAAACCAGGAGTTAACAGAATATTGTCAGAAATTTTCATCTTATACAAACCTTCTAAATGATAGGAAGTATTTGCATCTTTGGTAACACCTGCACTAGCACCAGTAACTTTAGGAGACTGACCGAAAACGAAACCTAAAGTATTACCTTCTCTCCCAAAGTCTTTAATACCCAAAGTAGCAGCCCAATACCAAATATCTGCATCTCTTCTTGCAGTACCAGTTACAGCACTAGCATTGGTATAACCTCCCCAACCTCCTAATGTGATCTTAGCACTAGGTTGGAAGCTAATTTGTAAACCATAATTATCTGACTCAGTAGCAGCACCGAAAGGATTATTTGCCCTAGCACTTCCTGTATCACCAAATAACCTTCTGGTAGTATTTTGGTAGGAGCGGGCGTAGGTTAAACCAATGTTGAACGGTTTAGCAGGTTTCAAAGCTAATTGAGCAAAGAAGGTATTATCACCGTCAAACAAACCCTTACTAGTAGAAGGATCAGCCGCATCATTTCTATTGCGTGCAAAATAGGCTGCACTCACAGTAAATTTATCGCTGGGTTTAACGTTAACCGTGATACCAGCACCGTCATTAGCTAAACGGTAGATGGGGCTAAAACGTCCATAGCGAGATAAAGCACCTGTACCACTGCTTCTAAAGTCTGGGTTAAATACTTCCACGTTCTCGTTTAACTCTGCACCAATAGCATCAACCTTAACGTTGATTTTCTCGCTTAAATTGAAAGCGTAGTTTAATTTATCAATGGTAACAGTGTTATTGCTGTTATTACCAGTAGCACTACCGTCATAACCCAAGCGAGTCATGTTAGTACCAGTACCAGTAGCACCAGTATTATTTGGGAAAATATTGATACCTTGTAACCGTGTTTGTAACTTATCTGTACCCATGAAGCTACTTTCTAAGGACAGACGTACACGATCAGAGAATGTGGTGTTAGAATCTAAATCTGTTGATGGTGTCCCAGAAGCAACTGCTACTTTATCACCAAAAGCCTGAGATAAGCTGAAAATAGCCTCTCCTTTCAACTTGGTGGTAGTAGAAAACTGGTTAGCTTCTAACTCAGATGTACGCGCTTCTAAAGCATCCACTTGACCACGCAAAGTTGCTAATTCAGCAGAATATTCTTCTTGTAAACGTTGCAGAGTAGCTAAATCCTCTTTCTTCACAACGTCAGCAGTAGCAGTGGCAATTAATTCATTAACTCTATCTAAACAGGCGTTTAAACCAGATGCAAATTCATAACGACTTAATGCACGGTTGCCTCGGAATGTACCATTAGGATAACCTGCAATACAACCATAACGTTCTACTAAAGATTGTAATGCTTGAAACGCCCAATCTGTAGGTTGTACGTCAGAAAACTGAGAAACCGATGTTACTTGACCAATGTTATTGCTATTTTGAGATAATTCAGCAACACTTGTTACCTGGTTATTAACTTCCCCAGCGATCGCGCTATTAGCTACTAATACAGTGGAAGCAAATACTGGGCTAAATTTGAGGATATTCCAGAATGTTTTTTTCATGTTTTTACTCTCTCTCACACCTAAATGAATATAACCTATCGTTAAGTTTTATTCACAGAAAATTACTTATAAATTTCCTATAGTTACTATACAACATAAATATCACTTTACACAAGTAACTTTTTGGATTTTATCGTAGAATTAAGACCAATTTATGATTAGGTAAAGAATGTAATTTACTATGCTAACAACAGGGTTATATCAGCATTTGGTTATCTCCAAACTACTCAACAATATTAGATATTTTGATGGAATATATAATTAAGATTAAGATTGACTAATATTCTCATAACTTAGGGGAATTTCTAATAAATAATGTTACCAAATATACGAAATTTGCTAAGTATCCTCACTAGACATCTGGTGAAAATTGGTGAAAATTACTGTAGGGACAATTCATGAATTGTCCCTACAAAGGTTTGGTGGTTATGAAGATTTAATTACCACCAGATATCTATGGATAATATGCCAAACTGATGATCGGTAAAACTATTTTTTATCGTAAACTTTTGAGAGCCTAAATTCTTCATCTCCTTTATTTTACGATCGCTGACCTGTAACAATATAAGTTACTCTTTGTCCTATATTTGTAGCGTGATCTGCCATTCTTTCTAAACAACGAATTGCTAATGTTAACAATAATATTGGTTCAAGGACTCCTGGTACATCTTTTTGATATGCTAATTTTTGATAAAGTTCTTCATAGGCATCATCTACCGCATCATCTAATTTTTTCATTCTTTGTCCACTTGTACCATCTAAATCTGCTAATGCAACTAAACTAGTCGCTAACATAGCTTGGGCGTGTTGTGACATCATAGCAATCTCTGGTAAAAAGTCATGGGGAGGATAGGGAAATAGTTTCACAGCAATATCCGCTATATCTTTTGCATAATCTCCTATTCTCTCTAAATCTCTTACTAACTGCATAAAAGCACTTAAACAACGTAAATCTTGTTCTGTGGGCTTTTGGCGGATAATGATAGTTGTACAGTCTGATTCTATTTGCCGATAAAAGCGATCTATTTTTTTGTCTAATCGCCGTATTTCTGTGGCTGCATCTAAATCACGATTAAACAATGACTGATGACTTAAACGAAATGATTGCTCTACTAAAGCACCCATACGCAGTAAGTCTCTTTCTACACGCTTAATGTAGCGTTCTATTTGAAGTAATTCAGGGGAAGTAGGATAAAAAACAGCTTTCACTTTGATGATCTCAAAAGAAAATTTTATTCTTAATATTCTAACTCTAAAAAAGTCAGTTAGTTACTTGCTGACTGTTAACGGCAGGTTAATTTGTATCCAAGCACCTCCTGTTTTTGGGTGGTTCATAGCCTTGATACAACCATTATGAGCTAAAATAATTTGTTGTACTATAGCTAAACCTAAACCATTACCCGTTATTCCTGCATTGCTACTACTTTCATCATTTGAAGAACGATAACGAGCTTTATCTCCTCGGTAAAATCTTTCAAATACGTGGGGTAAATCTGCCTCATCAAAGCCAAAACCAGAATCAATAATATTGATTTCTACTTGTTTGCTGTTGTTACTGTTATTCATACTTAACACTTCTGCTTTTATATTAATAGTTGCAGAATTAGGACTATATTTGATGCTGTTGTCTATTAAATTAAGAAATACCTGATATATTCTAGCTTTATCAACACGAATATAAATATCTTCTGGAATAGTACAAGATAGTTGTAATGATTGTTTTTCCGCAATAGGTTCTAACGTTTCATAAGCTGACAAGACGAGCGATCGCATTTCCACCACTTCCAAATTTAACCGCATAGTGGGGTTATTTTCCATCTGTGTTAAGTCTAACCAACTTTGTACCAAATTAATCAAGCGATCAATCTCTTGCATCAAGCGATTAACCCAACGATCTAAAGGAGGTTCTAAGCGATACTGTAAAGTTTCTGCCACTAGTTTAATAGAAGTTAAGGGAGTTCTCAACTCATGAGCTAAATCAGAAAAAGAGCGATCGCGGTTCTCATATAAATCTAACACCTGCTGACAATTTTCCAAAAATACCCCCACCTGTCCATTTTGCAAAGGACAACTAGAAGCGCGTAAACGCAAAGACTTTAACTGCTTCATAGCCATAGCATCCTCACAAGAGGGGTGAAACACCCATTCTCGCACTTGGGGCTTTTGCCAATCACGAGTTTGTTCAATCACTTGATCTAACTCATAGGACCGTACCAACTCTAACAACAAACGTACCTGGCCAGGTTGCCATCTTTGTAAAGATAAGATTTCTCTGGCTTGGACATTACACCATAACAGTTGATTTTCCTCATCTACCTGTAAATAACCCAACGGAGCAGAATCTAACAAATCGTGATCAGAATATAACGCATCTTGCATAGTTTCCCGTTGGTTAGTCAAAGCCAAAATTTTTTGACGTAAACGAGGCCACAGCACTAATGAAAAAGGTATATGCTGATAATTGCGAGAACTAGCAGATTGAAGTAAGCATTGTAAGTACAAACTAAATTGTAGCTGTTGCCAAACCCAAAACCCAAATCCAAGGGTTAAACCCAGCAAAAATCCCAATATAAACATTTATGTCATTAGTGTTTTTGTGATTGATCAAAACTAACAACTAACTAACAACTTTAACCAAATTTGTAGCCAAATCCTCTGACAGTCACAAGATATTCTGGATGACTGGGATCAATTTCTAGCTTTTCCCGTAACCATCGGATATGCACATCCACAGTTTTACTATCTCCCACAAAATCAACACCCCATACATGATCTAGCAACTGTTCCCGCGACCATACCCGACGAGTATAACTCATAAACAGTTCTAATAAACGGAACTCTTTAGGAGATAAATTTACTTCTTGTCCACGCACAGTTACCCAACATTCTTGGGGGTTTAAGGTAACATCCTTGTATTTTAGAACTGTAACCTGTGGTGAAGTGATTAAACGCTGTCTTCTCAACAACGCTCGACACCGCGCTACTAACTCCCGCATACTAAAGGGTTTAGTTAAATAATCATCAGCACCCACTTCTAAGCCCAATACACGGTCAGTTTCACTACCTTTGGCACTCAACATCAAAATTGGCACAGAGTTACCTTGATGCCGCAAAAAACGGCAAATATCCAAACCATTTACCTGTGGTAGCATCACATCTAAAACCACCAAATCCAAAGGTACTTGTTCAGTGTGCTCACAGTTTTTAATATATTCTATAGCCTTACGACCATCACCAGCAGTAATTACTTCATATCCCTCCCCCTCTAAAGCAACAACTACCATTTCTCGGATCAACTCCTCATCTTCCACTACGAGAACACGGCTCGTTTGTTCAATATCTGCCTTGGCAGTATATCTGTTTAATTCAATGGTGTACATTAGGTAACAACTTTTACTAACCTGCTAGTTTTAATTAACCAAAATTCAATATAGTATTTACTCAGTAATTAAGTAAATAGACAGGCTTTTTAGCCGATTCCTAGCTATATTCTGATACTCTTGGTATAACCTTCTTACATCTTATCCTGTATATCAGCAAAACTCCATAGTTAGATAAGTATCATTTTGTAAACTTATCTTGACAACCGCAACTGGCTTGTTTATAGTATATTTGTACTAAATTAGGTGATTGGTAATAGGACTTACGCAAGCGCCAATGTGCCATTTGCGTAAGTCCTGGGTAATTAAAGATTACTAACCAAGAAACTCGCATTCAAAACTTATCTAAACAACTGGAGTGTGCATTAAAATAAGTCCAGGACTTAGCAGTGAAAGCTATTGAAGGAACTGCAAATATTAATTCTTATCAAGCTGTGAAGGAAATTGCTTTAGAACAAGCTAAGACTAAGTAAGTCTATGGGTTGGGTTGAACGAAGTGCAACCCAACCTTGTATCTTAATTTTTCAACCCATAATAGATGTTAGCACCTATTGTATAGCCACTGTATAGCCACAACCATATTTCCCATGCATCCACTAAATAAAATATAGCTGATGCAATATAAAGCAAGGATTTGAATGAGTAGACAGGTAATGTAACGGGTTGTACTGCTTGAGATTTAGTATCACTAACATTTGATGCTTGTTAAAGAGATGCTTCGGTAACATCTGGTACTTGTTGAGACGTTACATCAGAAACATCAATGCATAGATTCTCAAATTTAGCGATCGCATACTCTAACTTATCCAAAACTATATCCACAGGGATACTTCCCAATTCCCCAGAAGCACGGGTACGAATGCTTAGAGAATGGGTTTCTACTTCTTTTGCACCTACCACCGCCATCACGGGTATTTTATATTTTTCGGCGTTGCGAATCAATTTAGCCAGGCGATCGCCACTTAAATCAACTTCTGCACGAATGCCTAATTCTAGCATTTTCGCCACCACTTGTTGACAAAAATCAACTTGTAAATCTCCCACAGGTAATAGTCTAATCTGTACAGGTGCTAACCACAAAGGAAAATCACCGGCACACTCTTCAATGTAAATCCCTATCAACCTTTCTAAAGAACCAAAGGGCGCACGATGAATCATTACTGGGCGTTTGCGTGTACCATCTTCTGCCACATATTCTAAATCAAAGCGTTCTGGTAAATTATAATCTACCTGTACCGTACCTAATTGCCATTCTCTTTCTAAAGCATCAGTAAAGATAAAATCGAGCTTTGGACCATAAAAAGCCGCTTCTCCAATACCTTCAAAATAGTCCATTCCCAAGGCTTGCACAGCGCGTCGAATAGCACCTTCAGCCTTATCCCAAACTTCATCTCCACCAATATATTTATCACTGGTAGGATCTCTAAAACTTAATCTAGCCTTAAAGTTCTTTAATTGCAGACTCTTAAATACTGTCAAAATTAAATCTACAACATTGAGAAATTCCTGATCTAGTTGTTCAGGAGTTACAAACAAGTGAGAATCATCCACCGTAAAACCACGTACTCTAGTTAAACCTCCCAATTCCCCAGATTGTTCGTAGCGATAAACTGTACCAAATTCCGCTAACCGCATGGGTAATTCCCGGTAGGAACGTAATTCACTCTTGTATATTTGGATATGAAAGGGACAGTTCATAGGTTTGAGAACAAAACCCTGTTCAATGGCTTTTGCTTGTTCATCTTCAGCCATTAAGGGAAACATATCTTCCTTGTATTTTTGCCAGTGTCCAGATGTTTTAAATAAATCAACTCTAGCAATATGGGGAGTGACTACAGGTAAGTAACCCCGTTTCAACTGCTCTTTTTTGAGGAAGTCTTCTAAAATTGTTCTCAGTAAAGTTCCTTTAGGAGTCCATAAAGGTAGGCCAGGACCCACTTGATCAGCGAAAATAAACAATCCTAATTCTTTACCTATTTTCCGGTGATCACGTCTTAATGCTTCCTCTTTCCGACGTTTATACTCTGCTAATTGCTCTGGTGTTTCCCAAGCTGTGGCATAAATACGTTGTAATTGCGCTTTCTTTTCATCACCACGCCAATAAGCACCCGCTACACTTTCTAATTCTAGGGCTTTAGGGTTAATTTCCTTAGTATTTTCCAAGTGCGGACCAGCGCATAAATCCCACCATTCCTCACCTAAATGATAAATGGTAATGGGTTCTTCTTTGATATCTGCTAAAATTTCTAATTTGTATGGTTCTTTAATTGTTTCAATTCGTTTTTGTGCTTCTTCGCGGCTCACTTCTTCCCGAATTACTGGCAATTTGCGATTAATAATCTTAACCATTTCCTTCTGAATAGTCTTTAAATCTTTATCGCTAAAGGGTTCAGGATTATCAAAGTCATAATAAAAACCATTTTCAATCCAAGGACCAATGGTAACTTGAGCTTTTGGAAAGAGTTTTTGTACTGCCATGGCCATAACATGAGAAGCTGTATGACGAATCTTTTTGAGGGTTTCTGATTCGCTGGTACGCGGTAAAGTAATTTTTCCGACTACTGGGGTTTCTTGATTTGACGACATGATTAAAAAATAAACTTCTCAAAATAACTATAATTCTACAACGGTTAGTAAACAAGATAGCCCTGTTCTACAAGAAGTCAGGGATGTCATGAAAATTCATTACTTGTATCCGCTACTATTTTAGTTGGAACGTTTGATTAGCTAACACCGTCCTGTGATAATAATAAGATTCTGATGATCTTGAAACTACCAGGATATTTAAGATTAATGTAGAAGATATTGATCAGGAGTATTGAGGAGTGCAAAGTTACAAAGAATCTAAATCATCAATAATTAAGGAAAAGTAAAAATAAAATAACTTTAGTCAGAATTATCGCTAAATTACAGTGATAATAGAATCACCTGCATTTAGTAATTCATAGTTGATTCCTCCAAACTACCATGATTTTAGATGTATTTTATATGTCTTTGTATAAACTCATATAAGATGGATTAAAGTATATGGCGGTATAACTAAAACCGTTAAATAGTGACAAAGTTAGCAAATTGGTTTGTTGTTCAGGATAAGTAGAGTTTTTCATTCAAGGAGTATTCATGAAATCATTAGTGCGTTGGGGCGTAGCATTGGGTTTAGCTAGTGGAGTGATTTTTGGTAGTGTACCATATATCAATAATAATGATAATATGCAGGCGATCGCTCTACCCCAAGATCAAGTAATCAAAGCTTTACAAGAAGTTCCTATATTTACACTAACAAATCCTAAAGGAGAATTTGTAGTAGTTTCTCGGAAAGTGGAATCTAAAACTATTTCACAAATAGGGTTTTTCATTAGCAAGAAAGATGCTGAGAAATTTTTAGATGTACGTTTGAAAAAGGAAAATCCTAAGTTAGCAGGTAATATTCAGATTAAACCAGTTTCTTTAGCAGATTATTATAAACTGGTGTTAGAAAATTCTAAGAAAAAAGATTCTCCTTTGATTTTTACCTTAATACCTCAAAAAGAACAGTTAGATTCTGCAAAAAGTCTATTAAAACTCAATCAAGAATTTAAAGGTGTTCCTTTATTTGTACCTAAATTTAAGGAAGCTAATAGTTATTTAACTATTCCCGCAAATTCTCAAGGTAAAGATCGTTTGATTCCTTTCTATTTTGAAAAAGAACAAGCTGTAGCTTTATTAGATGAGTTCAAAAAAGCCAAACCACAAGAAGCAGCAAAAACAGAAATTCAAGTAGTAGATTTATATGGAGTTATCGAAACTTTAAATAGTAGCAATGATCCAGGAATGAGTAAAATATTTCTGTTTCCTTCACGGGAGTCCATAGAATTTATTCGTTCTTTACAAAATACTCCTAAAAAGAAATAATCTTAACTATTCACTCTGAACCTAAATAGGTTAAGATTATCAGAACATTAGTGGTGTGTTAGGTTAAATTCTCACACATCCTACTAATATTCAGGACTTATGTAAACTGATACATTAGTAGGGCGCGTCAGACAATATCAATAATGTAAATAAACAGATTATTGATATCTGACGCACCCTCCACCTAATAGACATCTCCGATAATTAAATCTGCATAAGCACCAAACCCTTGTAGGGACAATTCATGAATTGTCCCTATGATAATTTTTACCAAATGTCTAATATAGTAAAGTTCTAAATATTATAAGTAAAATCAAAAATATGGTTTCTGGTTATGATTTATGGCAATGGCGGAAACAAGCAATAAACAGCGCAATTAATAATAATATTCCCTTATTAGAATTGGACTGGTTATTAACAGAAATTAGCGGATTAGATAAACTACAATTGCGTTTAGAATCCTTTAAAAATCAGGATGAAATTAAAATGCAACTGTCATTAAACCAATTAGAATCTTTATGGAATAGACGATTAAAAGAACATTTACCAGTACAATATATAGCAGGTTATAGCAATTGGCGGAATTTTAAATTAAAGGTTTCTCCAGCAGTGTTAATTCCTCGTCCAGAAACAGAAATTTTAATAGATATAGTTGTAGATATTACTAATAAAAATCAAGATTTAAAATTGGGTAATTGGGCAGATTTAGGTACTGGTAGCGGAGCAATTTCTTTAGGTTTAGCGGATGTTTTACCAGCAAACAATGCCCAGGCAAATATTCATGCTGTGGATGTGAGTGTAGATGCTTTAAATATTGCCAAAATTAACGCAGCAAATTATAATTTTAGTGATAGAATTAACTTTTATCAAGGTTATTGGTGGCAACCTTTATCATTGCTTAAAGGGCAATTTAGTGGTATGATATCTAATCCGCCTTATATACCTAGTGCTACTGTTCTCAGTTTACAACCAGAAGTGGTTAACCATGAACCTCATTTAGCTTTAGATGGTGGAATTGATGGTTTAGACTGTATTCGTCATTTAATTAAAATTTCTAGTGATTATTTACAGAATGGGGGAGTATGGTTAATTGAAATGATGGCCGGACAATCTAATATAGTTAAAGCATTATTAAAAAGTGCTGGTACTTATGACAATATCCAAATTTATCCTGATTTAGCAGGAATTGATAGATTTGCACTTGCTTACAAAAAATCCAGTTAATGTAGTTTTAGGGTGTATCAGATACAGCACATTCCATCTACATGAGGTACACTATGAACACAGCAAGATGCCTGTATTACAAGGGTTTTACCATTAACATCTGTACCTCATAATAACCGAAACTGCTGTATCAAAAATATGCTTATTGACATCATTTATACTGTCTGAAACACCCTGTAATACATCCATAGCGGAGTGCTAACTCCTAACTTCTGACTCCTAACTCCAAACATGAATAAACTATGAATGTTTCCTTAGAAAATTTAGTAAATGCAGCTAAAAATGGTCAATTAATTAGTTTTCCTACAGATACAGTTCCGGCTTTAGCTAGTTTACCAGCACAGGCAGAATTAATATTTAATGCTAAACAAAGAAGTTTAGATAAACCACTGATTTTAATGGCTGCTAAAGCTGAAGATTTATGGGATTATGTAATAGGTGATCCTAGAGAATTGCAAACTTGGCAAAATGTGATTAATCAATATTGGCCTGGTGCTTTAACATTAGTATTACCAGCTAGTAAAAAAGTTCCACTAGTGATGAATCCCCATGATATCAATACTATTGGTGTGAGAGTACCTAATAATATCATTGCCCAAAACATTTTGGCACAAACTGGACCTTTAGCTACCACTAGTGTTAATTTATCAGGACAACCAGCTTTAGAAACTTTATCAGAAATACAAACTTATTTTCCTGAAGTTATCACTTTAGACTCGGTAGAATATAAAGGTTTGGGAATACCTTCCACTGTTGCTAAATGGACTAAAAATGGTTGGGAAATTTTACGTCAAGGAGAAGTACAATTAATAATTGACCACTGATACAGCACATTCCATCTACATGAGGTACACTATTAGCACAGCAAGATGCCTGCACTACAAGGGTTTTATAATTAACATCTGTACCTCATAAGCTGTTGTGCCTTTAACTTGAATAATTAATACAAGCAAGATGCTTGTGCTACTGTAACTTCTGGTTTTTTAATTATACACTGAGTGCTGCACATTAGCTTAATAACCGAAACTGCTGTAATTAACAATTAATAGTTATAAGGTCAATATTCTAAGATAAACTAATTTGTATATGATTTGTATAATTAGGTCAAAAAAATGGATTCCTTATTAACTTCTGATATAAATGAATTAATAGCAGAAAATCAAGCATTAAAAAAACAACTAAAAAACACTGAATTAGCATATCAAATGGCTAAAGAAATGTGTAGTTTTAAAGCAGGTTTTTTAGCCAGAATTAGTCACGAATTGAGATCACCATTAAATGGGTTAATTGGACTACATCAATTAATCTTATCAGACCTGTGTGAAAGTCCCGAAGAAGAAAGGGAATTTATAGAACAAGCTCATCAGCGATCGCTCAAACTGATAAAATTAATAGATGAAATTCTCATGATCTCTAAAATAGAATACGGTACAACTCAATTAAATATTACATCTATTAAATTATTAGATATTTTTGAAGAAGTTTATCATGCAACTTATTTATTAGCAGCAAATCGTAATTATCCTTTTAATATTACTTTTCCTCATCCAGAAATTCATATATTAGTTGATCATCGTTGTATCAGACAAATATTAATTAACTTGATAGAAATGAATATTACCACACATCAACAAAGTAATATTCATCTATCCAGTAGTGATATGACTATAAATAATCATATACATATTTGGTTAGATATTCCCAAAGATAGTTTAGTAATTAGTGAAGCAATAGATTTAATTAAATCACATAAATCAGATCCATTAGATAAATCAGAAAATAACCTAACTTCTGAAAATCACATCTTATCACTAGGAATGAAATTTCTAATCAATCAAACATTAATAGAAATGATGGGAGGAGAATTAGTCATTATAGAATCTCCCATCATGAAACAAATAATACCCAAAATCATCCGATTACAAATATCTATTCCCTGCGCTGATAGTTAAGCTGATAGTGAAAATTTTTTCTCATGACTTCTTAAACTAACTCCTCAAGTTCTTGAGATACTAAAGCATCTAATTCTGATTGATTATATACAACCATAGTCGTGGTATGATTGACTTCAAAGCCAATTTTTTTGTAAAATTCCTGTTGATGAGTGGTCATCAAATAAACTCGTTCTACTTTTTGTACGCGAGGATGACTTAAAACAGTTTCAACCAACTTAGTTCCTAAACCATTTCCCTGATATTGAGGATGAATCACTACATCCCATATTGTAGCGCGATAAATACCATCTGAAGTCGCTCTAGCAAAACCAATTAGTCTTTCTTTGTCCCAAACAGAAATAACAGGTTCACTATTAGCAATAGCAATAGCTAAATCTTCAATACTGCGTTCTTTAGCCCAAAAAGCAGTAATATTAAACAATTCCTGGAGTTGGTAAAGATCAATTTTTCCATCGCTAAAATGAAGTTGAGAATATTTCATGTCCAGTCAACCCATACTCACATTATCTTATTTGTTATGGCATATTTTCCCTAAAAATAGTAACCCTGTATATAGATATGCAACTTTTAAGTTTTAGTTAGGTTCTTGTGAATATACTCATATCCCCGACTTCTGGTAGAAGTCGTGGATATTCTGGGTTTTCTTAAAAACAATACAAGTCACAGAAATATCTCTAAATAACCATAAACTATAGCGGAAAGAATTTAGCCATCTTAAAGGTTGATAAAATGGTAAAAGCAATCTCATAATCATAATGATCACATATAAAAAACCAGGAATTGATGTACATTGATATAATTTTCCTCCACTAATAATTTCTCCTTCAATCATTTCTAACTCAGGAAAAAGTTCACATAATTGATTAATATTGGGACGGAATAAAGTATCAATGGGATCTAAATGTAAAGGAAATTGATAGGGAACAGTAACAAATAAATAACCATTAACAGGAATAATAGAACTAATGTTTTGACAAATTTCCTCTTTATTAACAATATGTTCTAGTAAATTAGAACAAATCACAGATTGAATATTTAATTCAGAAATAGTCTTTAAAAACTTAGTATCGTTTAAATTTCCTATTAAATCAACACCAACATCCTGTTTTAAATCAGCATGAATAACTAAATTACCCTTTTCCTGAGCAGGTTTAAACAAGAATTGATATATCCAAGGTTGTTGTTTTTCTCGGAATTTTTTACTGGAACTTCCAAGATTTAATAATGGAAAAACTGTATCTTTATCAAGAGAATAAATCATTTTTCCGAGCCATTGTGCTTCTTGTTTTAACATAATTTTAGTAGATAATTAGTAATAGTATATTATTCCTATTCTGGATTATTTTGACAAACCCATTTCCACAGAGGATGAGATTTTCCCTGCTGTTTAATTTTATAAACTTGCTTGTGTAAATGTTGTTTTTCTGCTAATGGTAATCCCCAAAGAATATTACGACTTTGCCATACTAACACAGAAACCGTCATCCCAATACAAAAAGCTAAACCTACAGTAGCAAAAGGATGAAAAATCAGAGCATAACGCACAGCAACCCAGGTAAAATAATCTTGTAATAAACAAATTTCTGTACGTAGATCCCAAATACAAAAAGGTGCGATAGTCAACCATAAAAATATGGCAAAAAACCATCTACCATAAACAGTTAATTCATGTAATCTTTGCACTTGTTGGGTAAAAACGGGATCTAAATTATCAAGATTTTCTGACTTATCCATATTATAAAATTGATAATTGGTAATTGATAATTGATAATTGATAATTGATAATTGATAATATTCTGAGGTTCAAATTTTAACAGTTACCAATCACCAATCATCAATCATCACATATTAACTGCCGCCTGTTACTTGTAATTTTTTATTTGCTAATTCATGACGTTCTCTCCACCAAATTAGCAATGTACTAGCGATGAAAATACTAGAATAAGCTCCCATAATAAAACCAACAATTAAAGCTAGGGAGAAATATCTAAGGGTTTCACCACCAAACAAGAAAATGGCTACTAATGTGAGTAATGTGGTCAATGTGGTGTTAATTGATCTGGTTAAGGTTTGGTTTACCGCATCATCTACAATTTCTGCAATTGGGCGATCTGGGTTAATTGTGATGGTTTCTCGAATGCGATCATAAATAACCACAGTATCATTAACAGAGAACCCTGTAATAGTTAATAAAGCCACGATAAAAAGACTATCTACTTCTATACCTGCGACTAGACCCAAGATGGAAAATATCCCAGATGTTACTAAGATATCGTGGAAAAGAGCGACAATTGCAAAGGTAGCATAATCCCATTGAAAACGCACTGCCATGTAGATAGTAATACCAACAAAAGAAAGTAATAGGGCTAAAAGTCCTGATTTAAAAAGTTCTTTTCCTAAGGTTGGACCAACATCATCTATTTGATTTTTTTGTGGATCAAAGTTACCAATTTTTTCGCTTAACGCGTTTTGTAGTTTAATCCGTTGATCTGTATCTAAATGTTTACTACGAATGGTAATGCCGTTATCTTTGCTATCTTCAGATATTAATTGAATGCTACTATCTCCTAATCCTTGAGACTTGGCTATGTCTCGGACTAGGTTAATATCTATTGGTTGATCACAATTGCTGGGTTTACTACAGTCTCTAACTAATTGTAAGCGTGTACCACCGATAAAATCTATTCCTGGACGTAGGGGTGCTTTGATGTTAGGATTTGTCCAGGAAATGATCATGGAAATGATACCGCTGAGAATTACGATAGCTGAAATACTCCACCACAGCGATCGCCATTTATGAATTTGTAATGTCATGATATTACCCCTCCTTTATTTGTGGTGGAAATTGCTGGAAGATTAGGACAGTAAAGTTGAGGTTTGCGCAAAGAATGAATAGAAATCACCAAGAACATTAATGTGCGACTACAGGTGATAGCACTAAACATACTCACGGCTACACCTAATGCTAAGGTTAAAGCAAAACCTTTAACTAAGCCAGATCCCAACCAAAATAAAGCAGCGCAGGCTATCCAAGTAGTTACGTTGCTATCTAAAATACTAGAAAATGCTCGGTAAAAACCAGATTCTACAGAACGATATAAGGATTTTCCTGCTCGTAGTTCTTCCCTTGTACGTTCAAAAATTAATACATTAGCGTCTACAGCCATGCCAATACTGAGAATAAATCCTGCTATTCCTGGTAAGGTAAGGGTAATACCTAATAAAGCGAAGGCTGCCCAGGTTAATAAAGAATAGATGATTAATGCTATGTTTGCGATCATGCCTGGCAAGCGATAGTACACAATCATGAAAATAAAGACTAAGGTTAGACCTCCAATGCCAGCATAGATGCTACTTTGAATACTGTCTTTGCCTAAGCTCGCGCCTACGGTTCGTCTTTCTGCAATTTCTACTGGTACTGGTAATGCTCCACCCCGTAGTTGCACTCCTAAGTTGTTGGCTTCTTCTAATGTAAATTTACCAGTAATAACTGCGTTACCTCCTGTAATGCCAGTGGCAGCAAATTCTGGACCGACTGAAGGAGAACTGATCAATTCACTATCTAGGAAAATACCAATACTGCGTCCTGTTCCAGCTAATTTTTTGGTTATTTCTGCGAATAGTTTACCGCCTTGAGTGTTGAAACGTAATGCTACGTTCCAATTATTACTTTGTGTGGGTTCGCCTTGAGCATCTTTGAGGTATTTACCTGTGAGAGGTGGGTCCGTACTCTCGAATAATTCAGCGATCGCCTGTTGAATTTTCTTAAGTTCTTCCTGGTTTTTCTGAATTTCTCCAGGATCGTTAGATTTTCTCAACTCCTGTTGTTTGATCTTTTTTTCTGACCGTGATGCTAAAAAAATTGACAACTGAGTTTCAGTGTTGGGCTTTTGCAGACGAAATTCCAACTGTGCAGTACCACCTAATATCCGTTCTGCTTGTTGTGGGTCATTTACCCCAGGTAACTGGACTAAAATTTTATTAGGCTTGACGGTTTGAATCACAGGTTCGGATACGCCTAAACTATTAATTCGCCTTTCTACTACTTTCTTTACTGCTTCTAGTTCCCGTTCTGTAATTTGGGTAATTTCTGCGGAGGTTTTTACCTGGATAGTCAACTGTGAACCGCCCCTGAGATCCAACCCCAATGGTACAGGAATTGTGAAAATCACCCAAATTGCGGCTACTATTAACCCTAAAATTAACGCTACTAGCGACTGCTGTTTTTGCATACTAGACTCAAAAGATAAAAAACCTATAACATTGTACCGTTAATCACATTCTCACGAGTTGGCCAATCATGCCAAATCATTAGTAACATTGAGAAACAAAACCCAATCTACAATTTTACTTTTCTATTCACAATCTGGTATTGGTGAACTCAGGTATGAAGTTGAGAAATTCAAAATTTGAAATTTTGCATTTAACACACCGTAAGTGCTTTGTTTTACTAATATTTGTTTGCGTCTAATACACTTAGCTAACACGCGAAGCTACTATTTTATATAACTTACTCATCTTGAAGTTTGCTGAATTTCTATTGCTTTTTCTAGCCCCTGTGATATGTTTATTTTAAATCTACAGTATTTTTATCAAAATACCGTACTATATAATAGAAAATTAGTTGATCTATGGGTTATGGTAAATAAATTAGAAAGTAAAGTAGCTATTATTACAGGAGCATCTTCAGGAATTGGGAAGGCTACAGCGATCGCTTTAGCAGCAGAGGGCGCGAAAGTAGTCATTGCTGCTAGAAGGGTAGAACGTCTAGAAGAATTAGCAAAACATATTACTGATAATGGCGGAAAAGCATTACTAGTTGTTGCAGATATTACAGATGAAACTCAAGTTAAAAATATTGTACAAAAAGCAAAAGCAGAATATGGACAGATAGATATTTTAGTCAACAACGCAGGAGTGTCATTTCCAGGCAGAATCGAAAATGCAGATCCTTCCAATTGGCGCAAAATGATTGATATTAATGTTCTCGCATTGATGTACACAACTTACACAGTGTTACCCATATTTAAGGCGCAAAAATCAGGACATATTGTTAATATTTCTTCCGTAGCTGGACGCATCGCTCGTGCAGGAATGTCTGCTTATAATGTAACTAAATGGGGTGTAAATGCCTTTTCGGAAGCGTTAAGACAAGAAGTATATCAAGATAATATTCGTGTTACTATTATTGAGCCTGGTTTAGTAGAAACAGAAATTGATCACCATATTACTGATATATTAGCCAAGCAAGAAATTGAAGCCAGACGCAAAGCAATTACACCATTACAAAGTGAAGATATAGCATCAGCAATAGTCTATGCTGTTACCCAACCACAGCACGTAAATGTAAATGAAATCTTGATTCGTCCAACGCTGCAAGACCGATGATAATCACAATTAGACCGAAAAATAGGTAATATTAATGTTACAAAAGAATAGAACTTCATTGAAGAAAAGCAACAAAATATTTGCTCTTTTGAAAATTTCACCTGCAATTATACCACCAAATTTATTTGGTTTTTTGATTGGGGAAAGCGTATCTTTTTTCGGATCTTGGATGACACAAATTGCCTTAGTTTGGCTAGTTTATCAATTAACAAATTCAGTCATGTTAGTTGGCATAGCTGGCTTTAGCAATCAAGTTATGGGTTTGGTGATTACACCATTGGTAGGGGTATTATTAGATAGATGGAATTTAAAATATGTTCTATTAACTACCCAGATAATATCTATTTTCCTATCTTCACTGCTAACTTTTTTAACTGTTAGTAATCAGATAAACTTTACAGATATTATAATCATTGGTATTCTTCAGGGCATAGTCAAATCTTTTGATTTACCAGCACGTCAAGTAACTATCCCCAGATTGCTAGAAAACAGAAGCGAGACTTATAGTGCAATGGCTGTGCATTCATTTTTAATTAATACAGCTAAATTTGTTAGTCCGATGATTGGGGGTTTGATAATTGCTAGAAATGGAGTAGGTTTATGTTTTTTAGTAGATGCTATTAGCTATTTGCCTTTTATGTTAGTTATCTTCACGATCCGGATAAAACCAAATATCAATAATCCATCTAAATCCGAATCTACAAAAATTTGGCATAATTTGAAAGAAGGATTTATTTTTGTCTATAATTTCGTGCCTATTAGGTCTATTTTAATATTGCAAGTTATAGTTTGTTTTATGGCAATGACTTATGTAAATATGATGCCGATGTTTGCTAAGGAAGTGCTAAAGGGCAATGCGGAAACGATGGGTTTTCTGATGACTTCTACGGCCTTTGGTTCTATTTTTTCTGGTATTTATCTGGTGCGACGCAAGAAGGTAATAGGATTAGAAACGGTTATGGCAATTTCTACCCTAGTGCTGGGAGTATCGTTAATATTATTTTCTCGCTCAACACGGCTAGAATTTTGTTTGGTGTTAATTTTTATTGTGGGGTTAACTAATACTTTAACTCTAGCTGCAATTAATAATTTTATGCAATTAATTTTGGTGGAAGAAGATAAAAGGGGACGGGTAACTAGTATATTTATGACTACGTTTGTGGGAATCTTGCCTTTAGGTAATTTATTTTTCGGGGGGTTAGCGCATTATATTGGTGTTGCTAATGCTTTATTTTTTGGTGGTACTTGTTGTGTGTTTGGAGTTTATTTTTTTGCTAGAAAAATCTCAAATATTAGAAAAGTGGTAAAACCTATATATGAGGAAATGGGATTACTTTCTTAATGATTATTTATAAGCATGTATATCAGAAGTAGCGAGGGGCAGATTTCTATTTTGAAAAGAAAAAAAGTTATTCCCCCCAAGATAAATGTTTAAGGATGCAACTTTACCTGCTCAATTAGCTGAAGCTATTACACCTAAACGACTGAAGTAGATTGATTATCAAAGGCGAGCAATTCTTGCCCTAAATAGTGTTGATCATATCTCAGTTATTTTACTTATTGTTAATTTTATGTTAAAGTAAAAACAAACTACTTTAAACCTATCAAATTACTGGAGTTGGATTTGCTGCAATCATCAATAGGTAATCTTTTCTCCTGTGGGTAATAGGTGCAAAACTCCGTTCCATCTTTCAGAGGAATCAATCCATGAGTGTAATGTTTTTGGCTGCCGATGATTGGATACATATAGGTTTTAGATTAATACTGGCACTTTTAGTCGGTTGCATAATTGGATTGAATCGCCAGAAAGGTGGTAGAGCAGCAGGGATGAGGACATTTATGCTGGTGACTATGGGAGCAGCATTATTTGTGATGATTCCTTTGCAAGCTGAAGGTGATAGTTCCTTCGCTGCGACTAATGCTCTGAGTCGTACTATTCAAGGTGTAACTACTGGTATAGGCTTTCTTGGTGCAGGATTAATTTTGCAAGAATCTCCCAGAAATTCTGAAGTGCCAAAAGTACGGGGTTTGACTACAGCGGCCTGTGTTTGGACAGCGGCAGGATTAGGAGCAGCTATTGGTTGTGGTTTGTGGCAAATGGGATTGTTGGGAGGATTTTTGACTTTAATTACTTTGAGTGGTATGAAGCGACTTAATCGTTTTTTTAGATTTTTAATTGGTCAAAGTAGTCAACCAATTGCTTCACAGCTAAATGCTCCTGCTGATGATGATGATGATTAACAGTAAATAATGACAGCACTTTTGGAGTAAATGAGGTACGTCAATTTTAGAAGATAGTTTTAATACTTGAAGTTCAATAGGCTAATGTACTTCATAAATCTCCAATCTGCTGTAAAAAAAATATTTCTCTAATTAGGGTTTGCTGACAAATCCTCTCTGTGAATTTTCTCTGCTAAGATATTCAACAATTTTTATTTGATATAACCTAATGCTATGGCAATGTAACCAATTAAACTACTAGCTAAAACTAGCCAAGCAGAATTAATGTGATAGCGGGTAATCAAAATTGTGGAAATGAGTGCGATCGCTATCCCTAAAACATCTACATAAGGTGGTTTTACCACATTTAAAGTAGCCATACCCAGTTGCAAAACCGCCACCGCCATCAGAGCCACAGTGCTGGCATTCACAGCATCTAAAAAAGATTTCATCCGAGCAGAACCACGTAAGCGGGGAATAACTGGATTTAAAGCAACAACAAACACAAAAGACGGTAAAAAAATACCAACAGTAGCCACCATCGCACCAGGAACATCAGCCAACACATAGCCAATAAAAGTAGCAGTAGATAGCACAGGTCCAGGAGTAAATTGCCCAACAGCGATCGCATCCAACAATTGCTGTTGAGTCAACCAACCATACTCTTGAACCAACCCTTGTTGTAAAAAAGCAATTAACACATAACCACCACCAAACAAAACACAACCGACCCTTAAAAAGAACCATCCCAATTGCCATAAAGGAATAGAAGCACTAGCCACAGCACTGAAAGTGGATGTTGTTTGTAACGTTACGCTTGTAGTCAAAAAAGCAATCAATAGATTAAACTTATTTCCTGGAGGTCCGAATTGACCTCCAGAACGTAACCAAATCATACCTAACAGTCCTCCAAACAACAAAGCAACCACTTCATTCACTTGCCAAATTAATACCAATAACCCTACACCCGTAGCAATCATCAACAATTGACAATTTTTAATTGCTTTTTTTGCCAAACCCCAAACAGCATTGACCATAACCGCCAAAACAGCAGGCTTAACCCCATACAGTAACGGAGCAAACTGAGGTAAACCACCATAATTAACATAAACCCACCCAAACACCCCCGTTATTAAAACAGCAGGTAATATAAAACAAACACCCGATACAATCAACCCTAACCATCCTGCATAAATATAACCAACATGAATAGCCATTTCTGTAGAATTAGGACCAGGTATCAAATTCGTTGCACCTAATAAATCGAGAAAATGGTCTTGTGTCAACCACCGACGACGCTTGACTACTTCATCTTCAATCATGGCAATATGGGCAACAGGTCCACCAAAACCAATAACACCCAATTTTAAAAATAGTATAGCTATTTCACCCAACCGACTAAATAAGCTGTACTCCATAATTTGCGTCATCTATATTGAAAATTCACAAGTCAACTTACTTTGACCTATAATTGTTTTATTATTTATTATTATTTAATAACCAGCAGTTTTATCAACCACATTGCGTAATTGTTGTCCTTGACGATAGCGCGTGAAGTTTTCTAAAAATAGGGCAATGGTTCTCCCTTTAACTCTAGGCGAATTTCCAGAACAATGGGGGGTAATAAAGACATTTGGTAACGTCCACAAAGGACTTTCCGGTGGTAGAGGTTCTGTAAATACTGTATCTAAAGCCGCCCCAGCAATCCAACCTTGTTCTACAGCCTGGCTAAGTGCAGATTCATCAACAATCGCTCCCCGCGCAATATTAATTAAATAAGAATCAGGGCGAAATAAACGCAGGGTTTCTAGATCAATCATGCCCTTGGTTTCTGGCGTTAAAGGTGTGGCAATCACCACAAATTCTACTTCTGGAAGTAGTTCTTTCCATTTGTTAGCCCCGACTACTTTATCAAAGTTTGGTAATAGTTTTGGATGACGAGAACTACCAAAAATACGCATTCCAAACGCCTTAGCACGAACAGCGATTTCTTGACCAATACCACCAGCACCAATAATCAATAAAGTTTTCTCAAATAATTCTTGAATTGGTAAACCTCTTTGCCAATTACGCTCATTGTATTGCTGATATAAACTTGGTAATTGTTTAGAATAAGCCAGTAGATAAGTAATCACAAATTCAGCAATAGGAATACCATGCACTCCAGCACCATTAGTCAATATCAAATCCCGTTCTAAATATTTTGGAGTCAAAATATGATTTACACCCGCATTTGGAGCATGATGCCAACGTAATAAAGGTGCAGCATCTAATACTCGATGTAAAGTAGTAGGTTTGAGATAAAACCAACTAAAATAAACTTCCGCATCTGTAGCATCACCATCTATATTACCCTCACTATCTACAGACAATACAGCAGTGGTTTCAGGTAAATGCGGCTCAATTTCATGAGCAATTTCTACTGGCAAAATGAGTTTCATAATAACTCCGATTATTTTTGATAGTTTATTTCATCTTTTGTAACAATTGATATGTTGCATCTTGTTTAGCCCTACCCATCACAGACTTTCCCCAACCAATATTTTTACGATAACTTCCTAAAAGTTCCCTTTCCACCAACGATTGTTCATCAATTCCTGTTAATGGTTCTACATCAGGTGAAACATACAAAGCATCCACAGGACAATATAACTCACACATAAAACAAGTTTGACAATCACCTTGCCTAGCAATTTTTGGAACTGCATTTAGTACCTTCTCAAAAACATTTGTTGGGCAAACCTTAACACAGAGATTACATTGAATGCACCGGGATTCGCTAATTAACTCAATCATTTTATTTACCAGTAATACCTTGATTAAACATTGAACCTCCCCCACCTCTTCTATTGTGAATAGGACTTACATAAAAAGTAATTACAACCCTGATTATCTTGTAAAAGTAACTCATTAATTACCTCTACCTTCATTCTATTTTACGTAAACCCTAGAAGGATAAACTTCCAGATCATCTGGATAATACCTACCCCACAAGAACTTAATAAAAAGTTTTTTCCTCACTACATAATCACAAATTCTTCCACCCTTCTTTCCTGTATAGGTGTAGCTTTTACCCATACTTGATCTAAACCACCACTAATTAAATAATGTAATTGATTAGGATCCTGTTCCGGATAATCCAAATGTTTGTGCATACCTCGTGTTTCCTTGCGTTCTAAAGCACTACTGTAGATCCATCTAGCTGTTGCTACCATTGCAGCAGACTCCCTAGAGCGGACAATATTGCTATTGTTTACTACATCACTGTTGCGAATCTCATCCCAGAGAGAATGTAACCTGTGCAACGATTCCGTCAAAGTTCGTTGATTACGGAAATAATTGTGATTATATGGAAACACCTCTGCTTGAGTAGCCTTGATAACATCCTCGCAGTGAAACTGCTTATCACCACCAGAGACAAACCCCACCGTACCCACAGCATAAACAGTCCTTTGGTTAGCTTGCGCACCCAAACTATAGGAATATGTAGCCGCCGACCGTCCTGCCCAATACCCTGAAGATATTGCCCAAGCCGCATTATGACTACCACCACCAGTAAAACCTCCACAAATTAACTCTCTAGTAGCCGCATCACCCGCAGCATAAAGCCCACCCACAGAAGTAGCACAGGTATAATCAGTGATTCTAATACCACCAGTACCGCGTACAGTTCCTTCCAAACGTAAAGTAATAGGGAAGCGTTGAGTAAAAGGATTAATACCAGCACGATCAAAAGGTAAAAAGAAATTGGGTTGAGATAACCGCATTGCCACCTGCATTTCTTCCGTTGCCTTGTCAATAATGGCGTAAACCGGCTGTGTTAGTAATGTTTTGGCTATAACCGAACGCCCTTTTTGGGAACCAGCATAGGGGATAGGAGTACCATCAGCGTAAGTAAAAGTTGCCCAGTTATAGAATAAAGTTTTAGTGACCGAAGAAAAAGCAGGAGCAATACCGTAAGCATTAGAAAACTCCATTCCTGACATATCCGCACCAGCTTCCGCCGCCATCAAATATCCATCCCCTGTTAGCACATTGCAACCCAATGCTTTACTCAAAAAAGCACAACCACCAGTGGCAATAATTACCGAATGCGATCGCACAATCCATTTCTTACCGCTCTGACGGTTAACCCCTACTGCCCCAGCCACCGTACCTTCCGCATCTACCAACAACTGTAAAGCAGGACTATGATCTAAAACTTTTACCCCTGCTCGATTTACTTGTTGCCGCATCAAGCGCATATATTCTGGACCCTGGAGACTGCGCCGATAAGGCTTACCTTCCCCATCCGTAGGGAACGGATAACCCCAATCAGCTAATTGGTTAATATTCACATAAGTTTGATCCAGAACCCGTTGCATCCAATCACGCCTAGACAAAAATCCTCCCAAAGCCTCCCTAGAAGCCATTGCCGCTTCCCTACCGTCGGTTTCTGGTGGAACATACCACACACCATTACCTGATGCAGCAGCACAACCACTTGTACCACAATAGCCTTTATCCACCAAAACTACCTTCGCTCCAACATTAGCAGCACCCCACGCAGACCAAGTTCCAGCAGGACCACCACCAATCACTAACACATCAGCCAATAAAACTTGATCTACATTCCTATCTTGTGACAACAATTGTTTTTGAGTCATAGAAATTCCTCTTTTTTATAACATTAATTAACAGAAAAACCATAGCGATCACTTTAAATACCTGGCATAGTTCCACCATCAACTTGAACTTCCGCACCAGTGATAGAACCAGCTAAATCAGAAACCAAAAATAAAACCAAAAATGCAACTTCTTCAGTTTTTCTTCATTGCGAGCAGCGATAACGACATTCACACCTTCCCCGTACAAAGCCTTAGCAACAGCTAAACCAATTCCAGCACAACCACCAGTAACAATTGCTGTTTTACCCGTTAGGTTTAACTCTAAACCCATAGAAAATACACCTCATAATAAACTTACAAACTGAATAACTTGAACAACCTAAAATTACTTAACTGCAAACTTTTCTAATAGAAAATCCTTGAGATGTGGCTGTTCTAAATTAATACCTAACTCCTTAGCTTTTTGGGTAATTTCTTCATAAGTTAAACCTGTTTTAATTGCTTCAGAAATTAAAGCTACACCTCCTGCCCTTGCGCTACCAGCGCAGTGGATTAAAATTGGTTTAGGTAAATTTTCAATAGCTTGAATTGCTTCCGTTGTTAATTCTTGATTTGGTACATGGGAGTTTAAAGGAATATTTACATACTCTAATCCTGCGATTTGCGCTTGTTGTTTTTCATCAAGTACAAAACCATATTCATCAGGAGAACGTAAATTTAAAACTGATTGAAAACCTGCCATAGCCAACTGTTTTAATTCTTCAGAAGAAACTTGTCCAGAAATACTCAAATCATCACTAACTTTTTTCAAATAACTCATTTTGATATATCCTTGTATTACATCAATAAATAGAAGGTAAACCTTACGTATTACATCAATAAATAGAAGGTAAAACCTTATGTATTACATCAATAAATAGAAGGTAAAACCTTATGTATTACATCAATAAATAGAAGGTAAAACCTTATCTATTGCCCCTCGCAATGCCGTTGCAGCGCCCGCACTCATATCTCGTGGAGCGCAAATCCTATTTCTCAAATAAGCTAGTGTAATAGCCCCTATAGCAGCGATAATAGGATCTATACTTTCCTTACCTCCGGTTCTTCCTCCTGGTAATAATTGACTATTACCTTTAACAAGATAATCAGCTAATAATCTCAAATGAAAATCAACAGATTCTTTAACCGTAGAAACCTCATTATCTACGGCTAAAGATAGAACACCTGAGTTTTTTAAAACATCGCTAATAGCAATTTCTCGATTATCACTTAATCTTTCTGCTGCTTCTGCTCGATACTCAATATGTTCAGTGTCAGCCATATCTAAAGGTAAGGAATTACCAATAGGTTCTACGCTAAATCTTCGACGTAAAAGTAGGTTATTGGTAATATTGTCTGATTTAACTTTGTTGTAAGCAGGACGTTTTTTAAGTGCTGCAAACCAAGTATTGATATGGGGAAATTTGGGATTTTCTTTGATGTGATAGCCTCTATATACTGGTAAGTTAGCAGCTAATCTATCTAAATGAGGACTATACATGATATCTACTAAACTAAATGTTGGTAAGAAGAATGGTCCTGGGTATTTACCCAAGGTTTGCTCTATTTGATTTAATTTAGTTTCAAACTCTGTTTCTAATTTCTCTAATTCGTTAGCGTCTTCTGGAGGTTGTCTCAAGAATTTGTAGGCAATATCCCGAAAACCATTAGCTTGATCTACATCTTCAATCCATTGTCTGGCGATCGCATTTTCTTCTAAATTTTCTGGAAGTAATGTTTCTCCAAATTGTTCCTCTAATTCTAGAAGAATGTCTTTAGATTCATAAACCAATTTACCGTTAACATAAGCTCCTGGTACAAGAGTTGTTGGCACCAAATCCGTATACCATTTAGGCTTATTACTCAGATCAATAAATTCAGTTTCAAAGGGAATTTCTTTTTCTTCTAAAGCAAACCAAACCCTTTCACAAAAAGGACACCAAGAGTTACTATCTCGATATAACAACACAGGTGGTTTTGTATTTGGTGCAAGTTTATGATAACTACTAGGAATAGGAGCAGTAGAAGGAGCCTGTCCTGGTCTTTTTAATCTTCGTGCAGAAGTATTTTGTTGAGCAGTTTCTAATATCTCTTCCCAACTAGATATAGTAGTGCTAAAAATGGACATTTTTACCTTGCCTTATTAGGAACGCCAGAAAATACAAATAATTGTTCTTGTTTAGGTGTAGCTATACTTTCACCTAAATAACGATGAATACCTACTCCCATATCTCCTGTGGCCGTGAGTTGAAAATCAATCTCCTCAAATCCAAATTCACGGAAGTATTTACGCACTATTTCTGAATAAGCAATACCGTGAGTATGTCCGCGAGTCCAAAGAACAAAAGCACCTTTTTTCGTAAGAAAACTTAAATTTTCTAATAAACGATTCAGTTCATTCTCATCAGCTAAATTACCAAAAATACCACAGACAATCACAATATCTGCTGGTGCTGCTCCTAGATAATTAGCAGCAGATGTAGCATCACCATTAATAAACTCAATTTGCTTTGTTAAACCCAATGATTCTATATTCGCACGTCCACGTTCGACTAATTGAGGATTGAGTTCTACTAATCTTGCATATACATCTTTAGCACGGGGATGATTTGGTAATGTCCCTAATAAATCTCGTCCATCCCCAGCACAAAGACTCACTATTCTAATGTTTCCTGTGGGAGCGTTATCCAAACTATAGGCAATATATTGCCGCACGATTTCTAACCTTTGTTGTAATTTAGGTTCGCTATTATAAAGATCGTGCCATTCTAACCAGTCTTTTGGCATAAAAAAGATTTCCAATTACTAAAAATTCAGATTTTGGAGATTATTTCTAACCTCTCTATATGTTAAATACTGTAAGTCTATCGAGAAATAGTAGATTAAAGATAAACATAGAGTAACATATCAATTAGTAAAAAATCAAGCTATCTATAAAAAAATAATTATGGTGTATAATTTACTACTGTTTAAACTAAGTTTACGTGAGTATATTTGATGAAATAACCTACCAAAAACGATTTTTCTCGTGTAGATATGATTTATATTTGCAAAAATTGTATAATATATCACTTTTATTAAAAATACGTATTTTATTCTGCATTCCTCGGTGTTACAATCGGTTTTTGAATATTTTTATCCCCATTAATGTTGTATTGTGTACCAAAACGAAATCTCTAAACGACCAGTTTTCGTTGTGTGACAGTTTAGTGTGTTGAAGGTAGGTTATAAACAAAAAGATCCTTGATTTTGAAAGGGATCTCAACTGATATATCTCATTTTGTAAGTTGCATTAATGAAATATAATCCAAGATTCTTTATTGATATTCATTTAGTGGTTTAGTTATTCATTGTTTGTCAATCATAATTATGGTTTTTCAGTTATAATTAGCTTATATAAAACCATAACATTAGTTTTTCACCCTAATACTTAAGACTGTTGGAGAAAAAATAAAGACTATACAATGATTGTATGTCCAATTTACCAATTACCAGTTAAGCTGTTGTGCCTTTAACTTGAATAATTAATACAAGCAAGATGCTTGTGCTACTGTAACTTCAGGTTTTTTAATTATACAGTGAGTGCTGCACATTAGCTTAGAACTAGCCAAATTTATCAACCGGCTACTACAAAAAATGTTTGTATATTTACATATTCACATCTGGCTATGCTAATTTCTTTTTCTATGTTTGAGGATAACAAAAAGATAGAAGAATTGCTTCACCAAATATTTAAAAAAATCTTGGTTTTAAATCCATCAAAAGATGCGTTTAGTTATTGGATAGCAATAACTACTACAATATTGGAATTTGATCAGAAAATGGAAAAACTATGGAAACAAGAAAAACAAGCAGCTTTAGAGTCTATGAAAGCAGCAAAAATTATGAAAATGACTCATGAATAAGCTTTACAATAACTACTGATAGTTCATAAAATTGAAAATAAAATAGCAGCTATAAATTCATTTACAAACAATACAATTTTTGAAATTAGGAATTAATAAATGTCAACCACTGAATACATCAACAAAATATTACCTGGTGATTGTTTAAAAGTTATGAAAAACTTTGATAATCAATCTATAGATATGGTATTAACATCTCCACCTTACGACAATTTACGTAATTATAAAGGATATATATTTGCTTTTGAAGAAATAGCTAAAGAAATATATCGTGTTATTAAAAATGGAGGTGTTTTAGTTTGGGTAGTAGGAGATGCAACAATTGATGGAACTGAAACCGGAACATCTTTTAAACAAGCATTATTTTTCAAAGAAATTGGCTTTAATCTTCATGATACAATGATTTTCAGAAAAAAGAACCCAATTCCTCAAATTTATAGAAGTAGATACAATAATGAATTTGAATATATGTTTGTTCTTAGCAAAGGAAAAGTAGTAACACATAACCCATTAATGACAGAATGTCTTCATGGAGGATTAGATTTAAAAGGAACAACATATAAAAATTATTCCAAACATGATCAAAAAAGAGAAAAAATGGCCAATCCTGTAAAACATGAAAAAATTCGTGGCAATATTTGGGAATATGTAGTTGGGAAAAATTTAGAAGATCAAGAAGCAAAAGGACATCCTGCACCTTTTCCTTGTCAATTAGCTAGAGATCATATTTATTCATGGTCTAATGTAGGCGATATTATTCTTGATCCTATGTGTGGTAGTGGTACAACTTGCAAGGTTGCCCAACAAATGCAACGAAATTTTATAGGTATTGATATTAGTAATGAATATTGTCAAATAGCTGAAAGTCCGATACAATCACCTGACAAAATGCAGTTACAATTACCTTTAGAATCCGTAGGGTGCGTTAATGAAATATAATGCACCGTTTTCTATTAATTTTTAATTGTCAGATATGGATTTAGCGTAGCTAAAAGTTTTCATAGGAAAATTAGTCCGCGCAGGCGGACTTTATTTTTGTAGTAGCGAATTATATTCGCCTTATCTTGTCAGATATTATCTAAGGTGCTGGATTAGGATAACGAGTATGCACTGCATCCAATTCTGCTAAAATCTCTTTATCCAAAACTACATTCACACTACCTATATTTTCCTGCAATTGGGCTAAAGTGGTTGCACCAATAATTGTACTTTTCACAAACCAACGACTTTTAACAAATGCGATCGCTAATTGTGCAGGAGAAATATTATACTTCTTAGCAACTTCCACATAAGCCTTAACCGCTTCCTGAACATTGGGTTTTAAATAACGTTGTCCAAAACCAGGAAACAGAGTTATTCTGGTATTTTCTAATTGTTGATTTTCGATATACTTACCAGTTAAAAAACCGAATCCCAAAGGACTGTAAGCCAATAAACCAACATTTGTATAGTGATAAACTTCCGCTAAACCTGAATCAAAATTACGATTAAGCAAATTATAAGCATTTTGAATCGAAACCACTTTAGGTAATCCCAACTCATTAGCAATGCGAATGAACTCACTTACACCCCAAGGAGTTTCATTACTGACACCTAAATAGCGAATTTTCCCCTCTTTAATCACATCGGCAAACGCCTGTAACTGTTCCACAATAGGTACTGTTTCCCTAACTAATTCTGGATTATACACTGTTTGACCAAAAGTAGGAACATAACGATCTGGCCAATGAATTTGATACAAATCTATATAATCAGTTTGTAATCTCTGCAAACTATCATCAACAGCTTGTTTAATATTCTTATTGTCAATTTTCACATCTCCATCTCTCAGCCACGAAAAAGGACGGCCAGGACCTGCAATTTTCGTAGCCACAATCAACTTATCTCTTTGTTGATTCTTCAACCATTCGCCAATATAAGCCTCAGTCTTACCCTGAGTTTCACCACGCGGTGGTACAGGATACATCTCCGCAGCATCTATAAAATTTATCCCTTGGGTAACAGCATAGTTAAGTTGTTCATGAGCTTCTTCAATCGTATTTTGATGGCCATAAGTCATAGTGCCTAAACAAATCTCAGAAACATTCAGGTTACTTTCACCAAGTTGATTGTATTTCATACTCTTTCAATGATTCTCCTTAGATTACCTTAATTCTTTTTTCCTAAAAAAAATCAAACTACGGCTTTTATATAAAAATACACTAAATCTACTGACTTACCGTATTTAATAGCTCAAAATTCAGAGTATCATACATAATTTAGTTAAGCAACCCTTTGTAGCAATTAATTAGAAATTAATTAAAATTTAAAAAAATGTATCCACTAATACTTGAATTTTAAATTTTTTGTGAAATACTATCTATTCAGGATAAACTACAGTAAATCAATCAAGTTACCGTATGTTTTTTATCAAATATTAAAAAATATTCCATCAGGTAATCTTGTAATTACTATAGGCTTTCATGTCATCACGAATACAAACTGACCGAGAATAGCCCTTTTGTGCCAATCCTTAATTTCAACAGTTGCGATATTTTTCATCAGGTAAATGCGGAATCTATTTCCGATTTCGTACTTAGTTAATTATGTGTGTGTGGGGAGTTATCAATCAAAATGAAAAAAACTACTTGGAACATATTAGTCACTTTGCCAATATCTCTAGGTCTGTTGGTCCTAGCAGCTAGTACAAAAACTCTAGCTAATGAAATAAATAACACAAAAGAAGACCTATTATCCATCAAAGAAAATACTGCTGATAACGATAAAACTACTCAAATAATTGCCCAAGCAGAACCTTCCTCTTTATCTAATGAGTCAGAACTTACATCTGTATCCCAACTTTCAGATGTTCAACCAAGTGACTGGGCTTATGAATCATTAAAATCCCTTATAGAACGTTATAACTGTTTAGTTGGTTCTGATACTAAGTATCGCGGTAATCAGGCTTTAACTCGCTATGAATTTGCTGCTGGGTTAAATGCTTGTTTAAATCAAGTCAACAAACTTATTGCCTCATCCACGTCTAATTTAGCCGTAAAAACAGATTTGGAAACCATACAGCGACTAAGTGAAGAATTTAATACCGAACTTACCGTATTACGCGGAAGATTAGACGCAATAGAAGCACGAACAACAGAATTAGAAGGTAATCAATTCTCCACAACAACTAAACTCCAAGGAACAGTTCAGTTTGTGCTTGGAGGAGTTCTGGCAGGAAATAATGTTGTCACCAAACAACCCGCACCTAAGACAATAACCTTACAGAATCAAGCTCGTTTAGTATTAAATACGAGTTTTACTGGTAAAGATCAACTACGATTAACACTATCAGGCGGAAATATTAACTCATTAGGTGGAGTACCTAATCCCAAAGGAACAGGAACTGGACTTAGTACCAACAATCCCACAGGGGGAATCTTCGGAACATTTGATGGCAGAACAGCCGATAATGCTAGTCCCAGTTTTGGGCCAAATCAGATTATTATGGGTGGTATCCGTTATCGGTTCCCCATTGGTAACAAAACCCAATTCAACATTTTTGCCCAATCTGATGGGGCAAATGAAATAGGATTAAGCGGTCCAACAAATCCATTTGAAGGGTCTGCTTCTAATGGTATTTCCCGATTTTCCCGCCGGAATATGGTCTATAACTATGGAGACACAGGTCCAGGAATTGCCATACTCCATGATCTGAGTAAACAGTGGCAATTAGGTTTATCCTATAGTGCGCCTAATGGTAATGATCCCTCACCTAAAAACGGCTTATTCACAGGTAGATATGTAGCATTTGGACAAATAACATATTTTAGCCCTAAAAAGAACTTTCGAGTAGGATTAAGTTATGCTAACACCTATAGCCCAGCAGGTACATTAGGTCAAGGTGGTACAAACTTTGGTCCTGCGGCTGGGAGTAATTTAGCAAATAGCACCATTTCTACTAACCCAGACAACGCAACTAACGGTATTGTTGATAAAGGAACATTAGGAAATCTTTATGGGATTGGAGCATTATATAGAATCAATCCCAGGCTAACAATTAATAGTTTTGTAGGTTACTCAGCCCATCGTTATTTAGGCTATGGAGATGGTCAAGTATGGAACTGGGGAGTAGGACTTACATCTCCTGATCTGGGTAAAAAAGGTAGCTTAGGTGCTATTTTTGTAGGTCAAGCACCAACACTAACCAAACTGAGCACAAATGTAGACTTAGGAGCAGGTAAGGGTCAAGCTGATAAAGATACATCTCTACATATTGAAGGATGGTATCTATACAAACTCACGAACAGTATTGAAATTACCCCTGGATTTATTTGGATTACTGCACCTAACTCAGATAGTACAAATCCTGGTAGTGTCGTTGGTTGGCTGCGTACTACCTTTAGATTTTAAGGTATAAATTAGGATTTATGGGATTTGAAGATATCCAGATTTTCCTACTTATACTAAACACGGCTTGGGTTTGGACTTTTCCAAAATCATGAAAAACTCCTACCTGTAGAATCAGATAATTAAGCCGTTTTGAGTATAAGCTGTTGTGCCTTTAACTTGAATAATTAATACAAGCAAGATGCTTGTGCTACTGTAACTTCAGGTTTTTTAATTATACAGTGAGTGCTGCACATTAGCTTATGATCTTTCATCCTGTAAATCCTTTATTCCCTGAACATCCTGATATGACTCGCTATGCC